>CAKSIH010000057.1 GCA_934462705.1 uncultured Eubacteriales bacterium | reverse complement strand
TCTGGCTGACAGAAAATCTCTGACGGCTTGATAAAGTGCGCCTGCAAGCAGATTTACAGAGGCAGTATGCTCGTTACTGAGCTTTATACGTTTAACTTGACTTGCGAGAATTTATTGGCGGAATTGTGCGGTGTTGCCTTAGGTAGATAAACTGCTCGACCAAATCGGAATTGTGCAAGGAGAAATAGAAATGAAAAATATTAAGATTATTAAAGTGAATGAAGGAGATTCTCAATTTCTTCAAGAACTTATGAATAATGAATCTGTCATTACTTCTTTGAATGAAGTTCCTACAACAATTGAGGTTTGGACTGACGCTATCTCTGAATGGGAGCAGGATGCCGACGAAGAAGATTTTATTATCTTTGATGATTCTATGCCCATCGGTTGGTTGGGAATAAACGGTCTATCCACCAATGAGAAAAAAGCATATATAAAAATGATAGCTTTGCTTCCCAAATATCAAAATAGTGGCATAGGTCAGTATGTCATAAACAATCTTATAGAAAATTTAAAGCTACAAGGATATGTTTCTATTGGACTTTATACAGACCAAAGCAATATGCAAGCTCAACAATGCTATACAAAGTGTGGTTTTGAGGTAACTGCTATGATTGAACAGAAAATGTCAAACGGAGCAGTTGTCAAGCGTTACAAAATGGAACGATTACTTAAAGAACATTGAAAAAAGTTTAAAGCTATTCCGGGCTTATCGGGGAGCGTGAGCCAAAAACTCACGCTCCTTTTTTGCATTTCTATAACCATTACACCCTTGCGTGCAAACATCGAGCAAACGAAGATAATTCCGTACTAAACGTTGACGAAACGTTCAAATTGTGATATAATAAATCTATAAAATTTGTTTGTCTGATTTCATTCGTTTTTTTCCGAAAGGGATGTATTTGTTATGATAGATCTGTTTGAGTGCTGTGCAGATATTGCTTCGGTTGGCATAATTGTTGATTTTACGGAAGATACGGAAACATATATTGTCGGTACTCCTGCCGATATTAAGGCTTGGGCGTACAGCGGCTGTCCCCGAAAAGCTCCGAAAGGATTTATGCGGCACAGCAACAAACTTGGCAATCTAAACAACTAAAAAAAGCACTACATAAAAGTTTCTTTATATATCAAGAAACAAATACCATATGCAAAATAAAAATTTACATACAGTGTTTAACATGTAGAAGCATCAATGAACTTACAGGTATTTTCAAATCTGAACACAAAAAATGTTTTCCCATTATCTTCATAATATTCATTCTTGGGAACATAAAATTATGACTGATAAAATGCTGCACCACAGCGTATTTATTAGTATTGTCCTCTCTTGACTACATTTTTAATTTAGGGTATAATGAAATAAATCCGAAAGACAAACAACATACAGTAATTATAATTTAAGGGAAAATATTTATGCGAACTGAAATAGAACTTAACAACGGATGGCGCTTTGCCAAGATATATGATCTGGGAATAAGCGAAAATGATGCAGTTACCCCCGAATTTGACGATTGCTCATGGGAA
>CAKSIH010000056.1 GCA_934462705.1 uncultured Eubacteriales bacterium | reverse complement strand
GTTGGACAACTTACCGAAACTATTTTACCAATGCATGACGTTCGGTTAATAGCAGTAAATGACGGAGTTGACAGCGACAAAGGCGAAGATGATTTTACGCCATTCAGGAACATTATGAATGAATGGTATGCAAAAGACATGAGCCGCAAAAAGCGGTCAACGCTAAAAATCAAAAACAGTCAGGGCTATGCAATAGGTAGACCTCCACTCGGTTATACATATGATGAAATGGATAAAAAGCGTTGGGTGGTTGATGAAGAAGGCGCTCAGACAGTCCGTTACATCTTCGAACTGAGAAAACAGGGCGAAAGTATGAACAAGATTGCTAAGATTCTAAAAAAGCAAAAAGTCTATATTCCATCGGTCTATGCCGCAAAGAAGGGTATCATCAAACCTACTGCTAAACCTCCGCTGAATGAATATCTCTGGAATCACGGAATGATACAAAGAATCTTAACAAACCAGTCCTATGTGGGTGATGTTGTCAATTTCAAGACTTACAGCAAATCCTTTAAACTTAAAAACAGAATTGATAATGCCAGTGAAAATTGGCAGATTCATAAAGATGTTCACGAACCTATAATCAGCCGAGAACTTTTTGAGGAAATTCAAAAATCTTTTGGAGACACCAAATGTCGAAAACAAAAATGTATTCCCAAAAATATGTTTGCAGGATTTTTGAGGTGTTCAGATTGTGGAGCCAATCTAAATTACAAATATACCCACGATAACCCAGACAATCATTACTTCTCGTGTAAAAATAATCGAGCAGGCAATGGTCTTTGTAAAAAGACACATCATGTCAGAGTCGATGTATTGGATTACTTAATCAGAAATGATATTTCCAATATTGTTCAGTTTGCAACCGAGTTTGAAGATGAGTTTGTAAAAATAGTTGTTGACGAAAACTACAAGCAAATTCAGGCAACACAGAAGAAAAATCTCGAAGCGTTAAATAAAATGCTTGTTCGAGATAAAGAACTTGATACCTTATGCGAAAAAGTCTTTGAAGAGAAAATCTTAGGCAATCTTTCAGAAGACCGATTTTTGAAACTATCTGAAAAATACGAAAGTGAGCAATTTGAACTTAAGGCTCAAATTAAAAATATGAAAAGGATAGTTACCAAAGAGAAAAAGCATGAACTTAACGCCGATGGATTTCTTAAAATTGTCAGAAAATATTCTGAGATAGAGGAATTAACGCTCGATATTTTACAAGAGTTCATTGACAAAATCGTTGTTCATCATAGAGAAGAAGTTTGTGGAGAAAAAGTTCAAAAGATAGAGATTTATTATAAAATGATAGGACATATAGAAATTCCCAAAATGTCAAAACATGAGCAAAAAAGCCTTATAAAGAATTTTGGGCGAAAAAAGAAGAGCGAATTGCTTAAAACAATTACACTCTTCAAAAAAAGGATAACCACAAGAAAACTAAGTCCCTAATGGTTATCCAGCATGGTGCGGATAACAGGACTTGAACCTGCATGAAATTGCTTTCATATGGACCTGAACCATACGCGTCTGCCAATTCCGCCATATCCGCA
>CAKSIH010000055.1 GCA_934462705.1 uncultured Eubacteriales bacterium | reverse complement strand
TAACTTGATTAAGATTATATAAATAGTCTGATATATATGGCTTAAATGATAAGTCTTTTATTTGGTTTGATGCAACATAGTATGTGATAAACGCAGTTTTTTGATCATAGTCGTCAAAAAAGAAATTCAATATGCTTTTGTCATAAAAAAGATTTGAAAGTTTTGTTTTATATTCTTCATCAGAGAGAAGCCTCTTCATTTGCTGAACGCTCGTGCAAGTTTCTATCAATTCTTCCATTTCAGGAGTATTTTGTTCCAAATAATAAGATAAAAAATCATTTATAGATGGATTAGCTGTTGATATCATCTTAATACCATAAACATCTGTAATCTTTATAAAAGAGTCTAATAATCTATTAAGTGACTTTTCAAATTGATTAATACTCGTATCGATGTCAGGTAATGATTTTATCCTATGATTGAAACAATTTTTTACTAAATCAAGTCTTGCAAAATTATTGCTTAACGAATACAATGTAGTAACCAGAATTCGATCAATTTTACTTAATCTTTGTTCGTATTCGTTTTGCCATACCTTCTGTGGATTATTTAAGGTTTCAATAATATGACTTAGATACTGTTCTTTCGGGATACGGCTTATTAGTTGAGGATTGCATAAATATTCTATAATTCGTGGATTATAATTATCATGCTTAATAATCTTCCAATAATTTCTATCGGATTTAATTATTACTCTGTATTCATAAGGGACATTATTGAAATACATATGATTATACAGTATTTTGGCTTTTTCAAGTAACGGCATATGATTCAAATCAAGTTTGTACACCTTGCATTGATTACTGTTAAATGAAGATATGAGTTCCGTTGAACGATTTGATACATCATTATATATTGTAACTCGTGAGTTCATAAGAATAATTTTTTCTTTACAGGTTTTTATGTATCTAATAAGTGCCAGAAGTTCAGTTTCCTGTGTTGACTTCATATCAAAATAAGCTTGTCCGAAGCAATCATCAAGAAGTATAACTTCCTTAACCGATCTTTCAGATAAAGATTTCTTCAATTCTGCAAGGTCAGTAACATCAGATGTATATCTAATTCTATACCCTAAGGCGGAATAGTGTAATATCAGCATTTTAGAAATTGTTGTTTTGCCAACTCCGGGATCACCAAGAATTATCAGGGCATTATTTTTTTCAAGACAACGAAGGGCTTCATCAAATGCAGATGTTTTAACAAACAGTTTTTGTTCTTCTTCAATGTTGTATAGTAGTGCCTCACAGTCAATGAAAATATTGCTCGTAAATATTTCAGATAATATGTTAGTGGAATCAAGCCATAACTTGAAATGCTTCATAAGGATCTCTTTATTTTCAGGCTTTGCAAGAAAATCATCAATCTCAATTAACGTTATGATGTTAGCAGGCGAAGCCATATAATCTGAAAAATAATTGTATATTTCAGATTTATTTTCAGCTGTTAATTCCTTTGAACAGCATACATAATATTGATTTGGACTTAAGGCAACACCGCACAATTCCGCCAATAAATTCTCGCAAATCAAGTTAAACGCATAAAGCTCTGTAACGAGCA
>CAKSIH010000054.1 GCA_934462705.1 uncultured Eubacteriales bacterium | reverse complement strand
ATCGTAACTGCCAGTAAGGACGGGATATCCGAATACATACAAAAATCTTTTTCAACCATCAACTCGGATATCCAAAGGTTTCACGACTGGCTGATCGAGAATAATTGTTATCACGTCTGCATGGAATCCACTGGTAAGTATTGGATTCCTATTTTTAATTATCTCGAAAATGACATTGATGTCTGCCTTACGCATCCCAAATATGTCAAAGCCATCAAAGGCAAGAAAACCGACAAAAAAGATTCCAAGTGGATTGCTGACCTCTACAAATTTGATCTTGTCAGATGTTCCTTTATTCCTCCAAAAAATTTTCGCCAGCTCCGCGAAATTGCAAGATACCGTTTCAAGTTGGTCTGCATGAAATCTTCGGAGAAGAACCGCATCCAGAACTGTATGACCGTTTCCAATGTCGGCATTGCCAGTGTTCTTTCTGATCCTTTTGGCAAGACAGCAACTGAAATCATATCTTATCTGTTGGAGCATACTGCCGATTCCATGGATGAAAAAGCTGTTCGCAAACTCATAAAGAAAGGAGCTAAATCCAAGTCTGATGAAATCATCGAAGCCATCAAAGGCTACACTATTGAAACAGATCAGGCTAAAAAACTAGAGCTTGCCCGTGGACATTTAGAATATCTTGACGATATGATTACCCAAACTGAGGTGGAACTCTATGTCCGTATCAAACCCTATTACGAGTTTGTGGAGTTTGTCAGTACCATGCCCGGCATGACAGAGTTAAGCTCCACGATTGTTCTTGCAGAAACAGGCGTTGATATGAACATTTTTGATGATGCAAAACATTTATGCTCATGGTGTGGGCTTGCGCCTGCTAACAACGAATCCGCTGGAAAGAAAAAGTCCGTCCGAATTGCCAAAGCTGGCGATTACCTGAAACCGATGATGGTTCAATGCGCTCTTGCTGCAATCAAGAGTAAAAAACAGCCTTATTTTGCAATCAAATATGGTCGAATCAAAAAGCGACGCGGACATAAAAAGGCAATCATTGCCATTGCAAGAATGATGATGGTTTGTATTTATCACATGGTTTCGGAAAAGAAGCCTTTTACCCCTACTGACTATGAGGAATTAATGAACCCTCAGAATCATATAGAACGTGTTGTTCTGAATGAGAACAATGTTTTTGCTTACCTTGAAAGCCTTGGTTACGATAGCTCTAAGTTAGTGAAACGCAACGATAACTAACATTTTTCTGCTTTCTATACTTGTAAAAATGGGGTTTTATGAACCCTTATACAAGTGCGCCCTAAAATCTACTTTATTTTTCACTCTTTCCTCCATCGAATCAAAGAGAAAATCTTCTCTCTTTTGCTATTTTCACCATCTCCCACTTTAATTCTTCCTGACTGCAAGGCAGTAATTGACGTGCTCAAAGGCTTTCATATCTGCCCCGGCCTTGTCGATGATGTCTCTTTGAATATCATCCGGTGTCAGCAGCTCATAGATCAGAAACCCATGCTTCTCCAGCAACTTTTCAAGCTCTGAATAGGAAAACGCCGATTGCATCGGTTCACCGCCTGCTTTTGCCATCATAATGGT
>CAKSIH010000053.1 GCA_934462705.1 uncultured Eubacteriales bacterium | reverse complement strand
ATATCATTTTGGAGCTAACTATATAAAAGTCAAGTAGTTTTTGAAAAATAAATATAGTTTAGTATGAACATTGAAATATAAAGAATTGTGGATTTTGTGGCATGGCAAACAAGCCTTCAAAAAAAGCCAATTTTTAAAAAATAGATTAGGTCTTGC
Organism: uncultured Eubacteriales bacterium; assembly: GCA_934462705.1. GTDB lineage: Bacteria > Bacillota > Clostridia > Oscillospirales > Acutalibacteraceae > CAKSIH01. The sequence continues at coordinate 1,424 of CAKSIH010000053.1, read as the reverse complement.
TTATGCCAAAAATTCAGGGTTGAATTGCTGCCCTGTGGTTAAAAGATGATAGATGACTCTAAGGAGTTTTCTGATACAGTGTCCATGAGCACATCTGTGACCTTTGCCCTCAGCTAATTTTTTGTTGTAATAAGTACGGAAAACCTCGTTGTTGTTGATTACAGGTAAAATAATCTGATACAGAGTTTTTCGCAAATACCGTGAGCCTTTCTTTGTAATAGACGTATGCTGTGCAGTAAACTGACCGGATTCATAATGGTAAGGAGCAACACCTGCAAATTTAATTATCTGAGATGATTTTTGGAAGTTGCAAATGTCTCCTAATTCTGCTATAATAGAAGTGCCGGAAAAATGCGAAATGCCCGGTATTGAAAGGATAGTAGAGTTGTTTTTGATGGAGAACTCTTCTATCCTTTTATCTATTTCAGAAAGTTGTTCCTCCAGCAATTCGATTTGGCATACGAGGTGACGTATTTGAATTTCTTCGGCGACAGATGGTATACCGACAGAAATTTTTGCGGACATTTTAAGCTGTTCGGCAGAAAGCGAAATTCGACCTCCACGTCCTTTGAATTCAAAGCATTTGCGAATACTGCGAATATCAGCATTTGCAATAGCGTTGGCAGAAGAGAAAGTTTTTAAAACTCTCATGTAAACAATTCCGTATTTAGAATTGAACAATGAATTGAATTCAGGAAATACAATATCAATGCATTTCTGAAGACGGTTTTTGTAAATGTTCAATTCTTCTTTCAGATCGTGATGATGACGGGTTAATTGCTTCTGCTCATAAAGTTCAAATCGATTTACTTTAGTAATGCGATATGGTTTTTTACGCCGATTGGATGAAATTACATCGCAAATGGTAATGGAATCAAGAGTATCATTTTTGGCGATACCGCCTTGAATTTTTCTTGTAAGGTCAGTTGTTGTGGGATTGATGAGCGAAACCGTATATCTGTTATCAAGAAGATATTTAAGCAGAGCTAAATGGTAATGCCCGGTATCTTCCATTCCTATAAGAAGTTCCGACTTAACATAGCCTCTTAGTTTTTTGATGAGATACAAAAATCCTGCCAGATTGTTATCAAAGATAGCGGGATTTGAAAGTATTTCACCGGTTCCTTTATCAACTATAGAAAAAGTGTGTTTGTTTTTACCGATGTCAATTCCGACTAAAATCATGGTAATACATTCCTTTCGTAAAAATTGTAATGTGTTATCCACAGTGCTTGCTCCGTAAAACCTGGTACGAGATACGAATTCAAAGACTCATCTAACTAATCATTACTAAGAAACAAGGTGTGGTAAGAACCTCCAAAAAGTAGTCAAAGCCACAGGTTTAAAAAATACAAATCCACATTACTTATTTATATAATACCAATAAACCAAACCGTAGTCAACCACGGATTAAAAGGTTGATA
>CAKSIH010000052.1 GCA_934462705.1 uncultured Eubacteriales bacterium | reverse complement strand
GGAGATCTAGCTTAACTCCAGCTGATTTTACAATATCTAAACAATATTTAGCTTCTTGTTTCGCATTATCTACTGAGGTAGCATAACTGTAATGATATACACCAACCTTAATCCCTGCGTTTTTTGCGTTTCTTATGTTTTGAATGAAATATTTATCTATCTCTCCGTCACCAGAATATCCCCAGCCTGAGCGAATTATTGCGAACTCTATACCCGAATTCTTAACTTTGTTCCAGACAATGTTTTCTTGCCATGTGCTTACATCTATTCCTCTTTTATTCATTTATTATTTCCTCCATGTTAAATAATCTAGTTTTTACACCTTGATTTAAACGCGTGAGATTAATTTAACTCCTGCGTTTTAGCTCCATGCGCGACATGCTCCACCGCAGGTGGGGGAAATACTGTAGGTTCATCACCCCAAACGGCCATAACTGCTGATAAATAAGGTTCTGCTAACTCCTCTGAAATTAAAACCCTATCTTGTGAACTATTTGAGTACGCACGTCTGTGTGGTGTGCCAATTTGGTACAATACACCGTCTACATCTACAAATTGTTTTGTTTCTACACTTACTTTGTAAACATCTAATTCATCTAACGAAATCTCTTGTTTAATCATTGTTTATTGCTCCTTTATTTATATATTTTTATGCCTTCATATAACATCCAGAAAATCCAACCCAAGTATCCCCGGTACGCCATTGCAAAGCACATTCACCGCTTGAATTTTGCAGATATATTATTGAACTTGAATCACAAATATTCGCAGTTGCCGGACGTTGATCTATTCCTCCATAACATTCATGTAGTGCTAAACTTTGACTATTCATATTGTTAGAGGCTGTAAACGGCAACCCTTTAACACACGCATAATCTGTCCCCTGATTACTAATATTTACTTTCATGTGAAACGTTATATATACTAGATTATTGATTCTATAATACCTTGCATATTTGTAATAAACTGAGTATGTTGGATTCGTCCCATTCCTTGAAGCTATGGTTGGTGTCCATGATCCTGATGAAATTGTTACTCCCAAATTGCTTAATGCCGAACTTGCTGAAGTAGCACCTGTTCCACCTCTCGATATAGGAAGAGTTCCTGAAGTTATGTTGCTTGCTGAGTGATTATGACTGGATGCAGCAGCACCTATATTTGACGGAGTGATAGTCTGCCATGTGTTGTCATTTCTTAAAAAAATCTTGTTGCTTGCTGTTTGAATTGTTGGAACATGGTTTCCATGACTACTCGCTGCTGCTCCGATATTTGAAGGTGTAATGTTAACAATTTTATTTGCGTTTGGTGTAATTGTTGTTCCATTACCCTGTATTCCTTGAATCGCTGAATCAGCCTTGGCTCCTTGTTCAGGTGTGGCAGCACTTATTGATGTCGCATCAATATTTACAGTTTTGTTGGAATCCGGTGTTACTAACGTTCCATTTACCTTTACCCCTTGAAGTGCACTATCTGCCTTAGTACCCTGTGCTGATGTGGCCGCCCCTACATCACTAGCTGTCAATGAAATATCACTTGATAAAGCTTTGTTATTTACCGTCCGTGTCTTAGGCACTCCACCTAGATTTTCTAAAGC
>CAKSIH010000051.1 GCA_934462705.1 uncultured Eubacteriales bacterium | reverse complement strand
TAAGAAATCGCCTAACTCGAAGTAACTTCCACCAGTGTAAGCGTTCTTTCCCGACTTTTTTAGTTCAGCTTTGGATAGCTTTAGACGGCAATCCTGTAGTTTTTCAAAGATATTCATATGTAACCTCCTTACTTAATTCTAAGATGTTCACCACGCTCACAGAAGTGAGCAAACTCTAGTTCTTGACCGTTTTCTAACGTTTTGCGAATAATATCTGTGTTTGGCTTTGGCTGGAAGATGCAATATTCTTTAGGAATATCATGAACGTCAACAGTGATTTCAATAGATTGCTTACCACCGTTCTTACACACACTAAAATCGTAATTGTTGGTATGTACTTTCTTCATGCCTTTACTCTTTAAGTAAGACTTCAAGCCTTCCTGAAGTCTTACTTTTTTGTCCGTAAGCTTTGTAAAGCGTAGTGAAAGTCTGCTCATTTCTTCACGAAGATACTCTTGTTCACCAGTTAATGATGCTATTACATCAGCAATATCATCGCAATTCTGCTCTATGGTACAGTTTAGAGCCTCAATAGTATCTGCCACTTGCTCAGCAGTGAACTCGCCATCTTCCACACGTTCCAAGAGGTTATTAATAGCCCCTTGAGTGCAGTTTAACTTTCTTAATAAATCCAACTTAATGCACTCTCCATTTCTCCTAGATATTTCTCAACTGCTCTCATGTCTTCTGTAAGCTCGTCTAAGTCTTTACTTTGATATTCTTCTACCAAATCTTTTAACGCTCTTAAATCGTCGCTAATCGCCTCACAAAGCTTGTCGACTTCTTCGTTAAAAGATTTACTATAATCCCACTCAGGTTCTGTATAATCTTCTTGACAACACATACAGCCATCGCACTCTTTACCCAAGCCATTGATACACAAGTATGCCATAATGTCCACCTCCTCACTTTTTACCATTGCCATAGTCGTAGAACGCTCCACGTTCGCCAGTATCTGCCATAGAGTTCACTAAGTTAGCTATAAAGCAATTGATTACTAAGTTTTTAGTTCTCATATCCATGCCTTGAGTTATCTTGTGTAACGCATTTACGCAGATATTTAGTAAAACTTCCAATCCTGCAACTATCTTATCTTCTTGTGCTTTCATTAGATTTAACATCTTTTTCACCTTCTTTCTTAAATTGGCATTTAGCAAAATATTCAAATTCTTTTGTTAAATTCAAAAAATCATCTTCTTCAAAACTGGATAAAATCTTAAGAACTATACCGTTGCAAAATCCATACAATACTTCTTCTATTTCGCTTTGCTCTAATTTCATGTCAAAAGAACCTATTTCAACTAAAGTACTATTAAAAAATATGTACATATGTACATGCTGATTGCTATCATCAGTGCTATAGTTATAATACAAATTTATGTGTGAACATTTTTTTGTATTGATAATATATACACCATCTTCTTTTTGAATAACTAGTTTCACTGTTTTCAACTCCTTTTATAGTAGCACTAGATTATGTAATCTTCTACAAAACCCATATCTATAGCCTCTTGATACTTCCTTAACACCCAACTAGTAGAATACTCTTCCTCACACTTCTTTAGATAGTAACGTGAAACACCATGTTTCTTGCAGACCATAGCACTAGATTCACCATACATACTATCATAGAGCATAC
>CAKSIH010000050.1 GCA_934462705.1 uncultured Eubacteriales bacterium | reverse complement strand
TTTATAATAAATATAGCACTTTAATCAAAAATGCTATTGGAGATAAAAAAGAACAAAAAAGATTAGAAAAAGAATATTATGCTGAAGCAGATAAGGTTTCTCGTTCTGCTTGTGGTGGCTGTTTTGATGCTTTAGAAGATATATATGACGCTCTATCTCAAGGAAAACATCATGCTTCAAAGAAAGTAAAATTTGGTCATGGCATGAAATATTATTCTAGTTTTGATAATCAAGCAAGTGAAATCATAGCGAATTATGGGCAATTGAAAATAATGCGTCCTGATTTGGTTGAACTTTTAAAGCAAGACAAACCTAAACTTGTAGAAGCTCTTGATAGCTTAATTGATGATATGTTAAAGAAAGTAGGTGATTAAATGGATGCGTTTGAAAAAGGTTTAGAAAAGTTGGATAAAGACACTGGAGAAACTATATTAGACAAATATAAGCAGAATGAAACAGAGGCAAAACTGCTCCTTTTATTCTTTTTAAAAATAAAATGCTCCATACATGATAATTTTGTCGCAAAGTTCTTAGATGATTCTAACTTAAATCATTTTGATGATAAAGTTAATGTAATGGTTAATTTAATCCAAGGAAAATCACCTATCGACATTCTTAATTATTATGATGCTTTGGATTTAATGACTAAAGACAATGAAGAAACTTCCATTAATTGGGATTGATAATAGATACTACACCTAAAAAGTTAATAAAACAACTGTTCAATAGCACACATAATAATTTTTATACTAGGAAAATGGGTAATGAATTTATATCAGAAGCTATGGCAGAATATTTTAATAGTGAAAATCCTCGCGACCTATGTAAGTTAGTGATAAATGAAATATTAAAACATTTAAAATAAAAAAGGGGGCGTTTTGTAGTGTTAGCCAATGTAAATGAGTATCTTTATTGGAAAACGAATCCTAATTGGTATGATTATGACGAGAATGAAAATGTTTATCTTACAGATAAAGCACCTAAGGAGGCTATTCAGTCCTTTGAAAAATACCAACAGATTAAAGAAATAGAATATAATAAAGACGTACGTTTAATATAATTAAAAATCAAAGCACCTAAGAATAGGTGCTATTTTTATACCTGAAAGGAGATTTTCAACTATGGAAAACAATGATTTTCAAAATAATATGAGAAAACTTGTCTATGAGGAGTTTCAAAACAGATTAGGAAAGCAAATGCAATCTAATGAAGATACTTCCCAATTAGATGAGTTTGACTATGACGAAACTAAAAACATTCTATTTAATAAGTTAAAAGAACTATCTACAAAGAAGTTCACAACTGAGGAAAACTATCTTGAAAGTTGCAGAGTTATGGATAACATAGCTATGACGCTTTTAGAAACTGAATAAGTTAATTCGCACCACTAAGGTGCTATTTTTATATCTAAGAAACCTACCAAGCAAGGAATAATCCCATTATTGTGCGAAAAGGGAGTAAATAGCAAATCGCACTAGGCAGCAAAGAAAGGAGATTTAAATATGAAAAAAATATGGCGACTTGTATTCGATTTTCCTACTTTTGTAGGATTTTTTAGTAACTATAATATATAGAAAGGAAGATTTAAATGGCAGAAGAAAAAGAAACTGTTGTAGAGAATACTCCAAAAACTTACACAATAGAGGAGTATTCAGCACTTGAAACTAAGTACAAGAGTTTAGAAACTCAACTTGTAGAGGCTAACAAGACTATCCAAAGTTACAAAGATATGGATATTGATAACATCAAAAAGTCTGTTGAGGATTATAAAACTAAGTATGAGCAATCCGAGGCAGATAGAAAAGCCTTTGAACACAAGACAAAGGTATCTGCGTATGTAAGGGGTCTTAATCTTAAAGATGATATCTACGAAAACTACATTACCAATGAACTAATTTCTAAGGGTTTACAGTTCGATGGTGATAAGCTAATCGGTGGTGATGATGTAGTATCTGCATTTAAGAACACTCA
>CAKSIH010000049.1 GCA_934462705.1 uncultured Eubacteriales bacterium | reverse complement strand
TTAGAGCAATCTTCAAGAAATGCTGCTGATGGTATATCAATGATCCAAACAGCAGAAGGAGCATTAAATGAAACAACAAATATTCTTCAAAGAATGAGAGAATTAGCAGTACAAGCATCAAATGATACAAATACTGCAAGTGATAGAGAAGAAATCCAAAAGGAAATTGATGCATTAACTGAAGAAGTTGATAGAATTGCTAACAACACAGAATTCAATACTCAAAAATTATTAAATGGTAATAAAAGTGGAGTAGGTGGAGAAATAGTAAATGCAGAAGTTACTGCTGAAAATGGTATATTTTCAATAAACCTTGGAAAGGAAACACAACAAAATCAAGTTATAACAATTGAAGGAAAAAGTTATACAATACAGCAAAATGAAGCAGGTAATGCTGGTATAACTAACCTTAAAAATTCATTAGATGCAACATTTGATGATTATACTTTTGAAGTTAAGAATAATGGTGAAATTAAATTAACACAAAAAGAAGGTAAAGATAAAGAAACAGTAAAAATTTTAATAGATGGTAAATCTCAAAGTGTTAAAGTTGAAAAAAAAGGAGTTGGAGCTAAAGCAGAAGAAGTAAGTGAAGGTAAGGCACATGTACAAGTAGGAGCAAATGCTAAACAATCAATGAGTATTGAAATAGGTGATATGAGAGCAAAAGCTTTAAAAATTACAGATAAAGATGGAAAAAGCTTAAGTGTAGCAAGTGCAGAAGAAGCTAATGCAGCTATTGAAGCTTTTGATGCAGCATTAAATTCTGTATCATCTCAAAGAGCTAATTTAGGGGCAGTACAAAATAGATTAGAATATACAATTTCTAACTTAGACAATACTGCAGAAAACTTAACATCAGCAGAATCTACATTAAGAGATGTTGATATGGCTAAGGAAATGATGGAATATTCTAAGAATAATATTTTAAATCAAGCAGCACAAGCTATGATTAGTCAAGCTAACCAACAACCACAAAATGTATTACAATTATTAAGATAATATATTAATAATCTAAGAGTGAAGATTTGTTCTTCGCTTTTTTAGATATAGTTATAAAATTAAAAATATAATAAGAAGATGTAAAAACATAAAGCAATCATAATAATTATCGAATATATAAATGTAAATAAAAATTAAAAAACAAGGATGTTAAGATAAATCAAGGAGGAAAACAACAATGATTATTAATCACAATATGAATGCGTTAAATGCACATAGAAATATGGGAGTTAATAACACTAATGCTGGTAAATCAATGGAGAAATTATCTTCAGGTTTAAGAATTAACAGAGCTGGAGATGATGCAGCAGGTCTAGCAATATCAGAAAAAATGAGAGGACAAATCAGAGGTTTAGAGCAATCTTCGAGAAATGCTGCTGATGGTATATCAATGATTCAAACAGCTGAAGGTGCATTAAATGAAACTACTAACATTCTTCAAAGAATGAGAGAATTAGCAGTACAAGCATCAAATGATACAAATACTTCAAGTGATAGAGAAGAAATTCAAAAGGAAATTGATGCATTAACAGAAGAAGTTGATAGAATTGCTAATAACACAGAATTTAATACGCAAAAATTATTAAATGGTAATAAGAGTGGCGTAGGTGGAGAAGTAGTAAATGAAGCAGTTACTGCTCAAAAAGGAGAGTTTTCAATAGACCTTGGAGCACAAACTGTAGATGGTCAAGTTATAACAATTGATGGAAAAAGTTATACAATAAAGCAAAATGAAGGTGGTAATGCTAATAAAACTGCTCTTAAAACAGCATTAGAAGCTGAATTTACTGATTATCAGTTTGAAGTAAAGGATAACGGTAAATTTAAATTAACACAAAAAGTAGGACAAGATAAGGAAACTGTAAGAGTTTCTGTAGATGGGAAATCACAAAATGTAGTAGTTGATCAGAAAGGTATTTCTGCAAAAGATGAAGAGGTAAGTGAAGGAAAAGCACATGTGCAAGTAGGAGCAAATGCTAAACAATCAATGAGTATTGAAATAGGTGATATGAGAGCAAAAGCTTTAAAAATTACAGA
>CAKSIH010000048.1 GCA_934462705.1 uncultured Eubacteriales bacterium | reverse complement strand
CTCAAGGTCTAACGTTTATGCTAGGCTTATGTTTTTATATTAAGCTCAAAAAGCAGGGAAGTAGTCACTTTTTAGAAATTTAATGAAAGTAAGACTTACCAGTGAAGGTTCGCCGCGAGGGCGCGCACTCTCTTTTTTATTATTTTCTTAAAACGAGTTCGGCAGAATGCTTTTTATTTTTTTATGCCTCTTTAGTGCTCTTGTGAAACATTGTAATTATTTCTTGAATTTTAGTGCACCGGTTGTACTCACCGAATTTTCAATTTTTATGTATTTTTCTGCGTTCCTAAATGTCGATTTGGAATTTAACATTTTATTTTTTGTAAAAAAAGTGGCTCTAAAATAGATTTGCTAAAATTTTTACATTAAATAGCATTAAAGTGAGTATTTTAATTGCGATAATATTAAATTGTAGTTTTAACTACCAGCCAAATTCTGCAAAGGTCATTCCGGACAAGTAACTTTTTATGGTTGTTCTTACATCATCAATTATAGTTTCTGGCAAATTATCTACGCTAAACCATTTCAGTTTCTGGCATTTTTCAGGCTCTTTTATGCTCGGAGTGCCTTCAAAGTTTTCTACAGTAAAAAAGTTATATGGGTTTTCTTTAAATTTAGTATAAAAGCAAAACGCAAAAGAGTAAATTGGAATATCAATCCCAATTTACTCTTTTGCTTCCCATACAACGGCGTCTGTTAGAGACTCATTTTTTTCAACATGGCCATCAACAGCCAAATCCCATCTATTATTTCGTTTTTGAAATAAAAGTTCTGTATTTCCATTGTTTGTCCGTTTAATTATTACACCGTTTGCACTTGATGTACAAAAAGCGTTTTTCCATAATATCTCTCTTTCAGATGTAAAGCTTTTGTAAATTGTTAGATCTGTTTTAAGTTGTCAAGGTCGCGTTCAAGCAATTTTAGTATTTTAATGCACCCGCTGTAGCCATAACAGTAAAATTTTCCTTGCTCTGTTAACATAGAATTGAAATAGTAAATATTTAAAATTCCTTTACAAAAATTAATATATTTGATATAATAAAATTAATTTATTTAGGAGAGTGCATAATAATGCTTAATATTTTAGGACTTAATAGTTATCGATTTAATAACTTTATATAAGCTGTGCTTGCAAGCTGAAGGAGCTATGGCAGGCACGGCTGTGTCTGTTGTAGCTCTTTTTATATTCAAATATAAAAAGAGCCAAACTTATTGTGTTTTTTAAGTTTTGGCTCTTTTATTTTTTAGGGGGAATAAAAGTATGTATTACAAAAATCAAGCAATATATTTTAGGAAAATTTCCTTTGACGAACGATTTAGAAGTTTTACATTAAAAAAGTTAAAAGATAAATAACAAATAATTTTATAAGGGAGATAATTTAAAATGAAAATAAAGAAATATTATATAGCCATCGTAGTTGTAGTTTTGTGCCTGTTTTCATTGGTATTTTGTTCTAATCTCAAACCTAATAAAGACAAAAAAGAGATAGGCATAATTCAAATAATAGAGCACGATTGTCTTAATCAAGCTAGACACGGCTTTATTGATGGCCTTGCTGAGTTTGGATATAAAGACGGCGAAAACATTAAAATAGACTATAAAAATGCTCAAGGCGATCAGAGCATCTGCAATTCTATTGCAAATGGCTTTGTAAATAGCAACAGCAAAAAAGATTTAATACTTGCGATATCAACACCAGCGGCACAGGCTGTTGCCAATTTAACCAAAGAAATTCCAATATTAATAACGGCAGTTACAGATCCAGAGTCATGTGGTCTTGCAGCTTCAAAAGAACACCCTGGAGCTAATGTAACCGGTACCTCGGATATGGTGCAAATAGAGAAGCAAATCAAATTAATAAAAAAACTTTTGCCGAACGCGCAAAAAGTCGGTGTTTTATATTGCTCTAATGAAATCAACTCTAAAATTCAAGGCGAAATGGCATCTAAAGCAGCAGAAACATTGGGTATGAAAACTACAGACTATACAGTTTCAAATTCGAATGAATTGCCGCAAGTTATGGATTACATGGGGAAGTCTGTAGA
>CAKSIH010000047.1 GCA_934462705.1 uncultured Eubacteriales bacterium | reverse complement strand
AGAATGTGAGGGATTTGTATGAGCATAAAAGTTATGTTGGCAGATGATCATGTTTTGATGAGGGAAGGAATACGTCAGTTATTGGAGTTTGATGGAAGTATAGAAGTAATAGCTGAAGCAAATGATGGTGAAGAATGTATTGAAAAGTTGAAGACAGTACATCCGCAGATTTTATTGCTGGACATTAATATGCCGAAAAAAAATGGAATTGAAGTATTACAGGAAATCAAAAATAAGAATATTAATGTTAAGGTTCTTATTTTGACTGTTCACGGTGAAATTGAATATTTATTGAAGGCTGTTGATATAGGTGTGGATGGATACATATTAAAGGACTCTGAATCTTCTGAATTAAAGAAGGCAATCAACGCTGTGATTAACGGTGAGAGTTATATTCAACCTAAATTAATTCCTGCATTAAATAATAGATTAGTTGCCAGAGATGTCGATAAAGATAAAATAGATTTATTAACTGGTAGGGAATTGGAAGTACTTATTCAGGTTGCAAATGGAAAATTTAATAAGGAAATTGCTACATTTTTAAATATTAGTGAACGAACCGTAAAGAATCATATATCAAATATTTTTAAGAAAATTGAGGTGTCTGATAGAACGCAGGCGGCGGTTTTTGCTATCAAGAATGATATCATTAAACTTTTTTAACCCAACATATTGTGGTAAGAGTAATATAGTGAATGAAGAATGTTTCACGTGAAACATTCTTCATTTTTACTTTTTGAGAATACTAGATAATGTTTCACGTGAAACAATTTACCCCAAGATATAGTGAGTAGGAGTCTAAAGAAAAGTGTGAAACATTCTAAAAACATAACCGTGAAACATTAGTTATTGAAAATACAGAGGATAAAGGGAAAACTAGATATTGTGGTTCAAATATATAGGTAAACTTTGGTTACTGTTCACAGTCCATATTCCGCGAAGTCAAAATTGCATGAAATGCAATTTTGCGAGACTTGCAGGCGCCAAAATGCATTGAAAATGCATTTTGTGTGCATCGCGAAGCGTGTTGCTGTAAACGGAGTGAACAGTAACAAACTTTGCCTGCAAAGTAAGATAAAAAAAGTAGATATATCACTTATTTAGTGATATAATTGAAAAGCGAGTAAAAAATAGTTTTTTGAATCACAAGATTTGTGTCTACGCGCGCTTGGCACAAACTAATTATATGAAAAGAATGTGCGCAGAAATGGATGTAGTTATGGGAAAAATTATTGCTATTGCAAATCAAAAGGGTGGAGTAGGAAAGACTACTACCTCCATAAATCTATCTGCATGTATTGCAGAAAAAGGAAAGAAGGTTCTTGTTATCGATACTGATCCGCAGGGCAATACAACCAGTGGATTTGGAATTGATAAGAATGATCTTGATAATACAATTTATGAGTTAATTTTAGGAGAGTGTTCTATTAAGGATTGCATTATTAAAGATGTTGTTGAGAATGTATCTGTTTTACCATCGAATGTGAATTTGGCAGCAGCAGAAATTGAATTGATCGGAGTAGATAAAAAAGAATACATATTGAAAAATGAAGTTGACTATATCAAGGAAGATTACGATTTCATTATTATTGACTGTCCGCCTTCTTTAAATATGTTGACGATTAATTCCATGACAACGGCAGACAGTGTACTCGTTCCGATCCAGTGTGAGTATTATGCTCTCGAAGGACTGAGCCAGTTAATCCATACTGTGAATCTGGTAAAGGAAAGACTGAATCCTGATCTTGAAATGGAGGGAGTTGTCTTTACGATGTACGATGCCCGCACAAACCTCTCAATGCAGGTCGTTGAAAACGTAAAGGCAAACTTACATCAGAAGGTTTATCAGACGTTGATTCCGAGAAATATCAGATTAGCGGAAGCGCCGAGTTATGGAATGCCGATTAATAAGTATGATGCAAAGTCTGCCGGAGCAGAAGCATATATGCAGCTGGCGGATGAAATTATTGGGTGAGATATGCAGCGGCAAGATTTAGGTTTCGATAAGTGACGTTGCACAGAATGCACAGACCACCGCAGGCACGCTTTCGCTACCTTCCGCACGCAGCGGTGCGTAAGATG
>CAKSIH010000046.1 GCA_934462705.1 uncultured Eubacteriales bacterium | reverse complement strand
GGTGAAAGGGTGCCTGAAAAACAAAAAACAGAAATATTTCAGTTTGAGGGGGAACCTCCCCTAAAATATCTTGAAAAACTGGAAGTCCCAAGAAACAAGCCTGTTAAAATGTCCTATGAGGGGCATATTTTACATATGCAACAAATGGCTAGTGTTAATTTTGAACCTAAAATTAAAGTTTTAAATGCTGATGAATACATTTTGTTGTCAACTGGTGAAATTAAGACAATGGAACATCACGAAAATAGAGCTGATGATGGATATATAAGTTTGAGAAGAACTTTTAGAAATTTAAGAGCTTTGCTTAACACAAATTGTACTAATCCTTGTAATTGTAAATTTGTTACTCTGACTTACAGGGAAAATATGACTAATTCTAAAAAGCTTAGTAAGGATATTGAGCATTTTATGAAACGCTTGAGAAATAAGTATAATGAGTTTAACCTTGAGTATATTGCAATTGCAGAGCCTCAAGGTCGTGGAGCTTGGCATAGTCACATTGTTTTAATATTTGACCGACTAGCTCCTTATATCCCTAACGATATTATTTGGCAATGTTGGAGCCCTAAAGGATATAAGGACAAGCTTCAGAATGGTGTCGGTTATGATTTTACTAGCATTAAAAAGCTTGATGATGTAGATAATGTTGGGGCTTATCTTACAGCTTATCTTGGAGATTTGCCTTTGTCTGATGCTGAGCGTTTGGGCGACATTAATATTAATAAATATAAAATTAAAGTCATAGAGGGCGAGAATGGAGCTCCTAAGCGTATTTTAAAAGGGGCTAGACTATGCCTGTATCCTAATAAGTTCAACCTTTACAGGTGTTCTAAGGGCATTAAAAAACCTGCTCAAGAGTTTGTCACGCTTGAACAGGCAGAAAATAAGGTAAGTGGTGCAACACTTACCTTTGACCGAACTTATTTATTGAGTAAGTCCGCAACGCTTAGGTCTGATGATGATTTGATAAACATTATTCGTCAGCGGTATTATAACACTAACAGAATTAAAAAGCAATGAGGTAATGTCTGCTTAAAATGCCTAGTAACTGCCCGGCGGGGGGCGGGGTTTTCACCGGGGACCCCGCCGGCGGAAGGCTCGGCTGAATATGCAGCACAACAGAAAGTGAGGTTAATTAGTTATGGAAAATGAAAATATGGATATGGAACTTAATTTTGCAAATGGAATTAAAATTGTGATTGATGATGATAAGCTATTCAGCTGGGACTACTACCTGGGGGATAAGCGAAGAATTATTGTTACGATGAAAGACGGTAGCGGAATTATTAATTATCTTTTTGAGAAAGACCAAGGAATTTTCAAAAAGATTGAGTGAAACGATTTTAAAGGGTTTAAGGGTAAATAATACCCTTACAAGCGATTTGTACCCACACGGGGGAACAAAATCTGTGCTTGCCACCGAAAGTTAGCATAAAAAATTAGTTTTTAGATTGTGAGGCAATAATAGAATTTTATGTTTTTTTGCAATGTAGTAAATGCTTTCGTGTGCTATAATGTTGTGCCGAGTGACTTTAATTAATTTATTAGTTTTTGAGTTGCTCGGCAATGAATTGACCTTGCACACGAAATTAATGCTGTCAATAACCACCTGTTACAGGTGGCTTTTTTATTTATAAAAAAGTGCGTAGCATTATTTACAGTATTAAAATTTGCGGATTGGTACCCACAGGTACTTGACGGTGCTAAGAATATTATGTATACTAATTGTATTGGAGGTGATTTTTGTGTCAGAAAAGAAGAAAGCTATTAAGCTTACAGTTACAGAAGATATGTTTAATGAGATAAATTCTCGTGCTAAAAAAATGAGTATTAGTGTTCCTGCTTTCTGCTGTTATGTTATTGGTGAAAAATTAAGTCAATATAACTTAGGTGAAACAACCGCCATTGAAACTATTAAAGACCTTGCTGAAAATTTATTGTCTGAACAAGAGCAGTAATTTATTGTTTCGATGTAAGCTATATTAACTTGATTATATATACATATCTCCCCAAAACTTAAAAATAAGGAGGTGAAAGGGTGCCTGAAAAACAAAAAACAGAAATATTTCAGTTTGAGGGGGAACCTCCCCTAAAATATCTTGAAAA
>CAKSIH010000045.1 GCA_934462705.1 uncultured Eubacteriales bacterium | reverse complement strand
GCACAATCAATGCTTGCACAAGCTAATTCAGCGCCACAAGGTGTATTAAGTTTATTACAATAGTTAAATAAAAGGGGCTGTCGCACTAAAAAATTAGTGCGACGCCATTTTTTTGCAAAAAAATAAATTTCTAACTCCACGAGCTAGAAATTTATAGTAAAATATTCTTATGAACAATTATAATATTTTACACAGTAATTATACAATTAATCAGAAATTTTATCAACTAAAATTTCCATTAGATATTGATGTCATGATTCCAGAAAATGATTCAGTGCGATTACTAAGTCAATTTGTAGAGGAGATGGATTTAACAGATTTATATATGACTTATTCCAAAGTTAAGGAAAATCAAGTATCGCCAAAGAAGTTGCTGAAAATCATGATATATGCTTACATGAATAAAATTTATTCTGCTAGAGACATTGAAAAAGTATGCCATAGAGATATTAATTTTATGTATCTTCTTGAAGGGTTATCAGTTCCAGATCATTCAACTATAGCAAGATTTAGGACTTTACATTTTGCTCCATGTGCTGAAGGAATCCTAGCACAATCAAGTAATTTTCTATATGAACTTGGTGAAATATCTGGTGATGCTATATTTATTGACGGTACGAAGATTGAGGCTTGTGCTAATAAATATACTTTTGTTTGGAAGAGAGCAGTTACAAAAAATCTTTCAAAACTATTAACTAAAATAGCAGATTTAGTTTATAAATGTGAAAAACTTTATGGTATTAAATTAATTTATAAAAACAAAGTAAAGATGCATCATGTTAAGAAATTGAGAAAAAAACTATATGCAATAAAAAAATTAGAAGGAATAGAATTTGTCCACGGATGTGGCAAACGGAAAACTCCGTTGCAAAGATCTATATAAAAACTTGAAGAATATCTTTCAAAGTTCAATGAATATAATAAAAAAATATATAATTGTGGTAATAGAAATAGTTACTCAAAGACTGATGATGATGCTACATTTATGAGAATGAAATAAGATGCTATGAAAAACGGCCAACTTAAGCCTACTTATAATATTCAACAGGGAGTGGATTCCGAGTATATAGTATGGGTTACTAGTGGTCCACAACCTACGGATACTACTACATTAATTCCATTTCTAAAAAGTATGGAAAAAAACTAAATTTTAAATATCTAAAACAAGAAAATTTAAAAATGATATTGGTAAAATTGAAAATATGATTTATAACGAAGAATAAGATTTTTATTTATGCAAAAATAATAGAAAATTAGTAGATAAAAATACTAGAATAAAAAAATCTAAGACAGGGTGCGAAAGTACAAAAACGATTTATGGTTGTGACAATTGTAATAATTGTCCTCATAAAAGCAGTTGTATAAAAGGTAATAATTACAAAACTCCTATTGAGGAAAGAACTAAAAAATTTGAAGTCTCAAAAAAGTTTAATGCTCAAAGAAAAACAGATTTAGAAAGAATTATTTCAGAAGAAGGATGTTTACTAAGGATGAATAGAAGTATTCAAGCCGAAGGCTCCTTCGCACAACTAAAGCAAGACATGAACTTCAGAAGATTTATGTGTCGTGGGAAAAGTAATGTTTTAGCTGAAAGTATTCTTTTGGCATTATCAATTAATGTGAATAAACTACATAATAAAATACAGTCTGGTAGAACTGGCAGTCACTTATTTCCGTTAAAAAAATCAGCCTAATAAACTATTTTTTGATATTTTATTGAGGCTTATTAAGTGCGCCTATTTTTAGTAGGTCATATTTTTTTATAGAAAAATAAATATAAATTTTACTTGAAAAGATAAAAAAGGAGCTATCGCTCACAAATTTTCACTTGTAAATGCGACAGCCCCTTTTATTTTAATAATAAGGTATAAAGATATAGTGTATTATATCGATATAAATAGAAGGACAGGGAAGTCTATTAATTTAAAATCAGGGAGGAATATACAAATGATTATTAATCACAATTTAAATGCAATGAATGCAAACAGACAAATGGGAATTAACAACACAAACCAAGGAAAGTCAATTGAAAAATTAAGCTCAGGTCTAAGAATAAACAGAGCTGGAGATGATGCAGCAGGACTTTCAATTTCAGAAAAAATGAGAGGACAAATAAGAGGATTA
>CAKSIH010000044.1 GCA_934462705.1 uncultured Eubacteriales bacterium | reverse complement strand
AGCGTATTTGACCTTGAAAGTTATATCGCTACGGAATTTGGAAGACGTATAGGAAATAAAGAGGAAGAAGCATTTATTATTGGAGATGGATCAAGTAAACCAACAGGTATTTTGTCAGCAACAGGAGGCGGTGAACTTGGAAAAACAACGTCTGGGGTTACTTCTATTAGCTTTGATGATATTATGGATTTGTTTTATTCGCTTAAATCACCATATCGTAAAAATGCTACATTTATTATGAATGATTCAACGGTTAAAGCCATACGCAAACTGAAAGACGGAAATGGAAACTATATATGGCAGCCTTCCATGACAGCAGGAACTCCAGATACTATTCTTAACTGTCCTGTTTTAACATCTACATATATGCCGGAGATAGCAGCAGGAAATAAGACTATAGCATTTGGTGATTTTAAATATTACTGGATTGCGGATCGTCAAGGCAGAAGTTTCAAACGTTTAAACGAACTTTATGCAGTAACTGGACAGGTAGGATTTGTAGCAACTCAGAGAGTTGATGGGAAATTGATACTCCCTGAAGCTGTTAAATATCTGAAACAAAAAGCATCTTAAGGAGGAGCTTCAATGTCGTATACCACAAAAAATTATACTGAACAGGATGGAGAAAAAACAGTTATAGGCGGCACCTTAGAAATCAAAAAAGGAACAGTAATATCGGGATTACCTATTGCTGAAAATCAAGCAGACAGCGCGGCTACAACAGTTGATGATTTAACATCGGATTTTAATGGTTTGCTTTCCAAACTAAAAGATGCAGGGCTGATGAAACAGGACTGAATAGATTAAGGAGATGATTTGCATGGATGACTTGCTTGAGAAGGTACGGGCAAATTTAATAATTACTCATAATGAAGATGATAAACTGCTTAAAAATTATATTAATGCGGCTGTTTGCTATGCGGAGAGTTATCAAAAAAGAAATATATGATATTATTCAGAAAACCCCATGCCCCCTACTACCGAACAAGCTGTCATCATGCTCTCATCGCACTTTTATGAAAGTCGCGATGGCAGTACAGGGGGATTCTTTTCTGATAATGTAAATGCAGCAAATCAAATTTGGGATACGGTAAATTTGCTGCTTAGACTTGATAAAAATTGGAGTGTTTAAAATGGGTTTAGGTAAGATGAATGAATTTATAGATATAATTTTACCTTCTATTACTACAGACTCAGAAGGGTTTTCTATAAAGCGTGACACGATTTTAGCAAGTGTTCGTGCATATAGAGAAGATAGGCACGGCAACCGGTTGTGGGCAAATATGGCTTCATTTTCAGAAGCAACCGCGTTATTTAGATTTAGAAAAATACCGAATTTAGATATTACAACTAAAATGGTTATAGTATGTAGTACGGGCAGATATAACATAGTATCGGTTGAAAATATCAAAGGAAGAAATATGTACGTTGAGGTTCTTGTGAAGGAGGTAAAACCAAGTGGCTAGGGTAAGTATAAAACTGCCAGAGGAGTTTCTTTTGAAAGTTTCAAGGCTAGGTAATAAAACTGACGAGATTGTGGAGAAGACTTTAAAAGTTGGAGGAGATGTAGTTCTTAAAAATGTACAATCTAATCTTAAGGCTGTTATTGGAAAGGACCTAAAATTTGAGAAACGTTCTACCGGCGAATTAATTTCCTCACTTGGTACATCTCCAGCAGATATCGATAATAAAGTTGTTCATAATGTTAAGGTGGGATTTAATGAACCTAGACGTAATCAATATGCTGCGAAGAAAAAAAGAAGCTATTACACAATAACTAATGCGATGATTGCTAACGTAATCGAGTATGGGAAATCAGGTCAAAATCCGAAGCCTTTCTTAAAACCCGCTAAGAGAAAATCTAGAAAAGCGTGTGTTGATGCTATGAAAGCAAAGCTCGAAAGTGAGATAGATAATATATGAATATTTTATCTGAATTAAAAGATGTATTATCTTCGTTAGGTATTCCAATAGAAACAGGCGTTTTCAGTGATACCCCACCGGATGAATATCTTGTTTTAACGCCTATGAATGATGATTTGGATTATTTTGCTGATAACTTACCTGAATATGAAGTGTCAGAGGTTAGAATTTCAATATTTACAAAATCAAATTATATACAAAGAAAAAGTCAGATCACAAAACTTTTATTGAGATCTGACTTT
>CAKSIH010000043.1 GCA_934462705.1 uncultured Eubacteriales bacterium | reverse complement strand
AGAGTTCCGGAACTTATTTCATCTGCAGAATGATTGTGCTGTTCATTTGCGGCTCCAACGTCTGAATAAGACAGGGTAATATCTGCTGACAATGCTTTGTTGTTTACTTTTCTTGTAGTTGGCACAGCTCCAATGTTTGCAGGAGTTACAGTCTGCCATGAGTTATCGTTTCTTAGAAAAACTTTGTTATCGGCCGTTTGCATTGTTGGAACATGGTTTCCATGGCTGGAAGCCGCTGCGCCTATATCGCTTGGTGTGAGAGTAATATCTGCTGATAATGCTTTGTTGTTTACTTTTCTTGTATTCGGCACAGCCCCAATGTTGGAAGGCGTTACATTAACAACTTTATTAGCGTTCGGCGTGATTGTCGTTCCGTTGCCTTGAACACCTTGAATCGCCGAGTCTGCCTTAGTTCCTTGTGCCTTTGTTGCATATTCGCTTCCATGTTTGCCATCTAACAAATCAGCGTCTAATCCACTTCCTTCACCATCCATGGACTTAATTTTGCCCATGATATTCTCTTCTGAATACTGGTCCATAATTTCAAGAGTCTGTTCAATGGCATCAGATAAAACTGTGAATTCAGATGTGCTTTCGACTGCGCTGTCTGAATTAGCACAAGGCATAACTCTTATTTGAAGCCCTAAAATTTTTAATGTGCTTTTCTCTCGATTAATTATGTGAATTTCACAATCTAACTTTCCACTCAAAACTGACATCTGAGATGTCAATCCAACCGAAACAATTCCCTTTTCTGCATTTTCAATTTTGCAGTTGTTAAAAATCACGTTTTTATCAGGTTTTTCAGCGTAAATTAAAACGGTGGTGCCTTCTAAATTAAGAGGTTCACCACCGTCTACTAACGTTATTTCTAAAAATCTAGCATTTACTTCACCTTGACTTGCGCTCACTACAACACAGTTTTTATGCCATGTGTCTAGCTTTACTCTAGCGGTGGTCAAATTCACTCCTCCTTAGAATTTTCTTCCTTATTTTCCGTAATTCTATTAATATCATTCAACATTTCAATTTTTGCCTGTGAACTGATTTCCAGCATTACATCTGACAATATTCCCTCTAAGATAAATGCAGGAAGATTGTATTCAACACTTGCCATATTTACCGTACTTAATATTTTTCCTTTTGTGTTTGCTATTTTCAAGGATATTGGCAATTCCATGGCTATTTATCCTCCTTTTGAATCGCTTCTAGCATTTTTAGCACCTCTTCTTTCGTGTATGTTTCCGATTTTTTGGCAGTTTGTACGTCACTTTGTATATTTGTTTTCACCTCATGCTTTGCGTCCTCTGGTGTAACATATATTGGCATAAAATTTTTCTCCTTTTTCATAGGCTAATCAGTTATACCATTTGCCGCTGACTAAAATCCCATTTTTAAACTGTAAACTGCACCCGTTCGACCATTGGCTTAAAGTTCCATCACTGTTTACACTCAATGGTTGGACCATGTTAAGCGTTCCATTAATTCCGCCGCCTTCAAAGTTTACATTTTTGAGCGTCCAATAGTGCATGTCAATGTCGCAACCGGCATGCAGAGTATTCTCTGTATAATTGCTCCAACCTTTCCCACTTTGCACATATGTCCACTTCATAGTGTATGTATCTGAGGTTGAACTTTGCTTCGCCGCCCACGTCATGTATGAACCTTGATATTCAAGGTCAAAATTTAACCCCTTTTTGGAATTGTCATCTTTTATCTGGTTGGTACCGATTTTTCCAACATAATAGCTGTTTCGATAAAAATGATTGCCGCTTTCATCAAATACAGCGCGCTTTTGGCTGGTTGAAACAGAACCGTTATAAATTGCAAGTTTCCCTGCTTCCAACTGAATATAATTACTGTTGTTATTCCATGCAACTCTCACGCTGTAGGCATTTTGCGTGATTTTTGTACCAAAGTCTGAATTATTTACTTTCTTTGAAACTTCGGAATTAATTTCGTCTGCTGTCTGAGTCAAAGATGTTTTAGTTGCATATGTGTTAGAAGCTGATGTTTTGCTTAAATATGTTGCAGAAACATCACTGCTAATTTTATTAGCAGACTGGGTAATGGCGCTGTTCATCTGCGTTGTTGTTGAATAGTTTGAAAGTGTATTGTTTACAGTGCTTAATACCTGTCCGTCTGCCACTTGAAACGCTTGGGTAACTTCGTTTGCTGAGCTATTTATCGCATCTGTCACACTCTTTTTATATTCTTGTGAAAGGCTTCCTGCCTGAACACTTCC
>CAKSIH010000042.1 GCA_934462705.1 uncultured Eubacteriales bacterium | reverse complement strand
TTATCATTTACTCTAAAATCAACTAAAGTAGAACTTCCTGTTAGTTGGTAAGAATAATTCTTTCCATATACTGAGCCAGTAATGTTATATTCTTTTTTTTGGAATGGTCTTTTAAACACACCCATGGAAATAAAAATAATTTTGTTTGCTCCTAGAGATTCTAATAAACATCTAACAGAATTAAAGGTGTTTCCATGTGTCATATAATCATCAAATATGCATACATTGAATCGGCCTTCGTCTCTTAATTTATCAATCCTCTTTTGGTAATCGGGATTAATACAAAGAGTAACAAATTCATCATTTCCACCTAACATTGCACGTTGTTGAGAAGTTCGATTGATGTGTGCCTGATTCTTGACTGTATGCCGAATTAACAAATTGGTTTCTCTTCTTGGTACCGTTACAGCATAATTTTTAGGAAGGCGTTTTCCTTTTAAACACCTTATTGAAGTCATAAAAGAATATAAATCTTCATTAACTTCGCAATTTGAAGACGGAACCATGCCGAATAATTCAATGTCATCAAATTCTGTTGAATTTGTCATACCTGCTAAGAAGTGATATAAAAGAATTTTATAGTAATTCCTGCTTTTACCTTCTTTCAATAATTCTTGAAAGTGCTGCATCATTTCCTTTTCTTCAGGTGTTTTAGCATAGTAACCATACCTTGCATCCATGAGAGAATAGCAAGTTGTTTTATCATCTATAGTAAGTTTGGAGTACCATACGTTTTGATTATTCAGTGTAAGAATGAATTTATATAATTGTTTTACAGTATCTACATGTACGCCGTATTTTTGTGGCTTATCTTCTAACGGTAACCAAGTCGGAACAATGTAGAGTGAACGTGTATTAACTGCTAATTGGAAATCCGTATTTTTTCCGCCGATAAATACAAAATAATTATTTCTATTTTTGTTTAACGATACAAAATCTTTTAAAGCACTTCTATCACGAAAGTGGAAATTAGTATATCCATGTTCACGAAATGCTTTTTCATAATTAGTTAAAACATCAGTCTTTCTGCTATAGAAATAGATGGTATTATCCGTATCTTCTGAAAGTTGTTTGAACTTTTCCATAAATTTGTCACGTTTTTTCCTCATACGCTCAAAATTAAAATCGGATAAATCCAAGTCTTGGTAATCTGCAGGATCAAGATTTGACTTCAATAAATCCAGATTACAAAAAATTAGTTTTTTCATTGGTTACCTCCTCTTATTTTTGGAAGATGAAAACTACGACGTAGTATAAAATATTTGGTTCGCTTTTATATCTTCTATATTATCAGTATCTAAAGAAAACTTCAATTGGATTATATGTTGTTGGGGTCAAGCTTTTTTGTAATACTTTGACCTAATTTTTATTGCTGCAGGGTTTATACCCCGTAGCGTGTCTCAAAAGGCGTTTTATAATTGTTATAAGAATGCGGTCGTTCGTGATTGAATGAACGTACGCAAATTCTTCAATGGATGTATATAATTCTTTCTCAGAATGATAGTAATGATGATTAATCAGTTCATTCTTGAGAGTATTGTAATAACGTTCCATCGTTTATCAATATTCCTATGATCTATCCCAAGAAGTAATTGTGATGTGTGTTGATAAGCGGATAAAGTCAAGATATAAATAATTTTATGTTAAATGTAGTTTTATGCGTATTTTCGCCAACATAGAGATATGATAATGAATGACGGTTTTATTTCTTCGTGGTATACTGTAGATATAGATGAAAATAATGTATTATTTCAGAATATAAAAATAAGAAGTTTTACATATGCTGACTTTGAATAGTAGTATGTTATTTGCACAAATAATGAAAAGGAAGTTACTTAATGGATATAGATGTAGTTGAACAAAATATTCAAGATATTAGTCCGGATTTGTTAAAAATACTATTATCCGATAAAACAACAAAAAAAAATATTAGATGGGGCAGCGACAATTATATTTCATATGGACCAGAATACCGAACAGATCAAGAAATAAAACCGAAATTAATTACAGGTGCCTTTACTTCTGTAATTCAGCCTAGAATATTGAAATCAGAAGAAGAGAGATGTAAAAGAACCAGAGATAAAGCGGAAGTATTTACACCTTCTTGGGTGTGTAATGAGCAAAATAATCTTGTGGATGAAGCTTGGTTCGGGCGATTAGACGTGTTTAATAATTCTATGGGTAAAACCTGGCGTAGCATACAAACATCAATACACTTTCCGGAAGAAAGAATATGGAAAGATTATGTTGATGCACGAAGGTTAGAAATCTCTTGTGGAGAAG
>CAKSIH010000041.1 GCA_934462705.1 uncultured Eubacteriales bacterium | reverse complement strand
AGTTAGCAAGCTGTGCCTGCAAAGCATTTGTATTCTGCATATTAGCAACTGTATCAGCATTGATAGCCTGCTGAATGCCGAATCCGGTCTGCAAAATGTTTGTGTTGATGCCATTCATGCCGTTTTGTACTGCATAGAATCCGTCACAAAGTCCGTTTGTAATGCTATCAAGCTTTGACACAACCGCCTGATTATCGAATCCACGCTGAATTTCACTTCCGACACCGCCATTCATTCCGTTTCCTCCGAATCCGTTACCGAATCCACACCATCCGAAGATAGCAAAGATAACGATAATGAACCATAACCATGAACCTTCTGCGCCCCATCCGTTGTTATTTCCGTTTCCGTCAATATTCGCTACTAATGGAACTGATGCACAATTGTTTGAAAACATACTTTTTACCTCCATAAAATTTATTTCTAATCTTGCAAGAATTAGCTTTTATAAATGAAACTGATTTTTAATCTGGTTCATTGCTTCATCAGGGTTCAATCCTTTTTCTCTGCACAGATTCCTAGCCATCTGCTCAATGCCCTTGGCATCTCCGTTCTGCGCCATCTGCATAGCATTCCTAGCCATTGGATTCTGCATTAACTGGCTGTTCCCCATAAGCTGTTGTACCATCTGCTGTGGGTTTCCACTTTTCATCATCTGCATTAACTGCATTGGATTAAACATACTTACTCATCCTTTCTTTGCGATTGTGAAGTTTTTCTCTGTGATTGCAAAGATTTTTCTAACTGCCCTAGCCTGTCAGATATTTCATCAAACTTGCTCATAATATTCTGTGCGGATTCTTCCGATAGGTCACACTTAATTTTTTCTGGTTCGGATGCTGTCTTAGGCTCATTGTCCAAAACAGGCTTATAAGTAACTGTGCGTATTGTACCGTCTGCATTCCAGCTCTTGGCGTACACTTCTGACAAGTCCTGCTTTGGGAAGAATGCAACACTACCATCCATAGGTACATCATTTGCTGTTATTTGACTAAGTTCCGCAATCATTTTCCCTGCGATACCTTGATTTTGTTGGTAAGGAACTGCCTGTATTCCTATATTTTGATTAAAATTCTGCTGTTCCGGCATTCTATTCTGTTGCGCGTACTGGCTATAATACTGTTGATAGTTCGGTACTTGCTGTTGCTGTAGGTAATATGGATTCACATACGGTTGCATATTGGTTCTCCTTTTTCAGCTTTTCTGTCTCATATAATATGTTCGTATCATCATAAGATAGGTACTTGGTAATCTGTTCCTGCTGATTGCATATTCTCATTAACATCTTTTAATACTTCCTGTATCGCATGTGTCATGGCTACTTGATAGATTGTCGGTATCGCCTGTACATCTTCCCTAGCGCATAACTTTTCTATGATTTCGTCCGTTTCAATATTCATGGGTTATTCCTCCCTTTTTAATAAGCATAAAATAAAAAAAGCCACTATAAGTGACAAATAAATGCCATTATAGTGACTCTAAAGTGTAGTAAATATGCGCATTAGCACTAACCCCATGCCATGGGTATGGTACTATTTTACTGCTAAATTAATATACCTATATTAGCAGTAAATATATACCATTGGATAGCATTATAGTAGTGCTAAAAATCTTTCAATTTTATCTCAATATTTCCATTGCTAATTACGATTTTTTCAATTATACTTTTTAGTAACATATTTTTTTGTTTCTTGTCGATATCTTCCCAAATGTCGGCAAGATTTTTTATGTTCTTAAATACATTTTGTCTGGTTTTATTTGTTTCTATTGCAGATTCTTCCTTGATCTGTTCACGGATATCTTCTATTACTTTCTCAATTTCTTTAATCATGCTGATAACATCATCATTACCCTCTGCATACAGGTTATATAACCTTTTACGCTTAGTCTGCTCTTTTTCTAGTTGCCCTTGCAATATTTCCAACTTAGACTCTTTCACTCTTGGCTTATATTCTGATATATTAGCAGATATTAAAAGTATTTCGTCCTCTACAGCTTTTTCAATATCCGAAGCCCATTCCAATGTATTATTACAGTTTGGATTGTGGTTAGGAAGATAATGCAAGTCCTTATTCCTGGAACAACAGTAAATCTTATGCTTTCCATGCGTCCACTTCTGATATCTCATAGCGCATCCACAAATTCCACAATAGCATAAACCTGTCAATAAGTTAGTTTGAATGTTATGGCAACTTGCCCTTTTGTTTTTCCTTATTGCTCTGAATTGTTGGGCTTTTTCAAACACTTCCTTATTAAATATAGGTTCATGCAATCCCTGATAGATATTCCCCTTATACGGTATCATTCCAATGTTTACAGGGCTTGTGAGTACCTGC
>CAKSIH010000040.1 GCA_934462705.1 uncultured Eubacteriales bacterium | reverse complement strand
GTGCTTGTTGTTGTCCACTCATCTACTACTTTCTTGCTATCCTTCTCAATAATCTGAAGAACTGCTCCCGGAAGCTCTGCTTTTCCTGTAATATCTGTCTTGCTGACACACAGTCTGAGCTTCGCATCACGCATTACTACACTTGTTGCTTTTTCATGATTTACATAAAGTACCCCACTTTCATCTACAGCAAATGTAATATTATCTGCTTTTGCATATCCGCTCGGTGCTGATACTTCCTCCAGTGTATAAGTAACATTCGGTTTCAGTACACCTGTTACAATCTTATCTTTACCAGCTTCAGTCGTCCACTTCGGAACTACTTCCTTACCTGTTGCATCCAGAACTCTCAGAACTGCTCCACCAATGGAGTCTGTTCCAGTGAGTGCTTTCTTACTGATTGTTACAGCGTTTTGTTTATTTTCTATTTTAATTTCTGTAACCGAATCAGTTGTGCTCAAAGTAAATTCCTGTGGTTTTGCAAGTGTATATCCGGCTGGTGCACTAATCTCAGAAAGTATATAAGTCACACCTTCTGTCAATCCACTTATTGTATGTGCCTTCCCGTCGGTTTCCCAACGGTCAATCAATGTATTTGAATCTTTGTCTCTGACCTCCAGAATTACTCCACTTAACACATTTCCTTCTTCATCTACTTTCAGAATGCTTGCTGTTGTCTGACTGTCAACCATCTTAACAGAAGTATTCTTGCCATCTTCTACAGTAAATTTGACATCAGCTGCTTTTCGATAACCTTCCGGTGCAGATAATTCTCTCAAAATATATTCCTTACCAACTGCAAGTCCTTCAATATATTTTGCCTGACCATCTGAAATCCATTGTTCTACAACTGTCTCTCCGTCTAAGATTGCAAGTTCAGCACCACTTACACCTTTTCCGTCATTATCGACTTTCAGTACAGTGACACCTGTTTTCGCATCAGACATGATAACAATTTTACCTGTTGTATCTAACTGTCCACTTTCACTCAAAATTTCAATACTACGGGTTTCATCGTTTTTAATTGTAAAAATAATTGGATCTGCTGTTGTATATCCTGTTGGAACCGCAATTTCTTCCAGAATATAAGTATTTCCTGCAACCAGCCCATCACTGACTGTATAGTCTGTATCTGTAGTCGTCCATTCTGCAATCGTAGTGCCAGGTTGCTTAGCTGCTGTATCATACTCAGAAAGTCTTAATGTCGCATCTTTCAGGTTCTTTGTACTCTCTTCATCTTTCTTTGTAAGATCAGTTTTTCTGAACTTAAGACTGATTACTTCATTCTTAAAACACTTCTCATCACTGCTCATTGCATCTGATTTATCAGTTACAACAGCCGCTGAAAGATTTCCAGCTCCATCATCTGTAACATTAACAACTACTGTACGGGAACTATGGTCATAAATGTACTTATCACCTGTTGCCGGCTGATCTTCTGTAATAATGTAAGTATGTTCACCAAGAGGATTACTGTCCTTACTATATTCATATTCAATCGGCGTAAAGGTAATGGTTCCATCTGCCTCATTTTTTCCTGTCGCAACTGTCGTTCCATTTTCTGTTACAGTAAATGTAAACGCTCCCGCCTCAAGAGTAATATTTTCAAGAGCTTTGCCTGTACTGTCTACAATTTCCTTCTTGCCTTGGAATGTAACAGAAGTAGTTGATTTATAAGTATTCGCAAATACAATTGCATCCTGTGTTGCTCCGCTTGCATCTGTAATTACTTTTGTAGTTATCAGTTTATGGCTATCCTGCTTATCTATACCTACAGTTACATGAACATTATATACATCCTCGCTGTAAGTATATCCTTCCTCTGTGCCCTTGTTCTCTTTTACTGTGTAGTAAAAATCTTTTCCTACATCATCCTGGTTATAAGACAGTGGTGTAAATATGATGTCTGAGCCATGATTAAATATGGTTTCTTCATATTCATCTTTGCCTGTCAGTGCTTTACCAGTGTTGTCGACTCTTGTCAGAGTAAAACTGAACTGATTATTATTGTCTGCCAATTTCAAAGGACTGAGTGTCTTCTGTGCCACTATCTGTGCAGTTCCATCAGCTTCATAGACATTCTGAAATTCTGTTATAGCTTCATCTGGATCATCAAAAGTAATATTTTGAATTTCACCGTTGACCTCTCTTCTCCATTCAGCATCTGTTTTCAGTGTTCCATCATTATTATCGGTAACTTCTACATAGATAATGTATCTCTGGTCAGATACCGTCACACCGTTCATCTTTTTATCCGGATTAAGTTCCTGAATGCTGTATTTATAAGTTTTTCCAACATCAGATAATCCATATTGTTCTTCTGCGATTGTTCCTGTCAGTTTTCCAACAGATGTATTTTCATCAGCAGTTAATTTCAATGTGCCAATGACT
>CAKSIH010000039.1 GCA_934462705.1 uncultured Eubacteriales bacterium | reverse complement strand
CTGTACCAAGAGCGCAGCAGAAGCGTTTGAAAACCTTGTGAGAAATATTACCTCTAAATATATATTGCTTTCATATAACAATATGGCTGAAAAAGGTAATGATCGTTCTAATGCAAAAATATCTGATGAAGATATTATGCGTATTTTAGAGAATAAAGGCACAGTAAAGGTGTTTTCTGAAAGCTATAAGCCGTTTACAACAGGTAAATCGGCTATATCAGAAAATGAAGAACGCCTTTTCTTATGTACAGTGACGAATTAAGGAGCAAAAATAATGATACAATCACCATTGAATTATACGGGCGGTAAATTCAAATTGTTGCCACAAATACTGCCTTTATTTCCCAAAAATATAAATACTTTTGTTGATTTATTCTGTGGTGGTTGTAATGTTGGAATAAATATAGACTGCGAAAGCGTTATATATAATGACTTAGATAAAAATCTGTTGTATCTGTATAACACTTTTAAAAATTTAGATAAACAATCCGTTTTTGAGTGGATATATGAAATAATCAACACATACGGCTTATCTCTCGTGAGCGATAAAGGATATGATTACTATAAATGTGATAGCAGCAAAGGATTAGGAAGCTATAATAAAGAAAATTTCCTTAAGTTGCGAGCTGATTTTAATGAAAAAAAGAAAAAAGGCAACTACGATTATTACTATTATGTAATGTTGTATGTAATTATAGTTTATGCTTTCAATAATCAGATTAGATTTAATAGCAATGGTGAGTTTAATCTTCCTGTTGGCAAGCGTGACTTTAATAAAAAGATGCAGCAAAAGTTATCAGATTTTATAGATAAAATCAAAGAGCAGAACTGCAAATTTACTTGTCTTGATTTCCGTGAATTTGATATTGATACGCTCGGAAACAATGACTTTGTATATGTCGATCCGCCGTATTTGATAACCTGTGCCACATATAATGAACAAGGCGGTTGGTCTGAAACAGATGAAAAAGATCTTTTGCGGTTTTTGGATAGCTTGAACGAAAAAGGCTTGCGATTTGCATTATCAAATGTTCTGCGAAGCAAGGGAAAAGAGAATACAATTTTGATTGAGTGGCTGGATAAAAATAAAGATAAATATAGAGCTGTAAGTTTAAATTACAGTTATTCAAATTCAAATTATCAAACAAAGGACAAGACATCAAATAGTGAGGAAGTTTTGATAATTAACTATTGAGGAGGGGCGAGATGGCTACAAAGATACCATATAAAAGTTTTTGTTGGAGTTTAGGTACAACGAGCTTCAGAACAAAAAATTTCAATAAAACCATTGAAGAACAATTGGGATTGTTGAATGAGTTTTGGCTTCGCCCGGATGTTCAAAATGAAGCGTGGACGGGCAATAATGTTTTGCAATCAAAGTATTATGACTTTATGAAAGAAAAAGGATTTGTAGAAGGAAATGCCGGAAACAAGCCGAAAGATGCACGAGAGAAAACATCCGGTTTGGTAGATATCGGGTTGATTGATGAAAACAGAAAATTAAGCGATGCCGGTAGAGCATTATTGCAAATCAGCTCCGAAAACGATTTTTCATCAGACAACCAATTTCAAATCCCAAAGGATAGTTTTATTTACTTAAAGCAACTGCTGAAAACCTCATATGCTGTAGAGGGACAAACTGTAAGACCGTTTTTAGTATTGCTTTATTTATTAAGCAAAATTGATTATTTGACGCTTGATGAGTATACATATTTATTGCCTCTTTGTATTGGTGAAAAAGAAACTATTGAAATCAAAGCAGGCATTTCAATGCTACGAATGAATCGTACTACTATAGATGAAATTATAGTGAATAGATTGATGAATATGACGAATTATATAGTAGCATTGGAATACTTGCTTGAAAATGATGTGACAGAAGAATTGATATGTGAAGTGGGATTGAATCGAAAAAGCCGTCAATACGATAAGCCATATTATAACTTGTACAATGCGTTATACAATGTCTTTGTCAAAGATGATATTGATTGCTTATCATCGGTTTATTCCGCAACTAAAGATATAAAAATTGGGAAATGGTGGCGTAGTTACTTGTTTGACACCACATCGGAAACCGCAATCAACAAATTCCCGGCAGAACATTTGAATAATACAATATTTAGCGGTATTAGCGATGAAATCGAGTTTAAAAAAGCTTTTTTCAAGATAATGCATTTGTTTAAGGCTAAGGCTACGCTTTCCGATTATCTTGACTTAAACCGCCGTTACATAAAAACTACGGATATTGTACTTTTTGAAGATAATACAGTTAAGCTAGACATTGTTCCACAATATTTCTTTAAATCTGTTATGGAACAATTGTATTCAGAGGCTTTTGTTGCTTCGGAATTGCTCTATAAAAATTGTAGTATTGAGGAAATTGCTGATTGCCTTGTTGTTAGTGACGATACGATTATAAATGGTATCAATGAAGAACTTGGGTTGAATGTAAGTACAATAGAAGCAGCACATGAGGCATTAGAAGATAATCGTTATCAACGACTGCAGCATCTTATTGATACTAAATTTACCGATGAGAAGTTGCTAACACTGCTTGACTGCTTTGAAAACAGAAACGATAACGAGATTAGAAGTATGGTTACTGACAATGCCGATGTGCCTACTA
>CAKSIH010000038.1 GCA_934462705.1 uncultured Eubacteriales bacterium | reverse complement strand
CGTAGAGCACCACAGTTCTCAAAGAGATAATTTCAGACAAATGTGTATTCACACCCCAGACTTTGGTTTGGGGTGTTTTTTTTATAACAAAAATAATAAATACGACGCCAAGAATGACAAAGTCCTTTTAATTGTACATCCTTATGTGTTAGGATTATGACTTAATATGAAAGGAGAAAGTACAAAATGACATTAGTAGAAAAAATATTTAATTGTTTTAAAAATAGAGAAAATTTTACTTTACAGGAGGCATATCAACAAAATACGGAAAAGCCGCAGGAAACTGTCAGAGCACGTATTTATGAGAAAATAGGTGTCAAATTTGAAAGAGTAGCAAAAGGTGTATATCGTACAATTAACTGTGAAGAGGAACAGTGTTTGTTAATTGAAGGTAATGGCAGAGACCTGTCAATGCTGAAGGATAATAGTATTGATTGCATATTAACAGACCACCCTTGGTTAGATAGAAAATCAAACAAAGGTGGTACGAGGGACTTTGCAGAATATGATTGTTTTAGGTATACTTTGAATGATTTCAAGGAAAAAGCCAGAGTATTGAAGGAAGGATGTTTTCTTGTGGAAGTACTTCCGGCAGAGAATGAAAATAATTATGAATATCTCTATCAGATTAAAAATTATGCAAAGGAAGCTGGATTTTTATATTATTCTAAGGTAACATGGAAGAAAGGGACTTTTGTAAGTAATACAGGCAGAAAAGCGAAGAATACTCAAGATATAATGTTTTTTTCTAAAGGAAAAGCCAGAAGTATGAGAATTGACAAGAAAAAATCTGATAGTACAGCTCAAATACATTATATGAGTGGGAGCAATGGCATGTTACCTACAATGTTTGACATTCAGCCGGTTTCAAAAAAGAATAAAATACATCAGAGCGAATTACCGGTTGAACTTTGTGAAGAAATTCTGGAATATGTAACATATCAGGGAGAAATAGTATTAGATTCATTTGCAGGAAGTGGAGCTGTAGGTGTTGCAGCTTTGAATAAAAAGAGAAGTTGTATTCTGATAGAAATATTGAAAGAAAATATAGAAAAAATTAAGAATAGATTTAAAGGTGTTGTATATCAAACAGTATTGGAGTCATAACATTGAAATTACAGATGGATGGAAGAAAAGCAGAAAATTATTCGAACAATGCTCAACGAATAAGAGTTATAACAGAAGATTGGGTGGATAGTAATATGTTTTGTCCATATTGTGGGAATAAATATATCTCTCATTTTGAAAATAACAGACCGGTTGCAGATTTCTTTTGCCCATCTAGTATGGAAGAATATGAGTTAAAAAGTAAAGGGGGCTCTATTAGTAATAAGATTAATGATGGAGCATATAATACGATGATTGAGAGGATTACTTCAATTAACAATCTCAATTTTTTCTTTATGCAATATAGTAAAATGAATTTGCAAGTAGAAAATTTTGTTATGGTACCTAAATATTTTTTCGCCTGATATAATAGAAAAAAGAACCCCTTTGGCGGATACAGCAAGACGAGCCGGATGGATAGGATGTAATATTTTGTTAAATAGAATTCCTGATGAGGGAAGAATTTATATTGTGCAGAATGAAATGGAGATATCTATTGAGAAATAATAGAAAAGGTACATAAGATAGAATTTTTACGCCGGAGTAAGTTAGAGACCAGAGGATGGACGTTGGATGTACTGAATTGTATAAATATGATTGAGAACAGGAAATTTACACTGGAGGAGGTGTATGAGTGAAGATAAAAATTTTCATAGGACAACTGTGTGTTGAGTAATTTTAATCCAAATTGTTTCTTTACAATAAGAAAAAATAACCGAAAGCACCGAAAGCAAAATAACCGAAATAACTTGGATCCAACTAATTATAAAAGAACAAGTGTTCGCAGAAAACTCTTGCAATTATTCAGATAAATGAATATAATAATAGGTAGTTTAAGGAGGCATGATATGGATTATTTAACAACATTAGAGATGTCGGGAAAATGGGGCATATCAGCAAGAAGAATAGCTTTATTATGCGAACAAGGTCGCATTGTAGGTGTTGTTAAGAAGGGAAAAACTTGGTTGATTCCAGAAGATGCAGAAAAGCCAGCAGACAAGCGAAAAAATGTAAAGAAAGAGGATGCTTATTATGTATAACATCAGTAATAGAAGATATACGGGCAGCAAATATAAGTTACTTGATTGGATAGAAAAATTGGTGTTGGAGAATTGTGAAGGGGAAACTTTTTTTGATGTCTTTGCTGGAACTGGGGTTGTGAGTGCACATATGAGTAAACACTACAAGAGAATTATTATGAATGATTTTTTGTATTCAAATGAAATTATATATAAAGCATTTTTCGGCGGTGGAGAATATGATGAAGCTGTTATCAAAAAATATAGAGAGCAGTTTCAAAAAATAAATCCCAATAGATTAAAAGACAACTATTTTTCTAAAAATTTTGGCGGGAAATATTTTTCGGATAATGATGCTAAATTAATAGGAAAAATAAGAGAAGAAATTAAAGTGTTAAAGAGAAGTTTGTCGGACAGAGAATATTGCATCCTATTAGCATCTCTAGTGTATTCGATGGATAAAGTGGCAAATACCGTAGGACACTATGATGCATATAGAAAGATTAATAATATAGAAGATAGATTTGTTTATGAATTAATAAGACCAGAGAAACCTTCCGAAAAGTTTACTATTTACAGGAAGGATGCAAATAAGTTAGTGAGAAAAGTGAAGGCGGATATTGCATTTATTGATCCTCCATATAATAGTCGTCAATACAGTCGATTTTATCATGTGTTAGAGAATGTTGTTAAATGGAAGAAACCTAAATTAGAAGGAACAGCATTAAAGCCACAAGCAGAGAATATGAGTGAGTATTGTAGAAGTAGTGCGCCGGAGGTTTTTGCAGATTTGATAAAGCATATAGA
>CAKSIH010000037.1 GCA_934462705.1 uncultured Eubacteriales bacterium | reverse complement strand
TTTGTCAGCAAATGCCTCTTGAGATAAACCAAGCCCATTACGATATTTTCGCAGGTTATCGCCAAATACTTTTACTATATCCATATTTACAATCCTCCAATGATATAGTATAATATAGATGAACACAAAAAGTCTACACACAATAAGTATCTACCGCGTGGGGGTGTTTTCGTGAAAAAGTCTAATCCTCTTTCTTTGGAATATTTGACCGGGTTATTTAGGACCAGCACAAAGAATCCTGATCGCATAGTCAATAGGGAAGGAACTACCCTTGAGTTC
This sequence comes from uncultured Eubacteriales bacterium, assembly GCA_934462705.1. Lineage (GTDB taxonomy): Bacteria > Bacillota > Clostridia > Oscillospirales > Acutalibacteraceae > CAKSIH01. Next base: position 2,745 of record CAKSIH010000037.1, on the reverse strand, counting down.
AAAGAAACATATAATCACGCCAATATGGCGCAATATTTTAAAACCATTGCTTCGTTCGCAAATAACACCGGTGGGTACATTATCTTTGGTATAGGGGACAAACCGAGAGAACTAAAAGGGTTGCAAGGTAAGAGTCTACAACAATTTGAAAGCCTCAAGGTCGAAGAGTTTACGAAGAATCTACTTGATTACTTTTCGCCGGAGATCAAATGGGATCACTGCACTTTTGAGTTTAAAGAAAAAAGCTATGGCGTGATCTACATATATCAGTCAGAAAACAAGCCTTGCATTTGCAAGAAGCATTATAATTCGCAAAATCAAAAATATTCCTTAATCGAAGGAGATATTTTCTACAGGTATGGAGGGCGCTCCGAAAAAATTCGCTATGCAGAGTTAACCGCAATCATTGATGAACGCAGAAAAAAAGAGGAAGCACAGTGGCTTGATTTTGCGCATAGAGCAGCCCAAATCGGTGTTTCCAACGCTTGCCTACTGGATATGGCTTCCGGAAAGATTGCTGGCAACGGAGGAACTGTTGTATTAGATAAAGAATTGCTTGATAAAATTGCATTTATCAAAGAGGGTGAATTTGTCGAAACTAAAGGCAAACCAACGCTCAGACTTATTGGAGATATTCAAGAAGTAAATACAGGAAGAATAGTCGTTAAGGAAACGACAAAGAGGGTATTGAAAGCCATTGAGCCCAATGATATTCTTTTAGCCTTTCTCAATAATGATGTTGTTGATGAGCCATTAGAATATATTAAAACAATATGCTTTGCGACAAGCGCAAATTTCCCCATATATTTTTTGCTCAAGCAAAGCAAGTTACCCCTCAGTGAAGTTATTGATGCCATTGACAATATTAAAGCAAGAGGCATTGTGAAAAAGAATCTATTGTTAAGGTTAAATGGGAAAGTCATCGAGGTTAAAAGCCCATCAAATAAATCGACCGATGCTTCACGAAAAAAGCAAAGTTACAGAAATGGCTGGCTTTCAGAAAATCTGCCTGAACCAATCGAAAATATATCTTATTGTATCGATGCGCTTCTCACACTTACCGATGATGAAATGTCAGCGCATGAGCAATATATAAAGCGCAAACTACTCGATGTGTTTCAGGGCTATTATGAGAATGCAAAATCGATTGACGCTTCTAATATTCGCAAAGCAATATGCCGAATTGACGAAGCACTAAATCTATAATTAACGTCCTTAATACGACAACACGATGACAACAGGAATTATGATACACCGTAATTCTTGGATAATCTAAGTAATCCCGATAATCGGAACTAAACCACATATACAAAATCGTTTAGGTCACGGTTTCAGGGAGCGAGTGGGAATAGTTCCCTTTGGTTTAGATGTGCCGAAAAGCCCAGTATTTATGCGCCTTTCGGGACTTGGCACTTTTTTGAACAACCGCTTTTGCAACACTTTTTTTCAAAAACGTGTTTTCGGGCAGATGAAATAGTCCCCCTTGGTTTTCAACTAAACCTAAAAATCGCATAATTTTTAAGGCTTTTGCCCTGTTTTGGGCAGAAGCCTTTTTTATAAGACTATTTTGATTACCGGCAGGCACGGTTTATAGGTTTTAGGGGTGGTGTTCTCTTTGTATTTATCATAATTCTCGCTTTGTGTCCTTTACATTTGTGGAGGCCCGTGCTATATTCTCATTGAAAAGGGTGACAGCTATGGACCAAGAAAAAATCGGTAGTTTCATTGCAGAAAACCGCAAGGCGAAAGGCTTTACGCAAATTGAATTTGCGGAGAAATTAGGCGTTTCCAACAAATCGGTATCTCGGTGGGAAACCGGAAAAAATATGCCGGATGTGTCTCTGTTTTTGCCTATATGCGATGCGTTGGATATTTCCGTTAACGAGTTGCTTATCGGCAAACGCATCGCAACGCAAGAAAACAAAAAAGCAGATGAAATTTTTGTTGAAACCATACAAGCCTCCAACAAAAAGCTCAAATCCGCACAAATAGTGATTTATATATTGGCTGTTTTGGTCAACGCATTATTTATGATTGGTGTGCCTCTGACCGCAACACCCGTTGACGCAATGGCGGTGCCACTTGCCGCACTTTTAGGCGGTGCCGTTTCTGCCCTGTTGTTGTCCTGCCTCAACATCAAGCCTATATGGTTGTTTATATTCATTCCGATTTCGGTAATTGAATTATTGGTAGGAAGTATAATCTATTGCGGTGAGTTGTATGACTACGGCTTATCCTATGCAACAATATTGGCTTTTGTTCAGCTTACATTATTTCTGTTGGCGATGGGTATTCGAAAAATTATAAGAAAACTTATAAAAACCAAACGCAAAAATAAATCTTCATAGCATTAGCAAAAAGAGCTATCAGATTTTGAAAGTCTGATAGCTCTTTAATTTATAGTGCAAAATTTTTATATCGCACCAATTTAATATAAGGTGCAAGCCACCGGGAATTATTCTTTTGCTATAATTGCAACATATTTTGCAACACGAGTGATGATAAAGAGAATAAGACAAAGAAAAACAACGCTAAAACAGCACTAAAATGGCTTGAAATAGAGGTGAAATAGGACAAACGATAATCTAGGAAAAGAATTTGAATGACCATTTGAACACTTTCCCCGATTTGTCGGAAAATCAGACATTTTCCCGCGCCGTGACGAGATTTTCATCACGGCGCTTTTTCTGTCCATTGTAACAAACGCTGCGGTGGGTATAATAAAGCCAGAAAGCAACGGAAGCC
>CAKSIH010000036.1 GCA_934462705.1 uncultured Eubacteriales bacterium | reverse complement strand
TCGAGTTGGAAATATTGTTAGAGCGATTATCTCAGAAATGTGGTAAGATGAACAGGTACTGATTATTGAGGATTTACAATCTCCCTACTAACAGACCCTACGAAAGAGAGACCCCACTAAACTTTGATTACCCAGTTCCTTTTAGTATTTGAAAAGACAATGTTATGGATTTTCCGTGTGCATTTTTAGTGGCAATAATTTTGCGTTTTCCAATAAATCTGAAAGCAGATGTACAAGCACTTATAATGCAACGAAATTTGATTATAAATTCAAATAGGTGAATGTCTTGTATAATCTTTGTCTAAAGACGTATTTATAACCAGCAAGTCAGATCGTGTTTGATTTGTAACTATTTGCTGAAATCGGTTTGATATAATCATATATCGACTTTTCCCATCGAACAGAAGCAAAATCCGCTTGCTGTAGATAGTATTTTGTAACTCTTCAATTATGAGTGAAGCATGATATTTCTGCTTAAAAGACCAGATATCAATAAGACCTATACCTGTGCCACCATTATCAGTATGGGTTGAAGCTTCAGAAACACCAAATTTCATATAGGTATCAATTTCAAAAGGAATTCCACTATCTGAGATAGAGATAGCTGGAGTTCCTTTTATCGTTTGAAGGGACAGTTCAACAGATTTGCTATGGGCGTATTTTGTTGCTACAATCGCATTTTCCAATAAATCCGAGAAAAGATGAACGAGATCTAATTCAGTTGCAGTTGATCGCCTTGTGTTAAAAAATTGACTATCAAAATTAAATTTTAGTGTAATATCATTTTGGGCAGCCTCTTTTGCCATAAAAGCGATAATTGCATTAATACCGGCATGATCTGTCAGTGGGATAGGACTTATATCAGGTGTACATTCGTTTAGCAGTTCTTTCCGGTATGTTTTAATAGAATTGATTTCATTGGAAAGTGATGTACCTTTTGAGCGCAGGGTATATATATCGGATGTTTCCGACGTTGCAAGATAAGTGCATACAGAATCAGCCATTGCATTTACAATTCTGTTGTCTTTATGAATGATGGCTCCTAGTCTTTTATTTTCAGCTTCGAGTTTGGATATGTAAGTCTCATCTTCAGCTTTTGATGAACGCAGTGCTTTTATCTCAAGAAGTCGCAGTTTCTCTTTATAATTTTTGGATATTTGTGTTCGCCACCAGTATAAAATTATGACTAGACAAATTGGCAGCATTAATGCTCTGAATCTTCGCATCAGGTGTTGCTCGGATGGAGACATCTGCTCAAGAGTCAATATTCCTAATGAGATTAAACAAATTATAGTATTGTAGTTGATCATTCCGTTAAATATTAAAGCGGAGATACTTCTATAAACTGGCTTGATCTTTAAAGTGCAGACTATTAGTAATGGATATAATATGCAGATAACGATAGTGATTTCGTTTATATATGTAAAGGGTATATTAAATAAAGTGACAAGTAATGAGCAGATGACAAAGGCAACCACATGGAATATTAGCAGGTTAATAACATAGGATGATAATGAAATACAAAATGTTGATAATGACCATTTTTTCTCGGTAATACATGTAAAGGTAACAAGGCAAATTGCTGGTGCAAAATATGCAATATAAGGAATCTGCTCTTTGAGAAAATGTATGGCAATGGCAAAAAGCAGTGAAATAAGTACATTTTTTACAAAATTATATACAGATAAAGTGGATGACTTGCCTACTTTGCGTGTTAAATAAAGACTTGTAAGCAATATAATAAAGTTTTTGAAAATTGATATAAACATATATACTACTCTTTCTAATGAAAAATAACTGTTGTAATAGAATAAGAGAAAATCGCTTAGTTTAGTAACCTCCTATACAAAAGGAGGTGTACGATCATGTTTAAAACATTAGATAGAATCTTAGAGTTATGGTCTCTTATTTCAAAGCTTTAAATCTAAAGCTCATTTCTGAATCTATTTGCATAGTGATAAATAAATTCGGTCAATGTAGGCACACCTCGCTCATAATTGATGACAGCAGTGTAGTTGCGAGCTAAATCTTCAGGATTACCATTTGACCAGGCTCTGTTTATGGCATTTTGCATGGCCCGCTCAACGCTTGCTGGGGTTTTACCATGTTTAGCAGCTACCAGTCTGGAAAGATTTGGTGTAGGTTCCTTGGTTGCAATAATAATTGCCTCAGTTAAATATTCATAACCGATTGCTTTGGGACTGATACCAACGGCATCAAGTTCACGATGGATACGTATGGTCAACTTACGATCATGTTCAGCGGGAGTGAGAGTGGGAAATGTTGTGTCATGTGTGGAATGTCTTTGGATGGCATTCCGCATCATGCGCAATAACTCTACAGGCTTTTGTGCCGAGTAATCACGTTCATATTTGGTGATTATAAAATCAGCTCCGAGTTGCCGTGCTGCTTCAAGAGTCACATTGCTGGTGTTTTGCGTTGTAATCAGGATATAAGGCAGTTTTTCTAATCCAAGGTCATGTAACTTTGATAAAAAGAACAATCCATTTCCACCACCTTCGTGTAGTTCTAAATCCAAAATAATCGCATCGGGAACACAATATTTAACCATGTCCAGAGCTTTGTTAGAGTCATCTGTTATGCCTAAAAGCCGCATATCATCAAGCTGATCTATATAATTTCTAATTTCTTCACAGGCAAACTTATCATCTTCAATAAGTAAAACTGTTAATTTGCGTTGGTTTCCCATAGATACTGTCTCCTTCATATATTTTCATTGTACATTAGTATTTGACAAAATACAACACAAACTAACGAAAAGTAATAAAAAGTGCAAACGATTTGCAAGTGTTTGCTGATATAAAGCGTAGTATAATAGAACTAAAGAAAAATAATTATATAGACGAAAAATGATGCTTGATTTTAGTGATTTTAATCAATTAATTAATAAATATTCAGAATGCAGAGAAATATTTAATTTGCAGGATAATTGGGAAAATGAGGGAGCATTTCAAAAATTGATTAGTTTAAGATCTGTAATACCAAAGAAACTATATGCAATGTGCTTATATAAATTGTTTGTCACAGATATTGATGAAGTATTAGTTGATACCTTAATTGAAGCTTTTTCGGGAATAGATAGAGAGGATATAATGTTTGAGGAAGATTTAATCAAATATAACTCATTTCCAGAGAAAATTACAATATATCGTGGCAGTCAAAATCCAAATGAAGAAAAGCCAAGAATATCGTGGAGTTTATTGCAGAATGTAGCAAATAATTTTGCAACGGCTCATATGTTTAAAGCAACCATTTCAAAAGAGGATGTTATTGCTTATTTTTCCCAAAATGGAGATGAAGAGGAAATATTGGCAGTGGTTGGCGATAATTTCGAAAAAATTTACTAAGTGGATAGCGTCAAATGATTTGTGAAAAGTTGAACAAAAGAAAACGAGGATAATAGATGATTATCTATTAATTAGTATAAAATTTGCTATATTATAAGGGACAAAAGATGAATGCTTCTGGATT
>CAKSIH010000035.1 GCA_934462705.1 uncultured Eubacteriales bacterium | reverse complement strand
GTAGTCGCCAAGGTAAACCCCTGCGCACTGACAAGATACGATTCCTGTTGGAATAAAATATTTTGTCTGACCGTCAGCAGGGTCAACATACAACTTATCGTATACCTCGATCTCGATTCCGTAGCCACGCAGATATTCAGTTACCTGTGACTGCTGTAAACGAATGCCGCCTGTATATGCAGTAATACCAAGTACCTGTTTCTTTGTGTCCTCTGCCTTTAATACCATTTCCCATGTCTCTGTATTCATGGTAAATCTTGTCAGAGAATATCCAGTTTTCTTTGCAAAGTTGCGTCTTGTCTCGATAAGGTCATCAAGTGGCATTGCAGTTGCTGGAACATTCCACTTATCAGAGTCTCCTGTAATTTCAACAAAGTGGTCTTTCTTGTGTGCAGCTCCATTGTCGGAAGTATAATCTACGGTATATTTGCTTTTCCCAATATGTACATCAATCTTTGGTACACCGTCAGCCGGTGCAAGCAAACTCCAAATCTGTCTCTCTGGTACTACTCTCGCACCTTCGATCAGCATCATAGGCTTTTTGCTAATCTCACGAAGTACATCATTTGCAAGAGAAGCGTTCTCTGCGTTTCTGTAATTGTCGTACTCCTGTTCCTCTCGCTCTGTCACCATGTAGGACTCACGATAAAAAGGCATCTCGTTTTGGATATCAGAGAAACCGCCAACATCTCTTAACTCTGCCTGTGCATCAAAGTTAGATGCTTTCAATGAAACAGGAAGACCGCTCTTACCCTTGATAAATCTAAGGTCAAGGCTCTCTTGCTTTCTTGTACCAAACTTCTGTCTGCCGAGATAAGGTTGAGAACCTAAAGTTTTTTCATAGTTATTCCACATTACACCAAGACTTCTTGCTGTAAATGCTTCTGCTAATGGTAATGCCATAATTTGCACCTCTTTCCTTAATCAAAAAAAGTAACTCTTGGGGTTTTTGCTTTTGCAGTTGCCTCAACAGTTACTCCATTCTTTGTAAGTTTCGCATTGTCGATATCGCCCTCGTAAACGTAAGTTCCCGGTGCATCACCCATTGTTACGTCAACATCATCAAACAGATATCCGACACAATTTTCATCGTTGGATGGAAACGGCGTTCCAGCTTTTACAATCTTTCTTCCGTTTGCATCTGCGCTTGTTGCCATTGTCTGCGGAACAATACAAGCGGCTCCCAAATAAGGGAAATGCTTTAAAATACCAAGTCTTTGAGTAAAATCTCTTTCAATAGGCTTACCCATGATTTTTACCTCCTAAATTACATAATGATTTTTTTCTTCTGCGGTAGTTGAATTGCTTCCAAAAGTAATCTTTTCAGCATTTTCAACATCCGCTGTCTTTGTGTTGTCCTTATTACCACCAGCAGTACCGCCGCCTGGATTAGTAGAATTGTTTGCGATCTCCTGTTCCTTTGCCTGTGCCGCCGCAGTTTCTTTGTCAGAAATAATTTTGCCAAGAGCATCGTAATCCATAGTGCCGTCATCCTTGATAATCTGTGCCGCCTGTTCAGCAGTTACGCTGAATTTGATAGCAGCATTGCTACGCTGCGTTGCGATTGCCTGTGCCTTTTCAAGTTCTGCAATTCTCGCATTGGCTTTTTCAAGGTTCTTATTTGCCTGCTCAACCTCTGAAAGATTTCCAGCTTCCAATTCATCAAGCTTTTTCTGCAACTCATCCGCATTATCAGCCTTTGCCTTATATTGGTCTGCCTTATCTTTCTCCTTTTTGGTTTCCCCGTTGACCTGATTCAGATAATTGCTTACCTGTTCTTCTGTAGGTTCTGCCACTCCGATAGCAATAAGATTCTGTTTTGCCTGTTCTCTTGTCATAAATTACCTCCGATTCACTACGCTTTTATTACGTGGGTTGCTCCACTTGTGATTTCTCCTATTTACCGCATAGGTGCAATTTTTTATAAAATAAAAACAACTACCGATTATTCCTCGGTAGTTGCCTTATTCTGCTGATTATTTAATTTTTCCATAAGTTCCTGTGTTTTCTTTTCTTCTGCTTCAACATTATCAATGGTCTTATACAAAACATCTAAGTATGGCTTAGACTGTATAAAAGTTTTTTCAGAATCTCCCCATAATCCGCATGTAGATATTGCAATTCTAGGATTAATTCCAGATTGAAGCATTTGTGTAAGTGCTTGCGTCTTAGTATAAAGATTATCTAATGGGCTATGGCTTACTTGAATGTCAAAATCTTTTTGTTTAAGCCCTATATCGTGGTCTTTTATCCTGATTACATTTAAGATTATTTTTGCTAATCTTTTTTCAGCAGTTTTTATGATAGGGTCTTTTTGCTTTGCTCTTGTCTTGGAAAAATCCCACCCTGCTCTTAAAGATACCGCCCCTTGCGTGTCTCCACCAGAGTTTTGAGACTCCCTAGCAGGAATGGCTAAGATAGCTTGTGCATTATCAATCAAATCGTCTTTAGCAACCTGACATTGCGTCTGGTTCAATTCCTGTGTCATTACATCAACATCACTCTTGTTATCCTTGTTAATGGATTTGACTACAAGAGCACGGTTCATTTTCATTTTCTGAAATTCTTCTTCGTCAATCTCGCAATTTATAAATTTTACCCATGCTTGCACAAAGTCCTCTATATTGTCCATTCTGTTAGACTGCATATTGTTTACTGCGTCCAATAGTGAAATAACTAATTCTACGTCAGAAATTCTTTCATGATTATTTGGGTATTCCACTATAGGAATACTTCCAAAAGCATGTACTTTCCAATTTTGCACTTTACTATTAACAATCTGACATTCATAGGAATCTGTATAGCATTGTTTATACCAGTTTCCGTCCACATCTTTTAATTCCTGTACCGCAAGAATAGGTTCGTCTGTAGATTTATTATAAATAATAAAAGTATTCATAGGGCTGGGTGCTACAATTCTGAATGGGATATCTCCATTTGCAAACTGTACAGCTTTAAATGAAGTTCCGACCGCTGACTGCCACTCTCCAGCTTTAATATCTTTTTCCTGCTTGTTAGCATCTGTTGTGTAGTCGTTTAATTCGTCAACAGCTTTATTTGTTGCTTCATCATCTTTTCTGCTGATATATTGAATTGGTTCACCGTAAGTCTGCCCTACTTTAAACTGAACAATTTCATATGCATGATTTTCTACTACTTTGTTTGTAATATCCTCATTTTGCATTTTTGTTCTGTATAATATAGGCTGGTCACCTTTGTAATAATTCCAAAGGTACTCTATAGCCATTTTGTTGAAATAAAAAACTCCTATGCACTGACCAATGACTTTTACAATGTTGTCTGGCGTGATAGTCTCAACATCAGTATATGCAATTTTTCGACCATAACAGCCCTTGACCAGCTCTTGAAAAGTCCTGTTGTTCATTGCTTCTCCTTATACAAAACAAACGCCGCTTGATGTGGCTCTTTGTGGTAATTTCTTCGCTTCTGTCTCTCCTGTGTCATAGTGGTATACGATTCTCTTTTCGCATTTACGGCACTTACAGATTGTATTTGTCTGTGACCGCATATCATGTCTGCCTACCGTTCTATGACATATAGGGCAGTATATTGTTTTTGATTCTATCAAGATAAATCCCCCTTTTTATGCATTAAAAAAGCACCGCCATGAAGACGATGCCTTTTGAGAGAGGTGTGAAAACTTATTAATTTGGTCTTTAACCATTTTAATGATACCATGCTGTATATGGG
>CAKSIH010000034.1 GCA_934462705.1 uncultured Eubacteriales bacterium | reverse complement strand
GACGCCGGAAGTGTATGCAGGTATTATAAATTATTGGCATAACGCAGTAAGAGTAAATGGTGTGAAACCATTGGAATTCACTGCGGAAGATTTAGGTGACAAAAATCTCGCAAGCTTAAGTAGTAAATCATCTTTAAATAAAACAGACATTTTAAAAAAGTTACAAAATGTAAGCAAGAATATCAAAGCAGCAGAAGAAAAGAAAAATAGTGCAAATGATGATGCAGGTGAAAAAAAATTTAACATATCGACGCTGAATAGTCAATTAAACAATTTTGAATTTACGCAAAGACAATTAACCCTTAAATTAATGATGAGCTATTTACCCCTTGAGCATTTTACTAAGCTTGCAGTTGAAAAGGAACAGATTTCCAAAGAAAAAATAAGAGTAAAAAAATATGCTGGCCTAAGTACAGTTTTAAATCTGTTGAACGAAGGCGCAACAATGATATTGAACCAGGAAGTAAATGATGTAGAAAAGGCCGATAAAACAAGAGTCTTGCCCAAATATACAACAGAAAAAATGTTGCTTGCACATTTCTTGATGTATAAAAATACCAAAGACGAAATAAACAAATTTTATGATTGTGTTTCAAGTGGGCTTGAGGGCAAAACAGTGAAGGACACAGGGGCACCTTTGAACGAAGCTTTGAGGACTCTTACTAAGAGGACTGAATTTGTAGAAAAACTAAAAATGGCAGAGAACAGCCCGTACCAAGCTCAAACGAAGGAAAATGGCCGGACGTATAGCGTAAGTTTGGATGATGATAAAAAAATAACATTTAACCATTCTACGTTTGCCGATTGCGCTGATACAGCTGTACGCCATGTAGTGAATTTATTATGCTATAACGCTGAGCAAAAATGGACAAAACTGATAAAAGAAGACGAGGAAGCAGTTTATCGTGATGATTTAAAAAAGGTATGGGAAGCTATAAAAAATGGCGGAACAGTAGACAACAAATCTTTAAAAGACAAATTAAAGATGTTTTATTTACATCAAAAGGACGTTGGAGCAGATGAAGGTAACACTGAAACGAGGAGCTTATGGAACTACGCAATTTGTGGCATAGATGGGAATGCCGAAAAAGGTCTATACAAAATAACATATCGCCAAAATGGATTCGAGCTTGGAGTAGGATATGAAAATAATATAAAATTAATTTACAATATAGCAAAAGCGCTAGATTTGGCGGATGCAGATGCTTTAGATGAAGCAAAGAAACAAATTGATAAGCTCAGCGGCAATTCTACAGCTAAAGACGCGCTTAACGCTGTGAAAACAGTTTATAGGCTGCTTTCTGACGATGTAGAGGTGTCAGGAGACCTGAATCAAACGGGCCAACTATGGACAGGAGATCTTGACATTACATCAAAAAAGACAAACAGTTTCTCGATTGGTCAAATAGACGGACATGGTTGGGTGAAGTTTAATCCCATAGAATTATATAGCAAGAAATTTATTAATGATAATATGGAATTTATGGAAAAAGATGAATGGTCAAGGCTGCTAGCAATGTGCTATAGCAAAAAGAAACAAATTAATCCTCAGGGTCTTTCAACATTTCATAGGCTATACTGTCGTCAAGTTGACGGGTATCGAGGTAAAGATATGTTGCATATTGATGATAATTACAAGAACAACTATAGTGCATTAAGATTTTTAAAGGAAATTCAAGGGGACGACGATAATGTTATAAGAATATTGGATTTGATTAAAAAGTATGGTTTGGATTTAGACAAAGTAACTCTGAAGTATACAGGTAAAGGATCTAGCGAAACAAAAGACTTAAACAATTTTATTAAAGCAAAGTATGGCCCCAAAATATGTTCTCATCTTTTTAAATTAGCCCTTTCTGTTGAAGAGAGATCCGATATATTAAAACAATTTAAGCCGGACAACTATTTGCATATGGCTGACGATGGAGCAGTTTATTACTGTTTAATTGAGGGCAATGGCCAAAATGAAGCCGTATTACTTTATGCGTGGGATCCAAGAGAGTGGGGAGGAAATTATAACGGACACATCACAATTCCGGCTGAGGTGACATTAAACGGTAAAACTTATAGGGTTTCAGGAATAGGTCAAGGGGCGTTTAAGGGCTATACTGGCTTGAAATCAATAGACATGCCACTAACAGTAAACGGCAGTTTCAGCATTCTCAGAGATGCATTTGAGAATTGTTCAGGTTTGACCTCAATCACAATGCCACAAGCAGTAACCAGCTACTTCCACATTAGCGGGCACGTATTTAAGGGCTGTACTGGCTTGAAATCAATAGACATGCCACTAACAGTAAACGGCAGTCTCCACATTTTCCAAGAGGCATTTGAGGGCTGTACTGACTTGAAATCAATAGACATGCAGGAAATGTACGTACACGGCAGCACCATCATTCGCAAGTCCGCATTTAAAGGTCTTTCAAATTTGAAATCAATCAAAATGCCACAAACAGTAACCGGTAATTTCATCATTGACAGTGGTGCATTTACGAATTGTTCAGAATTGGGCTCAATCAAAATGCCACTAACAGTAAACGGCAATTTCAACATTAACGAGCATGCATTTAAGAACTGTACTGGTTTGATCTCAATAGATTTTCCTGAAACAATAGAAGGTGACTTAACTGTGCACATTAGTGCGTTCAAGGAATATAGGAACTTATTGGGCGTAATAGACATGATGGAAAACGCAGTAAAAGGCAACTTAAAAATTAAATAACCAAAATTATAACCTGGAAAGGTCCATTTTGAATCTTGTTAATGACTTATCTTAGTTTGGTGAAAAGTAAATTTCTTTATAATTTAGTACACATAGTGTAATAGAAAACCTGCTTTAGTGCAGCAATTATAAACTGTGTTTTAATTTATATATTGAAACCACCGAAAGCCCAGCTTTTTAAGCTGGGCTTATTTTTGTAATAAAATTTTACATGGCTAGTATAAAAATGATTTTATCAAAAGAGAAGTGAAACAATATATGTAAAGGTAGGATAACATCTAAGTTTCTCTTCTTTAATTATCCAGACTAATTTAGTAACATTAATGTTCATAGTCATGTTGATTTTGCAGCGTTTTTTGTTGTAAACCAGTTATAATTTTCTTTTCTATCCCAGCTGTCCATATCAATTTTTTAAATTTATAATATTTCATCCTCCTAAATCCACATTTTTCGGAATCCGATATAAACATGTATTAACCCTACTAACTTTTAAGATCTATTATTTTATCTGCAAGGTCACTATAAAAATTAGCTTCGTGAGAAACCAAAATCAAATTATCATTTCAGTTTAAAAGTTGTTCTTTGAGTATCTTTTTTTGCATCTGCGTCTAAATGATTTGTTGGTTCATCTAAAATTAAAAAATTTGATTTTGTATTTGCTAATATGCAAAGTTTTACTTTTAATCGCTCACCTCCACTTAACATGTTTATTTTCTGAGTAACATCCTTTGCCATTACGCCACAACGAGCAAGTTCTTTATGTACATCTTTATTAGAAAACTTCGGAAACTTTTCTAACACTATTTTTAACGGCGTTGATTCCGGATTTGCCCATATTAAATTTTGTTCAAAATATGCTAGCCTTACATAATCTGCAAATTTAAAGTTTTCAGAAATACTTGAAAATCGTCCCATTAATGTTTTTAGCAGAGTAGACTTGCCGATACCATTAAACCCAGTAGTTACAACTTTTTCACTAGATTTTACTTCAAATGTGAGTTTAGGCAATAATACGTTGTCGCTCTCTATCTCTAAACTGTGTATTTTTAAAGCTTTTTGCCCCAAAATTGGCAGCGATACTAATTTAAAATGGGGTTTTGGTATTGAAGCTGATCAAGTTGGAACTTTGATAGTAAAAGACATGTCAAGGCTTGGCAGAAATTATATTGAAGTTGGACAACTTACCGAAACTATTTTACCAATGCATGACGTTCGGTT
>CAKSIH010000033.1 GCA_934462705.1 uncultured Eubacteriales bacterium | reverse complement strand
AAAACCGGCTCACAGCACAGATTTTAACCTCTGCTATGAGCCGATTTTATTTATATATTATTTTATTATTTTCCCATTTTTAAATTCAAAATTCATACTGCCATCTGAGTTCACAATGACTTTTTCAATTAAAGAATACCACAGCCTCTCATCAAACTCTGTCAGTAAGCGGCTCCGTTGTTTTAAGTTTTCTATAAATATCTCTGCCTTCGACTTTTTCATCTTAATTTCTAATTTTAAGGATTCTATCTTTGAAAGTTTTTCATTTATTCTATCATATCGCTCTCTCAGTGACTCATATTTATTGTTATATTCATTTTGATCGATGCGCGGAGCCCGCGCTGGCAATTCGCGCTCAATATTGCAATCCATTTTTTCATTCTCTTCGCACGCGCCATTTTGCGGATGTGCAGCTTGAACTACTAATTCATTTAATAAATTATATATAACCTCTCGTTCGCCTTGAAGCCTTATTTCTTTTTCTTCAATTAAACTCATATCTGTGAGTTCCAAAATCAGCTTTTCGCACTCATCTATAATACTTTTTTTATCCACTATCAAACTGTTGACTGCATTTATAAAGCCCTCTTTTATCTGCTCTTCAGTTACGTGCGGGGTTTTGCATTTTTTCTTGTTTTTAAACTTAGCATTGCATTGTAAAATAATTTTTCTATATTTATCATTTGAATGCCAGACTTTTGATCCATAAAAACTGCCGCAGTCACCACAAATTATCTTACTTGAAAAACAGTTCGCACCGCTTTGCACCTGGCCTTTACGTTTTTCAAATTCATACTGCACCATATCGAAAACTTCCGGTGAAATTATAGCTTCATGGCTGTTTTCAACGTAATATTGCGGGACTTCGCCCTCATTTTTCTTCTTTTTCTTCGTCAGAAAATCCACTGTGTACGACTTCTGCAGCAGCGCATCGCCTTTATATTTCTCATTTGTCAAAATACTTCTAATCGTACTTGTTGTCCATTTTTCTTTGCCTCCCGGAGTCGGTATTTTAAGTTTAGTCAAATGTCTTGCGATCCCCGATGTAGTCTTGCCTTCAAGAAATAATCTGTAAATCATTTTTACGATTTTTGCTTCTTTTTCTACAATCTGAGGAATACCATTTTCACCTCTTTCGTAGCCTAAAAATTTCTTATACGGAAGGCTGACTTTACCATCTGCAAAACGTTTTCTCTGACCCCATGTTGTGTTTTCTGAGATACTTCGACTTTCCTCTTGAGCAAGCGAACCCATAATCGTTATTAATAATTCTCCTTTAGTATCAAACGTATAGATATTTTCTTTTTCGAAATAAACTTCTACGCCATGATCTTTCAATTTACGAACCGTAGTCAGTGTATCAACCGTGTTTCGCGCAAACCTCGATACCGATTTTGTCACGATTAAGTCGATTTTTCCGTCCAGCGCATCTTGTATCATTCGATTAAATCCATCGCGCTTCTTGGTATTTGTTGCTGAGATTCCTTCGTCTGTATAGATTTCCACAAACTCCCACTCTTCTTTTGATTGTATGTATCTCGTGTAGTAATCTACCTGCGCTGCGTAGCTTGAAAGCTGTTCCTCGTTGTCAGTTGAAACCCTTGCATATGCTGCTACTTTCCGCTTATATTCTATTATTTTTGATACGCTTGTAAATAAGTTAAGCGTTGCCGGAATTACTGTCACTGCCCTTGCTGCGTTCATAGATTTTCCTCCTTTCACTGGCCTTTTGTCGCATATCAGCAGTCCAAGATTCACTTCGTGATTTAGGTTTGAAAGTGTGCTCAAACTTAGTCCCATCATGCATTATAAACTTTATTACACCAGTCTTTGATATAATAATCTCTTTAATTTTTTCTTTAATATCATTCTGGGTATCATCCGTTTTTAAAATTGATTTTGTCAAGGAAACAAGTACATCTTCCGGAACACTGCCGGATTCACATTCATTTTTGCCTTTCGTCAAGTAAGTTGCACAGCGCCAAAAGGTTGATTTCTCAACTTTTCTTCTATAGCTTTTGCCACAATTTTCGCACTTTATTAGCCCTGAAAATGCATATCGAGATGTTGTAGAAGTTTTGTGACGCGTTTTTTCATAATTCAGTTTTAGAATTTTTTGCGCTTTATTGAAAGTCTCCATATCAATTATTGCTGGATGTGCATTCTCTGCATAATATCGAGGGAGTTGCCCTTTGTTATACACAAGTTTTTTTGTCAGATGATCAGCAACAAACTTTTTTTGTAAAAGAGAATTTCCTGTATACTTTTCGTTATTCAACATATGTTCTATCTTCTTTGGCGTCCATTCTCCATTGAATTTCGTTTTGATATCCATCTTTTTTAGTCTGCGAGCGATTTGTGTTGTTCCAACACCATTTACATATTCTTCAAATATTGATTTTACAATTTTTGCTTCAGTCTCATTTACGCTAATTTTCCCACAAACTATGTTATACCCAAACATAAAATTCCAATTTGCAGGTTCTCCCTTTTTAAACTTATCTCTGATCCGCCATTTGCAATTTTCACTTACAGATAAACTCTCCTCCTGCGCAAATGAAGAGAGGATGGTGAGCATCAATTCACCATCCCCTGATATGCTATGAATATTCTCTTTTTCAAAAAAGACATCAACACCTATAGCTTTTAATTCCCGCACGATCTCCAGCATCGTTACAGTGTTCCTTGCAAACCTTGAGATTGATTTCGTGATTATCATATCGATTTTTCCGGCCTTACAGTCTGCAATCATTCTCTGAAACTCTGCTCTTGAATCCTTTGTACCTGTCATCGCTTTATCTATATAAACTCCGGCATATTCCCACTCCGGATTATTTTGAATCAACTCGCTGTAATAGCTGACCTGTGCCCACAACGAGTGAAGCATAGCCTCTTTACCACTTGATACTCTTGTATAGGCTGCTACTCGTTTCCTTTGAGGGAGGGCTATTATGTTTCGGTCCAATTTTTTCACTATTCGCTGCATTTTCTCACCTCATTTTGATCAATATTCTATAACATGTTAACTCTAATAAAGCGCAGTATCAAGCCATTTTGGACTACTCATAAAGAGAAATATCGCGGGCATAAAGGCTATATTTTTGTTTAAAGATTTTATGCGCGAATTGCCCGTGGGTGCTACCCACTCAAGCCGTTTCAGCGATATAATGTACCGAAAATAGGTTCATATTTCTCAAGCAATTTTGTATCAATTTTTTTGTACTCTTGTTCTGTGATTATTTTCTCTTTTAGCATTTTACTTACTATACTTCTTCGTATTTGATATTCTAATTCAGAATTAAATTGTTTGTCCGTCATTAAAGAACCCTCCTGTTTAATGTTTAAACCGGTCAAGTGTGTAACAATTGTAACAACAGTATTTGCGATCCTTATTGCCATAACTTATAAATTCTTTACCGCAATTTTTGCATGAGAAAAAATACGGAGATTCTCTGCCTACAACCGCATTTTTACCATGCCACCATGCAAATCTGCACTTGTCAGAACAGAATTTTCTCTGACGGTGTCCTCGTGATTGAACCAGCTGATTTCCACAATTTTTGCAATGCGCTAGTGTTTCGTTGTTATTTTCGTTTATATTAATTTCTTGCATTTTATTTCGTCTACATAAAGATTTGATCGTGTTCTCTGAAAAGCCTGTAACTTCTGCAATTTGCCTATAACTCATTCCTGAAAGCCGCATTTGCCACACTTCATTTTTATCGGTACTTGTCATGATCACGAAGACCTCCTTCCAATTTTCTAAATTACTTATAGTAGTCCTTAAAATCCTTATTGGTATGGTCTTTGTGCCTCTTTTTATGTATACACTTAATTCCATGCGCAACTAACTCTATAAAAGCATGCATACCCATTACACCTAGGTAACAGCCGATTCCAATCGCCGTACCGCTATACATTAATTCGAAAAAATTCATTTAATACACTTCCATTTCATCAAAATTTTCATGTTCCAAAAATGACAAAAAGGGCAGCTAAATGCTGCCCTCTGCTATGTAATTTATACTTATGATAATGACAATTTTTCCAACAAATCAAAGATATAATTTGAACCACGCGACAGCAAAATGCCCGTTAAAATGCATCCTATATGCGGTATCTCTGACTTTAAATTAAAGAATGCTGGTAAATCAAGTTTGTATGCAACTGCGATAAATACACCTAAAGCCATGCTTAATATCATCTGCC
>CAKSIH010000032.1 GCA_934462705.1 uncultured Eubacteriales bacterium | reverse complement strand
ATGCTTTCTGAAATTGTTGTCATAATTTTGTTAGCCGTATCCGAGAGGCCTACTTCTGTCAGGATTCTTCCGACTTGCTTAGATGTTACAGATTTTCTTTTTTCATTATTCTTCTCATTCTTTATTTCAATTCCTTCATTAATTGCTTCAGTCATAAAGAATTTTAACGCTTTGATGTCTGGTTCTCCGTTTTTTTGAATTAAACTAGACCATTTGTCGATACTTCCGTATTTATCTTGAATTGCTTCCATTACATTTAAACTGAACACAAGCGGATATTTTTCGCTTTCTGTTTCAAGATAATTTATTTTATCTATCATGCGTCCTCACTCACTCCATTTCATTCATTTCGTCGTTGTTAATTTTCGCTTCTCCCGGTCAAAGGCATTGTCGAATTACTCACTCCCGTTCGTAATTCTCTGTGCCTTTTCCTATTCGTCAGCGTGCCTGCATCGCCCACTGGGCGCGTCACACTGCGAATCGTCCTTTCCCCAAAAAATCACGCTCCTGTCGGCTAGCGGTTTGTAAACGCACCGCTTTTACGCCTCCTTGCCGAGCTACCAACTTTTCGGGGGCCCCATTTCTCCTCATTTATTCTGTAGATTGTACAAAAAATCCTGCCAATGCAGTATTAGCGGCTGCTTCGGTATCATAAACATTGTGCTTTTCCCAATCTCCGTTATTGTTTTCAAATATTGTTGCTTCAACTGATGGTGTTGTAAATTCCAAACTGTCACCTTTGGTTTTTGAATCTGCAATAAATGGTTTAAATTTAACCTTCGGAAAAAATTCCACCTTATACTTTTTAACTCCGCTGACCATTTTAGGCACAATGTGTCCAAACCCAACGTAAATTGGTTCATCATTAACGTTTGAAGTGACAATTCCTGTTTCCTCGTCAACCGTTTTTCCTAACAGTTCCGCAAAAACTGTGTCGTTATCATCGTCGATTCCCGCTGTCATAGTTCCACTCTTAAAGAGTGAAACTTGTTCTTTGAGTGTATCATCGGCATAAAGTGTGGCTTCTGATAAATCAAGTGTTACCTTGCACTCAATCGCTCCGGCGAGTATTTTTACCTCTCCGTATGTTTTTCCATCTTCATTCAATTTCGCATATTTAAAACTTTTAAGTCCTATTCCTGCCATATCGTCGTTGCTCCCTTCATTTATCGTTTTGCCTTAAAAGACAAAAGCTTGTCATTACGGGGCAACTCCTCTCCCCAAAAAGTCCCGCTCGTATAGGCTAACAGTTTGTAAACGCACTGTTTTTACGCCGATTTACTCGCTACCAACTTTTCGGGGGCCCCGTTTTTCTTTGATTTAATAATTGCCTTCCATAAAAAAGTTCACCGGAACATGATAATATCCGGTGTCCCGTTCAAAATCTTCGGGTCCGTTATCCGTCCAAGTGACTCCATTTTCTTTCAATTTATTTTTTACCTGTTTTAAAATACCTTTGAAATTTCCTTTTGAGAAAATATCAATCGTGCCATAGGCCACCTCTGCATGATGTTCATCATCATAAAAATTATCAGGTTTTTCATACCATGTATAATAAGTTAAATATGCATCTGCCTTGCCTTTATAGTTTAAAAACGCGATGGGAATGCGCTTTTCTGCGACTTTAAAATCAGCAAATGCCTTCTCAATTAATGGATTTATGTTAATAAAATCACCCCAATTTTTGTAATATTAAAACATAAAAGTTTTACTCGATTTTTTCCAAAAAATCGCCAGGGTCTCGGGGCAGAGCCCTGAGGCGCCAACCACAGTTGGCGAAATTCTTTGCCTTAGAAGCGTATTTTTGAAAGTTTGAAAACTTTTTACAAGCGAAAAAGTTTTCATGTCCCTACTTTTCTGTCAAAGACCTTTTGCATTGCTTCTTTAACTTCATTTTTACAATTCTTTATTGCGGGTCTTACAAAAGGTTCTGCACTTTGATGTTTTGTACCATATTCAATCCAAATTGCTTTGTACCAGTTTGGCATTCCATTTTTATCTTTACCATAAAATTTCACTCGACCAACAGCATCCCCACCTCGGTTAATTGTAGGTTTTGAACATTTTACAGAGTTTGCCATACTGCCGGTTCTCTTATGCTTTAATGCTGAGTTTTGAATTGATTTCTGCATAACCTCTTGACCCGCTTTTACCATATCAAGTGCCAAATTTTCATCATTTAAGCCTTGCGGAAATATGGTATCGATATCTAATGCAAACTTAAAATCTGCCACACCTAACCCTCCCAAACTGAAAGTTTTTGGGGTCCAGTGACCTTTTTTCAAAAAGGTCCTGGTCGACGTCCTCAGACGGCGAAATTCTTTGCCTTAGAAGCGCATTTTTGAAAGTTTGAAAACTTTTTGCAAGTGAAAAAGTTTTCATTTAATCACCAGCTCCGCCATGATTTCCGTGTACTTTCTGTCATACGAATAGTCATTTATGTACACGATTTTATAATTCTTATCCAGAAAAATAATTTCCATGTCTTTATCCAAATTTATTTTCGGAGTTCGCATTAAAAACCTTGTTTTAACCTCTGCAAAATCTGAGTTAGACCGCATAATTTCGGTACCGCTCACGTTTGTTACCTGCGCCCACGTCTGTAGGACAATAATTTTTACCTTATCCTCGAATCCATCGGGATCTTTTGTTATCTCATAACGTATCACTTTAATTTTTTTATCGAAATTTCCTGGATTAATCTGCACTAATTTAATCTCCTTTTTAACACCGCTATTTCCTTGCGTGCAAAAATATTTTTAATTTTACATGGCTTTGGGCGCAACATGCCAGCGCAGGCTCTGCGCCCTCACAAAAGATTCACTGAGTGCATATTTAAAATGTGCTCCACTACTTGATTTAAATTTGATTTATCTACGTAATAACTTCGGTTGTCGTACATATCCTGAACCAGCACAAACACTGCAATTACAAAGGGTTCGTGACTATCAATTTGGCTTGACGTCAGCCCCGTATAATCTTCGATAAAAACCTGTGAAGCTTGCAAAAATGTCGCAAGTTCCAAAATTTCTTCTTCCGAAAGTGTGGAATAATCAAGCCTTAAATAATCAGCTAAATTTTTAACTGTAATTCCGCTAACCTTCAAAACATACACCTCTTTTAACTGTCAGATTCCATAAGTCCTGCTATTTTTAACTTTTCTAGTAAAGAATTAAAATCTGTTTTTAAGTCTGCAATTGTTGTAGCTGTGCTATCCGCTTGATTTTCGGCTTTTGGAAAACCATTGAGCGTGGCTCCGTCTTTTAATTCCAAAGTTCCGCCGATGACCAATTTGTCGCCATTCTCCGAATAATTTTTTGTGTTATAGCTCATTTTAAATCACCTCTTTAGACACTTGCTGCCATCTTAAGCCCTGCAATCATTTGATTGTTTTGAATTTTAGAATCGCATTCAGCCCAACCTACTATTCCAATTGCATTTTTGTCAATATACTTTTCACGCATTAATTGAATCTCTAAATCTTGCGAGATTTTCATTGCCATTCCTGAAAAATCTCCGTATAAAACAGGAATATTGTTTGCTGCTGTTGCTTCCGGCATGTTTTCTGAAATATAGACAGGCTTACCTAAAAATTCCCAATCAAATCCGCCTGTTAAACCTTTGCCGTAAGCCATGTAGTAATTGCCGTTTCCGTCTTTAAGCTTTCTTAATTCCGTGAAAACTGCCTTATTCATAATCCACATTGCGTTTTTCTGATACTGTTGCGGAATAGCAAGCTGCAAGCTGATTAAATTATCGATTTTAGCTGCATTTGCAGCAGTGTAAGTCGTGTTGCCGGTCGCCACTAAGTTTGTGGTTGAAATTGCACCTGTCATGTGATTATTGGACGCACCTGTTCCAACTAAAAGTTCTTTTTCCCAAAAATCCGCAAAAGCCTGCGCCATTTTGTTTGTAAGAAAATTTGTAACGTTAATATCTTCGTTGTTCAAAAGTTTACGGCTTATGACCGACAAAGCGCCGTGCGAGTAGCTTTTGAGCTCAATTGACGTGAATTTTCCTTGACCTGCAACAAGTGCAGTAAATTCATCTCCCTGATATGCTACATTTACGTCGCCGGTTGGACTATCCACGCTTGAATCAGTATCATAAACCGGAATTTCAAGCGTGCCTTTGGTATAAAATTTTTCTACTTTCGCATAAATGGGAGAAAGCTCTTTGACTTTTTCAATAATCCTTTTCGCGATGGTAGTTGGTACAATCGCGCCGTTGTTGCCGTAACTCATCCCAGGACTGTTGGCCCTTTCTTTGCCGGTTACGATATAGTTAACAAAAGCTCTTTCTTCATTTTTAGACTTATCAAGAGCCTCTGTTTTTTCCATTTCTGAAATTTCAGGTCTTTTTTGTATGTCCATTGACCTTGTTTCCTCCTCGGCACTTATTGTCGCGTCAATTTCTTCAATTGACTTTTTTAAAGCGGTAAATTGCTCGATTTCCTCTGCTTGTAGAGCTCTTTTTTCGGCCTTTGCTTTATCCAAAATCTTTTGCATTTGTTCTTGGTTTTCAACTCTTTGTTCCGATAAATATTTTAAATTCATTTTATTACCTCTTTCTTTAACCGCGGGCGAATTGCCCATGTTTTTTTATTTTAAAATTGCGCGAATTGGGTCCAGCGTCACGCTGGTTTGTCTCCGACGGCCAAAAAACTTTTTGAAAAAAGTTTCTGGACTTCAAAAACTTTTGATTTTTTCTAAGATTTTTTCATATTCCGAATAATCAATATGATTTTTTTCAAAATAAAAAGCGGATACTGTCCGCCCTCTATATTCGATTTTAGAATTTTTATTAGCTCGCGTTTCAATTGAAGTCCCCACATAACATGGGATTTTCTGTTCATCAATTATAGAGACTTCAATTAAATTCATTTCATCAATAAAACGTCGAGAAAGCCCATCGTTTAGCGGTTCTTCATGCTCTTTTAAGGCTTCAAACCCAAAACTCCAGCCTCGAAGTTTATTTTGTTTTGCTTTTTCAATCACCTCGCTGTCCGTAATTTTGCAAATTGCCCTCAGACCAATGTTATCCTCGAAAAGCTCGATGTTTCCTTGCTTTGTCGAGCCTAAAACCCTTGACGGTTCGTGGTTTAAAAGGCATAAAATATCGTCGTTTTTTTCAACTGCTCGCTGAAAAGTCTTCGGGCTGATTTGTTCTACAAACTTTTCTCCATTTTCATCAAGCATCGGCCTTGAATCCC
>CAKSIH010000031.1 GCA_934462705.1 uncultured Eubacteriales bacterium | reverse complement strand
CAGCTGGTACATAGGAAAGTGTATTGACAAAATTCCTATTTGTCAAAAACATATTTTAAGATATGAAAGTGTAGATGACTTTATTAAATACTTAGAAAAAATTTGAAAGATACAAATTCTAAAAAACTCGTTATTCTTTTAAAATGTTATTCAGGAACAATAGCGCTGACTGCTGCAGATAGTGCCAACCACTGCAATAGTTATAAAACTTATTTTAAGTTGTAAAATTTACATGTATTAATGGCTCTAGTAGTTGCAGGTGGCATAATATATATTACACAACCTGCTCGTAAATTTCTTTCATATATTTTTGGTTCAATCCCTCAGGCAATAGAGTTTAAAAAAAACAAATTATTAAACAAAAATCTTACTCCTGATGAAGAAGGAGTTTTAACAAATTTAATTAACGTATTATTAGGAAACAAAGAGGCCTCTCTTTCAGCTCTTTACGTTAGATAAAAAAATTTACAAAGAAATGCTATACAGTTTAAATCAGCAAATAGCTAATAAAGAGTATTTAGATAATGGCATTTTAATTGTAACCTGGAATAATAATCAGGCATTTCTAAGTTTTCCTATTCAATTTGACACAGCAAACTATGCAATCAACTATGACAAATCTAAAAATGAAATTTTTAAATAAAAACACAAAAAACTGATTTATGTACGTGATCACTACTTCAATTAAAACTGCAAATGTTACGATGCTAAACGCCTTGTTCTCCATATTTTAATCTCCCCGTACTTTTCTTTGAGGAAGAAAAGTATACAAAAAAACCATTAAGTTGCGCACTAAGTTAAAACGCAGGCATTATGTTTTTTTTCCTTTTCGTAGTTTTTTATGTGCGAATTAATCTGTGCGATCACGCTCCAAAAGAACCTTGAATCGCACACAAAGTTCAGCGCGTAATAATAAACTTCCACATGCGTCTGAGCTATATACGCGATTGGCCTGCGCAACCACGCGCTACTTTTTACTTGTACTATTGTGCTTAAAAGTTTTTGAGGTCCAGGAACTTTTTGAAAAAAGTTCCTGCGTCGCCGTCCGCAGACGGCGAAATACTTTTGCCTTAAAAGCTCATTTTTGAAAGTTTGAAAACTTTTTGCAAGTGAAAAAGTTTTCAAAAGTCACGCACCAAGCCTAATCGCAAACCCAAAACTTAACTCACACAAGTTTGCTACGTGTGTGAATTGGTCAGCGCAACCACGCGCATAAAGGCATCATTAAATCCTGCGTCTCTCGCTTTTTGGAGCTACTTTTCAGCGGTTTCTTTTTGAGAATATGCGCCGACTTGCACGCAATATTTTAATCATACATGAGATAAAAGGGGTCTATTAAAATTTATAATGTTAGAAAAAGCGGCATTTATTTCAATTGTAGCGCCACATTTTTATACAACATCTAGATACAAAAACGTGTTTGTCTCTAATTATTAAATTTTAAATTAGGTAGCATCGGAAGTCTTGTTTATATTTTTATTTGTTTCTTTCAGTTTTTTCACGTAATTTAAGTGAATCTTATTGTTTACATAAAAGTACCCCGAGCGTTTTTTCAAACTTAAAAACGCCCGGGGTAAATTAAATGTAATATTTACTTTTTATAATTTTTCATGGCTTCTAGTATTAGTTTTTCTAGCTTTTTGTTGCCTCCATGGCTTGCATCAAATAAACAATCATGACCTTCATAGTCTAATAGTGTTGGATTTGCTCCATGTAACAATAAAAACTGAACCACATCTACGTGGCTATTATGGCAGGCAACATGCAAAGCCGTCCCTCCAACCGATTGATCATTATTAACGTCAGCACCATAATCAATTAATATTTTTACAACCTCAAAATGCCCCCCCGCTGCTGCACTGTACAGTGGAGTATCATCTCCCTGAACATTGACATTTGCTCCCATTTCGCAAAGCATCTTAACCGTTTCAACTTGATTTTCCTGTGCGGCGGCTCTTAATGCTGTAAATCCTTCAGTAGGACCATCTCCGTCATGGTAGTCCTGCTCTGCATCAATATCCTTCCCCTGCTCAATTAAATATTTCACAACTTCAGGGAAACCATTATAAGCTGCCACTATAACACTGTTATCGTTTAAGAATGCTTTTCTACATTTTCCATCTGTGAGGAGATATTTTATAGTATCAAGCCGTCCATGCATTGCTGCAAGTTCCACTAAAGATAGCCATTCCCCAGAGTACACTGTTGGATCAGCGCCGTTTTCAATTAGAAATTTAACAACTTCTAAAACTCCGCCCATAACAGCGTACTCGAGTAATGTATGGTTTTGCTCCGGGAGAAATTGATTTACATCCTCATTTTTCATCCACTCTTTAATTTCAGGAATATCCTCAGGTTCGACATTTCTGTCTGCATTTATAAACTTGTATTCCATTATTTTCCTCCTTTAAATGATTTTATTGGGGAATCTTCAAAGTCTGTCCTACACTTATTTTATTCGGGTTGGTAATTCCATTTATTTGAGCTATTTTTTGATATGTAGTATTATAACTTCTTGCAATTTTATCGAGCGTATCGCCGCTTTTCACCGTGTAAGTTATATACTCAGGTTTTGTAGAAGAATTACTCGGTTGAGAATTTCCTACTGGGGCACCTGGAATTTTTAAATTTTGTCCTACGCTTATCTTATTTGGATCAGAAATTCCATTAAGTTTAGCGATTTCTTGATATGTGGTGCCGTATTTTTTTGCAATGCCACCTAGCGTTTCGCCAGAAAGTACAACATGATAATGGTAGTGGGTATGTCCTTTATAACCTTCCAAATCAGGGTGATAATGTGGAGTTTTATTTTTTTTGTGTCCATATGGATCATGAGCTGGTTCAGCACCCTTCCCAGCATGTTTTGCCCCCTCATATGCTTTTTTTCTAGTATTGCATTTATTTCTATGACCAATTGGAGTCCCTCCTTTATCTGGGTTATATTTCATTTCCTGCACTTGGGCATCAGTTACCACAACTGGAGCTGGATCCATAATCCCTGGAAATGAAATGTCTGGCACAGCCACCCTGGGAACTTCTAACGTAGGTCTCATTACGGCATCAAGCCCTAGAAAAAGTGCAGCAAAAGACTGGCATGTTGACGTAAACGCAATTGAACAAACAAATACTATTGATAATAATTTTAAAACTTTTTTCATAACTTGTACACACTTTCTATTGTAAACTATTTAAAACTTTTTTTATATTATTAGCTGCATTATTCATTTTTTTAGCAAAATTAAGATCGCCTTCTTGTCTTGCATTAACAAACTCTACAGTAATCTCCGGTGGCGCATTTTTCCTATCGTCCACAATGATTTTCACTGAATCGTTATAGATCCAACTCCCCTGCTCAATTTGTTTTAAAAGTCTTGTTAATATTTTTTGATTTATAACTTTGATTTTTTCGCTGTCTACACCATCTAAGTTATCTACAAAACTTAGATGCATATTTTTCACCTTAAATTTATTTAGACGGCAAATCAATTCTTTATATGATAGTACCGATATCACAGTAAAATCTCCTGCAAAGTCACTTTTTGTTTCTTGTATAATAGGGTACAAATTACCTTGCCCACAAGAATCTATTGTTTTCAATCCATGAAGGTTTTGATCGAAAACTCTTGTTTTCTCAAAAGTTCCAAGCAGCTCACCCTCCGAAGCCGGAGTATACTTTACCTTGAATGACTGATCAAATTCCTCACCTATATTCAAGCTAAACATCGCAATAATGTCGTCGTATAGGGTTCGCTCAAGCCGTCCCTGACTCGTTTGGTCATTATAGATATCTTGTGCCATGGCTTTTATGCTATCTTCGTCCACTTCAAAGGAATTTAATTTAAACTTTCCATTATAATCAGTTAGTTCTTTAGTTGCTTTACATAGCATCCTGCGTACAATTTTTTTGCAGGCGTCCAGACTCAATCTTTCAAACTCAACTATTTTTAGCCGTTGATAGCCACCGCCTATGTCGCCGCCTATTCCGAAATTGAATTTTAACTCATCGGCACCCTCGTTTGATGTGATAATAAACAGCACCTTTCGGCAGTCAACTTCGTCTCCATCAACATAGTATCTTCCGGTTTCTGCAATGGATTTTATAACTTCATCTGCAGTTCGATCTTCAGGAATCTCATCATAATTCTCATAAATGTTTTTTGCATACATATTCGCCTGCATCATTTTCATTTTGTCATAGTCATCAATTATTACAACTGCTTCTTTGTGTTTACGTATGAATTCAAGAATAGGTGCTTTTCTTTCTCGATCAATAAAACCAAAGTCTTTATTCTCACTTTTCAAATCTTTTTTCATTAGTGTTTTAAAAAGCTGCCTGTCTAAAGCTTTATCTGCACTGATTGCGCTTGGATCGATAAAAAACAAAGATCTTTCCGTGTCCTTTAATATAGACTCAGCTACAGCTTTTGCCATCATTGTTTTTCCGCAGCCAGATGGTCCAATTAAGTATATAACGTTTCCAGAAACATTTTCCTTGGATTTTTTATTGTTTCGAAGCTTATCAATATTATACAGGCTGCTCATAACGTAGCTAAACATCTTGTCTTTAGCCTGCTCTTGGCCGTAAATATTTTTGTAATTTTCCTTGAAATTTTCATTATTATTCGTGCTGTTTATTAAGTAATAAAGCATTTCGTCTTGCCCTTGATTGTATGGCCTTTCGCCGTTATCTGCATAAATGCTGTCCATCAAGTTGTCTTTTGAAACCATTATAGAATTGTATCCGTCCTTATCCCGTTCGTCCCATTTGTTTTTCAACCAATGACACACATCTGGAACGTGCTTTACTCCTTCAATCATTGCCTCAATCAAAAGCTATGCAGCTGCATATTCAGCTGCATGTTCTACAAATTCACGTTTATAGGATTTTTTATCATCCTTTTTATCATCTTTTTTATCATCTTTTTTGTCATCCTTGCTACTACTTGTACTGTTAGTCTCAGATGATGCATAAACAGCACCTGGTAAAGCACTAAAACTTAAAAATTGACTTGATATTAATAATGCACAAATCAATTTTTTTACTAATTTCCAATTTCTCATTTTTATCTCCTAAAATTGTTTTTTTGCACTTGAAGTACGCGTATTTTGGTGTTTTTTGCTTAGCTAGCTTAAAAATATTATTAGTATTTCCCTTAAAATACAACAGTGAAATCTTCAAAAAACCATATTTCTCCATTTTCACTCTTTTTATTTAATATTTGGAAAATTTTTAATTTTAATAATACAAAATTTGCAAGCAATATGTTATCTTCATTAATTTTATCCTCTATTTGTAGGTCTTTCAACTTAATTTTGACAAAAAGCGATTATTTATAGCAAAATAAAAGCGCCCTCCTCGATACCGAAGAGAGCGCTTTTTTATACACTTGATAGCTTTTTTATAACGTCAAAAACATAATTGCTGCCGCGGGAAAGAAGAATTCCAGTTAGCACGCAGCCGAGGTACGGAATT
>CAKSIH010000030.1 GCA_934462705.1 uncultured Eubacteriales bacterium | reverse complement strand
ATTTATGCTAGTCCAGTGTTTGCGAATCTAGAAGGTGGAACCATAGAGAAGTCAGAAGAAAAAAATCTTGATAAAATAGAACAGTTTATAAACGAGTTTTTTATCTCTCTTTTTGATGATGTAAATAAAGCTTTTTATCATAGAGAAGAAAAGAATGGAAAAATCAGGTATTCTCTTTTCCTAAATAAAAGGATAGATGCGCTTGATTTTGATATAGACTTTCGTTATGAGTCGAGTGGAACACAAGAGATATTGAATCTGCTACCGTATCTTATGGTAGCTATTACAGGAAAATGTGTCATTATTGATGAGTTTGGTAATGGTATACATGATTTGATGGCAGCGAAATTAATGAAAGCAGTTTCTCAGAATATCAAAGGGCAATTGATTATAACAACACATAATACATTAATTATGGATCATTCTAATATTAAGCCAGATGCTCTATATTTCATATTTAATGGATTGGAAGGTAAAAAGGTAAAATGTGTAACGGATGTAGAGGAGAGATTGCATCCAAATTATAATTATAGAAATCGTTATTTCAATAATGAGTTATATGCGGATGGGCTGCCTAAGAATGCAGATTTTGACTTTAGTGAGTTTGCTAAATTGTATGGTTGATAAATTGTAAAATATATAGGTGGAAGGAAGTAATTAAATGGCAATACCTACAAACATCAAAACATTATTATCCGGTGATGTAGTCGAATGGGCGAGAATTGAATTTAAAGAAACATGGGACCCGGCAACTTCATTAAAGACGGTTTGTGCGTTTGCCAATGACCTTGATAACTGGGGTGGTGGCTATATTGTTATAGGTGTGAAAGAGGATAACGGTCGTCCGATGTATCCTTTACTTGGTGTGCCGCTGGATAAGCTGGACGCATATCAAAAGGATATTTATGCGAAATGTAAGCTCATTAGACCGGCATATACACCAATTACTGGTATAGAAACTTATCAAGATAAGACGTTCATTATTCTGTGGTGTCCGGGTGGAGACAGTAGACCATATTCATCACCTAAAACGATGGCAAAGGATAATAAAGAGCGAATTCATTATATCCGTAAAGCGTCTAATTCTGTGGAACCATCAGACGATGAGGAGAAGGATTTATTCAATTTGGCAAATCGAGTACCCTTTGATGATCGTGTGAATCATGAGGCTGAGATGTCAGATTTAAATATAACACTGATTCAAAATTATCTAAAGGAAGTTAAAAGTTCGCTGTATGAGAAGTCTAAGGCAGGGGATTTTGTTGAGGTGTGCAGAGATATGAATATTATTTGTACACTTCCCGAATATACTAAGCCTAAAAATGTAGGGTTAATGTTTTTTAGTATGGAGCCGGACAAGTTCTTTCCGTACACGCAGATAGATGTCGTACAGTTTCCGAGTGGTTTAGGCGGTAATGACATTATTGAAAAAACTTTCAGAGGCCCTATTCAACAGCAATTGCGTGAAGCGTTGCAGTATATTAGAAATGTAGTGATTACGGAGAAAGTTGTAAAACATCCGGACAGAGCAGAGGCAGATAGATTTTTCAATTATCCGTATGCGGCTATTGAAGAAGCTTTATCAAATGCAGTATATCATCGTGCATATGATGAGAGGGAGCCGATTGAAGTTCGTATTGAAGCTGATAGAATTGAAATTGTGAGTTTTCCTGGCCCAGATCGCTCTGTGACAATTGAGGGACTAAAGAGCTATCGTGTTTCAAACAGGAGATATAGAAATCGTAGAATAGGCGATTTCTTGAAAGAATTGCATTTGACAGAAGGTAGAAATACGGGGTTCAAGAAAATTTTAGATGCTTTGGAGGCGAATGGTTCGCCAAAACCGGAATTTGAAACTGATGATGCAAGAACTTACTTTATCACAAGGCTGTTTATACATGAGAAGTTTTTAAATGAGGAGCTGAAAGAGAGCCAAAAAGGAGCCGAAAAGGAGCCGAAAAAAGGAGCCGAAAGAAAAAAGGCGATATTGGAATTATTAGCGAAAAATCCCACAATGACACAGGCGCAACTTATGGAGCAAATGGAATTGACCAGAAAACAGGTTCAGAAAGATGTGAAGGAGTTGCAGGAAGAAGGAATGCTTAAACGAGAAGGTTCTAATAGGAATGGTCGTTGGGTAGTAAATAGGGGATTATTATAGTGACGTAAAGGCAAAGTTTCAAGATGCTTGATAGAGCGTGTATGATGGAAACGTTAGATACGCGATAGTATCAACAGATGTATGGAGGGAAAAAATATGGCATTACCACAGCCAAAAGGGAAACAATTAGAGGTATTAGATTTAAAACCAGAAGGGCACAATGTTGTTTTGGGTACAGCTGGTAGTGGAAAAACAACTTTGGCTATTTATAGAGCAATTTATCTTGCCACTTTGGATGATAAGGAAAAAGTGATGTTAGTTACCTTTAATACGACACTTGTTAAGTATTTAGAGGCTATAGTTGGTTCTGAAATTCCTAGAAATATTGAGGTTAGAAATTATCACAAGTTTGCAAGAGGATATTTAGCACATAGGAACAAGATGCCGAGATGGAATGGTATAGTTTCGGGAATGGAAGATGGCGATAATAAAAAACAACTATTTGTGAGAAGAGCATTGGAAAATGTGAAAGCAGTGAATGGGACAAATAGTACATTAAAAAGAGCAGAAGAAGTTTTTCTTGAAGAAATAAATTGGATAGAAAAAATGGGAATAAAAACGCTTGATGAATATGAGAAAGTTGAACGTGTTGGACGATTTGATACGCGAATAATAAGGGAAAATAGAAAATATTTTTTCCAAGTATATAAAGCTTATCTTGAAGTAAGAAAAGAGGAAGGTTATTTATACGACTGGGAAGATATAGCACAAACAGTGTGCGAAGAATTAGAGAATGATACAGAGAAAAGAATGTATAAGCATATTATAGTGGATGAAGGACAAGATTTATCTCCTATAATGCTTAAGTCACTTGTTAAAGCTATTCCAGAGGATGGAACATTTACTTTTTTTGGTGATGTGGCACAACAAATTTATGGATCGCGTTTGTCGTGGAGAGAAGCTGGATTAAAAATAGCAAAAAATAAGATATGGTATTTTGATCGTAACTATAGAAATAGTAAAGAAATAGCCCAATTTGCAGTAGCTATTTCAAAATCGAAATATTTTGAAGATAAGCAGGATTTAGTAGAACCGGTATTACCAACAGCATCATCTCCGTTACCAGCAATTGTAAAATGCAAAGACGAAGAGGCAGAGTTAGATTGGATAGTAGAGGCTGCAATAAGAATGTCTGGAAATCAAAGTATTGCAATTTTGGTGAGAAATCGTGAACTGGTTGATTTAGTAGAGGAAAAGCTTCGAGCAAAAAAGATTATCCCACAGATTTTGAAAAATCGAATGGGGGTATTGGATTTAAATGCAAAAATCTCTATAGGCACATATCATTCAGCTAAGGGATTAGAGTTTGACATGGTATTTTTGCCTTTTTGCTCTATGAAATATCTGCCCTCAGAAGAAAGGGTTTTAGCGAATGAGAGCAGAGATGAGGCTTTAAAGGAAGAAACAAAATTATTATATGTAGCCATAACGCGAGCAAAAAGAGGATTAATATTATCATATACTGAGGAAAAAACAGAACTATTGTTAGAAGTGGATACATCATTGTATGATGAGAGGGAACCAAAATGATAGATGAGATATATGAGGAAATTAAAAAGAGAAATATAACTAGGTTATGCCATTTTGTCCATACAAATATACTTTTACATATATTGAATAATAACGAGGGTGTTAAAGCTGTTGATTTTATAAATCAAGATGTTCTGATTCAAAATGATAAACAACGTTTGGATGGCAAAACGGATTATATTAATTGTTCTGTTCAATATCCTAATTGGTGGTACTTGCGTAGAGTAAAAGATAATAACCCTATATTTTCTGATTGGGCAATTTTATTTATTGATCCTATAGTTACGACTATCGAAACGACACAATTTTGTAAAGTTAATGCAGCCACTCGTTATGGCGCATATATTTGTAAAGGAGCAGAAGCATTTCGAGAATTGTTTTCAGCAAATGTAGGGAGACAAAACAGGACAAAAGACATGTTACAGAATGCACCTACGGATGATCAAGCAGAAGTGTTAGTTTATGAGAATATTCCAGTATCAATGATTAAAGGAATTGCATTTGAAAATGAGGAAATTGCAAGACAAAAAATAGTTGAATGGAAAGTAATGGGATTCCCTAAAATCGATGTGTTTATTTCACCGGAATTGTTTGATGTGTCAACAAGTGGAAAAATAAGACGCGGAGAAGAACCATTAGTAAAACCGTATAGGGAGGAAGAAAATGAGCTATTCTAAAAAAGAAAAATATACAGGGGCGTTAATTGGAGCAGCAATAGGTGACGCATTGGGATGGCCGAATGAACAAAACAGTAAAAATATTAGCAAGAATAAAAATAGCATAAGGACCTATGTGGAGTGGAATCGTCGTGCGGGCGGAAGATACTGGCCGCATGAGGAAAAAATTTGTGTGGGTGAATATAGTGATGATACACAATTAATTATTGCTACAGCTAGAAGTTTGTTGAGAGGTCGACAGTGGAGCAATTTTTTTCGCCAAGCAGAATTGCCGGCATGGTTGAAGTATGAGAGGGGCGGAGGCGGAGCGACCAAGAGGGCTGCGCAAAAGTGGGCTGACAATATATCTCCATGGGATGAGAAAAGCAATTCGCCGTTAGAAATAAAGGATTATTTTATGGCTGGTGGAAATGGAGTTGCAATGAGAATCATTCCCCATATATTTAAAAATGAAGAAAATAT
This sequence comes from uncultured Eubacteriales bacterium, assembly GCA_934462705.1. Lineage (GTDB taxonomy): Bacteria > Bacillota > Clostridia > Oscillospirales > Acutalibacteraceae > CAKSIH01. Next base: position 1,315 of record CAKSIH010000030.1, on the reverse strand, counting down.
TGAAAAAATCATGGCGCAAGTTGTTTTAAATGGAATGTACACTCATGGACATCCGCGAGCACTGATAGGAGCTATGTTATATGCAATGGCAGTGAGAACATTGATACAACAGGATGCCGTGTTAAGTTATGGAGAATTAATAGATGTATTAATAGAAGAAGAGAAACAGTGGAGTGAGCTACCAGAAGTGAGTAATATCGCTATATGGAAATGTGAAGCTGAAAGATATGCACAATACGATTATGATCAAATATGGAATGAATGTGTATTAGAGACGATAGATTATTTAAAAATAGCAAAAGAAGCGTTAAACCAAGGCATTTTGGATTTAGGACATGATACTCTTCAAAAATTGGGGTGTTATAACTCGAGAATCAATGGTGCGGGGAATGTCTCGGCGGTGATTTCGATCTATTTGTTTTCTAAGTATGCAGATGATCCTGTAATGGCAATATACGAGACTGCTAATTTAAATAATGCAGATACGGATACCTTGGCATCCATGGTTGGTGGATTAGTGGGGGCTCTAAACGGTAAAGATTGGATTCCGATAGAGTTAAGAGGAGTACAAGATTATTCACTATTTGAATACCTTATAGAGCAAATGATGGACGAAAAGTGTGATTTCCTCAATAGTGATAAACAATATCAGCTGTTCAATAATGAGAAAATGGCGACATTGGAAATAGGAGATAGTATCGAATGTCTTCCGTTTGGGGAGATAACATTAAAGGAGATTAGAGAAGATAAACCGAAGCGAGCGGGCATGTATGTAAAGGTGTATGTATGGAAAACGGCATACGGACAAACCATTTTCTCGAAGAAGATAGGGAAAAAAGCGTTAAATATGGAACAGACCATACCGCATACGGTAGAGAAAAAACATAGTCCAGAAATCCAGTTTACGGTACAAAAGCTAAAGGATATTAAAAAACTTTTGATTAAGGTGTCCGATGCTGCTGATTTTGTTGAAATTTTATCGGAGATTGTGCAAATGAAAATAGATGATGATATTTCAAAAGAAAAAATTGATGAGATGAAAGTAAAGTGGAAACCATATAAGATTACAAAGAAGCAGATTGTAAGTATATACGAGCTGTTGTGATTTCTCTTAAAGAATTAATGTAATAGTGTGATTGTGTGGATTTATCCCCACCTTCTATGTGGTATATAAAGTGGGGGATAACGGTTGCACCTTGGTTGCAAAAATCCTCAAAAAACCAAATAATCCATGGAATAATTGGAATTACTGCACAACATATAGTACCAAAAGAAAATCTGTCTCACTAAATACAGTACTCATTATAGAGTTTGA
>CAKSIH010000029.1 GCA_934462705.1 uncultured Eubacteriales bacterium | reverse complement strand
AAAGTGGAGTTTATTATATAGGCACTTTAGGAGTTATCACAACTTTTGTATTAAACAAGGATTGTTCAAAGAAGAAACAACCATTCATCAAAGTACTGATGAATGGTTACCCAGTTAATATATCAATTGACATAAAGGCTCAATTGAGTTATAATGTAAAAAATGTTTTTAGCATTGCAAAAAAGGTTGACAAATTAGAGATATTTGGTATATAATAATATTAATAGGACTCCCTGCACCTCTCCATACTTTTAAAGTATGTGATGTGTCCCAATGGGGGACATTTTTTTATAATTAATTTGAGGTAAAAATGGAAGTTAAAAAATTTCTTACGTTTGAAGAACAACTTCAATATATTAAAAATAAAGGATTTATTATATCAGATAAAGATAAATGTTTAGATTTTCTAAATAATGTAAACTATTATAATATCTCGGCATATTTTGCACCGTTTAAAACTAAAGAAGGAAAATATAAATCAAATATAGATTTTGAATGTGTCTATAAAATGCACGAATTTGATAGAAAAATTCGCGCTTTGATTTTTTCTGCAATTGAGGAAGTTGAACTTCGTTTGAGAACACAACTTTCACATTATCATGCCAATAACTATGGGGCTTTAGGTTACTTAAATAGTGAGAATTATAATAAGTACCACAAGCACAACTGCTTTATGGAAAAAATCCAAAAAGAATGCATTAAGAAAGAATATTAATAATCCAATAATTTCACATCATCAAAATAAATATGATGGTAAAATTCCCATTTGGGTAATAGTGGAGTTTTTTTCAATTGGTATGCTATCCAAATTTTATTCTGACATGAAAACTCAAGATAAAAAAGCTATTGCAAAACAAGTATTTGATACAAGTTTTATTTATTTGGATACTTGGCTTAAATGTTTAACTATTCTCAGAAACAAATGTGCTCATTACTCAAGGCTTTATAATATTCGTTTTATAGTAAGGCCTAAGCTTAACTTGAGTTTCAATAAAAAGCCTTATCTTTTTGAACAGTTAATCGTTTTAAAAAATTTATATATAAGCGCCCAAAAGTGGAACAATGACTTTATAGTTTCGCTTTCAGTCCTTATTGAGGAATATATAGAATACATAAATTTAGGAGACATAAGTTTTCATGAAAATTGGAAAGAAATTTTGAGCAAATAAAATTAATTAAGTATATTTAGAAGCATTTCTGAAATGGAGTGCTTTTTTATGTTTATTTTTAGGAGATAAAAATGGGTTTCCCGAAAAGCTTCCAAACTCTAAAAGAACAAGTTTCACTTTTCAAGAGTGGAACTATGACAGCAGGAATCGACGATGATAACGACACGGTTTTTGCGGAACTCTTAGGAAAAACGGTTGACGAAGAAACAGGAATTGTCACTTCAAACGTTAATGATGAACCAATTTACGTTGGGTTTGGACACATTGTGCCTAAAATGGTCAGCGGAGTTAAAAAGTATAAGGTGGAATTTTTTCCGAAGGTTAAATTTAAACCATTTATTGCAGATTCAAAAACCAAAGGTGACAGTTTGGAATTTACAACACCATCAGTTGAAGCAACAATATTTGAAAACAATAACGGAGATTGGGAAAAGCACAATGTTTATGATACCGAAGCAGCCGCTAATACTGCATTGGCAGGATTTTTTGTACAATCTACAGAATAAATGAGGAGAAATGGGGCCCCCGAAAAGTTGGTAGCTCGGCAAGGAGGCGTAAAAGCGGTGCGTTTAAAAACCGCTAGCCGACGAGAGCGTGACTTTTTGGGGAAAGGACGATTCGCAGTGCGACGCGCCCAGTGGGCGATGCAGGCCCGCTGACGAATAGGAAAAGGCACAGAGAATTACGAATGGGAGTGAGTAATTCGACAATGCCTTTGACCGGGAGAAGCGAAAATTAACAACGATAAAATGAATGAAATGGAGTGAGGACGCATGATAGATAAAATAAATTATCTTGAAACAGAAACTGAAAAATATCCCCTGGTTTTCACGCTTAATGTTATGGAATCAATACAGGAAAAATACGGCACAATTGAACTTTGGAAAAGTGGAGTTTATTGTATAGGCACTTTAGGAGTTATCACAACTTTTGTATTAAACAAGGATTGTTCAAAGCAGAAAAATCCATTTATTAAAGTACTGATGAATGGCTAAAAGATTAAATTAGATATTGAAATTATGCCAGAATAATTATATAATAATATTAGAATAATAAACTCGAGGTGATTTATATGATTATAAAATCTTCTACAACACTTAGAAACGATTATAACACAATATCTAATTTAGCTCATAAAGTTGATGACCCGATATACATTACAAAAAATGGAGAGGGAGATATTGTTGTTATGAGCATTGAAGCATTTGAAAAAAGAGAGGAACTGCTGAAATTAAAGTCAAGATTAGTACAAGCAGAAAATGAGAGGTTAGCAGGAGAAAAAACAATCTCGTTTGACGAGGTAGTGAAACGGCTGGGAGATAAATTCGATGAATGACTATAAAATAGAATTTTTACCGTCTGCGTGGAGGGAAATTGACGAAATATCAAACTATTATATTCAGAAAGTCGGAAAACAATCTGCGGAAAGACTATTTGGAAAATTAATGAAATCAATCGATAGATTAAAAATGTTTCCAATGTCCGCCCCTCTAATTCGCGATGAAGAGCTAAGTAAAGGAGGTTATAGAATACTCATAAGCGGAGAATATATATGTATTTATCGAATTATAAATGAAACAGTTTATATTTACCATATAGCTAATGGACGAACTGAATATAAAAATTTAATCAGTGACTAAAATTAAGAATATTTACTTTAAGCGCTCAGAAATGGGCGCTTTTTTATACCCATTTTAAGGAGGTGAGGAAATGTCTGGCTCAAACACATTCGGAGGAACAATAAAACTAGAAGGAGAAAAGGCATATAGACAAGCAATTTCTGGGATTAATTCCGACTTAAAAGTTTTAGCGTCAGAGATGAGCAAAGTCACCGCAGAATTTGGCAAAAACAATACTTCCACCTCTTCCCTTGCCTCAAAAGGTAAAGTCTTAAATGAGCAAATTGAAAAGCAAAAAGAAAAAATTTCTGTTTTGAAAAATGCACTTGCACAGTCCAGTGAAAAGTATGGTGAGAACGACAAGAAAACTAACAGTTGGAAAGTTTCATTAAACAAAGCGGAAGCTGAGCTTTCAAGGATGGAAAGCAGCTTAAAAGACGCAAACTCTGAAATGGAAAAAGCAAAAACACCGCTGGACAAGGTAAACACTGAACTTTCAGAGCAAGGCGAACGGTTAAAATCGCTTCAAACTCAGTATAAAAATGTGGTGCTCGAGCAAGGCAAAAGCAGCACTGAAGCTAAAAGCTTAGCGTCTGAAATCAAGGGCCTGAATAGTGAGATAAAAGCAAATAAAGACAAGCTAAACGCCGCGGAAAAGGCTACAGAACAGCTCGGAGACGAGATGAACAGCACTAAAAATCACGCATCAAAATTAAGCGAAGGCTTTACGGTTATGAAAGGCGTGATTGCAAACCTTGCGGCAGACGCAATAAAAATGCTTGGCAGAAATCTTGTTGGGGCGATAAAGTCCGTAGTATCGAGCGGAATTGAATTTGAAAGCGCATTTGCAGGTGTTCGAAAGACCGTCAACGCAACGGATGAGGAATTTGAACAATTTGAAACAGGATTGCGCTCCATGTCAACACAGATGCCAATGACAGCATCGGAACTTTCAGCGATTGCCGAAGCTGCGGGACAGCTTGGAATTAAAAATGAAAATTTAATTTCTTTTACAGAAACAATGGCAAACCTTGGCGTTGCCACAAACATGAGCTCAGATGAGGCCGCAACGGCTCTAGCCCGCCTTGCGAACATCACCGGCATGAATCAGCAAAATTTTGATAGACTGGGCTCTTCAATAGTTGCACTTGGAAACAACTTTGCCACGACTGAATCAGAAGTCACGCAGATGGCTCTAAACATCTCGGCGGCCGGCTCACAAGTTGGCATGACCGAAGCCGATATTTTGGGCGTTGCGGCGGCTTTATCGTCCTTGGGACTTGAGGCTCAAGGCGGCGGAACGGCGATTTCTCGTGCGATAATAATGATGGCTAATGCTTGCGAAACCGGCAGCTCGGAGCTTGAATATTTTGCAAAAGCTGCGGGAATGTCAACGGCGGAATTTCAGAAGTATTTCGCAGAAGATGCAACTGGGGCATTAACAAAATTTATTTCTGGACTTGGAAACTTACAGGACGAGAGCGCCTTAAAATTCCTTGACGATATGGGAATCAGCGAAACTCGGCTTCGTGACGCGCTTCTTCGCGCTTCGAACGCAAATGACCTTTTCACAGATGCAATAAAAACGTCAAACGAGGCTTGGAACGAGAACTCAGCTCTAACGAAAGAAGCCCAGCAGCGGTACGAGACCACCGAAAGCAAAGTTCAAATTCTTAAAAATACATTTTCGGAGATGAGCCTAACTCTTTATGATAAAGTCCAGGAACCGCTTCAGAATGCGGCTTCGAAGCTAACTGAATTTTTTAAAAAGGCCAGCAAATCCGGAGAATTAAAAGATGCCCTCGACAAGCTCGCAGAGAGCGCCGGGACGTTAATTGAGGGAATCAGCGAAATGGTCGTAAATCTCCTGCCGCCTTTAATGAATCTGATTGCATGGTTTATTGACAATTCGGGACTTGTGACAATAGCGATCGGCGGCATTGTATCTGGGCTGGTGGCGGTTAAAGCTGTGAAATTTGCGGGCGAAATCGGTGATGCAATCTCACAGATGAAAAATTTCGGAGGAAAAATCCTAGAAGTCGCCTCAAACCTTGATTTCATGCGGATTAAAGAGGTAGAATTAACGGTAGCTCAGGGCGCGGTTACAGCGGCACAGTGGCTGATGAATATTGCAATGAACGCAAATCCGATCGGTCTGATTATTACGGCAATTGGTGCGCTTGTGGCTGGATTTATTCTTTTATGGAACAATTGCGAGGATTTTCGCAACTTCTGGATTGGCCTGTGGGAAGACCTTAAAACCGCATTTGCTGTAGCTTGGGAGGCTATACTAAATTTCTTTACAGTGACAATTCCGGAAGCCTGGAACTCGTTCGTTTCGTTTTTTACAGAAGGCATCCCGCAATTTATCGAAAACATCGGTCAGTGGTTTAATGAATTGCCGGGAAAACTTGGCTATGCGCTCGGGCAAGCCATCGGTCAGGTAATCAAATGGGGCATTGATTTATGGAATTTTGCAACGACTAAAATCCCGGAATTTATCGGGCAAGTGGTGACTTTTTTCTCAGAATTACCGGGCAAAATCTGGGTATGGCTCTGCGATACAGCAACAAAAGTTGGAGATTTCTTTACAAATTTAATAAGTACTGGCATAGCTAAAACAACTGAATTTGTAAGCTCAACGGTTAATTTCATAAAAGAATTGCCGGGCAAAGTCTGGAACGGGATTATTGGAGCCGTTCAAAAGGTTGCAGAATGGGGCGGTCAACTGCTTGCAAAAGGCAAGGAAGCCGCGCAGAACCTAGTTTCCGGGATCTTTAACACAATTTGCGAGCTGCCCGGGAAAATGCTTGACATCGGTAAAAACTTGGTTCAAGGGCTCTGGAACGGCATTAAAAACGCAAAAGACTGGATTTTAGGCAAGATAAAAGAATTCGGGCAAGGCATTTTAAACGGAATAAAAAGCTTTTTTGGAATTAAATCGCCTTCAAAATTGTTTGAAAAAGAGGTCGGCAAAAACCTCGCGCTTGGCCTCGGAGCGGGCTTTACGTCTTCCATGAAAGACGTTTCAAAGCAAATGCAAAGTGCAATTCCGACTGAACTTGATGCGGATTTAAACCTCAATATGAGAGCTGCGCAGAGCTCTCTTCTAACTGCTCAAAAGCCTGCTTTCCCCCGCCCTGCCGGGCTTTATGTGCACATTGAAAATTTTGTGAACAACCGGTCGCAAGACGTGCAAGCATTTGCCCAAGAACTTGAATTTTACTCACGGAGAAACTCGTTAGCTTTAGGATAATTGGCTAATTTGCAGGCATTTTGAACGCGTGCAAATAAAGTTCATGCTTAACGGAAATTTTTGTGCGCGAATTCAAGGTTCTTTTTGCGAGTGACCGCGCTGGACATTTTGCGCACTTAGATTAGTCGCATGTGGAAGTTTATTATCACGCGCTAAACTTTGTGTGCGATTTAAGGTTCTTTTGCGAGTGACCTTGCTGGACATTTTGCGCACTTAGATTAGTCGCATGTGGAAGTTTATTATCACGCGCTAAACTTTGTGTGCGATTTAAGGTTCTTTTGCCTACTTTTCTTCCTCAAAGAAAAGTAGGGGGAGGTGAATTTTTGCAAGAACATTATTGCATTTTTAGAAATATAGATTCGCGTGAATTGGGGCTTTATATGGAGCGATGCTCTGAAAAAATAAGCCCCAAAAGACGCGATGAAACCATTACAATACCTGGCCGACATGGGAATCTAACCACAACCGATGGCGCCTTTGAAACATATATCCGAAGCGCTGAGTTTATTGTCAAAGACGAAAAAAGAATCGATGAGATTTGCGCGCATTTTAAGGGTTCCGGTTGGCTGATTTTTGACACCGAACCCGACCGAAAATACAAAGCAAGAGTTGCAAATCAAATTGAGTTTTCACATGTTATCCGGCACTTCAAGCGGTTTATTGTGGAGTTTGAAGTCCAGCCATTTGGCTATGATGTTTTCCCTCAAACCATCGTGAAAACCGCGCCGTTTAGCCTTTTTAATCTTGGCACATTTGAGTCTGAACCTATCATCACAATTTTCGGAAATGGAAATATAGAGCTTTATGTGAACAATCAAAATATTTCGTTAAAAGAAATTACAGGGTCAGTCACGCTCGACAGCGAAATGCAAAACGCCTACAACGGCGCGACGTCACTCAATCACAAAATGACCGGCGAGTTCCCTATTTTAATTCTCGGTGAGAATAATATTTCGTGGCTGGGAGCCGTTACAAAGCTTGAAATACAGCCAAACTGGCGCTGGCTATGATTGCGTTCATTTTTGTGTAACGACAAAAACGAACCAAAAAGCGTTTCGAGAGGGGTTTCGATCCCCCTCTCGAACTCTCCCCAAACGACCAACGTTCCGTTGGACCACGCTTGGTTTTGTCTGTGTGCAAATTCTCAAATTTTACAAATCATTGAGTTAAGAGGTGACACAAACGATAGTTCTTTATTCTAAAACAGAAACTAATTTTAACCACAACGGTTTGACGATTTTGCGGCCGATTGAAGCGATTGTGACAGAAGAAATAAACGGTGATTATTCGCTAAAACTCACGATGCCACGGGGCTTTTCGGGACTTCAAAATGAGCAAATTATAAAAGCTCCGACGCCAAAATCAGAACAACTTTTCAGGATTTATAATTCTGATATCGACATATTGGGCAACCCCGTATTTTACGCGCGGCACATTTTTTATGACCTACTAGATTATTTTATTGAAGACACACGTCCAAGCGGAAACGGCGCACTTGCAATATCGAAAATCCTTGAAAACACGCCATTTACAGGTACTTCTGACATCACAAAACAAGGCACAGCATACTATCAAATGATGAATCCGGTTAAGGCAATCTTGGGTGCTGATAATTCTTTTATAGAAGTTTGGGGCGGCGAAATCGAGCGAGATAATTTCTATATTCGAATGAAAAGTCAGCTGGGAGAAAATCGAGGGGTGTCAATCAGGTACCGCAAAAACCTCACTGGATTGCGGTTTGTGACGGATTTGTCAGGAGTTGCAACGAAAATCATGCCAACAGGTTTAAAATCCGATGGCCAAACGCTTTTAAAATTGCCGGAAAAATACGTGAATTCGCCACTCATCGACAATTACACGAATGTAAAAACCACGCGAATCCATTATAGCGACATAAAAATAGATGAAAAAATAAGCGAATCACAAGCTTTAGAGGCCCTCAGGAACGCGGCACAACAGGAGTTTGAAAATGGACTAGATAAGCCACAAATCACCGCGACGGTCGAGTTTATCCCACTTCAGGACACGGAAGAATATAAAGATTTTGCGATTTTAGAAAATGTTTATTTGGGCGACTCGGTGAATATTTTTCACGAAAATTTGAATATTGAGCTGACCGCAAAAGTCATAAGCTATGAGTTTGATGCGCTTTCAAAGCGTTACAACAAGGTTGTTTTGGGCAACTCAAACCCAAAATACGGCGATACTCAAAGAAATTACGTAAAACAGCAAGTTTCGGAGAGCACAACTGCATTAGAGCAAGCAATAATCAACGCCACGCAGCTAATCACGGGCAATTCTGGCGGTTATATCGTTATGCACCCGGCCGAAAAACCGCAAGAAATTTTCATTATGGACACGCCGGATATTTCTACAGCAGAAAAAATTTGGCGCTGGAATTTATCAGGGCTTGGCTACAGCTCGACCGGAATCAGCGGTCCGTTCGCTCTTGCAATGACCATGGACGGCGCGATTGTTGCGGATTTCATCACAGCGGGGACCATAAACGGCGCGCTTATCAAGGCTGGTTCGGTTGAATCAGGCAGTCTTTCGCAGGAGTACAAAAATTCTGTAACAGAAGAAATCACAGGTGCAGAAAACCGCATCACACAGGCGTTTCAAGCCGCTGACGGACAGCTTTCAAGCACAATAGAGTGTGAAACCACACGCGCCAAAGGTGTTGAATCTGCGTTATCTTCGTCGATCACACAGACAGCCGACAGCATCACTTCTGAGGTTG
>CAKSIH010000028.1 GCA_934462705.1 uncultured Eubacteriales bacterium | reverse complement strand
TCTCACCTTCTAAATCATCATCTCGTGATAATCTTAAATATAAAGCAGTAATTTTGTTGCTTTGTAAAATATTGTTTATTTCTTTTGACTGTTTCAAAATAGCCTTTCTCCTTTCAATAAACAGCCAAAAACAATGTTTACTATTTTATTATACTACATTTTGGGCTTAATAGAGCAATTTAATGGGTGGGCTTTGTAAATCTCTAATATCAATAATTTTTTTATTTTTTCTTTTAAATTTTCGCTGTTTTCGTCAAAATAGGAATTAATAACATAAGTTGTATTTCCAATCTTAATTTTGCTTTCTTTGGGAAAATAAATAGATTCACAATCAGTCATGCAAATCCTCTCTTTCTAAAATCTATAATTAATAATATATCTCAGCCCGCTAGAATGGCGGCACACGAATTTCACGTCCCCTCATCTGTAGGGCTACCTTCATTGCCTGCGACGGCTCACAAAACTTTTTAGTCTTGCTTCAACGCTCGGACTGTGACTAGGTAGGAGTATCTTTAAATGTTACTGAGATATTATTTATTAAATTGTCAATGTCCACGAAGATAAATTATCTCCTCATATATATAAAGAGTTTTTTGAGGGTGTTTTTGACACCCTATTTTTAAAAAATTTTTTCGACAAATTTATAACTTCATAAAACGCCTTAATTTTTTAATAATGTTATTAAATCTATTGCTTATATTCTGCTGTGCAATGTTATATATATTTGAGAGTTCACGTTGTGTTCGGCATTCTTTGACTATGTAGCTTATAAATATTTGGTCTTCAATTGATAAACTCTTTACAGCCTTATATAAGTTCTTATTTTCAATTAATTCAATCCAACCGAGAGTAAACTTTGTTTTGCAACCTGCTTGTCCACATCAAAATCATTCGAACAGTTGTCATATATAACCTCTTCAAGAGAAAATTCATGTTCTTTTACCTTTGAGTTTTTAATATTATCCTTTATATCCATATTTTTAATTATTATATAAAAATAAGCTAATTCATTTTTTATATCGTTACGATGATTTCTCACAATTATACCCTCCAAATTATTTGATTTTTTCAAATAATTCGGTTATCTATGGGTATCGTATGTAGTAGAGAAACCATCGCTTCATAGCTTGTTCTCTTAACCCTAAAAAAAGAGCAGAGTTATACACGTGGCAGTGCAAACTCTGCTTTTAAAATAGGTGCTATGAAGATGTTCTGCATTAACCTACAGAATAATAATCATAAACATATTTATACTTACAGAACATAATCAATAACTCACTCTTAAAATCTCCTTTTTTGAGGTGTCGCACCTAAATTAATATATAGGGCACGCACTTTCGGTATATTTTTATGTATGTCAAAATCAGCCAATACTGAAAAAACAAAAGCATGGCTGTTAATTCAATCTTATTCTTTAAATTTTTAAAAACTCGTCACAAAAAGTACGGCATTGATAAGGAAGTAATTTTCCGCAAGGCTTAGAAAAAGTCTTGCGGAATTTTCTTTTTATCGGGAACAAACCCCTTCGGTGGAGCAAATTCGCCGATAAAATTAAAAATAATCTGTATTTTTTGTACTCTGTGTCCACTTGATTTATCGGGAGAGTGAACTATAATTTTTTTGACAAATTCATTCACAATAGTCGGAGTTAATTCTTTAATTCCGAAATACTTTCGGACAATTTCACGGAACTGCTTAAAATCAGTTTGCTGATTATCAAAAACCTTTGTTCCTTCCTCAAAAATTTTAACTTGATTTTGCAAATCTGTCCGTTCGCTTTCATACTCGGCAGACAGTTTCCAAAATTTTTCGTGAGATATTGCACCACCTATTTTATGCCTCGTAACATAGCCGTAGCCGCTTTCTTTCATATCCATTCAATCCTATCCTTTCCGTAAAAATCGTTAAAAATGAGAGTAGCAAGCAAAACGTGTGTAGCCACACTCAACAAATTTGATTTTCAATTTTGGGGATATTCCCAAACCCTTTTTGATAAAAATTTTTACTTGTTCCTCTATTACTACTACACTTGAAAAACGATTTTTGCCCAAGTTTTTTGAAAAAAATTTCAGTTAATACTTAGGTTCAAAAGGTTAAAAATCTTGTTTTGACATAATACAGCGTAATATATATTTTTACAAATATATATTTGTGTTAAGACTTGGTTAAAACCTATAAATTTATAAAAAGGACTTGATAAGTTTCCAAAATCGGATTATAATCAAGTTACCGAAATCAGAATCTTATATGAGAGGTATATGCTATGACTATACAGGAACAATTACAAACGCTTAACAAGCTATACAAGGAAAGTGATCACATTTACAGTAATCTTGCTTCACGGCTGGGTATGACAAATTCGACATTCTGGATATTGTATGCGATTTCACATTCGGAAGAGCCACTTACGCAAAATGATTTATGTAATAACTATTTTTTCCCTGTGCAGACTGTTAACTCAACCGTAACAAATCTTTTGAAAAAAGGACTTGCCAAGTTAGAGTTTATCCCCGGTACAAGAAACAGAAAGAAAATAATTTTAACAGATAAAGGCAAAGAATACATTGATGAAACAATCAACAAAGCTGATGAAATTGAAAAAAACGCTTTTCTTATGTTTGCCGAAGATGAAAGATATATATATATATCCTTATTCCAACGGCATATGGATTATCTTAAAGAGGCGGAAAAGCGTATGCTTGACACTTTTTCGGAATAGAAACGGGAGGTTGTTATGAAATTATTGGTTACTCTTGATGAAAATTATCTGAATCCTTGCAAGGTTATGTTATACTCATTGTTTTGCAACAGTCAAGACACAGACACAGAAGTATATATGATCCACAGCGGTATGCCTTATGAAAAAATCAATGAACTGCAAAAACTGTGTGCTTACTTTAACGCAGGTTTAATTCCGATTTTGATAGATAAAAAATTATTTGAAAATGCACCGGTAAATAAGCGTTATCCGCAAGAAATGTATTATCGGCTGTTGTCGCCGTTAGTCCTCCCTCAAAGCCTTGACCGCATTTTATATCTTGACCCTGATATTTTAATTATAAATTCCCTGACGGAATTATGGAATGTAAAAACGGATAAGAAAACCTTTGCGGCAGCTTCACACACAGGTCTTACAGAAATGACAAACGAACTGAATTATGCAAGACTGAACATCAGTAATGAGTATTTTAACACTGGAGTTATGTTGATTAACCTAAACAAAGCTAGGCAGCTCGTAAAACGAGAGGATATTTTTGACTGTGTGTGTAAAAGAGAAAAAGATTTGATTTTACCCGATCAAGATGTATTTAATATTTTGTACGGAAAAGATACGGTTTCGGTTGATGATGCCGTTTGGAATTATGATGTTCGCAATTACACAAAGTATATGATACGAAGCAGCGGAAAATATGATTTGAACGGCGTTATGAAAAATACTTCTGTTTTGCACTTTTGCGGAAAAAACAAACCGTGGAAAGAAAATTATAAAAATCCTTTCGGAATATTATATCTGCACTATATGAATCGTTGTAATAAAATATATGAAAGGAATCTATGGTTATGAAAACTTCGAGAAATATAACGGTAATGAAATATGTATTGCCCACAATATTAAGCCAATGTGCATTTTTTCTGTTTACCATTATTGACGGTATTTTTGTAGGTCACGGAATAGGAACAGACGCTTTAGGAGCAGTAAATCTTGCAATGCCTTTCATAATGATAATAGGCGCCACATTTATGCTGACAACAATAGGCGGCGTTACAATTACGGCAATCAGAATAGGCAGAAAAGATTTTGAAGGTGCAAATAACGCTTTTATGCACGCTTGTATTTTCGGCTGTCTTTACTATTGCTGGAACATTTTTCAGGCGACCGCTTGCAGCTTTGCTCGGTGCTAGCGGTGTTTATGACGATATGGTGAGTGAATACTTGCTGTGGTACAGTATATTTACCATTCCGTCTGCATTTGCCGCAGCATTGCAGGGCTTTGGAAGAAATGACGGAGCGCCCGTGTTTGTAATGGTTTCAACAATAGTCAGCACACTGTTAAATATTTTTCTTGATTGGCTTTTTGTCTTTCCTCTTAAAATGGGAATCAGCGGTGCGGCAATAGCCACGGGACTTTCGCAAACTGCTTCGTTTGTCATAATCAGTTCTCACTTTATCCGCAAGCGGGGCACTTTGAGAATAAAAAAATTCAGCTTTGATAAACAGCTTATGTTCAAAGTATTAAAGCGCAGTTTCCCTGAAATGCTTTCACAGCTTACAACGCCGATTACAATTTTCTGTATGAATCTTGTAATTGCAAAATATATCGGAAATAACGGCATTAACGCATATTCTATCGTCGGCTATATTATATCATTTGCCTTTGCGGTATTTATCGGAGTTTCCGAAGGTATGCAACCGCTGTTCGGTCAAAGCTACGGAGATAAAAACGACGGTGATTTGAGATATTACAGAAAATCGGGCTTGATATGGAGCTTATGCGGAAGTGTAATTGTATATGCTTTGATAATTATAACGGGAAAGACAATTTGCCTGATGTTCGGTGCCGATAACGCTGCCACCGAAATGGCAGTTACTGCAATACCAAAATACGGCTGGTCATTTTTGTTCGGTGCAATGAACACGATAATATCCGCCTATCTCTATTCTACAAAACGCACAAAAGAAGCTGTTATTGTGAATGTTTTGAGGGGCTTTATATTTACCCCCTTATGCGTAGTAATACTGTCGCTGTTGTCCGGCGGAGGTATGATATGGTTTACTGTTGGTATAGCTGAAGCAATAACATTTGTTTCTGCCGCAGCGATAATGAAGCATTCGGAAAAAGGTGGAATAAAATTTGATAAAGACTAAAATTCAGAGGGTAAGATGAGCTAGATAAAAGATATTTTTCGTTGTATATTGAAAGAGTGCAAGGATATTCACACACTCATAATTTTCATTTGTGTTATACTTATTGTATATTCCCCTATATGGGGATGGATTTCTCTTGCATTTTTTATTTAAGTGGAAATGGTGTTTAACCGTTTTCATTGCCTGTTTCGTATTTTGGATGGGGCTGTTTACACCATTTTTTCCGATTTGTATGGAAAACCCTTTCAATTAAAAAGATAATACAAAGAAAAAAGCCGTTTGAATTTTGACGCAATAGAAAAAGCCATTGCCGCCAATACAAAAGCTATGCGGAAGGTGGTTTCACATTACGGCAGATATATCGGATATTTTGCAAAAGACAATTATATTTTTTCAGAAGAAACCAAAGCAACGCTGATGAAAACCGTATTAAAATTTAATATGGACAGATAAGCACATAAGAGTAACCGTTTTTATGCGGTTACTCTTATCATTATGGGGAAAAGGCATTTTCCTCATACCCCTTTTGCGTACTTGATGTTTGGTATCAAAACGAGTTTGACACAAAACATCAAGTATAAATATTTGTGTGCGTGTAGAAAATAAAAAGGCAAAAAAGCGCATAAAGAAAGACCTAATTTAATTTTTAGGCCTTTTTTCTACTTTTCTATATTAAGCAAGAGATTTAAAAAGTACAATATATTATTAATTTTTTCGACACTTAACTTTTTATCTTTCCAATAAACACAATCTTGATTCTGTATAAAATTAATCAGTTCTATAATTATTTCATCTATCTGAATTGATTTTCTATTTAATTTATATTTTGTTTTTATTAGCATACTTATGGGTATAAGCAATTTATCGCTCATTTTTATTAAAGTATCCAGGTCGGGCTGCCTGCGTCCCTGTTCATACATACCAACTGTTGAGGACGCAATATTTAATTTATCCGCTAATTGTTTTTGAGTTAGACCCCGACTCTCTCTAATCTTCTTTAAGTTTTCACCACAAAATGCACCCATTTATGAATAACCGTCCTCTTTGAAATCTATTTTACTAAATATAAGTAGAGTGCTTTTATCGTCAGAAATCGCCTTAACCTATATTAATTACTGAAGTATGCTTTTTTCTTTTTGCATACTCAAATGTTTTATATGCTCCGCCCCAACTGGTCAATATAAGCAATTAAAAAATCAGCGTTATTAATCATCCACTCGTTTCGCTTCACGATAGCAAAACGCCGTGGAGTTTTTTCTATGCTTGGGTATAGTGTACTGTCGAATAAAGCTAGGGCGCTCTCATTTTTATCCATTTCTTTAGGCATATACGCTAAAATCAGGTATGACTTTATAAAGGGATAATCTTTCCTAAGTTTATCAACACATTGCGCACATAACCAGTCGAAATCCCCTTTGCCACCGTTGTAAAACTCGGTAACACCGTAGTTTTCAATTAGATTTATTATTTCTTTTTTCAGTTTTTCTTTTACCTTATCCTGATTACAAATATTTGCGTGTCCTGCAAAACAACAAACTTTATTGTTCATAAATCTCCTTTCCAAGAAAATCGCATTAATAATATGTTTTAGTCTAATAATAAACGTATTGATAATATGATTAAGAAGCAAAAAAATAAATACGAATATATAATAAATATATATATATATGTATAAAGGGGGACATGAAATGATATTTGGTGAAATATTAAGTGAATTAAGAAAAGACCGCGGAATGACCCAACAAGACTTAGCAAACCAACTTTCAGTTTCAGTCCATACTATTTCCTCTTATGAAAGAAATTTAATTCTCCCAAGTGATGAAATAAAAATTCAGATTGCTAAATTATTTAATGTCTCTTTAGATTACTTATTTGGTGTCACACCAAATCCGTCTAAAATTGAAGATGTTGATTCTAGCGTGATAATACTAAAAGATATACCTAAAAGAGCATTATATGATATAGAGTTGTATATAAACAAAGTTAAAGAAAAATACAAATTTTGAATAGGGATATTTTTATTATACCGTAAATTGGACTATGAGTCAATTAACCTGGACTCTAAGATTGTTTATTTGTTCTGTGTAAGCCCATAAAATTAAATGTAGACTACATGAACGGAGTGAATACATTGAATTATGAACAGTTAGGAATAAATATACGAGAACACAGAAAAAAATTGGGTTTATCTCAATTTGAATTAGCCGAAAAATCTGATGTATCTCCCAGTTTTATTGGATATATTGAGCGTGCAAAGAAAACACCCAGCTTAAAAACTATATTGAAAATTGCTGATTCACTAAATGTCTCTATGAGTGTTTTACTAGGTGAAAATATTGATGAAATACAAAATGCAACCATTGCCCAGATTAATTCTTATTTAAGTGATATGAACCTAGAAGACTTGAATTTTATACTTGAGAATTTGATATATTTTAAAAACAGAATTTCAGAATAAATAATTCATTTGGAACAATAGATGTAATTATATTACCACTATAGTTCATGGGTATCAAGAACTGTTGCTCATGTTTAATATGCTCAATAGTTGTTAAGCTATATTTGGGTGAATAAATATGAATAACTTTAATAAAGAATTAGGTTTTAGAATATGTAAGTTAAGAGAACACAGAAAATTAACACGTGAAAAACTTGGAGAATTATCCAATATAAGTGATAGATTCATTTATGATATTGAAACTGGTCAAAAAGGAATATCTGCAGAGACTTTATATAAGTTATCTCAAGCTTTAAACGTAACTTCAGACTATTTATTATTTGGGCTAGAAAATAACAATAATTTTAATCGTATAACAGGGGTTCTATCAAAACTAGATGAACAAGATCAGGAATCTATAGAGAAAATTATTATAGAAATATATAAAATGTTGTCTAAAAACAATTAATATTAAAATTTAAGCCTAATAAGATAAAAAACTATTTTAAGCTCCCGAAAGGGGGCTTTTTTGTTCGCCCAAAACTCGTAAGGTTCTTCAAAACAACAGATTTTTGATTTTATATGTTTTCTTTCACGTTAGAATCAATAACGTAAACGAATAAAAGTTATCCCACTTTTACACAATAATTTTACTATCGTTTAGCAGTAAAGTCAACACTATCAAACGATAGTAATTTAGAATTTAATTAGTGAAAGGTGGGGATATAATGTATTTTTATAGACTAAAAGATTGTAGAGAAGATAAAGATATGTCACAAAATGATATTGCTAAACTTTTAAAAATCGACCAAAGAGTTTACAGTAATTATGAGATTGGCAAGCGAAAAATACCAATAGACCACCTTATTGCTTTAGCTATATTTTATGGAACTAGTTTAGATTATCTTGTCGGCTTAACAAATGATTTTATGCCTCCGACTAGACTTAAAAATTATGAAATAAATAAATTTAAATAAAAGGCTTTCCTATGAAAAATGAGGAAAGCTTATTTATTCATTGTATTTGACAATTATGCTAATTTTATTTATAATAATAGTACGATTGTAAAAGAGGTGAGTGAAGTGTTGTTTAAAGAGCAACTCCAAGAGTTATTTAAATCTTCATCGGGAATTTTAACTACTAAAGAAGTTGAAAATGCTGGTATCCCACGCCAATATTTATGGATTTTAAAAAATGAAAATAAAATTCAGATGATTTCTCGTGGAATTTATGCTTCGAATGAAGTATTTGAAGATGAAATGTACTGCATTCAACTTCGAACAAACAAGGCTATTTTTTCACACGAAACTGCGCTATATGTGCACGAATTAACCGACCGTGATCCGCTTATTTATACCATAACTATGCCAAGCGGATATAATCCTACGAACCTTAAAAACTCAAATATTGAGGTTCATACCATTAAAAAAAATCTTTTTGATATTGGTAAAACTACCGCAAAGACCCTATATGGCCGTGAGGTAGTAGTTTATGATAAAGAAAGGACTATTTGTGATATAATTGCCAACCGAAACAATATGGATAAATATGTTTTAAGTGACGCTATCAAACGATATGTAAGCTTAAAGGAAAGAGACATTCCCAAGCTTACCGAATATGCAAAAAAATTCAGAGTTCAAAAAATTTTACATGGTTATTTAGAGGTGCTTTTATAATGACATAAATGCAAATAAAATCGTTAATTAGAAATATGGCAAAAGAAAAAAATATAAATGCTCAAATTTTGCTAAGAAACTATATGCTAGAGCGACTTCTAGAAAGAATTTCAAAGTCAAAATATAAAGACAATTTTGTACTAAAAGGAGGAATGTTGGTTGCCTCTATGGTTGGAATCGATACAAGATCAACTATCGATTTAGACGCGACTCTCAAAAATTTTCCGCTTACAAAAGAAAAAATAATATCAGCATTTGAAAATGTTTTGTCTACTGATATTGATGATAATATTACAATTGAACTTTTAAATGTTATGGAAATCAGAGAAGAAGCCGACTATCACGGTTTCAGGCTTAGTCTTTTAGGTAAAGTTGATGAATCTAGAATACCTTTAAAGGTTGATATAACTAGCGGAGATAAAATAACTCCAAGAGCTATAAAATATTCATTCAAGCTACTTCTTGAAGATAGAAATATTGAGGTTTTAGCCTATAACCTTGAAACCGTTTTAGCCGAAAAAGTAGAGTCTATTATTTCCAGAGCAACAGAAAATACACGTATGAGGGATTTTTACGATATTTATATTCTTACAAAGCTTCAATCTCAAAAAATAGACTTAGAATTATTTAAGCAAGCTCTAAAGGCAACTGCTGAGAATAGGGGTTCTGCTAAACAACTTGAAAGGTCTAATGAAATTCTGAATATGATAGGTGAAAACTTAACACTTGAGAAACTTTGGAAGAACTATGTTGCTAAAAATAGTTACGCTAAGGGAATTCAATGGGAAACGGTAATCGAGTCTGTATCAAAAATGTTTAATGATATAAATTAAAACTTTTACGTTGAAATTAGCTTGCTAATTAGATCATATATATAGTTTGAGCCACGAGAAATCAAAACACCTGTAAGTATGCAACCAATGTAGGGAATACGAGATTTAATATTAAAATA
>CAKSIH010000027.1 GCA_934462705.1 uncultured Eubacteriales bacterium | reverse complement strand
CCCCATGCACATGGTTAGGGTCGCACTTGTATGCGAATATTTTATCTTTAGCATTAATTGTTACTGTTATAAATTAACAAAATACTTCTATACTTCATGTATATTAACCGATGATTCTCCTAAAAATTTAAAATAAATTTTTACTTTTTGATGCTTTACCTTTCCGTTAGGTGTTTTTTCATAATATCCTTGACCAACTTCAATATGATCTATAAACTTAAATAGTATATCCTGATTAAGTTCTTTTATCTCTGTATACTCTTTTACTATTTCACAAAACTTCTCATAAGAATTTATAATACCATCAAGTAATCTTTTTTTATCCATCAACTGATGCTCTAATTCATTAATTTCTTTATTTAGTGAATCGTTTTCTTTTTCATATTTTGCTATAAGTTTCTTAAATCGGGTATCATTTATGACTCCATTATAGTTATCCTCATACAACTTCTCTATAATGCCATCTAACTCTTTTGACCTATTTTTAAGCTTTCTAATTTCCTGGTTTATAAAGGTGTCATTTTTTTCTAAATTAATTTTCGCCTTCATATCCTCAAACAAATTAGACTTATCTTGCCTCGACAACACAACCTGTTTCCGTATTGCTTTTAAAACAATATCATACAGTACATTATAGTCTATGAAATGATTTGTACATTCTTTCTTTCCATATAATTTATAACCACCACAAGCCAAATTAGAAACAGAACCTTTTTTTCTCGTGCCAACACTGGACATATTTCTACTACAATCCATACACTTTGCTAATCCAGAGAAAATATTGGTAAACCCCTCCTTTTTTGCACAAGTACGGCTAAGACTTCTTCTCTTAACTTCATTAAATACGTCTTCACTAATAAGAGGTTCATGTGTATTTTTAACTATAATCCATTCACTTTTAGAATTTTGTACCGTTATATTACTTTTAAATGATACTTTAGTAGTTTTTCCCTGAGCAGTGTGACCCAGATAAACAATATTTTTAAGTATTTTCGAAACTGAACTAGACGTCCATTTCTTACGTTTTGTATAGTTATCAACATTTAAATGAGGATATTTTTTACAACGATATTGAGCTGGAGTTTGAATATTTCTTTTATTTAAATATTCAGCTATTTCTTTTGGCTTATTTCCATCTACTGCTAAGTCAAAAATTTTCTTTATTACTTCTGATACCTCAGTATTTATTAAAAGATGATTTTTATCATTAGGATCTTTAATATAACCATATGGAGCAAAATTGCCAATAAACTCACCCTCCCTCATTTTAGTCTGAAAAGAAGAGCGTATTTTCTGAGACGTGTCTCTTGCATACATTTCATTAATAATATTTTTAAATGGCACTATATCTCCATATTTATTATTTGAATCATATCCATCATTAATTGCTATATATCTAACCTTTTTTGATGGAAAGTAAATCTCAGTGTATTGACCTGTAGTTATGTAATCTCGACCTAAACGCGATAAATCTTTTGTAATCACTAGATTTATTTTTTTACTTTCTATATCCTGTATCATTCTCTTAAAGTTCGGACGATCAAAATTAGTTCCTGACCATCCATCATCAATATATTCATCTATAACTTTAAAAGAATTTTGTTTTGCAAAGGCAGTTAGCATTTTTCTCTGAGTTGTAATGCTAGAGCTTTCTCCCTGGTTATAATCATCTTTTGACAGCCTCATATATAAGGCTGCTTTATATATGGTTGAATTTGGTTGCATATTCTCCCCCTTCAATTTGACCAAAATCAATCCATAATATTTACAGATTGATTATAACATATTTAATCTATTTTTTTATCTTTTTTAACTTATTTTCTAATATTTCTCTTAAAATCTCCTTAATATCTAATTCGCCCTGAAAGTAATTTTCAACTTCATAGATTTCTTTAATATTCTTTCTATATCCAATATTTTGCATAATGTTTACACCCCTTTATTTATTAATATGAAAAAACAATTCATTTTTGCTTGTACCACATTAAATAAGTAATATCTCAACCCACTGCTGGTTAGACAGTTTCACACGACTTTCACGTTCCCCTCACTGGGACTGTCTCCATTGCCTGCGACATCATCGGAGCGAATTTTGCTAAGAGCGCCTAACTGTAAACAGCAAGGCTTAAACGCTTCATAGCTCCTCCGCTTTCCCAAAAAGGCACATCCTTGCTAACTAACGGCTTGTAATCGCACCGTTTTTACGCTAGCTTACGAACTACCACCTTTTCGGAGCCCCTTATATGCTCGGACTGTGGCTAGACAGGAGTATCATTATGAATTGCTGGGATCATGGCGGATTCGCAATCTCGCGAATTTTATATATAAGTATTTATCGCTCGTCTATAAGGCACATTTTGTGCCGCGGAGTCCCCGAAAAGTCGTAAGACTTTTTGGGAAGAGGAAGTGCAGTGGAATTAACTTGCACTGACGATGTCATGGCGTACTCAATAAAACGCTCGTCCAACAATTTAACGTAGTTGAGATATTCATATTCTGTTTTCAAGGTTCATTAGAAAGAAAAAATCCTTCTATATATAGGGCGTTGAAAACGCAAAAAGTTAGCCCCCTATTCGTATTTTTCGTTCGACATGTTTTTTAATTTTCGTAATGCCTGATCTATACTGCTCTTAACGCTTACTTTAGATATCCCCTCTATTTTGGCAATATCACTCAAACTTAACCCATGAAAATACCTAAGCATTATCCTTCTGCGCTGAACTTTAGGTAACTTATCTATTACTTTATGCAACTGTTCATACTCGCAACCTTTTATGTATCTAGTCTCACTAGATACCTCTTGTAACTCAAGCGGTAATCCGTTTTTCTCATAAATTTTTAGAACTTCTTCATAAGAGTCTTCCCTCTTTGATTTACGGCTTCTCCAGTCTTCTTGCCAATTGTTTTCTTTGTCAAAGTTATAAACACTAAAGCTTACTTCCACTTCAATAATCGTTCCATCATGATTAATAGTTTTAATTTTGTATTCCATATTTACGTCCTCCAATTTGTTTTGTGTTCTTTTACAAATCGAAGGTCTATGGATATCTAGAGTAATAAGAAAACCATTTTTTCATGCTTAGTTTCCTTTACTAAGACAAAAAAGCGCAGACCTACACAAAAACGTGTAACTCTACGCTTTAAAATAGCTTTCCTACTTAACAAATACAGATTAAATAACGCTTTACACGTTTATTTGCCTGCTTATCTTTAGCCCTTTTACTATATTTAGACGAGCAAATTAACGAAAAAAGAAATACTTTTCAGCGGAAAAGCAAGGAAATAAAATCTTTATTACTTATTTGCCCTTATGTGTAGATATTACTCTAATGGTGTTGATTAATATGTACTATTTTGCTGTCGTAAAAATTATAAATATGTGATTTTAATACAATAATCGTGAATAAAAATAAAACCAGCTGTGTGTCATGTAGACATCTAGCTGGTTTTCTATTTATGTTGCATTTGTAAACGCAACTTGTCATGTGCAGCCATGCATTGCTATAGGTGCCACATCTTTCAATTTCCTTTAATTTTCCGAAATAGAACGTTAAATAACAATGAATTAGGATTTTTTATGATTCGTTTATCTAAATTTATGTATTTGTATTCTAATTTTATCCAATTAGTTTAAACTATTCTGTCGATTGTTGAAATACAAAGATTTACAATTATTTCTCGAAAAAAACTATAGACAGCTGCTCTCAGTCAATGGTTTCTAATTATTACTTCATAAAACACATTTTTATTCTATTGTATAATTCTTAGAAGAACATACGTCTACACTATTCGTAAAATATTCCGCATAATTAATATAGTAAAAAATATGAAACTTTTAAAGTTAGAATTTATTGAAAATCACATATAATAATATCTTTGATATATAGTATAAAAAATACTGATGGGTAAACATTTGCAACATAAAGATCAATTATTATTTCCCTAAAATTTAGGCATTATTAATGGACCATTTTTAGGAAGTATAGCTTCTATTGATATTAATTTGTTATAATTTAATTTATCTATTAATTCAAAAAATGATTCAAGCTTTTCATCAAAGCAGATTGGTAAATTTCTATTTTTACCAGATATATGAGCATGTTCGATTAAGTCTATATACTTCTCTATATCGCTAAAATTTTCTGTAGATTGGCCCAAATGATATGTATCACATATCATTTTTAATCCCGTAACTTTAAAGTCAACAGCAAAGTCGTGTACTTCTTGCATTGTATTTAATAAATTTGTTTCTAAAGTGCAAAGAGGTTCAATGGCCGTATCTATACCGTAATTGATAGCTTGCTTTTGTAAAATTATCAATACCTCTTTAAAATCATATAGAGCAGCAGTTTTACCATATGCATTTATGTACTTTCTTGAGTGCCCAGACCCTACTACTAATAATTTACATCCTAATTCATAAGACCTGTTTACAGCTTTTTTTTAATAATTTTTTACTCTTTCTATGTTTAATTCCTTACCAACTATAGGTAAGTTTCTAGGAAATAAACAGTTCATAACTGGCACAGAAATTTTATATTGTTTTAAATTATTTTTTAATAGATAAAACTCCTCTTCAGGTAGGTTCATAACTTCTGAAAGTGATAGTTCTAAAAAATCAAATTTTGCAGCTTCTGTTAACCTAGATATAGGTAAACAAATTCCTATTTTAAATATGGCCTAAAATCAATATTTCTTAAATCGTTTAATTTTACCCATTTAAAAATATATTTTTTTCCTTCAATTCCTGTAAATTTAGTCTGTCGGCACATAGTTTCAAATTTGCTATAATCCTTTTCTACAGGGTTTACAGTATAGAAAAATCCTATTTCATGATATTTTTTATTTGATAAATGAAAAAAGTTTTCATTTATAGAAACTAGTCTCTGAGTCTCAAAATATATTCCTAATTCTTCTTTCAATTCACGCACAACTGCAGACTTAGTGTTTTCAAGTAATTCTACTCGTCCACCAGGCAAAAGCCAAAAGTCATAGCCTTCCATTTGATGAATTAATATTTGAGTTTTATCGTTGTTGTAGATAATACCACTTACTCTAAAATTAAATCTATTTCCGTTATTTTCATATGGTATCACAAACTTTACACCTCACTTAAATTAATTATTTGTATCTATATAAATTTTTATAATATTCATTATGACTGAGCAGTTCTTTATGTGTTCCGTAACCAACAACTTGACCGTCTCTTATAACGATAACACAGTCTGCATTTTCTATGTAATTTAATCTGTGAGTTACCATTATTATAGTTTTCTTCCCAATAAACTTTTTAAAATGATTAAATATTTCTTCCTCTGTGTTTTTATCAAGAGCAGAAGTAAATTCATCAAGTAAAAATATCCCACTATCTTTAAGCACAGCCTTAGCAATTGAAATTCTCTGTTTTTCTCCGCCTGATAATCTGCAACCATTTCTGACTATTTTTATACTTTTAGGATTATCAATAAGGCTATCTAGCTTAGCAAATTTAACTGAATCTAAATATTCATCATGAGTAACATTCTTTTTAATTAATTTTATATTACTTTCAATGCTTTTGTTAAACAATAAGTTTTCTTGGGAAACATAAGAAAATTTACTTCTTAGAGCATTTAAATCATACTTATTTATTGCTATGCCGTTTAATAAAATTTGTCCCCTATAGTCATTATACAATCCCTGCAACAATTTTAAAACTGTACTTTTTCCACTTCCAGATTCTCCAACAATAGCAATAAATTGGTTTTCTTTAACTTTTAAATTAAAAGTACTTAGTATGGTTTTGCCTCTATTATAAGAAAAATTAACGTCTTTAAATTCTATAATGTAATCTGAGCGGTTCGAGTTTTCATAATCCAAACTGTTACATATATATCGTTCTTCTTGGTAATCAAAAATATTAAAAATTCACTTAGCACAGACTAAATCATTTTGAATATTCTGAAAAAAGAAATAAAGTTACATAATCCCTCAACATAAATGCTCATTACTCCACTAATAAAAATTATATTAAAAATATCTAAATCATTTGACATAAACCATATCATTAAAATGATGCTTAACGGCTGAATAACAATTTCAATTAAGTCAATAAATCGATCCCATATACCTATCATACTTTTAGAAATTACTCTATTTTTAGTTATATTATTAACTTCCTGTGCAAATTTACGCATTAAAGGTTTTTCTATACAAAATACTCTAATCATTACAATATTATTTAAAAAGTCTACGATATAAGAGTGTAGCTTGGTGGAAGACTCTTTTGTACTTATTTCTAAGCATCTAATCTTTGGAACAATAAATAAACTGGTTGTTAAAAATAGTAAACCGAACCCAAAGTATAGCTTTTAACGCAATGGAATCAACGTTTATGTCAGCACTAACTTTTTTGGAATTTATAGCTCCCAAAATTATTTCAGAAGATGAGGAAGATGAAGCACCCGTTTCAGAGAAAAAAAGGGCGTTGTTTCAATATACACAATACATAAAGCAAAGGGCTTATCATTTCCAGTAGTTATTATTGCTAATATGGATGAACCTTTAATAAATCCCAAAAAGTTCCCGAAAGCAATCATGAAATGCAAAGATAGAAAAACGTCGATAGGATTTAGTGATAAAATCATTAGTAAACAGGACATACAATATATAAAATTGCTTGACCAATATATAAATGAATTATTAGAAGAAGAGTTAAGAATTTTCTATGTTGCTTGTACAAGAGCTAAACACAGGTTAATATTTTCATCATGTAAAAATATTAATTTTAATAATAGTTGTGTCTCCCAGGCTAAGTGGTTATCCGAAAACGAGAATCATTATACATAAAATTACTATGAGTTTAGCGCTAATAAAGAAAACATAATAAACTAAAATAGACTGTTGGATTTTTCTGTACAGGCTACTTTAATAAGTAAATTATTTCTCGGTTAAACAATTATAACATTTATTAGCCTTACCGGAAACTATTTTAGTCGATTTAGTGCTATTTTCTATATAAGAATTACAATTATACAAATATAATTTGTGTAAAAAATAGAATCTATGCAACAGGTAGAAATTTGTATTTTTTTATATTTTTTTGTTGATTTTTATGTTTGGGACTGTTATTATTGTAAATATTAACCAGGTTAGTTAATACACGCAATATCAAAGGAGACTTTTATGAAATTATCTAAAAAAATTATATCTATATTTTTTTGTGCATCTGTATTATCATCTTGTACAATAGCAGCAGCTGCAACAAAGATTATGCAAGTTACCCCAGAAACCACTATTTCTGACGAAGTCTGTCCAGGTTTTCCCAAAAATAAAGATGGAAGATACTTTAACATAGATTGTGAAAAAGAGAAGTCAATTAAATCTATAAAAAAAGGGAGCTGGATATGTAAAAGTAACTAGTATGGGTAGTGGTGGTAAATACGATTTATATGTTTTTGATTACCCGTCAATATCTAATTTCATTAGTTGCATTTCAAACATAGCTAGATCATATTCTAATGATATGATGACTAATCAAATTCTCAGTCAAACCTCTCATCAAATAAGATTTTTGTTTGGACTAAATAGCTCTGAAGCAGAAGAGGTTGTCTCTGTAATTTATAAACAGATTATTAAAGATGCTAATAAAACTATCCCATATAGTATAAAAAAACCTGCTATTAGAGAAGCTATTGCTAATGATAAAAGTATGCGTCATTGGTCATGGGGAGGCGCTGCTGTAGGGGCTACTATAATAGGTGGCGCAACAGCCGCCGTTGTAATTCTTTGCCCACCAGTAGCAGCTGTGGTTGCCCCAGTTGCTGCTAAAGTTGGTGTAGCCGCTACCGCTGCTACTTTAGGCGCTATTGGTGGAGCAGAAGCTGCTGGACATGGACACTCCGAAGTAATAAGTGACAAGCATTTTGAAGAATACAAAAGCAATAAAGTTTATGTACAAAATTGTATCTCTGCTGTAAACCAAATCTTATCTACAATAGCAAATGAATACTGGAAATATAAGGACTCTATATCTGTACTATTTTTTAATGATATTTCAAGATATTCTGCAACTGTTAGCAATAATAAAATAGGCATAAATTATACTCAAGAACAAAAGAAAGTGATCGAAAAAATATTCGAAGATGCTAAAGAACCATTAAAAGCATTTTGGGATAAATATAATGAACATTAAATAAAAGGAGATATTTATGAAATATAAAAAACTTATGTCTATATTTCTATGTTGGTCTTTACTAATTAACACTTATTCATTGGGATTTGCTTATAGTGCTTATGGAACTGAATGCAGCAGTCCGATTGGTGTAGATATATCTTGCATTGAAAATTTGATGGATGAAGAATTAATAAGTGGAAAAAGTGATTTTTTAATAGAAAATGTCTCCTCTCCAAATGGCAGTCCTGAAACTTTGATTTGTTCGTCTTTGAAATCGGAAGCACTAAATAAATTAATTAAGTATTTAACTCCATCTATGAAAAGAGAAGATTTTTATCAAAGATGTAGAGAAATTATGAAAAATGAAAATAAGAAATCTTCAAGGCGAAATATAATATTTGGTACCATATCTGCTGTTTCTGCGCTTTTTGTGTCTGTTTTCTCATTCTTAAAATTAGATAAAATTGATAAAGAAAAGTTGTCAAAACAAAATTTAAGTGTTAATTCAACAATAAATGCTGGCAATGAAAGTTTGTCAACGCAAAATTTAA
Source organism: uncultured Eubacteriales bacterium (assembly GCA_934462705.1). Taxonomy (GTDB): domain Bacteria; phylum Bacillota; class Clostridia; order Oscillospirales; family Acutalibacteraceae; genus CAKSIH01. The sequence goes on along the minus strand of CAKSIH010000027.1, from coordinate 1,507 downwards.
AGACGAAAATCGAAGAAAAAGATGAGAAAAATAGCAAAGGGAATTTCCCTTGTAGCAACAAAGTCTCAAAAAGGAACACTCTCATGAATAAAGCAGTTTCTTTTTTACTTGGTACAGGAGTAGCTTCATTTATATTTATAATCTTACAATTTATTGCTGACGCTCTTAGTCCAAGTCAAGTTCCTAACATGAAAGAATTTAATCGTGAATATGATACAAAAATATTAGCTACTAAATATATTTTAAATGCATTTAAAAATTGCAATCCTGAAAATTATGATTCAATAAGCATAGGTCTTAAAGGTCTCAGTACAGAGAATGCAGATATCACACTCTTTGGGACTAAAAATATAGGATTAAATTATAGTACGGAAGAAAAAGAAGAAATACAAAAAAATGTGGAAACAATAAAAAAACAACTTGAGGAAATTATTGAAAAATACGATCAGGACTAATGGATCAAATTCAAGTAAGGAGGAGATAATATGCTTAAAAAATATAATAAAATTATTTCTTCCGTCCTAACTGTTTCAATTATGTTTAGTAATTGTAGCTTAGTGTCATTTGCTCATTGTGATGAAGATTGCACAAAAACAAATAAAAATGGACAATTTGTAAGCAAATGTTGTGCTGAGGACGCTGTTATGGAAAGGTTAAGCCACGGCGAACATTATGTAAAAATGGAAAATGTCGGACATAATTCAGACTATACTGTTTATGTTTTCGACTACAATAATATAGAAAAGGTAATATCTGAATTGCCATATACCTCTCTAAAGGAAATCAGGGACTCTTTTGAAAGAGAAAAAATTTAGAAACTCAAAGAAAAGATTCTATTATTAAATGGATAAAATTTGGTAGTAAATTTACAGCAAGCATGGGTGTAGCATTATTGGCTATAACACATAAGAAAAGTATTAGTCACTTTATTGGTAAAGCTTTAAAAATTACTAAAAATGTCAATTCTTTTAATAAACATTTTAATACTGATATTGATTCTGAAAATATAAAAAACTTTTTAGGTAATGCTATAGCTAGTTCGACTACAATTATTCCCGCAATGATACTGTCCTCTACTCCTAAATCTATTTCTAAAATGCCCTCAATTAATTATAGGAAAATTTTTTATGATAACTCTAATACGATTCGTGCATTACAACAGATTTTAGATGGTATTAAATATAGACCTTGGAAAAACAATGATGTTTTATTGATTATAATTAATTCAGAAAAAGGATCTTTAGCATCTGTAACGAGTTTTAAATCTTATAGTATAAGCTACACAGAACAAGAAAAACAAACATTTGAGAATAAATTTAATGGTTTAAACGAAACCTTGCAAAAAAAAAGTAAGCAAATATGAAAAGGAACAAGATAATGCCTATAGTGAAGTTTAAAACAATTGTAACTTTTGCAATATCTGCAATTTTAATAAGTAGCTTATCCATTAATTCTTATGCATTGCCAGATGTATCACACAGTTATTATGAAGAAGATAAATTACTTG
>CAKSIH010000026.1 GCA_934462705.1 uncultured Eubacteriales bacterium | reverse complement strand
AAAGAACATAAAAATAAGGAGACCGGTACAGAGTATGATTTATTAGGCTATGACGAATGGGGCTATGACAAAAATGGTTATGATATAATGGGCTTTAATAGAGAACATAAAAATAAGGAGACCGGTACAGAGTATGATTTATTAGGCTATGACATATGGGGCTATGACGAAAATGGCTACGATGAAAAAGGATTTAATAGAGAATATAAAAATAGGGAGACCGGTACAGAGTATGATTTATTAGGCTATGACATATGGGGCTATGACAAAAACGGCTATGATAGATGGGGCTTTAATAAAGAACTTAAAAATAGGGAGACCGGTACAGCGTATAATTTATTAGGCTATGACGCATTGGGCTATGACAAAAATGGCTACAATGTAAGAGGATTTAATAAAGCATTTAAAAATAGGGAGACCGGTACAGCGTATAATTTATCAGGCTATACTGAATGGGGCCATGACGAAAATGGCTACGATAAAAGAGGATTTAATATAGATCATAGAAATAAATACACCGGTACAGCGTATGATTTATCAGGTTATGACTCATGGGGCTATGACAAAAATGGCTACGATAAAAGAGGATTTAATAGAGAACATAGAAATAAAGACACTGGTACAGCGTATGATTTATCAGGTTATGACTCATGGGGCTATGACGAAAATGGCTACAATGAAAAAGGATTTAATAGAGAACATAGAAATAAAGACACAGGTACAGTGTATAATTTATCAGGCTATACTGAATGGGGCTATGACAAAAATGGCTACAATAAAAGAGGATTTAATATAGATCATAAACATAAAGACACCGGTACAGCGTATGATTTATCAGGCTATAACGAATGGGGCTATGACAAAAATGGCTACAATAAATGGGGTCTGGTCAAGATTACCTATAATAGACATGGATTTATTAAATGTAAGAAAAAGGAAAAGAAATTAGCACAAGAATAATTAATAAATGGTAAGAATGATTTTAAGTGTTATTCAACGCTTTGTTAATAGAGGAAAGAACTTAGTTTATCTTTTTCAAGTTGGCTGCATTTGCATATCTACAACAGCAGGAATTGGATTAGTATTTGGCTTGATAGCTTTATGTGTTATTAATGTTACCTGTCCGTCGTAAGAGCTTTATGTAATTTAAGTAGGCAATATATTTGTATAAATAACCCTCGGTAAGAACCGAGGGTTATTTTTTACGGCTTAGTTTTCTTTCATGAGTTTTTCAGCACATCTTCTAAGTTCTTCTTCAGAATCTATTGTAATTCCGCTTTGTTTTATAGTTTCTTGAACATAAGATGGCAGGGATTGAAAATATTTGTTACTTTCTAAGTTTTCCTTAAAATTACTTTTATTCATATTTATCACCTCATAAATATTTTTGCCATAACTAATTGCCATAATACATTTTATTATGTAATTTCAAATGAAATTTTTATAAGTTTTACTTTTTATTAGTTCCCTTTTAGTCCAAGGCTTGAAATCCATAATTTTTAAGTATATACTAATTATGTAATTTATTAAAGAATGTTTGATTTGCAGGTGATTAATATGAGAATAGCTTTATTTTCTGATACGTATCCGCCGGAAATAAATGGTGTTGCAATACATGTCAAAGCTTTAAAAGAAGGGCTTGAAAGTCTTAAAAATGAGGTTTTAGTTGTTACTACAAATGCAGATGGAAAAGAAAGTAGGGAAGAAAGTATTTTACATTGCCCTAGCATAAAACTTAAACGAATTTATGGTTATGGAATGTCTATGCCAATAAACGTGAAGCAGTATAATATCATAAGGAACTTTAACCCGGATGTAATTCATATCCACACTGAATTTGGAATAGGATTGTTTGGAATATTTGTTGCTAAAATGCTAAAAAAACCGATTGTTTATACTTTACACACGATTTATGATGATTATGTATATTATGTTATGCCTAAACCGTTTGTAAAAACGGGACAAAATGTTTTTTATAAATATATAAGAATGATTTCTAAAAATGCCACTGTTATTACTGGGCCATCAGAGAAAAGTCATGAATATTTAAAATTGGCTGGGATTAAAAGGGATATTGAAGTTATTCCCAATCCTGTAGATGTTAACAAATTTAATTCGAGCAACGTTACAATTAATGAGATTAATGAGATAAGAGAAAGATATAAGATTCCTAAAAATGCCTTTGTAGCTTGTGTCATAACTAGAATAGGCAAGGAGAAGAGCATAGATGTTTTAATTGATTACATTGCTGAGTATGTAAAAGTTAACCCTAATTTTAAATTTTTAATAGTTGGCGATGGACCTTCTAAAAATGAACTTGAAAAGCAAGCAAAGGCGCTGGGGCTTGATGATATAGTTATTTTTGTAGGAAAGGTACCCAATAGCGAACTCTTGCCTTATTATGCTGTTTCAGATGCTTTTTTAACAGCTTCTCTTTCAGATACTAATTCGATTTCTATGCTTGAAGCTATGTCAATGGGTTTACCAATTTTGCAAAGATCAGACCCTATCAATGAAGGACAAGTGATAGAAGGTGTAAATGGATTTATTTTTTCTGATAATCAAAGCTTTATAAATAAGCTTGATTATTTATGTAATTTGAATTTTAATGATAGATTAGAATTGAAAAAGAGTGTTAGAAGAAGTGTTATTAGTAGCAACACTAAAAACAGTACAGCTCAAAAGCTTTGCGATGTTTATAAAAAAGCTATGCTATTGTATAATAGCTAAATATAATTTATTTTTATTAATAAGTAAAAAACCGCGAATATCAGCACATTTAATTACCAATATTCACGGTTTTTTAATAATTTTTACATAGATTCAGGAACAGTAATTTTAAACATCGTAAGAATGTTTTTTATAACGGTTTTTACGCAAATGCATAAATGTAATCTTGCTTGCATTAAACTTTCATCTTGACACATTACACGACAAGAATTATAAAATTTATGAAATAAAGTTGCAAGGTTAATTACATATCTAGTGATTCTTGCAGGATCATAATGCTTAGCAGCATCTACAATTTCACTAGTATAATAAGCTAAATGACGGATAAGTTCCCTTTCTTCAGGCATATTAAGCTTCATAAGTTCATTTACACTACATGTCCTTGGAAATATTCCTTGAGTGGCTAGCGCTTTTAATACACTACATATTCTGGCGTGTGCATATTGAACATAATATACAGGATTTTGAGAGTCTTCTTTAACGGCTAAATCTAAATCAAATTCCATTTGGGTATTTGGTTCACGCATATTAAATATAAATCTTGCAGCATCGGCTGAAACCTCATCTAAAAGATCAGCTAATTGAATAGCTTTACCTGTTCTTTTACTCATTTTTACAATTTCGCCGTTCTTTACAAGCTTAACAAGCTGCATTAAAACGACATCAAGGTTAGAACCGTCAAGTCCAATAGCGTCCATTGCGCTTTTCATTCTGGCAACATGACCATGATGGTCAGCTCCCCAAATATCAATACAGGTTTCAAATCCACGTTTTACAAATTTATTTCTGTGATATGCGATATCTGCAGCAAAATAGGTTGGATTACCATTTTGACGTATTAAGACTTCATCTTTTTCAGAGCCAAATTTTGTGGCTTTATACCAAAGAGCGCCGTCCTTTTCATAAGTCATATTATTATTTTTAAGTATATCTATTGTTTCATCAATTTCACCATTTTTATGCAAATCAATTTCATGAAACCATGTATCGAAATAAATTCGATATTTCTCAAGATCGGACTTCATTTTACTTATGTTCTTAGGGAGGGCAAAATCTACCAAAGCTTTTCTTCTTATGTCTGATTCAACATTTAAATACTTTTTTCCGTTTATAAGTGCAAAATCCTTTGCCAAATCCAATATATCTTCTCCATGGTAGCTGTCTTCAGGTAATGGGTGTGCTTGTTCTCCTTCGTAAATTTGCAGATATCTTGTTTCAAGTGATAATCCAAATTTATCTATCTGATTTCCTGCATCATTTATGTAAAACTCTCGTGATACTTCATATCCTGCTATATCTAAAACAGATGCGAGGCAATCTCCTAGAGCACCTCCACGTGCATTGCCCATGTGCATAGGGCCTGTAGGATTTGCAGATACAAATTCTACCATAACTTTACGTCCTTTTCCGTAATTAGAACGGCCGTAATTTTCACCTTGTTCACTTATTTCATTTAGAACAGAAGCATAAAATTCATCAGAAAAGTAAAAATTAATAAAACCTGGCCCGGCTACCTCTACACGACTTAACATTGTGCCAGATAAATCAAAATTTTTTACGATAGTTTCAGCAATTTTTTTAGGTGAAGATTTAAAAATTTTTGCTGATATCATAGCAATATTACTTGAAAAATCACCGTTTTTTCTATCCGCAGGAACCTCAATAATAAAGTCCTTTATGTTTTCCTCTGGCAATAAATTAGCAAGTTGAGCTTTTTTTATTGCTTCTTTTATTATTTTATTTATTTGTTGTTTTGTTTCGTTTATTATTTTTGACATATTTATACCTCTTTCACAGTTATACTTACGGTGTTATTACTTAAAAGTTCAGAATTTGAATCTAATGAGTAAGATAAATTAAGATTTCCACCGAGTTCAGATAAATTATTTGAAACATCAGTTGTATAAACACCTATCATCAAGTCCCCAAATTCAGTAGAATAAAAACATTGATGGCGTTTATTTTTTTCAAGAGTGAGCTTGGAAAGTTTTTTGCCCACTTTTGTAAATGACACAATACCATCGTTAAATATTTTAAGTGTGGATAAAATTTTAATTTTAGGGTTGCTATTTTCAAATTCTTCATAAGATATGTACTTAAAATCTTTTTCTATCTTGTAATCACATGGAACAAATAATTGAATTTCATTTTTTTCACCGCATACATCTTGAGTTCCTACTATTGAAGCAACGTATTTTTTGCTCAATTTATCGACACCTTCTTACGTTATGTACTACAATAAGCTTCTATATTAACTAAATTAACTTTTTCATTTAAATCCTTACCAAGAAACAAACCGGCATTTTTTGAAAAACCATATACATCATCACTTACATAGAAAGAATGACTGCCTAAGGAGGTTTTTGTGGTTTTTAAATTTAATCCCTTTAACATATTGCATGCTGAGTTAGCAGTTTCTTTGCCAGGATCTATAAGATGAACGTTTTTTCCAATAACAGAGCATATGATTTCACTTATGATAGGGTAATGGGTACAACCTAAAATTAATGTGTCAACATTTGCTTTTTTTATATTTTTTAAATACTCCTGAGCAATTAATATAGCAGCCTTATTATTTTTTTGTATAAATCCGTTTTCAACAAGGGGAACGAATAGGGGACAATCTTGTTCAAAAATTTGAACATTAGAGTTTAATTTTTGAAGCTCGTTTTGATATGAACCACTTTTTATTGTAGCTGTTGTTCCAATTATACCTATTCTCCCGTTGCTTGTTGAGTTTATCGCAGCTTTGGCAGTAGGTTCAATCACTCCGGTAAAAGGAATAGTGAGCTTGTTTCCGAGCTTATTTATTACTGAGCTTACTGTACCGCACGCAACTATTATCATTTTTACATCTAAAGAGTTAAGAAAAGCTATATCATCATTTGCGTATTTAATTATTGTTCTTTGGCTTCTATTACCATATGGAACACGTCCGGTATCGCCAAAATATATTATATCTTCATTTGGCAATACCTTTATCAGTTCCTTTACAGCAGTGAGTCCACCAAGACCGGAATCAAAAACTCCTATTGGTTTGTTAGTCATTAGTTTGACGCCCTTTCGATAGCAAGTTCTATGAGTTTATCAATTAAAGAAGTGAAACTAATGCCTATTTTATCCATAAGTTTTGGATACATGCTTATGCTTGTAAACCCGGGAAATGTATTTATTTCATTTAATAAAACTTCATTTGTTTCCTTTTGAACAAAAAAATCAATGCGAGAAAGTCCTTTGCAACCCATAGCCTTATAGGCTTTAATAGCAATAGCTTTAACTTTTTCCGAGGTTTCATCAGATATATGAGCTGGAATATATAAAGAAGAATCACTTACGTATTTTGCATCATAATCATAAAATTCATTAGACGGTGCAATTTCACCCACCAGTGAGGTAGTTGGTTCATCATTTCCTAAAACAGCACACTCAACCTCTTGCCCATCAATACTTTCTTCTATCAGTATGCGGCTATCTTCTTTAATGGCAACTTTTATAGCATTATAAAGTTCACTACGGTTTTTAACCTTGCTAATACCTACAGATGAACCAGCATTTGATGGTTTTACAAACATAGGGTATGCTTGTATTTGGCTTTCAATTTTATTTATGCAGAATTCCGAATCCTTATTAAATTCAAATGCAGTTAGGAAAACGAACTTTGCTTTCTTTATTCCACAGTAGGATAATATAATATTTGTATCTATTTTATCCATGCATGTCGATGATGAAAGAACATCGCACCCTACATAGGGAATTTTAGAAAGCTCAAATAAACCCTGCACGGTGCCATCTTCTCCATTTTTTCCGTGAAGCACAGGAATTATTACGTCTATGTTTATTTTTTTAAAAGTGTTGTCGTCGTTAAATACGATAAGACCTTTATCTGCGGGGTCAGGAGAAATAAGTGCTTTTTTTAGGTTTAACTTATCAAATTCCCACTCTCCGTTTGGAATCTTATTTATATCACCGGAGTAAAGATACCAAGACCCGCTTTTTGATATTCCGAGCGTTAAAATATCGTATTTTTCTCGAGAAATATTTTTTATGATGGCAAAAGCCGATTGTCTGGAGACTTCATGTTCTGAGGAAGCTCCACCGAACAAAATGGCTACTTGTTTTTTTAACATATTAAAACCTCCAATATAAAAAAACATTATATACTTATAATATCACATTGACATTTTGTGTGCAAACTTTATTTAACTAAAATAATAGATGACAAAGACTAAAGAAAGTAGTATTATTAAGATTAGTAAATACAAGATTTATTGGGAGTGATTTTTTGTGAAAAAAGATTTATTGAAAAAAATAGAAGAAATTTTGCAAGAATATTTGCATTTAAACAATTTTGAGGCTGAAATAACGGGGAATAGCTTGAATTTTTCTAATAAGGAGCTTTCTTACAAAATAGAGATTAATGAAAATAAAAAATGTATTGAACTTTTTTCTGTTAATGTGGAAGAGAAGAAGTCATTATCAAAGTGGCTTCTTGATGTGAAAAAAACAGACGATAGTGAAATTAACGATATTGCACTAGACTTTTTAAAAACTTTAAAGGGTCCTTCAAGCAGCAAAAAGAAAAGAGAAAATAATAGGTTATCTGATGACAATGGAAATGTAAACCCATTGTTTTTTATGAATCGGTTAGCTACAATTTTTCCTGAACTTAAAGATGAGATAAAAGCAGAAAGGGAAAATTATGAAAGTTTTCGTGGTGTTACTTTTGCAAAGGAAAAAGCATTGCCGAAGGTATTAGAGGTTCTAAATAAAGGTGTACCAAAAGATAAGTTTAAAAAATTATGCAACTTGTTTAATAACATGTACGATAATGGGGATCTAGATGTAAGGGGAATTGTGACAATAATATTTTTAAATTCACTTGATGATCCAAAGGTAAGAGAAAGGGTTGAAGGGTTATTAAGTGGTGATTTAAAAAGGGCTTTTGCAGCAGCACAAAGATTAAAAGGAAAAAAGATAAAACCAGAAATTCCTAAAAAGAAAAAGCAAGGAATTATGGCAAAAGCATTATCAGAAGCAAGTAAATAAAAATTTTCCTTGACTTATTATCAAAGATTTGGTATACTATATCTACCTCAAATTAGGGCTTATTTTTTGTGCCGTTTTATGAGGGAGGCTAAAATATTCCGATAAACCGGGAGGTGCCGTTATGAGAGTAAAAATTACATTAGCCTGCACAGAGTGCAAACAACGCAATTACAACACTATGAAAAACAAAAAGAATGATCCGGACAGACTTGAGATGAATAAGTACTGCAAATTTTGCAAAAAACATACTTTGCACAAAGAAACCAAATAATTTGGACGGAGGGGTAAAATATGGCTAAAAGTAAAAATGCTGAAAAAAAACCCAATATCATTCAAAAAACAAAAAAATTTTTTTCTGATTGTAAAAGCGAAAGAAAAAAAATTGTCTGGCCTTCTGTTAAGACTACATTTAAAAACACTGGGGTTGTGTTAACATCTATTATCATAAGCTCAATTTTTATAGGTCTTTTGGATTTTGGCTTGACAAAGCTTCTTGGCACTATTATGAATATTGCTGCTTAAGAGCAACTGGAGGGAAATTATGCCAGAAGAAGCAAAATGGTACATTGTTCATACCTATTCAGGTTATGAAAACAAAGTAGCATCAAACCTTGAAAAAACTGTTGAGAACAGGGGACTTTCTGATTTAATTCAGCAAGTTTATGTTCCTACAGAGACTGTTACAGAGGTTAAGGATAATAAACGAAAAGACGTTGAACGAAAAATTTTTCCTGGCTACGTTATTGTAAAGATGATTCTTACAGATGAAACTTGGTATGTAGTTAGAAATATTCGTGGCTGCACGGGTTTTGTCGGTCCATCATCTAAGCCAATTCCTCTAACAAAGGAAGAAGTTGCAAGGCTTGGGATAGACAAAAAGTCCGTTGAAGTTTCGTATAATGTTGGAGATTCTGTTATTATTGTCGATGGACCTCTTGCCGATAGTGTCGGTACAGTCGAAGAGCTCGACCTTAACAACAATTGTGTTCGAGTTATAGTTTCCATGTTTGGCCGCAATACACCGGTCGAATTAGAGCTTACTCAAGTGGAGCTTATGGATTAACTTTACTTAGTTAGCTTTTTTATGGAATATTTTTGTGTTAAACTTTGTTTAATACATGTGGGTTTTTAAATAAACCTATCGTGGGAGGAACAAATTTTCTAGGTTCCGTATTACCACTATTTTTGGAGGTGCAAAAAATGGCTCAAAAAGTCACAGGCTTTATTAAGTTGCAAATTCCTGCTGGCAAGGCAACTCCGGCCCCACCTGTTGGTCCGGCACTAGGTCAGCATGGTGTGAACATTATGGCGTTTACAAAAGAATTTAATGAACGCACAAAGAATGACGCAGGTCTTATAATTCCAGTTGTTATTACTGTTTATGCAGATCGTTCTTTTACTTTCGTAACAAAGACTCCGCCAGCTGCAGTTTTAATTAAAAAAGCTTGCGGAATTGAAAGCGGCTCAGGAGTTCCAAATAAAACGAAAGTTGCAAAGATTACCCGCGAGCAAGTCAAGAAGATTGCTGAACAAAAAATGCCTGATTTAAATGCTGCAAATATTGACACCGCTATGAGCATGATAGCTGGAACAGCACGTAGCATGGGTATTGAAGTAATCGATTGATTTACTCAGGTGGGAGGAAAAAATCCGATTTTACCACTGTCTAGGGAGGAAAACCAATGAAACATGGAAAAAAATATGTCGATAGCTCCAAGTTAATCGACAAATCTAAACTATATGAAACTGATGAGGCATTAGATATTTGCGTAAAAACTGCGACTGCTAAGTTTGATGAAACCGTTGAGGTTCACGTTAAACTTGGTGTTGATTCACGACATGCAGATCAACAAGTTCGTGGCGCAATTGTTTTACCTCATGGTACTGGTAGAAAAGTTAAGGTTCTTGCAATTTGTAAGGGAGACAATGTAAAACTTGCAGAAGAAGCAGGTGCTGATTTTATAGGTGCTGAAGAGATGGCAGCTAAGATTCAAAATGAAGGATGGATGGACTTTGATGTTCTCATCACTACACCTGATATGATGGGTCTTGTTGGTAGATTAGGTAAGGTTTTAGGCCCTAGAGGTTTAATGCCAAACCCAAAAGCAGGTACAGTTACTCCTGATATTGCAAGGGCAATTAAAGAGGCTAAAGCAGGAAAGATTGAATACCGTCTTGATAAAACAAACATTATTCACTGCCCAGTAGGTAAGGCTTCATTTGGAAAAGAGAAGTTAGTTGAAAACTTTAATACTCTTTTAGGTGCAATTGTAAAAGCTAAGCCAGCAGCTGCTAAAGGCCAATACATTAAGTCTTGCGTTGTTGCAACAACTATGGGTCCTGGTATAAAGATTAATTCTAACAAGATCAGTTAATAAAAAGCCACTAAATCTTAGTGGCTTTTTTACTTTTATAAAATTATTTATTTTTATAATGCAGGTATATTATTTATTACAATTTGATATTGACGAAGACTTTAATAAAATGTCCATGAAATTTGGTGAGCAAGAAAGTCAATAATATGGCACAAAAGAAAGAACTTAGTAAATTAAGTTCTTTCTT
>CAKSIH010000025.1 GCA_934462705.1 uncultured Eubacteriales bacterium | reverse complement strand
TTTGGAAATTATAACAGTCTTTCAAAAACTGTAACGTGGAACAAAATTTTTACAAATTATAGTGGCTGTCAAGTCCCCATTGAAAATGGTGGGACGGGTGCAAAAACGGTAACTGAAGCACAAAGTGCCCTAAAAATTTTTACCGATATTTCGCAGCTAAACGTGGATTATCCCTGTACTACAGGAGATATTGTAAATGCCATGCCGGTGGGCTCAATAGGCCTTTTCAATGTTGAGGCCTCCTCAAGCACTGTCACTGACGTTGCAACTGGATTTTCATTTTTAGAAATATATAAAGCTACACCAAACAGAGTGAGGGTGCTGCTAAATGGCTCGCCCAGCGACGGTTTAAGCACTGGATCAACGTTTAGCATAGGTCAATATAACGCGGCAACCTATACAATTGAATCCTGGAAAAGGATTCAAACTTCAGCCTTTGCAACTCCTATAAATTGCGGCGGAACTGGCGCAACGACATATAAAGATGCTCAAAAAAACTTTCATTTTTACACTGATCTTGCGCAGCTTGGGATAACTGTTCCGTGTACAACGGCAGACGTGGTGAATGCCCTACCAAACAGCTCGATATTTTTGCTTGGCACTGAATCAGTGTCGGTGTCGATAACGGATGCGCCAACGGGTTACGGTTTTTTTTCAATATTTAAAGGGGCAAATCCGAACCGAAAATTCGGGCTTTTTGCGCGTTCATTGACAAATACGGAAAATTATGAGACCGGCAATTGGTTTTATATTTTAAATATTGCGGACGGAGTTTATACTTGGCAAAAAATTTTTACAAACGTATCAACTGATAATTCTCTTTTGACAAATAGCAAGACAATTGTTGGTGCGATAAACGAATTATATGGGTTAATAAATGGACAATAAGTAAGATTAAATAGTAAAAATTACTAAATAAATTATTTTAAAAACTCAAAATTAAACACATATAATTATAATAGGTGAAATTTAATTAAAAAATATGGCTAAATATCAAAATTTTTCACAACTACTTGAAAATATTAGTTTGGGATGTTATTATTAATAATAAATTGTGTATGTTAAGGAGGAAATTATGATGAAATACTGTGTGAAGTTTGGAAAAAAGGTTTTGTGTTCGGCATTGTCTGCGCAATTGCTGTTTAGCGGGGGTCAAATATTTGCAGCCGACAATAGTCAGGTAAAAACCCAAGTTAAGACAAGCTCAATTAGCAGGTTATCAGATGAAGAGCTAAGAAAATATGAACTTTCTGGAATTCACAAAAAAGATTGGGCACAAAGATTGCAATGGTTCGAAACAGAAATATTTAATTATTTCAAAGGTTTAAACAAGCAAAATATTTTAGTTGTAGGTGAAAATAAGTTTTTAAATATATTTGAACAATTAGCACAAAGACATAATTTGAATGCAAAAATTACTTATGTGACTAACGCAAAAACACCAAAAATCAATTTAAATGAGTATGACCTAATAATAGATACAATGTATAGTAAATGGAAATACAAACTGATATATCCGGGCAAAAATGTAGAATCGTTTCTCGATTTATATTCAACTGTACTTTATGATGCTACGATTAAATTTTTAAAAGACAACAACGTAAATTATTACTTTTTTAATGGACCAACAACTAAACTGATAAATGAACTGGATGAATTTGAAAGAAATAATTTAGGTAAAAAAGAATGTATAAATTGTATAAATGTTGTGAAAGATGTTTATAAAGATAATAAAGAAAGTTATGAGTACGTGAGTGGAGGCTATTATAAAAACATTAAATTTAAAAATAATGGATTCCACTGTAGTCTCTGCGATGATTCACGCCCTTATCATACAGTTATTGATGGGCATAGAATTACACCTGATAATTTTAATTTAAATTCTAAAAATCATATATATTTCTATGGACCATGTATTACAAGAGGCGGATATGTAAGCGATAATTACACTATTCCTAATTATTTGCAAAAATCCCTAAATGATGAATCCATAACAAAATATCTCTGCGTGAATTGCGGTACGGGCGGTGGCTTAGATTTAATAAATGATTTTGAATATATTTTAAATACAGATTTTACGCCTGGCGATATAGTGATAGACATAAACTTAAAAAATATATGTTTTGAGGCGGCTATTAAAAGAAATGACATAAATTATTTTGAAACATCGCAGCTTTTTAACAGGCCCCATAGCTACGGGCATTGGTTCTTGGATCAACCGTTTCACATTAATCATGTTGGAAATGAAGTAATCGCTAATTACATATATGATGTGATAAAGCCAGAACTAAATAATGATGAGCCTGCAGAACCGCAAAAGATGGTAAAATACCGATTTGAAAATGAAGCAGATACATTTTTAGATGACAACCCAGATTTTAAAAGTTATTTAGATGAATTAAAGACAATGAAAGAAAAAAATAATGTAAACGGAAAAGTCGGTTCAATAGTAATGAACTGTAATCCATTTACGCTTGGACATAAATATTTAATTGAGAAAGCCGCGGAACAGGTAGACCACTTATATATTTTTGTGGTTGAAGAAGATAAATCAGTGTTCCCATTTAAAGACAGGATGAAACTTGTGAAAGAAGGTGTTGCCGATTTAGGAGAAAAAATTACTGTTTTACCAAGTGGCAAATGGATAATTTCACTGTTGACATTCCCTGAATATTTTAACAAAGACGATTTACAAAGCGCAGCAATTGACCCGTCAAATGATATAAAACTGTTTGGCAAGTACATTTGCCCTGCCCTAGGCATAAACAAAAGGTTTGTTGGAGAGGAGCCATTTGATTTGGTAACTCGCCAATACAACGAGACCATGCGCAGAGAACTTCCACTATTAAATATTGATTTTCAGGAAATTCCAAGGAAATCAGTTAAAGGAGATGATGTGATAAGTGCAACAAAAGTGAGAAAAGCACTAAAGGCCAATGATTTCGAAACTCTTAAGAAATATGTACCGCAGAGCACCCTAATTTATTTGCAGGAAAACTATGAAAAGATAGTTAAAGCCATTAATAGCAAGTATAATTGCTGATTTTTATTTAAATGTATTGAGGAGATTAAAAACTATATAAGGAGAATGAGTGAAATGAAAAAATTTTTATCTTTATTATTTATGTTATTAATGATATGTTCAAGCTTACCTTTAAGCGCATTTGCTTAAGGGAAGTTCTGGAGGGGTAGAACCCAAAGTATCGGTAATCATACCCGTTTACAATGTAGAAAAATATTTAAGAGAATGTTTGGATAGTGTGGTGAATCAAACTTTAAAGGAAATTGAAATTATTTGCGTAAATGATGGATCGACAGATAAGTCGCTTGAAATATTGAGAGAGTATGAAAAAAAAGATCCGAGAATAATAGTGATAGATCAAGAAAATCAAGGGGTATCTGCAGCAAGAAATGCTGGAATAGAATTTGCGCTAAAATCAAGGGGAGGGGGGATATAGGCTTTGTTGATTCTGACGATATAGTTGAATTTGATACATATGAGAAAGCTTATAATAGAGGTCAAAAAGAAAATGCAGATATTGTAGTTTTTGGCTTTAAACGAATAAATAAAGAAAGACAAGTAAAGAAGATATTTAATTTTGAGGACAAAATTTTTATTAGTAACCGCGATGCTGCATTTAAAGTATGTGTAGGGAGGAGTACTTGTGTTGTATGGAATAAATTATAAAAAAAGGACCTAATTAAAAGTAGTGACATTCGCTTTCTAAAAGGGAAAAATATAGGTGAAGATCTTAAATTTAATATACAATTGTTCAAATTTGTTAATCGTGTCAGTTCATTATCTGACGTTTTATATATTTATCAAACTGAAAGAGAAGGTTCGTTAATGAACTTGCATTATAAAGGAAAAAAAGCATAATTTTAAATTTATAAGTAAAAGAAAACAATTTTGAGGTGATTGAATGAAAAAATTAGTTTCGGTAATCCTATTGTTTACAATAGGATTCTTAAGTATTACACTTAAAACGTTTGCGTATGATAGCGCAGACGCTATCAATATCGCAATGGCCACAGATAACAATTATGTGTACCCTACTGTGGTATCAATGACATCTATTTTAGAAAACAAAAATGCAAACTCTCAAATTCATTTTTACATTTTATTGTCTAGTGATTTAACGAACGAAAGCAAACAAAATATATTGAATTTAAAGAGATATTATGATAATTGCCAAATTAGTCTAATTGATATGCAGAACCGTTATAAAAGTGCAAGTCTAGTTCGACATTTGAGCACTGCAGCATATTATCGGCTAAATTTGCCTTCACTACTTCCAAATGTAGATAAAATATTATATTTAGATGGAGATACTGCAGTACAACAGGATTTGCAAGAATTATATAATACGAATATAGATAATTATTATATTGCAGGAGTCAGAGATTTAGATGCTTTGGTTGAAAGAGGCGATGATTACGTAAAACAGTTTGGAATAAATTCTTGTAGCCAGTATATTAATTCAGGTGTATTATTAATGAACTTAAAGAAAATGAGAAATGAAAAATTAGAAGAAAAGTTTAATGAATTTATTGAGAAATATCATAATCCCCAAAATAGATTGGGAATATTTCACGATCAAGATGTTCTTAATGTTGTTTGCTATAACAATATTTACATACTGCCATTAAAATATAATGCTTTGGTTCACCAGCTAACGAAAGTTTTAGAAAATCGTTATACGTCTATTCCTAAGGATTATTATAGTAAAGAGGAATGGGATATTGCATATTCTAAGCCCGCTGTAATCCATTATTCACACAAGCCGTGGTGGCAAAAATTAACAATTCCCTTTAAAGAAACCTGGTGGGACTATGCTAAAAAAACAAATATTTATAATGAAATAAAGAAAAAGTACCGCTATAAGGATGAAGTTGTGTCAGTAGCACTGTCAACAGATAACAATTATACAGTTCCAACTATAGTTACCCTAACATCTATTTTAGAAAATTCAAATAAGGATGTTAGATATGATTTTTATATACTTTTGTCAGGAGACTTTGATAATTTAAATAAAGTTAAAATAATGAATGTAAAAAAGAAGTACAAAAATTGCAATATAGTTCTTATTGATATGAAAAATATTGATGCACAAGACAATGTTAAAGGTGCTTATACAAGTGGCCATATTACAACCGCTGCATATTACAGACTATGGTTGTCAAATTTACTTCCAAATTTGAATAAAGTTTTGTATTTAGACGTGGATATAATAGTAAAAAAAGATCTTTATAATATGTTTAAAACAGATATAACTGATTATTATGTTGCTGGAGTAAAAGGATACAATTCTGATTACTTTAAACGACTTGCACAAAGAAATGGTTGTGAATCATATGCCGAAATGTTAGGAATAAGGTCACTGGATCAATACGTAAATTCTGGGGTACTTTTAATGAATTTGGATAAAATGAGAAATGACAATATTGTAGATTCTTTTAATAAACTGCTAAAGGAAAAACAGCTTTTTTGTCACGATCAAGATGCCATAAACATTGTGTGTTATGATAAAATTTTACATTTGAATTTAAAAAATAATTGTATGCAACATTATTTTAAATGGTCTAATATGAATAAAAGGTATATAATTTGTAATATTGTAAAAAATTTATATACTCAAGGTGAGTGGGAGAATGCATTTAAAGATCCAATAATAGTTCATTATTCAAGCGATAAAAAACCATGGATAAGAAAGGATATTCCGAATGCGGACTTGTGGTGGACTTATGCTGAAAAAGCCCAAGTTTATTCATAAAACAAAAGTTTTTATATAAAAATATACCACCCTTAAATAAGGGTGGTATATTTATTTGTATTTAATTGTTAATCATGGAATAAAGTTCATTAATAGCGCCAACAATCGTTTTGCTATTTGTTAAAAGGGAATTATCTGTGGACGCTTGCGCACCTAACGCTGTTCGTGCAGCACTCGCAGTTGTCGCACCTGTTCCACCGTTTGTTAATGGTAATGGTGCAACGTTTGAACCACCAAACTGTTTCCATATATCTACTGATCCGCCTTGATTCCATTTCCGAATATAGCATCCCCAATCGCTAAATATTATTTGATAGTAAGTAGCGTTAATATCAGCCACAATCAGCAAAAGTTTTGCAGGAAATGCTGCAGATGTCTGTATTCCATCTGGGACATTCATATTTTCAAAAGTTGTATATCTAAGTTCGTATATCCCATCTGATTTTATTGTATCTAATGCAACATCGTTTATAGTTTGCCTTAAAGGAATCGCACCTAAATTAGCTAATGCCGTGTCTGCAGTTGTTGCACCTGTTCCACCGTTCTCGATTGGCAATACTCCACTTGTAATGTCGCTGGTACTATGCTCATGATTACTGGGAGCAGCTCCAAGTGCTGTTAGTGCCGCTGCTGCAGTCGTAGCGCCCGTTCCACCGTTTGCAATTGGCACAGTATCATTTTCGGTATAAATTTTTTTCCACCCAGAAAAACCTGAGTTCGAGTGGTAATATCCGACCCAGCTTCCTTTGCCTATATGATATGTGCACTTATACTCTACGTAAGCTCTGTTTGTACTAATTTTGAAAAATTTCGCCATGCCCTGAGTTTGCGGGAACAAGGCTGTATTAATCGTGGATATGTCAAGTTCAATATATGTGTTATTTGCCATAGCTGGAAAAATATCAGCAATTTCATAATTGGCGGGCAGACTTAAATGATTTAAATTTGTATATCGCTTCATTAATCCCAGATTTTCCTGCGCATCATTTGCAGTTTCTGCACCTGTTCCACCTTGATTTACTGGAAGAGTGCCCGTTAAATCAGTTAATTTAGATGGAACCCCTATTTGCGCTGCAGTTACATTATGCGGATTATTTTCATTAACAATGTGTTGTTTTAAAGTATTTACATCAGTAGTCATTTGTTGAAATGCACTAAGTTCAGATAGGCTTTCTTCTATACAAATACCTAATGACGGTTGAACAAGTATATTGATTTCCTTAACTATTAATGTATTTCCAGATGCAGACATTACATGAATTTCACATCCACTTAAAAATCCTGAAACAGCTGACATTTGAGAAGTAAGGCTTAAAACAGCTGTGCCATTTTCTGCATCTTCTACAGTCATCTCAACAAATATTATATTATCGTCTGGTTTTTTCGCAAAAAAATAAACTTTTTTACCTGTTAAATCAATTGGACCATTTTCATCTTCAATTTTTACGGTTAAAAAACGACTATTAACTTCCCCTTGAGTAGCTAGTGCAGTTTCAGAATTGTTTTTCCAAATTTGAAGTTTAATATTTTTATTAGTCAAATTAATCCCTCCATATAAAATAAGATTACAATATATAAGGAAAATATTAAATTTATTGTTTTTTTTCAGGCAACAAGAAGAAAAAATTTTTATTTTTATAAGCGTATGAGTCATAGATAAATAAATTAAAATAAATTTTTAATTTATTTTGTTAATATCAACCTGTTTGAGTTATTTAAAAGTTTGTGATGATGGCTCTAAAGCTAAAAGTAACTTAAAGTTTGAAACTAAATATAACATTATATAGAATGAATGTTTAAAGAGTTGCAGAAATGGAAGCGCAATATTATGAATGAATATTAAAATATATAAATAGTAATCTTAAATCTTGAACTTTGTTAGTAAAAATTTAATTTTGAAAGTCTTAATTTGCCGGATAAAAATCTAATAAATTGAAGTTTTTTTGTTGTATTAATTTTTCTATAAACATCATTTATTAAAAAATTTAAATACTAGCAATTAAAATAAATAAGTGTAAAAATTTGGTGTTGACAGATTGAGTAAATAGATAAGCGTTTCTTTTTTTTAAGAAAGGAGCGTCATATGAAGCATAATTTGTTAAAAGCCACATATAATAATGCTGTACATAAACTTATAAATGTAAAATTATTGATGTAGATAAAATAGTGCGTGGCCGGCGGGTAGCACCTGCGGGCAAATCGCACATTAAGCTTCCATGAAAGTAACAGGTAAAAAAAGTGCGAAGCAACAAAGTGTATTTGTCAAAACGTAAAAGGTTTGAAGCTGCCAAAGGAACATTTGAGGCAAAGTCTCTTTGGCAGCCGGAGGCAAACGGGGTTTGGGGCAGTGGCTCCAACAAAAGTGCACTGCCCGGCAAATCCGGTATAAAAAAAGAGAATATAATATCGAACTTTGGAGCCACAGTGGTTTGCTTGAACCGCTGCGGCCTTTTTACGCTAAAAATTTGTAACAATTTATCACAAAGCAGTAGGGCCTGTAAACAAATGGGTTAATCTGTTTGTTTATGGGCTTTTTATTTTTGGGGCACACTTTTCTATAAGTTTCTTAAATTTCGTTGTAAATCCCATCCATATTTCGGCAAAGATTTAATAGCTAAAAATAGTTAAATTTATATATAAATAATTTAACATCTCACAATATGCTGAGATAGCTAATATATAATATTTTTGACGTCGTATCCTTGATAAAAACAAAAATCGAAAATGTGTAACCTAACAAAAAGCTTAAATGTTATTGCAATAGACCTGGGGTTTAAGAACGACAAAAGTAGAAGGTGTAAAATTTAAAATATGATGAGGTTATTTTTTATCTGACATCTTCAGTGCGTTGTTGCCCAGGTAAATTCGCGCATAAGGTTGTGTTGTTGGGAATACTTTATTTATTGCAAGTGTTTTAGTTTTTGGTAATTTGTAAATGTGTTATTTGGTAATAAGCCTCATATAAGATTTTGAAGGCAGAGTTCGCACGAACGTGGTGGGCTCTGTCTTTTGTGCGTGGTCGCCCAGGGCAATTTGCGCACTGAACTCTTGCTTTAAAATTTAGCTTAATGCACACGGTTAAGTTAGACAACTTTTTCTGCTTTTTTGCCGTTGCCTTCTAGAAAGAGGAATAGGCTATGAAGAGTTGGCTTTTATATTACATACGATATCCATGAAAAGCCGAATTGATTGAAAATTTTCAAAAAATTCGGAGGAAAAATTATGGTTAACCGTAGAAATGATATTAACAATGAAATAGCTTATTTTTATACTGTAATTAAGAACATGGACACAAAGGATAGAGTTAGGAAATCTAAAATAAAAGAGTATGAAATTCTCGTTGATGAAATTATATATGATAACTTTTCAGCAAATTTTGATATGGACAAGCAGGCCGCAGAACAAAATCTACTTGACTGGATAGAATTGATTGAAAACGAAAATTTACATAAAGCGGTGAAAAGTCTGTCCACTGAAGACCAAATATTTATCAGTTACATAGTTAAAGAATGTCTAACACAAAAAGAACTTGCTTTAAAATATGGTGTAAATCAGACCAGCATAGGAAATAAACTAAAAAAAATACTAAGAATTTTAAAAATATTCTTATCAAAAAAATAAATATTTCAGTCGACAACTTTTGCGCATAAAAAAATGCCCCAAAAGACTCTTTATATATGTGAGGGGATAAAATCTACTCAGTGAACCTTGAAAATAGAATAACAAATATCTCAGCAACAATTAAAGATACTCCTGCTCAGTCACAGTCCGAGCGTATAAGGGGTCCCCGAAAAGTTGGTAGATTTACAATCCAAGTAAAAAAGCGTATTTATAAGTCGTTAGTGGACAAGAATACAACTTTTTGGGGAAAGGAGGAGCTATGGAGCACATAAGCCTTGATTAAAAAGCGAGAAACACATAGCGTAATCCGCTCCGACGATGTCGCAGGCAATGAGGGTAGCCTCGGTATAATTTCGGGGATGTGAAATTCGTGTGCTGCTATTAAGACTATAGCGGGCTGAGATATTAGCCTTTATTTTGCAGTAATCTAAGAATCGTAAAATGGTCTATGTAATCAAGCGCCAGACTAAAATATTTTATTTTTAAAAATCAATAATATTGTACAAGGAATAAGCAATATTTATACATTATAAACTTTTTGGGAGATGGTTATATGACTAAAGAGAAAATCTTTTGTAAAAACATTTTTAAAAATACTGAAAAAGACAAATTAAAAAGGGAATTCAATAAAATGTGGACTGAACTTATTAATGAATGTGAAAAAAACAAGTTATTAATACAAAAATAGACAAATTTATGCACTACATTTGCAAATTAGCCTTATATGCGTTATAATTAAAATAAAGGTTAATTTGTTTTTATCACTTCGTGCGAGAAGGGAGATAAAAACATTATGGCCAAAGTTGCAATATATTGCAGGCTTTCAGAAGAAGATAGAGATAAAAGATGCGAAAAGGACGACAGCGAAAGCATACAAAATCAAAAGGTAATGCTTTGTCAATACGTTTTAGAACATGGATGGGATGTATATGACATCTACAGTGATGATGATTATGCTGGTGCTGATAGAAAACGCCCCCAGTTTAATAGATTGCTTGAAGATGCCAAAGCAAAAAAGTTTGATATCGTGCTTTGCAAAACTCAATCCAGGTTTACAAGAGAAATGGAGCTTGTTGAAAAATATATTCATGGGCTTTTCCCAATATGGGGAATAAGATTTATAAGTATAGTTGATAATGCTGATACTGCAAATAAAGGAAATAAAAAATCACGCCAAATCAATGGTCTTATAAATGAATGGTACTTAGAAGATATGTCCGATAACATAAAAAGTGTTCTTACAAACAAACGTAAAAATGGTTTTCATATAGGGGCTTTTGCCTTGTATGGATATATGAAAGACCCAAACCAAAAAGGGCATCTTGTTATTGATGAAGAAGCGGCCTCTATTGTAAGGGAAGTTTTTACATTATTTTCAAAAGGATATGGTAAAACTGCGATTGCTCGAATGTTAAATGACAGGGGAATTCCAAACCCTACCGAATATAAAAGATTGCATGGGCTCAGATATAAACAGCCAAAAAGAAAAAATAGTACACTATGGAAATATTTTGCCATATCTAATATGCTTGTGAATGAATTTTACATTGGCAACATGGTTCAAGGTAAGTATGGAAGTATTTCTTACAAAACTAAACAAAATAAGCCACGTCCAAAAGAAGAATGGTTCATTGTGGAAGGAACTCATGAACCGATTATTGACAGAGAGCTATGGGATAAAGTTCAATCTATGGTAAAAGAAAAAGCAAAACCATTTACAGTTGGAACGATTGGATTATTTGCCCGAAAAGTAAGATGCATGAATTGTGGATGTACCATGAGGTCGTCAAAATGTCATGGTAAGTATTACCTTGGGTGTTCTAATCGTCATATTTCAAAAGATGCGTGCATAGGGTCATTTATCTCTGTTGAAAGATTAGAAAAGGTTGTTATTGATGAACTGAAAAAAATGTCCGATGAATTTCTTGATAAAGAGGATTTGGAGAAAAATATAGTTCTCGCTAATACACTTAATCAGCAAAAGCAAAGTGCAGAAAAAGAAATGTTACTTTACAAGAAAAAGATAACCGAATATTCAAAGGCAATTAAGGACTTATATTTTGATAAGGTAAAGGGTGTAATAACCGAATCGGATTATATTAATTTTTCTCATGATTTTGTAAATGAAAAAGAACGGCTGGAGTCATTGGTGAAGAAGCTTCAAAAAAATATTGACAAAATTGATGCTAGAAGGAATGGCAATGATAACCGCCGTGAAATTATTAAGGAATACACCGATATTAACCACCTTGACAGAGAAATCGTGCAAAAACTTATTGACCACATTTGTGTTGGAAAGAGACTTACAGGCTCAAGAGAAGTTCCAATAGAAATACATTGGAACTTTTAAAATGTTATACTTACAAAATTGCAGCAGA
>CAKSIH010000024.1 GCA_934462705.1 uncultured Eubacteriales bacterium | reverse complement strand
GTGTTATCTGCATTAAAATCTGTTTCAAGAAAAAGTTTTGCGACAGTCTATTCTGGCACTTGGGATTTTAAAGCATTCTCTAAATTTAAACTTAACCAAACAACAACTTTAAAGATGGTGCAAAGTAACAGTAAATCGAAACATGTAGCAAAAGGATTTATTGGTGGAGAAGGAGGAAAAACTGTTGAACAGCATCCTAAGTTTTTAACTAATGCATTGTTAGAAATTAAGCTTAAGGGTAAAAATGCAGTAGACATAACTCAGGACAAACATAAGGGATATTTATCAGTTCAAGATGCAGAAAAAAATAATGAAGAAGAAATTTTATTACCTCCAGGAGCTAAATATCAAGTTAAAGAAATAATTAAAAATGTAAATTTAACAAAGTATTGCGATAATTCTGACAATAAACCTGAAATTCAACCAATTAACAAGAGGAAAACAAATAAAGAAGCTAATTCCAAAGATGAAGAAGCTAATTCCGCAAATAGTCAATCCAATACAAAGGATAGAATCGGATTATTAGTAAGATGTGAAGAAGTATAGATAAAGTGTAAAACCCCAAAAGTATAAAACTTTTGGGGTTCATTTTATATAAGCGCAAATGTAAGTCTTTAAATTTCATTTTTTGAGAAGAAATTTTATACAATGGTGTTTTTAACTAGAGATTTAATGTATATATAAATAATTTTTCGTGATTTACTAATAATGGTATAGTTTTTTATGTTGATGATCATAGAATGTTGAAATTATGATTGTCTTTTATTATATGAAGAGATATTGTATACAATTTTATCCATAAATGTAAATCTAATAATAAAGTTTGTATATTTTGCCAATATAAAATACTATTTAATTGCTCTATAATTAAATAGTATTAAAAATCAATTTTCAAGGAGGATTTTATGTTAAATAGTAAGTTTAAAAAATTAGTAGGAAGTTGTTTAGTAATGGCATTGGTATTTAGTATGAGTTTACCTGTGTATGCGTTCAATTTTGATGAACAATCCGGTCATTTAACTGTTGGTAAGGAAATAGAGGACCAAAGAATAGAAACTATGGCTCCTGATTTAATTAGAGAAATTAGAACAGTAACAATTGAAAATGGTGTAGATAGAATTAGTGCCGGTGCATTTCAGAATTGTACAAATTTACGCACAATAACAATTCCTGAAAGTGTAACAGATATTGGAAGATGCGCGTTTAAAAATTGTACCAGCTTAACTAGTATAGCTATTCCAGCTGGTGTAAGCATTATTAGACCAGGTACATTTCAAGATTGTGAACAGTTGAATAATGTGCGTGTTCAGCCTGGTATAACAGAAATTGGTGAATGTGCATTTCAGCGTTGCGTAAGTTTAAGTCAGCTTAATATTCCAAATACTGTGCAGACCGTTAGTTTGTTTGCCTTTAATGGCTGTAGAAGCTTAACAGTAGGAGTTCCAGAAAGTTTGATATTTTTTGGGGAAAAAGCATTTTGTGGTTGTAGAGGATTAATTCATTTAGATGCATATGGTAATGTAGAACCAAATAATGAAGAGGACTCAGATGCAGATGACTTTTTGTTTGATCCGGATGGGAGTACGTTAGAAGTAGATTTAGAAGGAGCTATAATGGAAATTTTAATTAATGGTGTTTACCAATCTAGTCGTTTAAATTCTATTTAAACGAAGGTTAAAAAATTTTAATATACTCCCCTAAAGGTGGTATAAAGATAATCAAGAAGTTTTATAATAAATTTAACGTCCCTTTAAATTAATATATTTGATTAAATTCTTTATAACTTTCTAAATAAAAAAGGCAAATTCGTGTATAGAATTTGCCTTTTTTATTATATGAGAATATACGTGAAATCTTTATAGCTGACTTTACACTCTATATATCATAATCTTATAAAGCTATGATATATAGAACGGAATTAATAATCTCTCATCTGAACTATGCGAGCATTGTTAAATGCATCACGTATTTTTACTAAAGTATTGTAACTATAATCACAACTACTGTTATACTTATGCATAGCATCTTCTGTTTTTTGAATCAAATACTTCAATTCATCATGCTCAAAATAACGATACGGACTAGTGTAAAGGGTATCCCTAATTTGGTCTGCTTGTCTAACCCAATTATCATCCACTGGGTTATTTAATAAAGATTTTTCTATATTCATCGAACTAGACGCACCTCCAGCAAATACATTTATAGAAAACATGGTTGCCATCATAGCTAGTAATATTGCTACTGTAACTATTTTTTTACATTTGTTTTTTATCATTTTAAAATTCCTTTCTAAAATTGTATTAAAATTTTACCCCTTTATCATTATAGAGAAAATAACGTTCTTTTCCAATTGACAAAATAACCAAACATTTAAATAAATGGTCGCTATTTTATTATATATTCTCTATTACTTTTCTACCTTTGACTTTTCTACAATTTTAGCAAGTTTTGGAAAAAGTAGGGAAGTGATATGGTATACTACTCCAGATAATTTTAAAATTTATACTTGAGTTTGTTGGATTACACTGTTGAATCACAGAACATATTATGATATACTGATACTATAAAGCTAAAATAAAATATTAAACTTTAAAATAAGTGTTTTGCATTAGTATGTGAACTGCATTAAGTAATGAAATTATTAAAAGTGGAGGAAAAATAGTGAAAAACGTAAAGAAAATAATAGCAGGAATACTTTTAACAGTAACTGTGTTAGGAACAGGAACTCAATTATCTGTTGGTGCAACAAAGTATAATTTAGAAGGATCACTTAGTGAAGTGAATTTCAATAAAAGGCCAACTAATGTGCAAAATGAATTCGATGCAGATTATGAGATGGATAATAAGTTAGCAGCTTTGTTTGGTAAATCTCAAGCTCAAAGTAAAAAAGAGAGAGAACAAGCTAAAATGCAAAATGAATTCGATATTGATTCTAAGGCAATTAATGAATTAGCAGCTTTATTTGATGAATATCAAGCTCAAAAGAAGAAAGAAAAAGAACAAGCTAAAGTACAAAATGAGTTCAGTACTGATCCTGAGGTGGTTAATAAATTAACTGCTTTGCTTGCTCAAGATCATGAGATAAAAGGAAAAAATAAGCTGAAGTTATAGAATAAATTCTATACTGATTCTGAAGTGGTTAATAAATTAGCAAATTTGTTTACTAAGTCTCAAGCTAAAGAGAGATGAAAATGGAGTAAGAATTGAAAGAATTGGATGAGACTTATAAATATAACAATTAGCAAATGCAAATATTGTTTAGTTAAAGGCAGAAAAAGAACCTATAGAAGAAAACTGGAATAGTGTGGCATCAAAATTTAAAAAAGTTAAAAATTATATTAAAAATTAATATAACACCGCTAAAGTAGTCAGGTAAAATATAACTATCTGCTATTTTGGAGGTGTTTTTTTATGTCCAAAACACCACATTAGCCATAAAATTTCACAAGAGTATTTAAGTAAAAGGCTTTTTCGAGATATTGCAGATAAATATAATTTTGACATTTTTAACATTGTGGTAATATATTAATAAATATCATGTTTATAAGATATTATTGCTAATTTTTATAAAAAATCACGTCTAAGTTTGTTGATTTACACCGTTGAATTACAGAAGATACCGTGCTATACTTTTATTACAGAGAAGAGATAAAGTATTAAAACAAAAAGGTAAAAAATAATTTGTTTTTGTAATGGAGGTGAGAATATAAAATGTAATGATTATTTTTATCGAAATTAGGTCTATTAAAAGGTAAATGTTTTGTGTAGGAATGTAAACCGCAGTAAGTAGTAAAAATTATTAAATGTGGGGGTAAAATAATGAAAAACGTAAAAAAAGTAATAGCAGGAGTACTTTTAACAGCAACCGTATTAGGAACAGGAACTCAATTATCTGTTGGTGCAGCAAGGTATAGTTTAGAAGGATCATCTAGTGAAGTAAATTTTAATAAAAGACCATCTAATGAGCAAAATGAACTCGATACTGATTCGGATAGTTATTCAGTAGCTGCTTTGTTTGATAAAGTTCATGCTCAAGAGATGAAAGAATTGGATGATATTTACGATTTTGTAGAGTGTTCATATTATATTAATGCTTATAAAACTTATAAAGATGATGACGTTAATATTGATGTATGTGAAGAAAAATGGAATGAAGTTGCGAATAAATGTGATGAAGTACTATCATATTATAATGAATCAGATGAAAGAGACGAAGTTAAAAAGTATAATTTAATGAAACAAATAGCAAATGCAACTATTGCTTGGTTAAGAGCAGAAAAAGAACCTACAGTAGAAAACTGGAAAAACGTGGCATTGGAGTTTGAAGAAGTTAAGAATAGTAGTATGGAGAGTACTAAAAAAGAAATTTATAAAAAACTTGATTTTGCTGATGATATTCAGGCTCAGATAAAGGTTGACACAGCAGAAGCGTATGCTGCTTTTGTAGAATTAAACAATGTTACAAATCCTACAGAAGAGGACTATGATAGAGTAGGCAGCCTTCTTGCTAATGCTACGATAGAGAATTGTGATCATAATATAAGATATGATGGACTTGCTGAAGAATGTAATGGTAAATTTGAAGAAATATATATAAAAATTAAAGATATAAAACAAAAAGAACGAAATAGTGAATTATTAACAAAATTCACTTGGATGAGAAATCAAATTAGATTAATCCAGGCAGATAGATTGTGTGAATACGCCGAAGCATGCGAATTAGAAGAGAAAAATGACAAATTAAACGAAGCCAAAAACACTTATTATGAGTTATATTATTATTTTATGAACATGGGAAGAAACGAAGAGGCAATGAAGTGTCATGAAGGACTCCAAAAAATTGAATCTGGATATTACAATTAAAACCAAAATATTTAAGTAAAGTTGTATACAGATATGGTTGATGAATAATTACTTATTTTGCGAAATATGTTTATGTTGCTCGAAATAGAAGCTAAAAACTACACTAAAAATTAATATAATACCTCTAAAGTAGTCAGATTAAATATAAAGATCTGTTATTTTGGGGCACCCTCCGTAAGGAAGGTGCCCCAATGCGGCTCTTATATCTCAGTTTAATAAGTTTTCCGAAACGGTGTAACCCCTGTGGTTACGCCGTTTTCTCTTTGTTACGCTCAGTGAGGTGTTGCTGGAAGGCTTCTTCCATTTCCTCCGGGGTCAGTTCGTGGAGAATGCCCACGCCGCTGTAATAGATATCTAAAAGCTGCACTCGCTTGCCGTCGAGGTATCTGGGCGCATAAACCACGATCTTGTCCACGAACTCGTGAATGAGTTCCGGCGTTAGGGCTTTCAACTCTGTGATCTGCTTGACCTTCTGAATGAAGCGCTGCAAGTTCTCGGTTTTGTCTGTCTCAGTTTCCAAGAAAGACTGCATTTCCGGCACAGCGGCTTTCAGAATTTTCTGCTCCTCCTCATAGGACAGGGACAGGGTGGCGTAGCGCTCATCGGACAGCTTGCCGCCGGCATTATCTTCATAGATTTTCTGAATCAGAGCGTCAATTTCCGCAATACGCTTCTTCGCCTTGGATAGTTCCCGGCGCTTTGCTGCCAGCTGCTTTTTCTTGTCCTCTGTGTAGCAATCCATCTGTTTGCGGGCAAACTCTTTTTCAAATGCCTGTACATTCAGCAGGATACGCTGCATACTTTCCAGCACGATCTGCTCCACTACCTTTTCACGGATATAGTGAGCGGAGCAAACCTCAGAGTTTTTGCGATAGGAGGAGCAGAAGAAATACGCCTGCTCTCGCTTGTAGTTGCCTGTGACGCTGTAATACAGCTTTTCTCCGCAATCGGCGCAGTACAACAGCCCAGAAAACGGACTGACAATGCCGCTTTTGGTGGGTCTGCGGCGGTGCTTGCGAAGCTCCTGCACCAAGGCAAAGGTTTCCCGGTCAACGATGGCTGGATGCGTGTCCTTGAAAATCTGCCATTCCTCCGGCGGACGCTCAATTTTCTTTTTGTTCTTGAAGGACTTAGTGGTGCTGCGGAAATTCACCGTATCGCCGCAGTATTCCTGCTTGCCGAGAATGTCCGCTACGGTGATAGAGCACCAGTTGTAGGGCACTGCAGGCGGCTTGCTGCAATTCCGGCCGATATTGCTCCAATGCTCCGTAGGTGTCGGCACCTTGGTCGCTTTCAGCCGTTTGGCGATCTGCGTAGGTCCAAGGCCGTCCACGAACCAAGAGAAGATCTGCCGGACAGTCTTTGCCGCTTCTCCGTCCACCATCCAGCCGTTTTTGCTCTCCGGGTCTTTCAGGTAGCCGTAGGGCGGATTGGTGGTCAACGGTGCGCCGGACATTCCTTTGCTCTTGAATACATTGCGCACCTTTTGGCTGGTGTTCTTGGCGTGCCATTCGTTGAATAAGTCCTGCATCGGAACAAGGTCACTGATTCCCTTGGCGGTGTCGATGTTGTCCATAATGGCAATATAGCGAACGCCAAGGCTGTCAAAACCTTCTTCCAACAGCTGACCGACAATCAAGCGATTACGCCCCAAGCGGGAATGATCCTTCACAATCAAGGTGCCGATGCGTCCTTTTTCCGCCAGCTCCATAATTTCCGTGAACGCCGGTCTTGCAAAATTTGTGCCAGACCAGCCGTCGTCAATGAACACACGGGTGTTTTTGAAGCCGTTTTCCTGAGCATATTTCTCTAAAATAGCCTGCTGATTTTTGATTGATCCTGACAGACCGTCCTGCTCATCGTCACGGGACAGGCGGCAGTACAGGGCTGTAATTTTATCCGGTTGTTTTGTCATAGTTCTCCTTTCCACAGCCGGATATGATTGAATTTGTAGGTGTGCTTATTCTACCATACCCGACTGTAAACTTCAACGCTTTAATGCGATGGTTTCAAATCTGCTTTCTGTTTTTTGTATCGTTCAAAATTATACTCTGTACTTTGTCGGTGATATTTTCTCTTGCGTCCTCTTTGAAAAAGGCTCTTACGGCATATACCGTACCGTCAATTTCTTTGATGAAATTCAGCGGCTGCACATAGGCACTCCGCCGAAACCAAGCGATGCGATCCTGCTTCGGCATCGCTGCAAGATGGTCTGTAATACGGTCAATTTGCGCATAGATTTCGTTATTTCTGTCCTTCATCGTGCATCACGCTCCCTTCTTTGTGTTTTCTTTTGCTGCTGTGCTTCTTTCGCACGGATTTCATTGGCAAAGTATAAATCCGTCTTTTCCTGTATTTTGACGGAACGGGCTTCAATGCCTTGATTCAGCTTCAGCTGCTTTCGCAGTGTGGTAATTTGCTCGGTCACACCTGCCTTTTCCTGCCGCAGCGTTTCCTTTTCGGCTGGTGCGGCACGGCGGATCCTGTTTTGCAGCTTAGTGCGGCGGGTAATGAGAGCGTCCATATCCCACTGGATTTTCTTCCTGTCTGCGTACAGATCGTCCAGCGTTTCAATGCCGTATTTGCCCATATACCGCACCTGCGCTGACAGCTCGTCCAGCTTTCGCAAGTCCTCTTTCAGGTATGGACTGGTGGGTTTGTAGTCGGTATGCTTCGGTAAGTACCCCAGCAGATAGCAATAGTGTAGGTACAGCTTGTAGATATGACCGGTCTTATGGAACGGCTGAAACCAGTCCGAAAACTCCTGTGGCATTTGGGGCGGATAACTGATATACGCCCTGCGATTGCCGAAGGTGGCATACCTGCCCATAGAGCGGCGTATGTTCTCCGGCGTCCACCTTTCATCCAGAGTGTCCAGCCTTGTAAAGTGCTCATATTGGGGCAGACGGAGTTTCCAGTGCTTGCCCGTGAAGTCGGTCACATACCCTTTGCGCCGCAGATAGTCCTCCATATAGTAGGGGGTTCTGCTGAACTCCATTGCCTCTCGCACATCGGCACGGTAGACATTGTAGCGGGTAGGCTTGCCGTTTTTCTCATCCAGCCATACCGGACGGGAGGGTGCTTTGTGGGGCTTTTCAATGACGGATAAGCCATACTCCCGGCACAGCCGGTCGGAGATTTCCATCATTCGCTTTCGCTCGGCCTTGGAATAGTTGTACTTGCCGCCGTCCCGAAAAGAAACGGAATTAAAGCAGAAGTGACAGTGGATATGTTCCTTGTCCAGATGGGTGGTGACAATGATTTCAAAGCGGTCGCCCCACATTTCCTTTGCCAGCTTCACGCCGATTTCGTGGGCAAGCTGCGGCGTGACCTCCTCCGGCTTGAAGCTCTGATACCCGTGCCAAGCAATATAGCCGTCGGTCTTTCCGTAACGCTTCTTGGTGAGGATCATCTGCCGCAGCACCGTTTCTTTCAGACAGTTGAGGGCAGTGACATACTCGCCCTCCTGTGTGGCCTCCGGGCGCTGCACATAGGAAAACACATTATAGAGGTCTTGCAGCTCCGGTGCTTTCGTCTTCGTCTTTTCGGGATTTTCTACATAGTCGATGAGGTCTTTTAAGCGGCCCTCGATGTGCCAAAGAGAAGTCGTCGCCATCAGATTGCCTCCCGCAAGTCCAGCACCAACTGCTCAATTTCGGTACAGATTTCGAGGGCGGACGGCTCGTATTTGCCGCATTCCCGCAGAGCGGAATGAATCTGATACAGCTCGTTCATCATCTGCCAGAACTCCTTCGGCGGTTTTGGCTTCGGGTGAACATCCCGGCAAAGCTGGCGGACATATTCGCTTTGGGTCAGTCCGCATAGAGCGCTGTTTCGTTCTAATTTTTCTTTTTCTTCTTCGGCCAAGCGTACTTTGATACGCACTTTTTCTTCCTTCATTTTGTCAGCTCCATTCTTTAGTGGGGTATTCAGGGGCACCGCCCCTGAGTTAATCCGCATGCCGCAAGGCTGCGGATCCGGATTGTGGGGGCCACAATCCGATGCTCGCTATCCCTGTGGACAGCATCTTATGTTTATAGATTACTCTGCCGCTTCCCCCGAATGTCGTTTTTCTATCCCTGCCCCGGAGTTTCACAGCAGCGTTGCCTTGCTCACTCTCTATCGGAGAGGTTTTCGCAAGGTCATATCCCACTCGGACGGTCATTCAGTTTTCAATTTACCCCTCAATAGGTAGGCAGCGAGAAGGACTGTAAATTACCCCCCTCAATAATCAACTGGGAACTTTTTTGCCGTTTGCACGAAAGAATTTTTGTAACCTTTCTGTGAACGACGGCTATAACGACAAAAAGAGCCGGTACACAGCACATCAAATCAGCGGGAGATGATCTCTCGCTCTATCTTTGATGAAACTGTGTACCGGCTCTGCTATTCAGAAACCTTGAATGTCTGCTTTTTCCGTTCCGCAGGCAGACGCTGCAATGGAACGGCGCAGCCGCAATCCCTTTCGTCGGCTGCCTTGTGTTTCATTTCAGATATTCAGTTGTGGGCTCTGCTATGAGAGTAGAATATAGTATAGCATATAGAACGCTTGTTCGTCAACCGTTTTTGAATATTGCTCTCGAAAATGGGACGCCCAAAACGGTTCTGACGGTTAAAAAGATTACGGCGGCTACCGTTTCCGATAGCCGCCGCATAGGTTAAGGTGCTTTGTTATCTGTTGTACTTTTTCTTTCTGCTGACAACCGTTGTGGCGATGGCTGCACCGCCGCTGACAAACAGCAGGGCAAACCACAGAAGCATATTGCTGGTGTCGCCGGTCTTCGGTGAAGTGGTATTGCCGGGTTTATTCTCCACAGGTTTTGTCGAATCTGTAGGCTGTGTTGCAGAGCCGGTAACCGGAATCTCAACAGCCGCTTTCTTGTAGCCACAGACTGTGCATTCCTCGTGCTTAGAGCCCTTCTCGGTTGCGGTGGCTTCCTTGTCGGTAACCCACTTGAAGGTGTGCGCCGCCGTATCCGACTTATCGCCACAGGAGCATTCGTGCCAATGGTTAGCAGAATCGTATATCCAAGCTTTACCGTAGCTGTGTGTATGTCCATCTGCTGTAGGTGTCATTGTAATCCCGGTTGTACCTGAAAAATGGTATTCACTATCAGAAACATCGCGTGTAAACGAAACTTCTTTTTTATTGATTTTCAACTTGGTGTTTTGGCCGAAATACCAACCCTCTTCGGCGCCTTTCGAATTTGTTTTGATATAAAGAGTGTAATTATAGCTTTTGTTTTTATCAAAGGCGGTTATATCCTTATCATTACCATGATGGTCAGCATTGTTAAACCATTCGTCCGAGCGTGTCCACTCGCCGTCAGTTCTCCATTCTTCAAATACCAGAACATACGGAGCGTCGTCCGGCGTTGTGCCGGTAAAGACAGGCTTATCGCCGTCCTTAAATGTCAGGGTTGCGTTGTTGATTTCAACCACCGGGATTTCCTTTTTCGCAGGATCCGATGTGGGTGTCATCGTCAGCTCCGTCTCGACCCAAAAACTCTGGGTGTCACTCTCATCGCCTATGCGAGTGTACTCCACTTCCTGGCCGTTAATCTTTAGCTTAGCATCGGGAGAGATGTCGGCAGTATAGGCAGTTACATATACGCCGTAGTGATAGGTCTTTCCGGCCTCAAAAGCGGTGATCTTGTTAGTATAAATGTCGCCGCCCCACTCCGGCTCTGTGGAAACAATGCCGGTATTCTCGTCTAAGCTCCACCACTCGCAACGGAATGCATACTGATCGTTTTCAGGCACCGTTCCGGTAAAGACGGGCTTGTCGCCGTCCTTAAAGGTCAAGGTTGCGTTATTGATTTCAATAACGGAGATTTCCTTGGTTGCTTGCGGGCGAATCGTCTCAACATTCATAACAAACAAGCCCTCCACGGTTTTAACTACATTGGCAGTTGCCGATATCGGGTTCCCGTTTATCGTAACGGAGCAATTATCCGCAAAGGTATATCCGTTTTTCTCTCTCAACTCGATGGAGTACATATAGGTTTTACCCTCTTCAAACTGAGTAATCTTTTTCATGGAAGGCGTATATTTGCTTTCATCAGAATACCAGAACGCAACCGGCTCTCCGTTCTCCATTTCCTCCAAGCATTCATAGGCAATCTCATATTCTTCTAATGAAGGGTCCACCAATACCTCTGCCGTTGCCTGCGGAGCGTCACCCGAACGATAAGCGAATTTTACATTCTCAATGTAGGCGTTATTTATAGTTGCTTCGTCCTGAGAACCTCCATCAATAGCTTGCACAATCAGGTCATAGGTTGTCTGATACACTTGATATTCATGAACAACAAGATTCTTATTCACACTTCCGGAAGCTGCGTTTTCGAGAGCATCCTGATCGCCGACGAGTATATCGCCATCTGGTGCAATTATATTACTACTCTCAAAATGATCAAACACCATTGTGCTATTACGGTTTTCAGTGGTAATATTTCCTCGTGAAGAAAATTGTGCAATGATTTCATCATCAATTCTTTTGATTTCTACCTGCACCGCATCACTGCTAACATTGCCTTCAACGAAATCCCCTGATTTGGTCACTTCTGTTGTTTCTATCACATTGCCGTCTGCATCTTTAATGGTGACCTGCGCAGTTGTTTCAACCTTTGTGTGATAGAAATGGCTATAGGTGTTAGTGGTATTGTCTCCGGTCACATCTGTTACACCGGCAAACGCCGTCAACGGCATAATGGATAGTGCCAAACACAAAGTCAGCAGAACAGCCCACAGTCTTTTTGGTTTTGTTTTCATATAATTTTCTCCTTTCTGCGACTATCGCCGCATAAAAATCAATGCTAAAATTGTCTGTTCCCACGACCACAGTGAAAATGGACGGCAACAATCCATAACCTACTGAAGCGCATCTAGGACATTGTTTTGCAATATCATTTTACCATATGCCCAGAGAGAATTTCAGCATCGTTCCCGAAGTGTCAATTGACTCTTTTGGAAATCTATATAGGAATTCTATTCCCTTTCGTGAACAAATCCGTTATAATACTATTAAATGAAGCATAGCGAGGTGGTTTTATGAACTTTCATCACAAACTGAATGAATATATGGAGCGTCTTTCCTGTACTGCAAGAGAGCTTTGCAGCTTGTCCGAAATCTCGGCAGCCTCTTTCAGCAGATACAGAAACGGGGAGCGTGTGCCGGAATTGGGAACAAAGCCATTTGAGGGATTATGCAGTGCCATTGCGCAAATTGCCGTACAAAAAGGAATCACGGACATTACGGTGGACTCCGTCAAAGCATCTTTTCTTGCCTGCAAAGATTTTGTATCGACCGACAAGGAGATTCTCCGACAGAACTTTAACACGCTTCTTACCACTCTGAATATCAACCTGACGAGACTGTGTCAGTACATAAACTACGATGCTTCCGCCATTTTTCGTATCCGAAACGGCACAAGAAATCCGGGAAATTCCGAACAGTTTGCCTCTGCGGTTGCTTCCTTTGTGGCAAGGGAAAATCAGACTCTG
>CAKSIH010000023.1 GCA_934462705.1 uncultured Eubacteriales bacterium | reverse complement strand
GATGTTCCCTTGAACATAAAATTCATTGAAATATGTAATAATTGCCTCAATTAAAATCGCAAAAGTTATAATGCTAATATCTTAATGGAGGTGTGTTTTATGGACATAAAACAATTCGTCGAGGAGCTCGAATTTGAACAAAAAGAGGAAGTCGCGGGAGCAGGGTGTGTCGCTTGCGCAGCTTGTGCAGCTTGTGTCGCATGTGTCGCCTGTGCTTGGTGTTGCGGTTGTGCATTTCCTCCAGTCCTAGCAGCAGCATTATCTGCAGCAACAGTTGCAGCTCTTGGTAGTATTGCTACCGGTGTTGCATCAGCGTCAGCAGGTGTTGCGTTAGCTGTGGGTGGAGCTTCTTTTTAAATAGCTTTAGCAAACGACGAAGTAATCGATTTGAAGTGCACTCTGTACTAATTCAAATCGATTACTTTTTTATTAGGTAGGTGAAATATTTTGAACAACGGTATATTATTTAAAAGCAATTCCGGTAATAAATATTTTTATGATAATATTACTGGGCATATAGTTAATGTAAATGGAGGTGAAGATTCTAAAATATTAAACAAGTATAGAAACATAAATCATAATGGATTTAACAAGCTTATCGATGTGCAACCAAAAGATATCGAGAGTTATCTGTTTCACGATGCAAACGGATTTAAACAATTAATATTGGAAGTAACGTCATGTTGTAATTTAAGATGCAAGTACTGCACATATTCTGATAATTACGAATTTACTAGACCACACGGTAACAATTTTATGACTTTTGATATTGCAAAAGCCGCCGTTGATTATTATTTTAAAAGTTTTGAAGAAGTTTACAATAGAAACCCTGGAAGAAAGCCTATTATTAGTTTTTATGGAGGAGAACCTCTTATCAATTTCAAACTTATAAAAGAGGTTGTTGAATATGTAAACAATAGATATAAAGAAGATATTCAATGGCATACAACTACTAATGGGTTACTTCTTGATGATAAAGCACAAGATTTTTTACATGAAAATAAATTTAATGTTTTAATAAGTATTGACGGGTATAAGGATAACCATGATAGGAATAGACTTTCTGTAGATGGACACCCGACCTTTGATAAAGCTTATGAAAATTACTTTAGATTTAAAAAACGTTACCCCAAACAATCCGTATACATCTCAGCTTGTTATGATTTAAAGACGAATATGGATAAGTTTGCTTCTGAGGTTGACGAAAAAGAAATCGAAGTGCTACGTGCATCCATGGTGTCGAGCAGTGATAAATATTATAGTCAATTTTCTTCAGGTGACAAAAAAACGTTCATTGAAAATTATAATAAAATAAAAGAAAAGTTTTTTGATAAAGCTATAAACGGTACTTTAAAAAAAGGTGAATTCCTCTATAACTTTTTTGTTGATATTTATGGAAGTTTCGCTTATCATAGAATGATAGGAGAAACTTTGCCAGACATAAGGCCATGTACTTCTACATGTGTACCCGGAGAAAAAATATACGTTGAATCTGATGGAAACTTTATATTATGCGAAAAAGTAAACAATAAAAGAAAAATAGGCAATGTTTATAGTGGCCTTAATTATAGTGAAATTACTAATATATTAAATGAGTATAATAATACTTTGCTAAATCATTGCAAAAGTTGTGAGATTTCTAAATTCTGTACACTATGTTTTAAGGACTTTTGTAAAAGTGATTCATTCAAATATGAAGAAAACGTCTGCATGACACAAATAAATGCTGTTAAACAATTATTGCTTGATTATGTAAATTTACTAGAACAAAACCCCAAATTATTCCAAGAAATAACTACAGATTATTATACTCGCCTAAATGCTTTGGGAGAGGTGATATAATGTTTTTTAGATTACTACCAGAAATCTATTTAATAAATGGAAAGAGTAAATCTTTACTGCAAAATATTTTAGATAAAAAATACTTATGGATACACAATGACTTGGCTCAAATAATCAAGGATTGTGAAGAGAATAATCCCATTCCAGAAAATTTTAAGGATATTCTATCTATATTAGCTCAGAAAAAATGGGGAACTCTATCCGAAAAAACTATATTTGTAGATAAATTTAGATTAACAAATATTTTTAATGAAAAGAAATTTTTTAAAGATGTACCATATATTCACTCAGCTGTTTTAAAGCTAACAAATGATTGCAATTTATCTTGTGATAACTGTTTTTCAGCCTTTTGCCCTATATGCTTTAAATCTAAGAATAAAATTAAAGATGTTCTTTCGTTAGATGAATGGAAAGATACTATTCTCAATTTGCATAAATTTGGATGTAAAAGTATACTTTTAACTGGAGGTGAAAGCACTTTATATCCTCATTTTAGAGATTTATATGATTTTATATTAAGTTTAGGGATTTTGCCAACTATATGTACAAATGGTTTGCGTGCTTTAAACAGTTATGATACCACGCAGACTCACATAATTATCCCTATTTTCAATCTTTCGAACATACTTTCAATAATAGGTAATTTCAAAAAATATAAAAAAGTAACCTTAGTTTTTTGCTGCAGGGTAGATGAAAAAACAAAAAAATTATTACCACAAAATTGGAAATACATAAATTCATCAACTTGTTATCCAATAATTCAAAAGGATAATCTTATTAACATGGATGTATTTAATTTCTTTGCTCGAAAGGATAAAAACCAATGCTTAAACGGTAAAATAGCTATTTTAGAAAATGGTGACGTATATCCATGTTTGGGTGCCTGTACCAGTAAAGTTAACGTTAAGAATAACTGTTTAAGTTATTACAACTTAGATCAAAATGTTCTCAAAGATAAAAAAGTAGGTAATGTTAAAAATGATTTGTGGATTGATATTATAAAAAGATTAATGAGAAATTTCTGGAGCCACAAAATTGACAATAATCCTAAATGTTATGGATGCGAATTTCGTTATACATGTAATTCATGCCTGTTCAATGACGTAGACAAAAACTGCACTTACAATGTGGAGGGAGCCGTATGGAAATAGTCGCTAAAAATGTTTCAAAAATTATTAATGATCAAAACATATTAAAAAATGTTGACCTCCATGTACGAAATGGAGAGGTTTATGGTTTAATTGGTCCAAATGGAGCAGGAAAAAGTACCTTTACCAGATTATTATTAGGTATTTATAATCTGTCATCTGGGGCTATAACCATAGATGGTATTAGCGTAAATAGTAAAAATTTTATAAATATCAAGTCAAGTATAGGTTGTGTTCTTGACCATTTAGGCTTATATAAGGATTTAACAGCATGGGAAAATATTGAATTTTTTCATAGAATCTATTTTCCAAACGCAACTCAGAATGAACGAAATAAAGATATTTTATCGGTATTAGACTTAGTTGATTTAAAACATAAAAAAGATGAAAAAATAACTATGTTTTCTAAGGGACAAAAGCAACGTTTAGCTCTTGCAAGAGCTTTTATAAACAAGCCCAAATTGCTTATACTCGATGAACCCACAGTAGGCCTCGATGTTGAAGGTGTATTTATGGTAAGAGAGTATATAGAAAATGCTAAAAAATGCGGGACAACTGTATTTTTAAACTCTCATAATCTAAGTGAATTGCAGAAGATTTGTGATAAGTATGGTTTTATAAAGAACGGTGTTCTTTTACAAGAAGCTAATTTTAATTCCTTAATTAACAAATATGCAAGCGGTGATAAGGATAATGCAGATTTAGAATTTATATATAAAAAAATATTTTCTATATAAGTGCACCTGGAGGTAATAAAATGTTCTCAAAAATGCCATTACTATGGTACCAATTTCAAGATTCAAAGAAACATATTATTTTAAATTTATGTTTTTTAGTGTGCATAATATTGTCTGCCTTTATTAATCTGACATTAATAAATCTATTATTGTACATATTTATAATTGCTTTAAGTTATGAAATGTTTTTTAGTATTAAGAGAATATTTAATTTTGATAATCAGATAATTGCCGTCTGGCCTTTTGATGCCCCAAAATTATTAGTAAAGTATGTTTCATCCATTTACATAAAAATGTTTATATTTTTGTTTTTAGGATTTCTAATTAAATTTAGTAATATCAAAGATCTATTCATATTTTTAAGTATTTGTGTTTTATTTTATACCGTTACTTTATTAACGGCATTATTGTGTCTTATTTTGAAACCGTTTCACTTTATGCTGATTTTTAACGCATACGGTATTTTACTATTTTTCTTTTTTATTTTTATAGGTAATTTTAATTTATTGCCTCAGATATTTTTTATTACGCTATTTATATTGGTAAACTATTTATCAACTAAAGTTTTATTGAATAAGATGTCATTTGAAAAAATTATAAAGGAGTGATTATTATAAAGGCTTTAATTTGGAAACGTTATATAGAGATGAAAAGAAGCAAAAAGCTTTTAATCTTTTTAATTCTTCCTATAATTGCTTTTTTTATATTTCATTTTTTTAAAATGCCAGTTGAAAAAATATACTTTTACTTTGGACTAGTAATGACTAACATAGGTTTTTTCTTGCATTGGAATCCTGAAAATATAGTTTACAGCGGTTATCTTTTAGTAACACCATTAACGTCAAGAAAAAGTTGGATTCAGAATGCCTTGATTGTTACATTGAGTGGATACATATATTCTTACACTGTAATGATTATTTTATCAAGTACTATGAGCTTAGTTTTTAAAAGTAATTATATAAATTTCAATCTAGCATTTTTAGGTATGATAAATTTACCGCTTGCATTTGCTTTAATTTTATCAAACACACTTTGCAACGTTGATTATTCTCTCTTTAAACAATATTTACAAATGCCATTTACCTTAGCATGCATCGCACTGAGTGCGTTAATGTTTTTCTATCCTAAAATATTGCCTATTGGATTAAATTGGACCTTATGGAGTTTAATTTTGGCAGCATTATTAATAATTATCATGTGTTTTTTAATAAATAGGAAAGAAAACTCAGAAGCACTTTTTATAAATACAAAAAAGCTAGTTGATAGCTTAGGAAATGTAATTGATGATTAGTTTATTTAAAAGAAACTGGTTACCTCGAAACGTAGTAGAAGAATGTCTTGACTATTATGAGAAAAATGACATATTTTTAAATAAAACAAAAGAATACAATTTAATAAAAGAAGTTCTTTTGA
The DNA here is from genome assembly GCA_934462705.1 of uncultured Eubacteriales bacterium. Taxonomy (GTDB): domain Bacteria; phylum Bacillota; class Clostridia; order Oscillospirales; family Acutalibacteraceae; genus CAKSIH01. Next base: position 7,241 of record CAKSIH010000023.1, on the reverse strand, counting down.
GTAATAAAAAAATAAAGTTTGAAGACATGAAACAATTTGTTGCACAAACTAGAAATAATATGTATACTGAATTTTCTTTTTATAAAGAAAATAATTATAAAAATCACTCATCTGATATTATAACGGATATTTATTTCAAAAAGGTATTATATGTAAAATTTAGTTTATGGGATAAGTTATCCCCAATAAAGTTTATGAAAATATTAGATTCCATTAATAAAGATTTTTTAATTATAGACCTTAGGAGTTGCACAGGAGGATATCTAAAAAGCTGTCTTGAAATATGTAATATGCTGTTACCTGAATGTGAAATTGTGTCTCTCAACTATAAAAGGAAAATTGTTACATATTATTCGGATGAATATTATTATAAATTCAAAAAAATATTTATAATGTTAGATAAATCTACTGCAAGCAGTTGTGAAATCTTAGCTTATTCACTTTATACTAACCTAAATAATGTTGTTCTCTTAGGAGAACCCACATTCCAGAAAACTTTCGGGCAAGACTATATAATTAATAAAAAATATAATTTTTATTTTCTAGTCCCAACATTTAAATGGTTTATAAAAGATTTTTCATTTGATAGTGTTTATATAAAACCGTTAAAATCTTCATTTCTTTCGCAAATAGAACCATTTATAAACTGATTTAATAGATTAGGAGTATGTTTTTATGAAAAATAAAATTAAAAAGTTTGTAAGTGTAGTACTTGTATTTTTAATTTGCTGCGGTATAAATATTAAAGTAAATGCGAAAGGTATAGTAGAATATGTTCCGGATGATCAATTTGTTTTAGGTAGCTATCAGATATCTTCACTTATTGGAAATGATCAAAAGCTGAGTTTTAAAAAACCTGACATAAACTCAGCAAATCTATTGGAATACGAGTTATTTCCTGATGGTTCGCCAAAGCCAGATGATATTGAGCAGGGTAAAAGCCGGATTTGCTATCTTCTTGCTGCACTATCCAGTATTGTTGAAACCCACCCGGAATTAATAAAAGAAGCCATGGCTGATAATGGTGATGGCACTGTGACGATAAAAGTTTATGACCTTAATACTGCTAAAATTAGGCTAATAAAGGTTCAAAAGACTATTCCCAACCTCCCGAGATGCTGTAAAATTCTGGGCAAAGAATGCTTATGGATACATATGTTAATTAAAGGTCTGATTGCTGCAAATTTAGACCGACATGCATGCCGTAAAATATCATCTACAAAAAAATATGCAGCAATAGAGAATGGGGCAACTGCTCCAACACTTAAAATGTTAACTGGTAGAAATGTCACCGAATACAAAGATTTTTCAATTTTTAAAATGGGGGAAGAAAAATTTTATAACATTATAAAAAATTCATTAAGGGATAAGAATATTATAACATGTGACTTCAATCACAATAGATTTTTGGCAACAATACATGGATTTTTGCCAAATAGCTCCTCTGATAGAGGATTAGTTTATGGACATTTTTACTCTGTAGTGGACGCATATGAAGATAGCTTAGGTCAAAAATGGATTAAAGTTAGAAATCCTTGGCATAGTTTCAGTGTTTCTTATGATTCATTTGGTAACCGATATGTAGAACCTAACGATGATATTTCAGAAGGCTATTTTAGTTTAAAACTTAAAGACTTTTATAAAGCATGTGGTTCTTTACAAATTGTTGATAACACTAGTTTAAATCCAATGCGCTTATTTGATAAAATAAAAGAAAAAGCGTACACGCTTCCCAGTAGATTAGCCATTATTACACTCTCTTTTATACTTACAGAATACGGTTTTGCAAAATCTGGTTCGGTTAAATTAGATACTAATACTCGACTCCTGCTATATCCTTTACTATCTATAGCCACTAATTTAATTTTTTGGTAGATTAGTTTTTTATAAACCCCATTGACATTAATAGCAGAATCAATATAATAAAAATAGAATTTTAAATAAGGAGTAATTTTATGTTAAAAAAGAACTTAGTTAACATTTCAATTGCAATAGTCGGATTAATTGTAGCTGCAATCAGTTTTACTTCGATTTTAAATAGCAATTTGTCTTTAGATTCTGCAAGTGCTGCCGTTGGTATTGGGCTTGGGTTAGCAGTTGTCGGTATTACCAATTTCTTTAATAAAACGGATTTATGTAAAACTGCGGAAAATGGAAACTTATCAATTCAATATAAAGCACATTCCAAAGCAAATAATATAACAAAGTGGTCAATACTGGGAGCTGCATTATTAACTGTATTTGCTAAACTACCAATGTGGTTAACATTGTTATTACTAGTAATACATCTCTTTAATACCTTTATTCAAATATACGTTGTTAGTAAATATAGCACAACAGAAAGGCTATCACCTAAAAAAAATAAGTAAATTGAATCCATTTGCTTATTTACATGGGTTGAATATTAGTCAACTCTTCACAGCCCAATAAAATTGTTTAAAAATTAACTTCTGTTCATAGGCCAGATTCAAATCTTGTAAAATAATTTCATCCTTCTTATAATAGTTTTCGTGCTATACTATTATTAATGGATTAAGAATGAGATATCTACCTTCCGTGCAGTGGTATGCACACCTCTTGATGATTTTTAGGCTTTCGTGCACTAGTATGCACACCCCTAAATAAAAAGTGCACACCTTTTTGGAAATATCAGAGCAAACGTGCTATTGTATCAAAAGTTTAGTGATTAGGCAGTAATAACTCCTACGGAGTCATTCATTAAGTAGTTACACCATTCTTGGTTGGCAGTAATACCATTAATGCAATTATCTACAAGCGTGCGTACCGCGTGGGTTAAGCTCTTGATGGATTCAAACAATTTATAGAAAATTACAGGCTCAAAAGCATTAAGCTCCAGCTGTCCGGCTTCAGCAGCCATACCAATAGTTACATCGTTACCCACAATGTTGAAAGCTATTTGGGAAACGACTTCAGGAATAACAGGATTTACCTTACCAGGCATAATTGAAGACCCATTTTGGCGTGATGGCAGGTTAATCTCGTGAAAACCTGTATGAGGTCCGGAAGACAATAGACGTAAATCATTTGCCATTTTGGAAAGATTCAATGCAGCGATACGCACATTCCTCCAATATATTCAATCTATCGCAGAACTTTTAACCATAAATGAAAAACAGAAAACGTCTCAAATTCCACCAGTAAATTATACTAAATATAGCTATAAGAATCAACCAAACTTATTTTAATATTGTGTAAATATAGTAATAAATCAAAGTAAAAATGTATATAATTTTTATCTATAATAAAGAAAAAAAGCAACTGTTTTATTAACAGTTGCTTAGTCTGTCGAATAAGCCCAGCTTAAAAAGCTGGGCTTTCGGTGGTTTCAATATATAAATTAAAACACAGTTTATAATTGCTGCACTAAAGCAGGTTTTCTATTACACTATGTGCACTAAATTATAAAGAAATTTACTTTTCACCAAACTAAGATAAGTCAATAACAAGATTCAGAATGGACCTTTCCAGGTTATAATTTTGGTTATTTAATTTTTAAGTTGCCTTTTACTGCTCTTTCCATCATTTTTATTACGTCCAATAAGCCCCTATATTCCTTGAACGCACTAATGTGCACAGTTAAGTCACCTTCTATTGTTTTAGGAAAGTCTATTGAGGTCAAACCAGTACAGCCCTGAAATACGTTCGGGCCAATGGTGAAGTTGTGGCCTATTGTTTGTGGCATTTTTATTGATTCCAATTTTGAAAGATACTCAAATGCACCACTGCCAATGGTGAAACTGCTGTGTACGTACATTTCATGCATGTCTATTGATTTCAAGTCAGTACAGCCCTCAAATGCACCACTGTCAATGTAGAAGTCGAGGCCTATTGTTTGTGGCATTGTGATTGAGTCCAAACTTGAACACTTCTCAAATGCACCACTGTCAATGGAGAAGTTGCCGTATACTGCTTGTGGCATATCTACTGAATTCAAGCCAGTACAGTCCTCAAATGCGTGCTCGTCAATGGAGAAGGAGCCGCCTACTTCTTGTGGCATTTTGATTGAGTTCAAACTTAAACAACCTTTAAATGCGGAATTGCTAATGTTGAAGTCGCCTTCTACGTCAGTTTCATGCATGTCTATTGAGTTCAAACTGGTACAGCCCTCAAATGCGGACTCGCCAATTTTGAAGTTGCCTTTTACGTACATTTTATGCATGTCTATTGATTTCAAGTCAGTACAGCCCTCAAATGCACCACTGTCAATGCAGAAGTCGCCATATACTGCTTGTGGCATTTTTATTGATGACAATTTTTTACAATTATCAAATGCCATATCCTCAATGAATAAACTACGGTTTACTGTTAGTGGCATTGTGATTGATTCCAAATTTGAAAGACCTTTAAATGCGGACGTGCTAATGATAGTGATACCGTGTACGTACATTTCATGCATGTCTATTGAGTTCAAGCCAGTACAGCCCTCAAATGCGTGCTCGTCAATGATGAAGTAGTCGCCGTATACTGTTTGTGGCATGTCTATTGAGTTCAAGCCAGTACAGCCCTCAAATGCATGCTCGTCAATGGAGAAGGAGCCGTTTATTGTTTGTGGCATGTCTATTGATTTCAAGCCAGTACAGTTCTCAAATGAGAAACTGCCAATGGTGAAACTGCCGTTTACTGTTTGTGGCATTGTGATTGAAGCCAATTTTAAACAATTATCAAATGCATTTTCGCCAATGATGAAGTTGCCTTTTACGACAGTTTCCTGCATGTCTATTGAGTTCAAGTCAGTACAGCCCTGAAATGCGAAATCTTTAATGGTGAAGGAGTCGTTTATTGTTTGTGGCATGTCTATTGAGTTCAAGCCAGTACAGCCCTCAAATGCGTGCTCGTCAATGGTGAAGTCGAGGCCTATTGTTTGTGGCATGTCTATTGAGTTCAAGTCAGTACAGCCCTCAAATGCGGACTTGCCAATTTTGAAGTTGCCTTTTACGGTAGTTTTCTGCATGTCTATTGAGTTCAAACCAGTACAGCCCTTAAATGCGGACTGGCCAATGGTGAAGTTACCCGTTACTGTTTGTGGCAAGTCTATTGATTTCAAGCCAGTACAGCCCTTAAATGCGGAATTACCAATGGTGAAGTCGCCGTCTATTGTTTTTGGCATTGTGATGGATTGCAATTTAACATTCTTAAATGCATTTTTTCCTATTCCTGAAACCTTATAAGTTTTACCGTTTAATGTCACCTCAGCCGGAATTGTGATGTTTCTGTTATAATTTTTTCGCCAATCTTCTGGATCACTTGCATAAAGTACTACGGTTTCTTTTTCATTCTCGTGCTCAATTGAACAGTAATAAACTGCTCCATCGTCAGCCGTATACAAATAGTTGTCCAGCTTATATTGTCTTAATAGATTGGATTTCTCTTCATCAGAAAATTCATATGATTTAAAAAGATAAGAACATATTTGAGGGCCATACTTTGCTCTAATAAAATTGTTTAAGTCTTTTGTTTTGCTAGGTCCTTTAACATATTTCAGAGTTACTTTGTTTAAATCCAAACCATACGTTCTAATCAAATCCAATATTCTTATAACATTATCGTCATCCCATTGAATTTCCTTTAAAAATCTTAATGCACTATAGTTGTTCTTGTAATTATCATCAAGCAACATATCTTTACCTCGATACCCGTCAACTTGACGACAGTATAGCCTATGAAATGTTGAAAGACCCTGAGGACTAATTTGTTTCTTTTCGCTATAGCACATTGCTAGCAGCCTTGACCATTCATCTTTTTCTATAAATTTCATATTATCATCAATAAATTCTTTGCTATATAATTCTATGGGATTAAACTTCACCCAACCATGTCCGTCTATTTGACCAATCGAGAAACTGTTTGTCTTTTTTGATGTAATGTCAAGATCTCCTGTCCATAGTTGGCCCGTTTGATTCAGGTCTCCTGACACCTCTACATCGTCAGAAAGCAGCCTATAAACTGTTTTCACAGCGTTAAGCGCGTCTTTAGCTGTAGAATTGCCGCTGAGCTTATCAATTTGTTTCTTTGCTTCATCTAAAGCATCTGCATCCGCCAAATCTAGCGCTTTTGCTATATTGTAAATTAATTTTATATTATTTTCATATCCTACTCCAAGCTCGAATCCATTTTGGCGATATGTTATTTTGTATAGACCTTTTTCGGCATTCCCATCTATGCCACAAATTGCGTAGTTCCATAAGCTCCTCGTTTCAGTGTTACCTTCATCTGCTCCAACGTCCTTTTGATGTAAATAAAACATCTTTAATTTGTCTTTTAAAGATTTGTTGTCTACTGTTCCGCCATTTTTTATAGCTTCCCATACCTTTTTTAAATCATCACGATAAACTGCTTCCTCGTCTTCTTTTATCAGTTTTGTCCATTTTTGCTCAGCGTTATAGCATAATAAATTCACTACATGGCGTACAGCTGTATCAGCGCAATCGGCAAACGTAGAATGGTTAAATGTTATTTTTTTATCATCATCCAAACTTACGCTATACGTCCGGCCATTTTCCTTCGTTTGAGCTTGGTACGGGCTGTTCTCTGCCATTTTTAGTTTTTCTACAAATTCAGTCCTCTTAGTAAGAGTCCTCAAAGCTTCGTTCAAAGGTGCCCCTGTGTCCTTCACTGTTTTGCCCTCAAGCCCACTTGAAACACAATCATAAAATTTGTTTATTTCGTCTTTGGTATTTTTATACATCAAGAAATGTGCAAGCAACATTTTTTCTGTTGTATATTTGGGCAAGACTCTTGTTTTATCGGCCTTTTCTACATCATTTACTTCCTGGTTCAATATCATTGTTGCGCCTTCGTTCAACAGATTTAAAACTGTACTTAGGCCAGCATATTTTTTTACTTTTATTTTTTCTTTGGGAGTCTGTTCCTTTTCAACTGCAAGCTTAGTAAAATGCTCAAGGGGTAAATAGCTCATCATTAATTTAAGGGTTAATTGCTTTTGCCGATTTTTAGAAGAGTTTAACTTGTCCATCATACACTTTTTTTCATTTTCATTCATACTATTATTTTCTTCTATTTTTGAGGTTAAGTCATCCATTTCTTTTATTTTTTTGTTTAAGTCATTTAGAATTCGTGATTTTTGTGATTTTTGTAATTTGCGAAGGAGGTCATCAAAATTTTGGGAGGTAATTCCGCCAATGGATTCCAATGGTTTCACACCATTTACTCTTACTGCGTTATGCCAATAATTTATAATACCTGCATACACTTCCGGCGTC
>CAKSIH010000022.1 GCA_934462705.1 uncultured Eubacteriales bacterium | reverse complement strand
ATAAATTTTTAAATTTGTAATTTGGAAGGTGTTTTTATGACCACAAAAGAATTTTTAAATCAGGCTTATCGTATCGATCAAAGGATTAACAGCAAGCTGGAGCAAATCATCTCACTTCACGAACTTGCAACCAAAGCAACATCTACGCTTTCGGATGTGCCAGTTAGTGGAACTAAAAGTCAGAGCCGGATGGCAGACGTTATAACAAAAATAGTGGATTTAGAGACGGAAATTAATAAAGATATAGAAGAGTTGGTGGGAATAAAGAAAAATATAGTTTCTACAATCAAAAAGGTTCAAAATCCGGAACTTCAGACCTTACTTGAACTTAGGTACCTATGTTTTAGAACGTGGGAACAGATTGCTCTTGAGATGGGATATAGCATTCAAAATGCTTATAAATTACATGATAGGGCCATAAAAATTTTAAAAAGAGTAGAGTAAAGTTGATTGTTTTAGAGTATACATTTGGTTTACTATTATAATTAGGAAGATTGAAATCAAGAGCCTTCACAAGATTGTGGAGGCTTAATCTATATGGAGGTGAAAGTGATGCCGAAAAAACCTAAAAGTTCATGCAGGTTTAGAGGATGCCCGGAACTTACAGAAGATTTATATTGCTATAAACACAAAAAACTTGAAAGCCGATACTACAACAAATATAAACGTGATCCTGATACCTATAAACGATATGGAAGCCGCTGGAGAAAAATCAGGCAACTTTATATTAAAGATCATCCAGTTTGTGAGCTGTGCGAGAGAAAAAACATTTTAAAACCTGTGGAGGAAGTCCATCATATCGTGCCTCTTTCCCAGGGTGGTACTCATCGAGAAGAAAACTTAATGAGCCTTTGCAAAAGCTGTCACTCAAAAATTACTGCACGTGAAGGTGGTCGTTGGGGATAAAGCAGTTTAGATTTCTGGGGGCTCTAAATGGAGAATTTTTCAATATAAACCACCAAATGGAGCTTGTTTTTGCTTTGGTACTAGTGACGTAAAAGCTAGATAGAATGCGGGTTTGTTCTACCTTTAAAAGTACAGAATTAGCTTGATAGTAGTGGCGAGTAGAGGTAATATGTAATCAAGCGAAAGGGAACAAACCCTAACGCAAAATTAATAAAAGGAGTTTTTAAAATGACAGGATTTTTTTCACGCAAAGCAAAAAACAGAGAGGAGCTTTTAAGCAACGAGGAAAGAAGGCTTGGAGAACAAAAAAGGTTCAAGGTGATCGGCGAGAAGGTTTTAGTTCACGAGGCCTACGAGAACCTGATCCAAAACTTAAACGAGGAGAACGAGTTTGTAAAAGAGATCACGAACGAGTGCGGCGAGGAGAAAGACGGAACCGCAAGGTGCTTCCTTTTCCGCGAGGAAACCAGAAACGACGAGGCATTAGCAATCAACGCCGAAGGCTACGATTACGCAAGGTACGCCGCACTAATCAAACTTTAAAGGCGAGCGGCTTCGGCCGCCTCCCCGGAGGGGGGAGTAAAATCTCTCCTCTCCCCTCTGGGAGCAACGGGCGTGGGGAAACGCGTGAAAAAAATCCGATTCAAACAGGGTATTAACCCTATATTTTCCCGAAGGGTAAGCTAACGGCCTTTCGGGGATTCTATTTTAAAGAAAGGATGTGAAAAAGTGTCAAAGGATGGAACATACAGAGGAGGACGAAGAGTCCGTGCCGGAGATAAGCCGGACTCTTTAGCCCAAAAAATAGCATCGGGAAGGTCGGCACGAGTTTTTGAACCGATTGACCTAGACGATGAGCCTTCATTCGAATTAGATAGTTCTGACTTTTTAGAGCCGGAGGATTTGGAAGGCAGTCAGATTCCAAAACCAAGTGAATATTTAAGTTCTGAGCAAAAAGACGGAAAACCACTCGGAGCAGATAAAATCTTCGAAGAAACGTGGCTGTGGCTTAAAAAACGAAAATGCGATCAGTTTGTAAATCCAAGACTAGTGGAATCCTATTCTCAGGCGTTTGCGAGATACATACAATGCGAAGAAGCAATAAGTAAGTTTGGATTTTTAGGTAAGCATCCAACCACAGGTGCCGCGATTGCAAATCCATTTGTACAAATGAGTGTGGGATTTCAAAAGCAGGCAAACATCATCTGGTATGAAATTTTTGATATCGTAAAACAAAACTGCACAACTAATTTTTCAGACACACCACAAGACAACGTGATGGAGCTACTCCTAACAGCAAGGAGGAAAAAAGGATGACGGATATAACGTGGTTCTTGACAGCAATTTCGTTGATTGGCACCGTCTTAAATATAAGAAAAAATATACTGTGTTTTTACATTTGGCTGATTGGAGACATCCTATGGTGTGCGTTGGACTTTCATAATGGCACATATGGAAGAAGCCTCCTTGATTTTGTACAAGTAATACTCGCAGTTTGTGGGATAATTTCTTGGAAAAAAGTGAATCAAAAGGAACAACGTGTTGAATAAAGTAGAAATTAGAGTTAATATGGGTATAACCTTAAAATGAGAGGATAAAGAGTAAATGAATCAGAAAGCAGAATTAGTAATTTTTAAAGCACAAGACGGCAACGTAAAATTGGATGTCAATATCGAAAACGAAACGGTATGGCTGACTCAAAATCAGATGTCTGAATTATTTGAGAGAGATAGGTCGGTAATTACTAAGCATATAAAAAATATTTTTAAGGAAAAAGAACTTGATGACAAAAGCAACGTGCATTTTTTGCACATTGCAAATTCAGATAAACCGGTATCAGTTTATAGCTTAGACGTTATAATATCAGTAGGATATAGAGTCAAATCGCAGCGTGGTGTGGAATTTCGTAAATGGGCAAACGGAGTTTTAAAGAATTACATACTAAAAGGCTATGCAGTAAATAATAATCGTATAAATGAATTAGGAGAAGTTATACGGATTATGAAACGTGCAGATAACAGAATTGACAGCAAACAGATTCTAGACGTAATAGAAAAATACACGGTGGCACTTGATTTGCTTGATGATTACGACCATCAAAAGATAAAGAAACCCGATGGAAATACTGCCACATACACTTTGACTTACGAAGAATGCCGAGAAGTCATTGATGGCATGAAGTTTGGAAGTGAAAGTGATTTATTCGGCAATGAAAAAGATGATTCTTTCAAATCAAGCATTAGTGCTATTTATCAGACATTTGGAGGACAGGAAGTTTATCCTTCACTTGAGGAGAAAGCTGCGAATTTGCTGTATTTAATAACTAAAAATCATTCTTTCTCAGATGGAAATAAAAGAATAGCTGCAGCTTTATTTTTGTATTTTCTCAATAAAAACGGGACCCTATTTGAAGATGGTGAAAAAATAATAGACGACTATACTTTGGTTGCTATCACGATAATGACGGCTGAGTCAAAACCTGCAGAAAAGGAAACGATGATAAAGCTCATAATGAATTTTTTAAATTAAATAATAAATTTAAAAATTAATTTTGTTAAGGCACTTCGATATACGAGGTGCCTTTTGTTATACATAGTTTTAAAGAAGAGGTGGATAATTTGCAAATAGAAAAAGTAGCGATTAACAAACTAAATCCGGCAAAATACAATCCGAGAAAAGACTTAAAGCCGGGCGATGCTGAGTACGAAAAACTTAAGCGCAGCATAGATGAATTTGGCTACGTCGAGACTGTAATCTGGAACAAGAGGACCGGAAACATTGTGGGCGGACATCAGAGGTACAAAATCCTGAAAAATATGGGACTTTCTGAAGTAGAATGTGTGGTTTTAGACCTTGACAGCAACAAAGAAAAAGCACTCAACGTTGCACTAAATAAAATAGGAGGAGAATTTGATATCCCGCTTTTAACTGATTTGCTCAAAGATTTAAGCGACAGCGATTTTGACATAGCACTTACAGGATTTGATCTTACAGAAATTGACGAGCTCTTCTCAAAAGCTGACGAAAAAGAAGGAAAAGACGATGGTTATGACGTAACAAAGGCTCTCGAAGAAGCAGCATTTGTAAATCGAGGTGATATATGGCTTCTTGGAAAACACCGAATGGTCTGCGGCGATGCCACTAATCCCGAAGATGTAAAGGTTTTAATGGATGGCAAAAAAGCTAATTTAATACTTACAGACCCACCATATAACGTGGACTTTGAAAGTGCCAGCGGACTAAAAATCAAAAACGATAAGCAGGATAATGAGAACTTCTATGGGTTCTTGTTATCCTCTTTTAAAAATATGGCTTCTCACCTAGCTGACGGTGGTTCTGCATACATATTTCATGCTGATACAGAGGGATTAAATTTCAGAAAAGCATTTATTGATGCAGGTTTTCATTTAAGCGGTGTATGTATATGGGAAAAGAACTCGTTTGTTATGGGCAAGTCCCCTTACCAATGGGGTCATGAACCGATACTTTACGGCTGGCTTAAAACCGGGAAACACAAATGGTATGCAGGACGAGCGGAGTCTACAATTTGGCGATACGATAAACCAAAGAAAAACGCCGACCATCCAACCATGAAGCCGATACCGCTCCTTTGCTACCCAATAAAAAATTCCTCGTCTGTTAATAGTATCGTGCTTGATACCTTTGGCGGTTCAGGTTCGACACTTATTGCCTGTCAGCAGATGGACAGAATTTGCTTTTGTATAGAACTTGATCCGAAGTATGCCTCAGTAATTGTCCGAAGATACATAGAACTTTGCGGTAGCGATGATGTGTTTTTACTTAAAGATAATAGAAAAATTCCGTATACGGAAGCTGTGAAAAATGATGAATTGTAGTTTAACTTTAGGCTCTTTGTTTGATGGCAGCGGAGGTTTCCCTCTTGGCGGATTAATGTGTGGAATTAAGCCTTTATGGGCAAGTGAAATCGAACCATTCCCTATACTTGTTACAACAAAAAAGCTGCCCTTTATGAAACATTACGGTGACATAAATAAGATAAACGGAGCAAATATAGAACCTGTGGACATTATAACTTTCGGTTCGCCATGCACAGATATGAGTGTTGCGGGAAAGAGAGCTGGTCTTGACGGAAAGCAGTCCACACTATTTTATCAAGCAATCAGAATTATAAAAGAAATGAGGTGTAAAACGAATGGAAAATATCCAAGATGGATCATGTGGGAAAATGTCCCCGGAGCCTTTTCATCAAATCAAGGAGGAGACTTCCGATGCGTCCTCGAAAGTATCTACAAAATCAAGGAACAAGATTTTTCTGTTCCTAAACCTACAAAATGGTCAAATGCCGGAGAGGTTGTGGGAGATGATTTCTCCCTCGCGTGGCGAGTGTTCGATGCACAATACTGGGGAGTCCCCCAGAGAAGAAAGCGCATCTACCTTGTCGCAGATTTTGGAAGTAAATGTGCCGGAAAGATATTATTTGAGTCCGAGGGCGTGTCAGGGTATTCTGCACAGAGCTTTAAGGCGTGGCAAAGAACTGCCGGAAGTTTTACGAATAGCACTGGAGAAACAAGCAACCTCTGCTTAAACGACCAAGGCGGAAGTCGGATGGATGTAACCGAAGCTGTTACTTCTACTTTAAGAGCTCAATCACATCATCCCCCATGCATTTTAGAGACAGTTATGTCTGTTGAAAACCATCCTTCAGACAGTCGTGTAAAAATTTCTAAAGGTGGTTGTGTGCAAACACTCACTTCAAGCATGGGTACAGGTGGGAACAAAGTTCCTCTTATCATGGACAAAGTAGCAAAAACATATGGTATTTGCTCAAAAGACAGTAATTCCATGAAATAAGATAATCCACACAGCGGTTTTTACGAGGCAAATACTTCCCGGACTCTGGATAAAAATTGTGGAAATTCGTCTTGTAATCAAGGCGGTGTGGCAGTTGTGGAGAACATACCATTTACACAAAATCAGCGAGATGAAGTGCGAACACTCGGAAATAAAAGCGGAACTCTAAATGCCGCATCAAACACCAAACAGCAAACTTTTATTTTGCAAGGGTCTATGATTGGAAGAAGCAATAAGAATGGTCCGCAAGGCAGCGGAATAAATGAAAATATCAGTTTTACATTAAACACGATTGACCATCATGCTATAGCTTACGGTATAGGTCGAGATGCTTTTAACCAAGGTGAAAATGCAAAGTTTAATCCTTCAATTTCAAAAGAACTGGAACCAACACCTGTAGCCAAAGGTCCGGGAGCAGTTCAATTCGGGTACATTGTGCGAAGGCTTACACCAACAGAATGTGCAAGACTTCAAGGCTTTCCTGATTTTTGATGTGCAGATTTAGAAACTGAAAATCCAACAGATGAAGAAATAGCGAAATGGCAACAGATTTTTGATAATTACAATAAGGCTATAGGAAAAACCACTAAATCCAAAACAGAAAATCAAGTCCGAAAATGGCTGAAAAAGCCCCACTCGGATTCCGCAGAATATAAAATGTGGGGAAACGGAGTCGCACTCCCTTGCGTTTACTTTGTGCTTTCGGGCATTGTGTACTGTTCACAGTTAATCGATGAATAGTGTGGCTACATTTCTAAATCACATGAACTTGATATTTATACGGTTTAGAGTGATATATGTAAGTGCCGAAAAACAAGGAGGAATTAAAAATGAAAGTAAAATATGATGTGCCGGGAACTCATCGGAAAAATCTCGCAAGGGAAATCGCAAAATGGCTGTGTCTTGACGTGAAGTATCTTGGGGCTCCGTCATTTACGTATGAAATCGGTGCTTGCAGACTCGATCAAAACGGAATTCTTACAATCGATACCAAACCGGATAATTTAGTAATAGAGCCACTTTTGGAGCATCTCGAAGACGAGGGTTATAAACGTATGGACGAAACGCCACAGGAAGCCGAAAATGGCAGCTTGGAGACGGAACCAAAGAATGATACGGATGAAGCTGTAACCGCTGAACAGGGCGAAAACGTGGAGCTTACAATGGCAATGCCAAGAGAATCCTTTACTGACGATGCATTAAAAAATCTTCAAAAGTTGATAGATGCTAAGGGTGGTCTTATCAAAAAAGCACTGGCGGTTGACAGTTTGCCAATTGAGGTAGATGATGAGAAAATTTCATTCCCTTGGTTTACAAATATGCAAGAAGGCGAAAAAGCAGATGCCTACACGCATTTCATTGCTGCTCTGTGCGACATGGCGAAGAAGCAAACTCGAATCACAGCGAAAGAAAAATCTATCGATAACGAAAAATATGCATTCCGGTGTTTTCTTCTAAGGCTTGGATTTATAGGTCCGCAATACAAGATGGCGAGAAAAATTTTACTTCAAAATTTCTCAGGGTCATCCGCTTTTAAAAATGGTACGAACAAGGAGGTATCCTCAGATGAAATTTCCAAGTAGAGATATTGTAGAGCGAGTTCGAAAAGAATATCCAACAGGATTGCGGGTAGAACTTGTAAAAATGGATGACTTGCAAGCTCCGCCAATCGGCACAAAAGGAACGGTTCAAGGTGTAGATGATACTGCAAGTATCAAATTTTGGGTCCCCGGCAAGCCAAAGGCTTGTTGGGGAGAGGACGAGTAGCGAAATGAGCGAGCTTTTGCTGCTTGCAGCAAAACAAGGGATATGGAGCTTACGAGGACGAGGGATAATGGTTCCAGCCTTAATGTAATTTACAGAGAGGATTTGTGTATAAGGATTTAACATTTTCAAATTGGGGGAGCGATCACTTCCATAATTTTCAAATTATGGAGCAAATCGGGTGTTAAAATCTATATTGAAACAATATGTAACGTACACAATAAATATAGATTTAATGGGGCTTAAGATCGTGTAGTAATCATATTGCTATAACCTCCGAAAAGAGCGAATATGTAAGTACCCGAAAGGGAAAATTAAAATTTAAACGGAGGAAACAGATCATAACAATCAATGATGCGATGAGAACCTACAGACTGCCGAATCCCACCACAATGGAGGATTTGGAATGCCGCTGGAGCAAGGTGCTGAATTTCGAAGACAAGGTACTTCTTGCCGGACATTATTACAACGGAATAAACAAGCCCTGCTACTTCGGTGCTGTCTACGAATACCTCGATGATGATGAGAAGCACAACTGCGAAAGTACCATTGGGCTTGCGGCGGTCAGCGAGGCCCTGTTCGAGGATGACGGCCACGCAATTGCTTGGGCGATGCAGCAGTAAGATACAGTAAAAGAAAAAGCAGTTATGAGCCGAAAGGCTCTTTTCCTTGTATACGAATTCATAGCAAAATTGAATGTCCATTAATACTCATTAGTTGAAAATTATGGAAGCGAGAGTTCCCCCATTAGGACGTTACAATTAAGGAAGGAGGCGATTTCAATTCGCAAATTAAAAAAATATACACCTACAAAATTTGCAAATACGGACAGCACATATAATAAAAGAATGGCAGACTCAGCGGTCTGCTTTATTAATTGCCTAAAACACACAAAAGGGCAGTGGTATGGCCAGCCATTTGATTTAATCGATTGGCAAGAGAGAATTGTGCGTGATATTTTTGGAATCTTAAAACCAAATGGATACAGACAATTTAACACTGCTTATGTTGAAATCCCTAAAAAGCAAGGAAAGTCTGAGCTTGCAGCAGCAACAGCACTTCTTTTGACTTGCGGGGATTTTGAGCATGGCGGTGAGGTCTATGGCTGTGCTTCAGATCGCCAGCAAGCCTCGATAGTTTTTGACGTAGCGGTCGATATGATGGAACAATGCCCAGCCCTCAAATCGAGAATAAAGCCCGTACTCTCGCAAAAAAGGCTGATTTACAAGCCTTTAAACAGCTTTTATCAAGTCCTCTCCGCAGAAGCCTACACAAAGCATGGTTTAAACGTACATGGCGTTGTGTTTGACGAGCTCCATGCCCAGCCAAATCGCAATTTATATAATGTAATGCTTCATGGTTCAGGAGATGCAAGAAAGCAGCCACTATTCTTTTTGATAACTACTGCCGGAACAGACAGAAACTCAGTTTGCTGGGAAGTACACCAAAAAGCTGAGGATATCTTAAAAGGACGCAAGCGTGATCCGACTTTCTACCCTGTTATTTACGGAGCTCCGGCTGATGCAGACTGGACAAGCGAAGAAGTATGGAAAGTGGCAAACCCATCGCTTGGGATTACTGTGGATATAGAAAAACTCAAGAACGCCTGCGAATCAGCGAGGCAAAACACAGCCGAAGAGAACCTGTTCAGGCAACTTCGTCTAAACCAGTGGGTAAAGCAGTCAGTGCGATGGATGCCAATGGAAAAATGGGATGCGTGTAAATTTAAATTTGATGAAAAATCACTTGAAGGAAGGGTTTGCTACGGAGGCCTGGATCTATCTTCAACAACTGATATAACAGCGTTCGTTCTTGTATTTCCTCCTAAAGATGAAAACGATAAATACTACATTCTTCCCTACTTTTGGATTCCCGAAGATAATCTCGATTTAAGGGTCAGACGCGACCATGTTCCATACGATATCTGGTGTCAGGAAGGGCGTCTTCAGACAACCGAAGGCAACGTGGTGCATTATGGCTACATAGAGCAATTTATCGAAGAACTTGGCACAAAATATAACATTCGTGAGATAGCCTTTGACCGCTGGGGAGCCGTACAGATGGTACAGAACCTTGAAGGAATAGACTTTACGGTTGTTCCGTTCGGACAGGGATTTAAGGATATGTCTCCTCCGTCAAAAGAGCTCATGAAACTTACACTTGAGAAGAAGCTCGCACATAATGGACATCCTGTTCTTCGATGGATGATGGATAATATCTTCGTTCGCACAGATCCTGCCGGAAACATTAAGCCGGACAAGGAAAAATCTACAGAAAAAATTGATGGCGCGGTAGCGACTGTTATGGCTCTTGATAGAGCAATTCGTCATCAAGGAGAAAATATTAATTCTGTATATGATGAAAGAGGATTGATTGTTATATGAATATTTTAAAATATCTATTTCATTCAAGAGATAAACCGAAGAATTATCTTTCAGGTGGTGCATATAATGTACTTTTTGAGGGAACTTCAAGCGGAAAAAATGTAAATGAACGAACAGCCATGCAGGTGACTGCCGTTTACTCATGTGTGCGAATTTTATCAGAAGCAATAACTGCACTTCCCTTACATACTTATAAATATAAAGACGGCGGAGGAAAAGAAAAAGCAATAGAGCATCCGCTTTATTATCTTCTTCATGATGAACCTAATCCAGAGATGACTTCATTTGTATTTCGAGAAACACTTATGAGTCATCTTCTTTTGTGTGGAAATGCTTATGCACAGATACTCCGAAATGGTAAAGGAGAAATTATAGCTTTATATCCTTTAATGCCGAATCGAATGGCAGTGGATCGGGCTGCAAACGGAGAAATTTATTATAGATATTCTACAAATGAAAGCGATAATATAAGTCTTAAAAAACTCTCTCAGGTGTATTTAAGAAAAGAAGATGTTTTTCATATCCCAGGTCTGGGCTTTGACGGTCTTGTCGGCTACTCTCCAATAGCAATGGCTAAGAATGCAATCGGAATGGCGTTGGCAACAGAAGAATACGGCGCGAAGTTTTTTGCAAATGGGGCAAGTCCAAGTGGTGTTTTGGAGCATCCAAGCACTATCAAAGACCCGGACAAACTGAGAGAAAGTTGGAACTCACTTTTCAAGGGAAGTTCTAATTCCCATAAGATTGCAGTTCTTGAGGAGGGGCTCAAGTATCAGCCTATTGGTATATCACCGAACGAGGCTCAGTTTTTAGAAACTAGGAAATTCCAAATAGATGAAATTGCGAGAATTTTTAGAGTACCGCCCCATATGGTCGGAGATCTTGAAAAATCATCTTTTTCGAACATAGAGCAACAAAGTCTGGAGTTTGTAAAATACACGCTTGATCCGTGGGTAACTCGATGGGAACAATCTATTCAAAGATCACTATTTCTTGAAAGCGAGAAAACAGACTATTTTGCTAAATTTAATGTTGACGGTTTGCTTAGAGGAGATTATCAAAGCCGTATGAACGGTTATGCAACAGGTATTCAAAATGGCTTTTTATCGCCAAACGATATAAGAAGTCTGGAAAACATGGATTTAATTCCCGATGAGCTTGGAGGGAATTTGTACCTTGTAAATGGAAGCATGACAAAATTACAAGACGCAGGAGCGTTTGCACAGACCGTAAACCAAGAAACTGAAGTAAAGGAGGAAAAATCTTTATGAATTTAACAGCGCGAGATAATGGCCATAAAGTTTCACAATATGATGTACGCGAATTGGGTCCAGCGTCACGCTGGTGGAATTGGATAGATAATAACAGTGAACGTATTTTGAGGATTGAAGGAGCAATTGCAGAAGAAAGCTGGCTTGATGATGAAATCACTCCAAAACAATTTAAGTCTGAACTTATGTCAAATGATGGAGATATAACAGTTTGGATAAATTCACCCGGTGGCGATGTATTCGCAGCTTCGCAGATTTACAATATGCTCATGGACTACAAAGGAAACATAACGGTAAAAATAGATGGAATAGCGGCATCGGCCGCGTCAGTGATTGCGATGGCAGGAACTGAAGTTTTAATGTCTCCAGTGGGGCAAATAATGATTCACAATCCTGCCACAATTGCAATTGGTGATACTAAAGAAATGAGTAAAGCGATATCGATGCTGGAAGAAATAAAGGAATCAATAATTAATGCTTATGAACTGAAGACAAATCTTCCAAGAAGCAAGATTTCAAAAATGATGAATGCTGAAAGCTGGATGAATGCAAATAAGGCTGTAGAACTTGGATTTGCAGACCAAATTATGTATACAGAAAATCAAAAAGAAAACCGTGTTCCTGAAGGTATGATATTCAGCCGAATGGCGGTTACAAACAAGGTTCTAGATAAGTTAAAAGACAAAAAAGAGAATAAAACTAGCTTAGAGTCGCTTAGAAAGCGGCTTTTTTTATTAAAGTATTAGGAAGACTTCCCTTACTAAGGGAAGATGCTGCAAAGCGGCACAAAGGTTATGGAGGAATTTATATGAATAAAATTTTGGAACTTCGTGAAAAACGCGCAAAAGCATGGGAAAATGCAAAAAACTTTTTAGACAGTAGGCAATCGTCAGACGGATTTATTTCTGATGAAGATAACATTGCCTATGAGAAAATGGAAACCGAAGTAATAAATTTAGGTAAAGAGATTGATAGATTGGAGCGCCGAACAGCACTTGATTTAGAACTTTCAAAAGCTGTAGGAAAACCGATAGTGGATGCACCTTACTGTGAAAATAATAAATCAAAGCCTTTCAGAGAAAGCAGTGAATATAAAGATGCTTTCTGGAAAGTAATGAGGAACAAAAGTAGTTTTGAGGTTAAGAATGCTCTCGAAAAAGGTACGGATTCTGAAGGTGGATATTTGGTGCCGGATGAATTTGAACATACATTAGTGCAGGCTCTTGAGGAAGAAAATATCTTCAGAGGTCTTGCAAATGTGATACAAACGTCAAGCGGGGACAGAAAAATACCTGTGGTAGCAACAAAAGGTACAGCTTCATGGGTCGATGAAGAAGGAACAATTCCTGAAAGCGATGATAGCTTTAGTCAGGTCTCTATTGGAGCATATAAACTTGCAACCATGATAAAAGTATCAGAGGAGCTTTTAAATGACAGCGTATTTGACCTTGAAAGTTATATCGCTACGGAATTTGGAAGACGTATAGGAAATAAAGAGGAAGAAGCATTTAT
>CAKSIH010000021.1 GCA_934462705.1 uncultured Eubacteriales bacterium | reverse complement strand
ATGAAAACTACAGACTATACAGTTTCAAATTCGAATGAATTGCCGCAAGTTATGGATTACATGGGGAAGTCTGTAGATTTATTAATGTATGATTGCATATTAAATTAAAGAGGGCCAATGCTAATTTAAACGAACAATATAATATACTTCGAGGATCATATCAACTTAGCTTAGACATAACTAATAATTGCGATTACAGATGCCTTCACTGCTATAATTGAAGTGGAGAAAATAATATAGCTAAAAACGAAATGACTGATTCAGAAATCATAAAATTCGTGCAGGATATCGCACAGTTACAACCTTATGGTATGTGTTTTTGTGGCGGTGAACCGCTATTAAATCTAAAATTATTATTAAAATGTGCGGATATCCTTTACAATGGCAGCGTAAAAAATCTTTCGTTAATTCATAAATTTGTTTAGACTAAATACGGCAGCTATTTAAGTTTTATATTTTGGGGCCTGTATTATATAATTACTTTATAGGTATATTTGCTCATCAAAATCTTAAATATAACTACGCAATGTCTTGGTAGTTAGGTGTATCAGGAATTAACTCTGCGTCTATTAAATACGCTGTGCCGGGCAATCGCTTTGAATATGGATTTTGTATATCTTTTATTTTGATTTTTGAATTTCGGTTTAAAAGTACCTCCAATTGCTTGTCACCACCAATTGGTAAAACTTTAGAACCTTTGGGCAAATAAATGCGCATGATAACGGGACCTTTCCAGCTATGTGCAAAATTAACGTCGACTGATGTACTTAAATGTGCAGGATCAGAAAAAACAGTTCCAATGAGTTTTTTTACCTTATTATTAGTTATACCAAATGGGGTTGAGATATTATTAATATCGAGGAGCCATTTAAGAAAGTCTTTCTCAACACCTCTGTAAACGTAAAATTCTTGTCCTTTTTCAAGTGGCGGCTCTTGAGCAAAAATTTCATCCATTTCAGCAAGAAAATCTTTACAAGTTTCAATATTATTTTTTGTTCTTAAAGCATAGTTACAGCTGGGGTGCCGTATATATTTATATATTGCTAATGAAAAGTGATTATTAGCACTTGCGCAGAGAGAATCATGCATATTTATAATTTCTTTGTGTTTGTCTTCATATGACTTAAGTAAGTCGGAAAAATTTAAACTAGACGAAAGTTCAGAAGTTAACTTATGTGCTTCTTGCCTAGCTTTATTTTTGGCTTCCAGATATGATTCTTCTGTATCGTTATAGTCTATAATTGCATCAGGAAATTGAAGTTTTAGCGAACTAAAAATATGGGGAGCAGTTATGTTTTTTATATTTTTACAGTCGAGAAATGCATCAACTGCTATTTGCCTGGTTTTCGTACCAATATTAACATCAGTTAAACTTTCACACCTATAAAATGCGTAAAAGGAGATTTCCTTTACACTTTCTGGAATAGATACACTCGTCAAGCTCGTACAATATTCAAAAGCTCCTCTTCCTATGTAAGTTACACCCTCAGGAATATCAATCTTAGTTAATCCTTTAAGGCTGTCAAAAGCATGATCCCTTATAAATTTAAGATTTTTGGGTAATTTGAGTTCAGTTAAAGCTGTGCATCCTGCAAAAGCATGGTCAAATATATCAGAAACACTATCAGGAATATCAATCTGTGTTATGTTCTTACAAGCTGGGAATTCGTAAAAAAAATATATGTAGTCCAAATTACCAGAGTTTTCAAATGCTCCCGAGCCAATTGTTTTTACTCCGTCAGCAATCTTAATTCTTGTAATGCCGGGATTTTGCTGCAACGCTCTTTCTACTGTATCTCTTACAAGAACATTATCACCATAAAATTCGTGATTAATTCCCTTTAATATAAGGTAATCTCCGAATTCATCATTATCTAGTGCCCAGGTATCATCTAAGTTATCACCTAAATTTTCATTTTCAAGAGGGCTGGTAGCACTATTAACTCCTTCTTCTAGGTTTTCACTAGATACTTCTACAGCGCTTTTAAAATCAACAGCGTTGTTATCTGTTAGGTTTAAATTAATTTTGTTTTCATTTAGTAAATTTGTAAGTTCGCCTACATTATTTTCACCTATAGTTGGTAAGTTTGTTTCTTGAAGCTGATTTGGACTCATGGTATTGTAGTTTTTCCAACTTGACGGTAGTCCAACTACGTTTAATATCAATATTAAATAAACTAAACTTTTAAATAACATTTTAGTCTCTCCTTTTTTTTGATACATTTATTATAATATAAAAACAAATATTTATCAATACACACTAAAGCAATTTGGATTTGTTGATATTGATGGTTAAAAATGAGTTGATATTTTATGAATTATGCGGATATAAAGTTAAACATAAATTTTTTGTCCACTTGAGACATATTTAAAATTTACCTATAAAAGCAAGAATAAGACCATATTATAGGTTTTAATCCTGCCAGGGGCTGGTTTTATGTATTTCCAAATTATAATAATTAAATTATAATGGCTGTTTCCACAGATATGACAGAAAACTCTCTTTTTAAGGTATTAGCAGATAATATTTTAAGGAAAGAAGATTAATGACATTGAAAAATTTAAATTTTGTATACATTGGAGAAGGTAGAAATAATATGTTTTCAAAGCCTACGCTTAAGGAAGTATGGGACAAATACAATAAATCTGTAGCTCAAGTTTTTTTAAGATGGTTAATGCAAAGAGACATAGTCGCACTTGCAAAATCTATTCATAGGGAGAAGATAGTTTAGCTTTCAATGAGAAGTTTTAGTGTGATTGTATGCTAACGTAATAAGGAGTGAAAATATAATCAAAAAGATTTGTCAGATAGATTTTAGAATTTATATATATAAGAAAGCCCAGAGTTGCTGGGCCTTTTGTTATATCAAAGGATGCATGATTTTATACATAATAGCTTGCTATTTCTACATGTGTATATCTAAAAAATAGCACATGATGTAGAGTTTTATATAAAAACATTATTTGTGCAATGTTACCTTTAAATCGCATTGCGATTATTACTAAATTTACGGATCTTTGTGATATAATCGTCAAAAACAAGTTGATGTTTAGTGAGTGTATGGTATAATATGCCTGCGAAATTTAGAAATAAAGGGGGCCCCATTTATTAACTCAAGGCAAGGAGGAGATTATTATGTCAGTAGAAAGTGTTAAAAAGTTTTATGATGAACTAGCGAAAAATGATGATCTGAAGAAGGAAGTTTTGGAAGTCCAGGAAAAGTTTAAAGACGAGGACGAAAAGAAAATAATAGAAAAGATTATTGAAGAAGTTGATGAAAACCACGGATATGATTTTATCTATCAAGAGTTTGAAGAGTACAAAAAGCCCCAAAGGAGTTAAACGATGACAACCTGGAGGCAATTACCGGAGGTAAAAAGGAGTTTGTGGCTGCGTTGGTGCTGGTGACGGTAGTTTCGGGCATTTTTGTATGCGCATGTACCATTACTGGAGGCGGAGATGATGTTTAATAGTACTGTGTGAGCCTCTGCCACCTTATGGCGTTGGAACGGAAGGAACTATCTATTGTAGGTGTCCTTCGGGCGGCTCTATAAAAGTCAATAAAAGCAATGAGAATGATCATGTTAACATTTGATGAAAATCAATAAAAATATTTGCGTTGCGGCGAGATATATGATATAATATAACTACAAGGTTTAAAAATAAAGGGGCCCCCCTTTATTAACTTAAGAATTATCCTTGTGTTAATACTAGCTAAAAGAAAGGAGGAGATTATTATGTCAGTAGAAAGTAATAAAAAGTTTTATGATGAACTAGCAAAAAATGATGATCTGAAGAAGGAAGTTTTGGAGGTTCCGGAAAAGTCTAAGGACGAGGAAGAAAAGGTAATAATGGAAGCATTTGCAGGTAGCAAATATTGTGGCGGCGTTGATTTGGCTGGCGGCGCTTATGATGTAGATAGCTTGTGTACGTGTCTTGTGGCAGGTTGTGGAGGCTAGATAATATTAAGTGTATTTAGTCTAATGAAACAAAGAAGAATTTTTTATATTTGAAGCTGTGATTTGCTTCCTGCTTAAATGTATAGGGAGTAGCTCTTCATACATTTAAGCAGTCAATTTAGTGCATGTTAATTTTCATAATGAAAGGGTGATAAATTTATGTATTATAAACTAAAACCTAATTTTGCCCTTAGGTCTTGGCTAGACAGGCCTTACATGCTTGTCAGTTTATCCAGCGGGTTAGCAAAGCCTGTTTCGTCAGTTGCTTTCCAATGCTTATCTTTTTGTAATGGCAAGACTGATGTGGATTCTGTGTGTGTTCTTCCAGCTCATAAAAGTTTACTTTCCGCTTTTTTGAAGCAGGGGTTGATAGAGGAATGCAGTCCTAATGATGAAATTAATCAAGAGCAAAAACCTGTATCATTTAATAATGAGTATGTACATACTGCGCACTGGTCTATTACAGGCAAATGCAATTATAAGTGCAAACATTGCTACCTTTCTGCTCCTAATGCGAAATATGGGGAGTTGTCACATGAACAGTGCTTGAGTATAATAGATCAACTTTCAGACTGTGGAATAGCAAATGTTAATTTAACTGGTGGAGAACCTTTAGTTCGCTCCGATTTTTTTAGTTTAGTTGATGCATTATGCAGAAAAAATATAAATATTAAAACTATTTACAGTAATGGTGCCTTGATTAATGAGAACTTATTAGACGAGTTTGAAAAACGTGGAATAAAGCCGAATTTTTCTTTGAGCTTTGATGGAATAGGTTGGCATGATTGGCTTCGTGGTGTTAAGGGAGCGGAAAAAATAGCAACTGATGCTTTAAAGTTATTAAATAAAAGAGGGTTCACAACTGATGTAGAAATGTGTTTACACAAGCTTAATGCTGATACTTTAGAAAGCAGTATTAATTTGTTGGCTGAGCTTGGTGTATCTGCAATCAAGACTAATCCAGTTGGTAATTCTGGTGAATGGATAAATCAAAATGGCAAATACGATTTATCTTGGGAAGAATTGTTTAACTTATATCTTGATTATATACCTAAGTTTTTAAAAGCAGGTTCGCCGTTGACGTTGCATCTTGGAGGCTTTTTTTACTGTCGAAAAGGATCCCCAAAGTACCTCATCCCTGCACAAAAATTCAACGGAACGGAAAATGCTTTAAATTGTAAAGTTTGCGGACATGCTAAAAATGTGATGTATATTTGTCCAGATGGGGCAATACTACCATGCATGTCACTTAGTGGACTTCCCATAAAATTAGAAAAAACATACATTACTAAAGTCCCATTGCGGGAGGCTTTAAGTAGTTCCGAATACCTTTCCTGGATAGATACTACATTAAAAGATTTATTTGTTAAAAATGTAGAATGTAATAAGTGTAAATATAAACTTACCTGTGGAGGGGGATGTAGGGCTAGTGCTGCTTTAACCAACAATAATTACTTTGACTGTGATGCAATGAGCTGTGCAATATTTAAAAACGGATATATTGATAAAATAAAAGAGGCAGCTAGAATATAAATAAACAAATTTATGGTAAATTTTTATGAAAGCTGTAATTACAACAATAGTTTGAATAAAATGGTAACTACATCAACAAAGAAATTATTAATTTTATGATGTTAACTTAGAAATTAATGAATTAAAGAGAGTATCACTATTTTTATAATCTGATAGATACAATTTTGTTATGAAAAATTGTATCTATCATTGTATTTTTTATCATCAAAATTAATTTTCAATCATTTTCTAAATGGTAATAATAGTAACAAATATTACTGTGATATGTAAAGACCATTTTGTATTCCGCTCAGGAGCGTCAGATTGTCAAAACTCTGCTTTTCAATAAAGAATAATAATTGGTTACCTTCAGTTAAAAAGTTTAAAGTTTGCAATTTTTAATTTTCTATTTCTTATTTTTCTGTAATTGTCTTTACCTTAATCTATATGTATGCTTGCAGATACACGCAACAAAGGCAACGAGAAATTGAACATTTTTTGCAATTTGCACTTTAAAATAATGAATCGCATTATAGATTATCAAGCTATTGCTTATTGTCCTTTCTAAAAATCAAGTGTATAACGCTTTTAATTAAATGGAAATACTAAAAGTAATCTTGTAGAGCTATCATTAGGAATCTTTCCTTTTTTGTATAGTTAAAAAAAAGATGCAAGCTATCCAATAAAATAGTTATATTCAAAAAATTTTATGTTAAAGGTGTTAAACTAACCATGATAAATGCAAGCAGCTTTGGAAACAGTTTGACCTATTATTTAAGGTGAAATTATAACGACAATTTATAATTTTATAAAAGAAAAAATATAATTGTATTAAACAACTTAAATGAGACTTAACACAGTTTAAAGAAGTACTTTCCTTTAGCTTGGTTACCCACAAATTAAATAAAGTTAAAATCAATAGTTTCCAATTGGTTTAAATTACTGCTATAGCCAAGCCTAGACAAAGCTCAGTCATAGATTTTCGTAGACTGATTCGCTTAATTGCTGTCAGCTCATTGCCTAATTAATAAATATATTGATGTATTAAGGAGGTACAAAGCTGTTTTAACGCTAGACTTTAGCCTGTATACCGACATGGCAACGCCGCTGCAGATGTACAACACCTTCCGAAATCGCTGGTATGGGGCCTATTTGGCATCAAAAGGTATACCGGTAATTCCAACCTTTAGTTGAGGTGACAAAAGTACATTTGATTTTTGCTTTGAAGGTATTGAAAATGGCAGTACAGTCGCAGTTTCCACATATATGGTGTCTGAGTATTACAATCATTTCGACCCAAAAGAGTTTTTTATGGCAGGTTATAACGAGCTGCTCAGCCGCATTGACCTTAGATGTTTTTCATAGGACTTTATAATTTATCTGGAGAATAAAATTACTCGGATAGATTTTTTTGATTTTTCAAGCTATCGTGCTCTTGTGTGACTCCCTTTTGCCGATTTTTTTAGCTATCGTGCGCCAATTTGAAATTGCCTAAATTATTTTCTATGCTATCGTGCCACGTATCAATACTGACATTCTTAGGCAGCACGTGGTCGTGCAAACCAATTCACATTTTTAAACCGGACGTGAATTTTTTATTTTACAGCTTGCGATTTAAGCTTTTATTTTATTAAGATTACCTATACCTTAATGTGTCAATCGATATGAGCCCAGAGCCCAGCTTTTACACTGGGCTTTTTTCTTATGCTTAACTAAAAATGCTGGCACATAACTATCATTTAACACTTTACTACAAGTGCAATTTGTGCCCGCGGCGTCTCGCCGCCTGGGCTTTTTTGCTTTTTATAGAGGTTTTCTTAAAACATGTTTGACAGAATGCGTTTTATTTTTTTAGAATATTTTGTGTGCTTGCAAAAACCTTTAATTATTTCCAAGCTTTCGTGCTTTCGTTAAAAGAATTAGATCTGAAGGTTTCATAAAGGAGCACACTAGCTTAATTTATATTCATTAAAAGGCATACTAAAATTTAATTTCGTCTATTTTTCTATTTATTTCTGCACTGCAAAACATGAATCTTTGAAATGCAGCAGCAAACGCTAATATTTTTAAAATTAAATTTTATGCAAAGCTGCTAAAATAAAGGTATTGTAAAAAAATAAGACTTATTAATAGCTCAGTGCTTAATTTCACACTACAACTTCTCAGAATAATTGCTTTTTATTTCTTTATTGTTTTGAAAAAATAATTATTAATCAGTTCATTTATTGATGATTAACTTAATTCGACAATTTAATGTAAAAATTTATTAAAATAGAAGAATTTTTTTATTCTTCTTTGGAATGATATATGAAAAGTTTAATGTTATATTTTAAATTTACAAGGAGGTGATATTATTAAAAAAGCAATTAGTGTGGTTTTGGTGGTAGCAATGCTGGCATCTGATGTGGGTAGCGCATTTGCTATCAGTAAAGATGATCGTGAATCAAGCCCAAGTTGAATGGTTTATGACGGTGGAAAAATAAATTTTGATTATAAAGAAATTTTTGTACCTGATGATAAAAAAGTGGAATTTGACGAGCAGCAGAGACTATTAGAAAAGTTGGCACATAACTTAAACCTAATTAAAACTGGGGTTATATCTACAGCTGCCGCATTGCCTGCAATTGTTGTATCTACTTTGCCAATTTTAAAGCACTATAAAAGCTATAAAAAGTACAAAATGATTTAGGCATTTCATTGCTAAAAAAGGAAATAAAAAATGCAAAATTGGAACTTAGGAAAAATAAAAATTCAAATAACAATGTATCTGAAATAAAAAATAAGATAGACGTTTTAGAAAAAAATAGATAAAATAAATACAGAGTTTAAAGGTTCAGAGGAAGGAAAAAATTTTTTGTAGAATACCTTTTTACTAAGTATGGAACTATACTTTTATTAATTTTATGTTCTTCGATTATGAAATTAGTTATTCCTAAGATTATGAATAACAACTACCGTCACTATGGAGATGGCTGGAAGTTTGACGATGATGGCAATTTGCGTACTAATTTTGTTTATGAAAGTAATAACTAAACTAAATTTTTAATAGAAGAAATAAGGATCAATTTATAAAAAATTAATATTAAGTGTTTTGCCAACATTTTTAGTGGCATCTACTGCATGTGGTGCAACTTTTGCATATTTACCCCAATATTCCAATTGCTATGATGCTTCTACTTTATTTAATGAGTAAGGTGTTAACATACAAAAATTTGATAAAAAATGTGAGTGTAAAAAATGTGAATTGACTATAGTTAGATTTGATGCACTTAACAAGTTAATCCCCCAAAAAAATTATGTATCTAATTTAATAAGCGATTATGATATTATATGGGATGACCAAAAAGTTGTTATAAAAAGTGAAATGGCTAGAAATGGAGGATTAGCTTTGCTGGGGACTTCAAACATATTTTATTTAGTTTCAGCAGCGTGAGCTACACCTGTAGCCATAGGTGGCGCAGTTTTAGGAGGCGTTGTTACAAATGTCGGAGATTTCATTAAGTTAATATTTCTTTCCGACAAGGAAGTGACGAAAAAATGCATAGAACTAATGATAAATCAGTTACAAATGTTGTCCAACGATATAAAGGTAAGAACTATTTGCAGATGACGGTTAATAGAAACCTTAAAAATGCTGGTAATAATTTTATTTTTACCATAAAATTCCGCTCATTAAATTAAGTGACGATGTGCCTCATTCACAAGCCATAAAATTTAGTGCAAAAAATTTTTTCGTTCTTTTCGTATATTAATTATACATCTAACATAGGCTGAAATAAAATTTTAATATTAACTAAGATTTTGTATTGCTTTTAGTTTAATTTGATGATAAAATAATTCTACTTATCTGATGGAAGAATTTTAAAACAAGGTTCACACATTGAGCTTATGAATGTGGGGAAGAATATACACTTCAAGCAGATAAATGCATTTAAACTTTGCTTTTATTTCAATTTATTGCTCATTGGAGGGAGAGGTTAACTATGAAATTTAATAGAATATTGTTCTGCTGTGCTGTTTTATTTGTAGTTCTTTTTTCGCATTTTTTTTGTTATGCAGAAGATTTTATTTTACATGAGGGTTTTTCATATGAAGATATTCCAGCTGAAATTCAAAATTTTATGGCTAAGAATTCATACAAGGAAAATGAGTATGTAAAGTTTGAGGATTTAAAACTTTGCAAAGTGCTTTATTTTGGATTTGATGGAAAAGAACATGAAGGAGAACTGGTTGTTGCACATAAGGTGAATTCACCTATAGATGGCGAAACCGTTAATGTTGCAAAAGAAGTTTTAGAAATTTTTTATGAATTATATGAAGCAAAATATCCTATTTGCAAAATGAGGTTAATTGATTATTACGGTGCAGATGACGAACTCAGTATGAAGGACAACAATTCGAGTGCTTTTAATTTTAGGTACATTAATGGTACCAGAAACATTTCTTGGCATTCATATGGCCTGGCAATTGATATAAATCCTTTTGTAAATCCTTGCTTTTCTCCTAATTCTAATATTACAGAACCTGATGGTGCTGAAAAATTTCTTAATAGGAACTTAGAACAATTGGGGATTATAAAAGAGGGGGATGCTTGTCACAAAGCATTTACAAGCAGAGGCTGGGATTGGGGTGGTTCGTGGAATTGCCCGATAGATTACATGCACTTTCAGAAATATCCATGGTACGTATCAAGGCCAAATCCCAAATATTTAATCACTCATCTAAGTTAGGTGTGTCTTAAAACCTTATTTTTCTGCAAATCAAAAGAACTCAGCCCTGCTGAGTTCTTTTGATTTTTTAGGTTAATTTTTTATATAAAAATTTTTTGTGAAATAGTCACTGGAAGGGTATTAAGACTTTTATAATCAATAAGACACTATATTTTTAAGTTTTTACTATTCGACTAAAAATCTTTTTTTATACTAGAAGTTCTAAACGGAGCATTTTACATATAGTTATATTAATTTTTCAGTTTCTTAATTTCCTGTTTTCATATTTTTAGAGATTCAGTCAATACTTAGCTTTGTGGTTTTAATTTGGCAACTTGTTCGATAATAACTGATTGTTTTCCCAATTCTAAGAATCTTTGGTTTACTAAACTTTTTTCATAAGAAATCAAGCCATGATTTTTATACGGATCATTAAAATAATAATTATCTTCATCATATCCTACTAAAACTAAACAGTGTTCACACTTCGTCCAAGTAAATATATCGCCTTTTTTATAAGGAGAGTTTTCATCGGTATAATTAATAATCCAAGAACGGCCAGGGCTGGTTGGCTTCATATCCATTGTTGCCCAAATTAAAACGGGAATATCATTATTAACATAATTTACAATAAGGTCTGTCAAGCTTAATCCTGTAGTGACCTTTGTTTTATATTTTGATAAATCTAACACTTTATCTATAGATTTCGCGGTTGAGGGAGCATAACTTCCAAATCCGCAGTTTTCACCATTATCTATGTAGGGATTTCCTGGATATGCAGCATTAGGATCGGGCCCGTAAACTTTGCCGTCGGTATCTTTATACCAATCTTTTTGGATTAAATATTTATCTGTAAAATCTTTTTCGGAAATCTTATATCCGTAATATTGAAGTATCATAGTGGAGCTAACTGCTTCACAGCCGTAAACAATATCATTTTGATTTATATATGGAACTTTTATAATTTTATTTGGAACGTTAGCAATTAATTTAGACATGGAAACATCTTTAACAAAGTCGGTATTTTCTGATACCGCATATACTGCTGTAGAATTATGCAAAACCGCAGATAAACAAGCAAATGACAAAAAACTTGCAACTATAAATTTATTATTCATTTTATCCTCCTAAAAATAAGACATAAGCCAAATTTCTATAATTATAATATTTTATGTGAGGGTGTTCATTACATAGTATTATTATAGTAAAAACCATGATAAAGTCAAAGCTGCAAACAGAGTTATTAATCGTAACGGTTATATAAATCGGATGATGAGCGAATTAAAAATATTATGTTCAAAAAGTGGAAGAGAGACTGTATAATGCGCTGAAAATCATGTGCGAAGCTTTAAATCTAATAAGGAGAAATGAGACAATCAAAGGCATGAAGAAGAATGGAGGCAATTGCGGGATTGCTAGGGCTGCTGGTGCGCAGTTCAGCGATCTGACGGTTGCGAAACTTGAGGAATACAGTGAAATTTGGGATAATTTATGACACGTGAGGACTGTTACAAGATTTTGGTTTTGCTGCAGATAGCGGACTCAGGATTTTTATGTGAATAAGGAAAAAAGTGTACTCAAGAATGCAGTAAATTTATGGGCTGACATATTTGGTGAGAAATCAACCGAAACCGTGGCACAGGGACTTAATTTTCTCGTAGTGAATAATACAATTTTGCCAAGCATTACGGAAATCAAGCAGCATAGTGTGAAGTCTCAGACAAAGGGTAAACTGGACGAAGGCCAGACGTGGCAGCTAGTCAAAAGGGCCTTGACGAACAGTGTATATTCTTCAAAAGAAAAACCAGCCAAGTTGCCGCCGGAGATACAGCGCGTGGTATGCAGTGCGGTGCAGCTGTACAGGTGGGCGATGCTAGACGGGAATGAGGTCAAGAGGCAATATTTGGGGACTCAGAGAAATGTGCGTCAAATGTTTTTGAAGGTAGCAAAAATGGTGTTAAGTTCCTTAATGGAAAAAAACTTGATTAAATTAAGACGTGACAAAAGCCGGTTTAAAGCCACTGATTACGATAAAAACGGGAAAATTTTTTGCAGCAAGTGCGGACACAAAAAGCTTGCAAAATTAGGTTACCAGACACTGGGCTTGGAAAGTCGAAAAATCCAAAGAGTAAAAGCAAAGTGCTGAAAATGAGTATTTGGGGAACATAAAAAGAGTGATTAAAATTCGGATAAATAAAAAATTAAATATTATAATGAAAATTGTTTTAATTACAAATTTGTAGTTGGCAAACAGTGGTGCGGACCAAAAGCTTACTAACAAAGAGGAAAATACATAATGGACTTTGAGTTGAATTTTTGTCAAATTAGCATCTATTTTTTAGTGTTATGTTGAAAAAAGTCGCGTAAACGTAGAAGATTTCGATAATTCTTTTATAGAATCATAGCGCGAAATATATATGCTATAATTTAAAAATTAGTGGAGAAAATTATTCCATTTTGCTATATAAAACTTTAAAATTAGTAGGCTTAATGTAGCTTTAAACTAAGGAGATGTTTTATCGTATAAAAAACGTAAAGGCTTGAGGAATCAAAAAAACTTGAAGGGAGCAAATACTATGAAGAAAGCGATTAGCACAGTTTTGGTAGCTGCCATGCTGGCAAGCGGCGCCGGCAA
>CAKSIH010000020.1 GCA_934462705.1 uncultured Eubacteriales bacterium | reverse complement strand
ACCCTGTCTTATTCAGACGTTGGAGCCGCAAATGAACAGCACAATCATTCTGCAGATGAAATAAGTTCCGGAACTCTGCCGATTGAGAGAGGCGGAACAAATGCAAGTACATCCACTCAGGCTTTAGAAAATCTAGGTGGAGTACCTAAGACACGGACGGTAAATAGCAAATCTTTATCAAGTGATATTTCATTGACGGCTAGTGATGTAGGAGCTTCAGCGAGTGTGCATTCACATGCTTTTAGCACTCTAACTTCAAAGCCCACAACTCTTAGCGGATATGGAATTAAAGACGCGGTTCCAGCCACTAGAAAAGTGAATAACAAAGCTCTATCAAGTGATATTTCTCTAACGGCCAGCGATGTTGGTGCTGCAGCAAGTGGACACTCACACGCTTTTAGTACTCTCACCTCAAAACCAACAACACTCTCAGGTTATGGCATCACAGATGCTGTGCCAAGCACGAGAAAGGTAAATAAAAAATCCTTATCAAGCGATATTTCATTGACAGCTAGTGATGTTGGAGCAGCAACTACGGCACAGGGTACTAAGGCAGATAGTGCACTTCAAGGGGTAAAGGTAAATGGAACGTTAGTAACACCAGACTCTAACAAAACCGTAAATATTGATGCGACATCAATAAATGCTGCCACACCTGAACAAGGAGCCAAGGCTGATTCAGCGATTCAAGGAATACAGGGTAATGGAACAACAATTACACCAAACGCAAGTAAAATTGTTAACATTACACCTTCAAATATTGGAGCTGTTCCGACAAGTAGGACAGTAAATGGGAAAGTCCTATCCAGCAATATATCACTTACTGCAAGTGATGTTGGAGCAGCAGCGAGTAGTCATGGCAACCATGTTCCAACAGTTCAAACAGCAAGCAACAAGATTTTTTTAAGAAATGACAACACATGGCAAACCGTTACTCCGGCAAATATAGGTGCTGCTGAATCCAGCCATAATCATTCAGCAAGTAACATAACTTCAGGGACATTACCAATCTCTAGAGGAGGAACAGGTGCTACATCAGCGAGTTCGGCATTAAGCAATTTAGGAGTTACAATTTCATCAGGATCATGGACACCAACCATAGCTTCAAGGAATGGGACAAAGCCAACATACTCAGTTTATTACAAATATGCAAGGTATTATAGAATCAATAATCTAGTATATATAACGTTTCACATGAAAGTAAATATTAGTAATCAGGGGACAGATTATGCGTGTGTTAAAGGGTTGCCGTTTACAGCCTCTAACAATATGAATAGTCAAAGTTTAGCACTACATGAATGTTATGGAGGAATAGATCAACGTCCGGCAACTGCAAATATTTGTGATTCAAGTTCAATAATATATCTGCAAAACTCAAGCGGTGAATGTGCTTTGCAATGGCGTACCGGGGATACTTGGGTTGGATTTTCTGGATGTTATATGAAGTCATAAAAATATATGAATAAAGGAGCAATAAACAATGATTAAACAAGAGATTTCATTAGATGAGTTAGATGTTTACAAAGTAAGTGTAGAAACAAAACAATTTGTGGAGGTAGATGGTGTATTATACCAAATTGGCACACCACACAGACGTGCGTACTCAAATAGTTCACAAGATAGGCTTTTAATTTCAGAGGAGTTAGCAGAACCTTATTTATCAGCGGTTATGGCCGTTTGGGATGATGAACCTACGGTATTCCCACAAGAACCCGATCCGCATGGAAATGAAAATTAAGGAGGTACTAAGAATGAAAAAAAGAGGAATAGATGTAAGCACATGGCAAGGAGAAATTGACTGGAACAAAGTTAAAAATTCGGGTATAGAGTTTGCAATAATTCGCTCAGGCTGGGGATATTCCGGTGACGGAGAGATAGATAAATATTTCATTCAAAACATAAGAAACGCAAAAAATGCAGGGATTAAGGTTGGGGTATATCATTACAGTTATGCTAACTCAGTAGATAATGCGAAACAAGAAGCTAAATATTGTTTAGATATTGTAAAATCAGCTGGAGTTAAGCTAGATCTCCCCATTTATTTTGACATTGAAGACAATTCAATAGCCAACAAACACGATAGGGAAACAAGAACGCAAATGTGTATAAATTTTTGTTCAGAAATTGAAAACTCCGGCTATTGGGCCGGAGTTTATGCTAATTTAAACTGGTTTAATAATTATTTAAATAAGGATGAACTTGCAAAAAGATATACTCTTTGGCTTGCTCAGTATAATGATAAAAATGACATGCCATGCGATGTTTGGCAATATACGTCCAGCGGAAAAGTCGATGGAATAAGTGGAAACGTCGACATGAACATTATGTATCGGGACTTGATTAGTGAGATTGGCGAATGCGGAAACTCTGAAACCACTACTTCTTCTAGCCCAGAAAATGACATTACATATTATACTGTACAATCAGGAGACACACTAAGTTATATTGCATCACAATATGGTACTACATACAGATACTTAGCAGATATAAATGGTATTGATAATCCAAACCTGATATATCCTGGACAAACATTAATCATTCCCAAAGGTCAAACCAAGACTTACACTGTAAAATCAGGCGATACCTTGTGGGATATCGCAAGTAAATGTTTAGGCAGAGGAAGCAGATATCCGGAAATTAAGACTCTTAACGGACTTATCAGCGATACTATATATCCAGGACAAGTCTTAAAAATACCGAATTGAGGAGATAAAATTATGAAGCAGGATGTTTCAAAAATGGTTATGATAACGGTACTTGTTGAGGGAATCATTACATATTTTAATGAATTTTTTGTATCCGGTAATGCACCATGGCAAATGATTTTTAGTTTAGTTTTAGGAATAGTTGTTGCTATTGCTTACAAATTTGATTTACCGAGATATTTGAACATGGAGTCTAATATTCCATACGTAGGATGTATTTTGACAGGTATATTAATCTCTAGGGGCTCAAACTATATTTATGATTTAATTAGTAAACTAACAGCGATATAAAAACTTTAATCGGGTAGGAAATGAAAAACATTCTCCTACCCGATTTATCTAAATAATTTAATTATTTTTCTATCGCACCTATATACTTCCCTTTTTATTTAGTATCAGAAATTCTGTTTACTAAACTATAAATAAGCATTAAGTCTTCATCTGAAAATAATTTTATTTTATTCATAATTGAACGTACCAAAGATGGATTTTTATTGTCTATGTCAAAAAATTCTAATGGTGTCATGTCAAAGTAATCGCAAATTTTTATAAATTGGGACATCGATGGTAAAGCACGTCCAGAAGAAATACTTTGAATGTAGCTTTTATTTTGCCCTAATTCATAGCTCATTTTATATTCTGATAAGCCTCTTTTTATCCTTAATTCAGTTATCCGTTCTCTTATGAAATTTTCCATACTTATTTCCATACTTACCACCCCAATAATATATTAAGGTGAACCAATTTCTTTTCCTCTGATAAAATGAGCGATTTTCCCCACAAATCACTTGAATATACTTATTAGATGAGTTATTATATTCATATAATATGTTTTTAGCGTACCAGATATGCAATATAATAAGATTCAAAAGAATAATTCAGCATTTCAACCGATTTAAAACACATTTAATACGTTTAAAATTGTCGTAAAGGTAAATTTACGGACAATGAAAGTTTGTTGTTTTGCAGGGCCTTACAAGTTTTGGACAAACAAAAAAGCCCCCTTTCGGGAGCTAAGTAACAACAAATATTATTTCGACATTAGATATCTAATATAATCTTGAACCGCGTCTTTATTGGATGTACTCAAATTTTTATAGTCTTTTAGGATACTGAATAATTGGTCATAATTTCTATCATTGGATAATCCAAATAAGTAATCTGCACTAACATTAAAGTATTTAATTATTTTTAAAAGACTTTCCTCGTCTCTTATAAATTGATTATTTGCTTCATAATTGCCAGCCTGTCGTCCGGAAACACCTAATAATTTTCCTAAATCTTCTTGTGTCATTCCGTTTTCTTCTCTTAATTCTCTCAATCTTTCTCCGAAGCTCATTTAATTACCCTATAATAATTTAGCAAATCATTTCTAAAATTTTGAAAAATCGAAATATAATTACCAAAACACTTTTCTTAGAACTATTTATTCGCTATAATGTAATTGTAAGAATTATTATTTCCTAAAATAGAGGTGAAACTATGGAATTTAAAATTTGTTGTTTTGCAGGGATTATTTACAAGTTTTGAGCAAACAAAAAAGCCCCCTTTCGGGAGCTTAAAATAGTTTTTTACATTCTTGGGTTTAAATTCCAATATTAATTGTTTTTAGACAACATTTTATATATTTCTATAATAATTTTCTCGATAGATTCCTGATCTTGTTCATTTAGTTTTGATAGAACCCCTGTTATACGATTAAAATTATTGTTACTTTCTAGCCCAAATAATAAATAGTCTGAAGTTACGTTTAAAGCTTGAGATAACTTATATAAAGTCTCTGCAGACATTCCTTTTTGACCAGTTTCAATATCATAAATAAATCTATCACTTATATTAGATAATTCTCCAAGTTTTTCACGTGTCAATTTTCTATGTTCTCTTAACTTACATATTCTAAGACCTAATTCTTTATTAAAGTTATTCATATTTATTCACCCAAATATAGCTTAACAACTATTGAGCATATTAAACATGAGCGATAGTTCTTGATATCCATGAACTATAGTGGTAATACAATTACATCTATTGTTCTAAATGAATTATTTGTTATGAAATTCTATCATTAAAACATTTAAAATTTCTTGTTGACGTGCTGATAATCCTAAATTACTTGCTTGAGAATTTGGAGACTGAAATTCAAATAATAAATTATAAATCAAGTTTTTTTGACGTTTGCTAAGATTTTCAATCGAAACCATTTCCTTCTTTTCAATTCCAACAAGATAATCTAAAGACACATTATATATTAACGATAAGCTTATCAATACATCAAGTGGCGGTGTTTTTACATTATTTTCATAGCCACTTATTACCGATTTACTTTTATTTATTCTTTTCGATAAATCATCTTGGGACAAATGCTTACTTTCTCTTAATTTTTTTAACCTTAAACCGAAATCAAACACAATAATCACCTCTTAAAGTAAATTTTATTATTAATGTGTTCTCTTTTGGCGTATATGTCACTTGGCTGGTACTCTTAAAGAATATATGTTTATTTAATTAGTTCTCTGAAAGGAAAGATTATGAAACCAAAAATCTGTTGTTTTGCAGGACACGCAAATATTTGTAATCAGGATAAGATAAAAGAAAAACTGAAAAAAGAAATAATAAATCTAATTGAAAACTACGATGTTACCGAGTTTTACAACGGTGGCAAAGGGGATTTCGACTGGTTATGTGCGCAATGTGTTGATAAACTTAGGAAAGATTATCCCTTTATAAAGTCATACCTGATTTTAGCGTATATGCCTAAAGAAATGGATAAAAATGAGAGCGCCCTAGCTTTATTCGACAGTACACTATACCCAAGCATAGAAAAAACTCCACGGCGTTTTGCTATCGTGAAGCGAAACGAGTGGATGATTAATAACGCTGATTTTTTAATTGCTTATGTTGAATATTCTTGGGTTGGTGCCGCTAAAACCCTTGAATATGCTCAAAGAAAACACATTCAAATAACCAACATTGCTTGAAATAGAAAGGAATTTAAGAATGAACGGAAACAAATTTTTTAACCATGCAAAAAAGATTTAGAAGATGCTTTCGAAATATACTATAATTTGACTTTTGGTTTTTATGATTTTGATCAGCCTCAAGAATTACAGGTTAAAGAATTAAGTAAAACAGTGAAAAGCGAAGCCTTTCCAAAATATGGTGAACTCTACAAACTATTTCAAGATATATCAAAACTCGAAGAAGAGATTTATAATTTGGAATATAAAACAATTGAAAAAAATACGAATTCTGACACTGACAAGGAAATAATTGACCAAATAAAAAGTTTATATTATGATGCAATGAAAGAAATCAGTAAATTAATGTTTATGTATGGTGTTCAATATGGGATAGGTTTAGAAAAATGCCTAAATGATATTTCAATTCATTTTCTTAAGGAAAAAATTGAGGAGTAGAATCGGTTGTTGTTTTAAATATAAACCAAATTTCTCATACAAAAGTTTACTTAATGAAAAAACTAAAGCTAAATCTTATTTTAAAATTATAATTAATATGAACTTAAGTTAAGCGGTCGAGAAATATATCGTTTTATGTTATAATTTTAGCTTCGCTCAACTCTGCCTAAAGGCCTTAATAATAACGGCGGCTATCGTTTTCGATAGCCGCCGTATAGATAAAACAAGTACTATTATCTGCTATATTTTTTCTTTCTTTTTATAACCGTTGTGCCAATAGTTGCACCACCGCTGACAAATAGCAAAGCAAACCACAAGAAAATATTGCTTGTGTCACCGGTTTTTAGGTTTGCTGTTGCGCCTGTGTTCGGTTTATTCTTGCCCGGTGTAGTGCCTCCTTGATTACTGCCGGGATCGTTAGTGCACGGAGTGGTGTTTGCAGCCTTGATTTCAAATTCCGTGTTGCACTCGCCGTCGTTATAGACAACGGTTAGGGTGTGATTACCGACGGAAAGTGTGTCAAGATAATCCTTTTTCAGTGTGATAACCGTAGAACCGGAAGCGGCATTATACTTATCCGAAGAAATTGAATTGCCGTCAACCTTCACCCCGGTAAACTTGGAGAAATCACCATTTGCATGGAAAGTCAGTGTTCC
The DNA here is from genome assembly GCA_934462705.1 of uncultured Eubacteriales bacterium. Taxonomy (GTDB): domain Bacteria; phylum Bacillota; class Clostridia; order Oscillospirales; family Acutalibacteraceae; genus CAKSIH01. The sequence goes on along the minus strand of CAKSIH010000020.1, from coordinate 6,981 downwards.
GTCACTGTTCTGTGTCCAAGTGTTGTTTGCGCCCTCAATGATTTTGTATTCAGGCGTTGTACCGGATGCTTGCGGTGTCATCGTCATATAGGTGATTACCCACATGGTACCGTCGGAACCGTCGCTCGTATCGCCTTCATAGCGCTTGTAATTCACAAATTCACCGTTGATTTTCAGTTTGGTGTCAGGTGTGAATATATAGCGGACATTTCCAACATCGCCATAAGTCGTCACATACACACCGTAATGATAGGTCTTTCCGGCTTCAAAAGTGGTGATTTTGTTTTCATAAAAATTCCCGAAGTCAGTAGACATCGCGCCGGTCTTGCTGTCCAGTTCCCACCACTCACACCGGTATGCGTAGTTTGCACCATCGGGCACCTTTCCGGTGAACACAGGCTTATCACCATCCTTGAAGCTGACAGTAGCATCGTTGATTTCCACCACATCAATGGCGGTCACAGTAGGCATAGTAATCGTTTTAATGGAGGGGATATACATGAAACCGCCGACGAAAGGTGCCGATACTTTTTGCCCGTTCATGGTAATGACGGTTTCGCTGCTGAAAGAATATCCGTCTTTCGGCTTCAGCATAATGGAAAACACATAGCTCTTTCCGCTTTCGAATTCAGTAATGGTCGTTAAAGAACCGTGTGAGCTGTTATCAGAATACCATGCGGCAACGGGATTGTTGTTTTCAAATTGCTGCCAGCATTCATAGGCAATCTCATATTTATCTGTATCAATCTCTGAAATCTGTGCCGTTGCTTGCGGGGCATCACCCGGCTGATAATCGAATTTTGCGTTATCGATAATGACCTCATCGATAACGGCCGGCGTAGCTGTGTGTACCCAATGTGCTTTCAGGGTAATGTCCTTGGTGACATTTTCGGTAAAGGTATATTCTTTTTCCTCCAGATACCATCCGGCAAAATCATAGCCGGACTTCTTCGGATCAGCGGGCTCGACCGCCGGAGCATTCCGCAGCTTCTGCTCGGACACGGCACTGCCACCGTCAGAATCAAAGGTCACGGTGAATTCATCAAAGGAATAAGGAAATACGCCGCAATCTTCAAAGGCACCTCCGGTCATGGTGACCACAGCCTTATCGTTGCTGCCGTACACCGCGATGCCAATTCCACCTAGACCCACTTTGCAGCTTTTTATAGTGCCACCGGTCATTGTAAAGCGACCATCTTGGTAAATATTCACCGCTCCACCGTTGGTACCGGCAGAGCAATCCCGAATGAGGCCTCCGTTCAACTTAAAAGCACCGCTCTGCTTGATAAATACCGCTCCACCATCATCGTCGGCTCTGCAATTACCGATGGTGCCGCCGTTCATAATGAAGGTGCAGCCGCTACCTATATCCACTGCACCGCCGTCATCGCCGGCTTTGCAATCCATGATGGCACCACCGTTCATAACGAACTTGCCATACTTGGTCGGAGTTCCCGTTACACCGGTGTTGGCTACATCCACTGCGCCGCCGTCGCCGTCGGCATCCGTGCAGTTCGCGATACTGCCGCCTTCCAAAGTCAGTGTGCCTCCCTTGACATTAAATCCACAGTTCTTGTTCTGCCCATCGATTTTTCCGCCGGTGCCGCTGTCCTTCACCGTCAGGTTTCCACTGCTGCGTATCAGAAATATATCCTCATCCGTCGAGTTGCAGCTCACTGTATATCCGTTAAGATCCAGAGTCACGGTGCGCTCCACATCTAGCTCCCAAGAGGTCTCGATGTTTCCGCCCAGCTTGATTTCTGTACAGTCCGCATCTTTCAATGCCACCTCCAGTTCCGTTGCATTGCTGACAGTTGAATCCGCTGCAAACACCGGTAGCGGCACCAGCGACAACATCATGCACAGCGCGAGCAGAGCTGCCAACAGTTTTGTTTTTAAGGGGTTCGTTTTCATTTGGTTGACTCCTTTCCGTGACTTTTGTCACTTTAAAATTATTTGCGGTTTCAATATGGTTTTTTGATTTAATACAACCGCTAGTTGGTAGATTAGGTGTCGACAATCATGACTTTTTTTCACGGTGTATATCAAAACCCACATAATTATACTACCATATATCAAAGTATAATTTTAACACATTTCCCAAAGTGTCAATTGCCTATTTTGGAATTTTACAGCGGAGAGCTCTTTCCATTTGTAAGGAAATCCATTATAATATTGATAAATAAACAGCCACGGGGTAATTTTTATGAAATTTTATCACAAACTTAACGAGTATATGGAGCTTCTTTCCTGTACCGCAAAGGAGCTTTGTAATTTATCCGGCATATCAGCGGCATCTTTCAGCCGATACAGAAATAACGAACGTGTACCTGAGATTGGGACAAAGCCTTTTGAAGGATTGTGCAGTGCCATTGCACAAATAGCTATTCAAAAGGAAATACCTAATGTTACCTCTAAATCTGTCAAAGAGTCTTTCGTTTCCTGTGAAGATTTTGTTTCGGCCGACAAAGAACTTCTGCGACAGAACTTCAATACGCTTCTCTCTGCGCTTAACGTTAATCTGACACAGCTGTGTCTATATACGAATTATGACACATCGGCAATTTTCCGTATTCGAAACGGTACGAGAAAACCGGGTGATGCCGAGCGATTTGCTTCTGCGGTTGCCGCCTTTGTGGCGAGAAAAATGCAGACGCCGCAGGAAATCGCTGCCGTGGCAAAGCTTATTGGCTGTGATACCGATAAAATCTATGGCATGCCGGTGCGATACGCGAAAATAAAAAGTTGGCTCTTAGAGCAGCCGGTACAGGAAACGGGAAACGACAGCGTTTCTAAATTTCTGAGCAAACTAGATGAATTTGATCTAAATGAATATATCAAGGTCATTAAGTTCGATGAGTTGAAAATCCCATCTGTTCCATTTCAAATTCCAACATCCAAGACTTATTTTGGTATTGATGAAATGATGGAAAGCGAACTGGATTTTTTGAAGACAACGGTGCTTTCAAAATCTATGACTCCTGTGACAATGTATAGCGATATGCCGATGAAAGAAATGGCAAAGGACTCAGAATTTCCGAAAAAATGGATGTTTGGCATGGCGATGATGCTGAAAAAAGGATTGCACCTTAACCAAATTCATAATCTTGACCGTCCCTTTGATGAGATGATGCTGGGTCTTGAGAGCTGGATTCCGATGTATATGACTGGTCAGATTTCGCCTTACTACTTCAAAAATGTGCAAAACAATGTTTTCCTGCATTTCTTAAAGGTTTCCGGTGCCGCTGCGCTTTCTGGTGAAGCCATTACCGGATACCACGCTGACGGGAAATACTATCTAACCAAGTCCAAACGAGAGGTGGAATATTACCAGAGGCGAGCGGAAGAGATGCTGAAGAACGCCTACCATTTGATGGACATTTATCGCAGTGAACGAGAAACTGAACTGAGTACCTTTTTGATTGCTGATACAAGAGAGCTAGGCAGACGCCGGAGTATTCTATCTACACTGCCGCTATATACAATAAGCGAAGAACTTCTCGACTGCATTCTTATTCGTCATGGCATTGACAACAAGCAAAAACAAAGGATAAAAAAGCACGCAGAGGCACAAAGACAAAGAGTTACAACAATCCTTGCATCTGAAACTATTGAAGATGAGATACCTGCTTTTACACCTGAAGAATTCAAGGAAAATACACCTGCTCTGGAACTTTCAGGTGTATTCTGTGAAACCGATATTGCATACAGCAAAGAGGAATATATGGCACATTTGAACGATGCGAAGGCTTTTGCTGAACAGAATCCGAATTACACATTGAAACTGAGTATGACTCACGCTTTCCACAACTTACAGATTTTGATCCACGAAGGACGGTGGGTTATGGTGTCCAAGGGGAAAGCTCCGGCAATCCACTTTGTCATCCGCCACCCGAAGTTGCGCAGTGCGATAGAAAGCTTCATTCCGCCGATAAAGGAGAGAGAATAAGCCGGCAGAAATTTATACATATAAAAATGCTTTATAGTGAGAAATGACCAGCAGAAGAAATCTGTCAATCATTTTAGTTATTTGCATTGGATCGATGGGTTTCAACTTTTCTGTAATACCTTCTGTTTCTGCAATCTGCTTTACCAATCGAGAAAAAATCTTCTCTGCTTGTCTGTCAATGTTCACAAAATCGCTGTTCAACTTGCCACTTGTCAGAGTATTAACGTAGAGCACCTTTAGGTAGTTTTTCAGATACCGACGATGGTACTATTCCCACACTCCAATATATACTTGTTTTTTCTCTGGCAATTTCAATCAGAGAAGATAATAGTCTCCCTGTAGCTTATACCAAAATATGTAATCATCATTTTAGGTTTATTCTTTCGTAATCGCTTTATATATTCCAATGTATATGGATATTCGAGGCTTGTATTGCAATAGCAATGCAAATTTGATGGATCCCCTAAAGCTTTAGTAACTAAATCAGCTTTTGCAGTTGAAGCCTTATCACCGGAAAAGGATATATATTTTTTAGACCTACGTAATCTTTTACAACTTTATGAATAAAAGATACAGCCTCAAATTTTATGTAATCAAAGTATTTTTTATTAGCATTAATAAAGTTTTTAATATGTTTATCAAAATAAGCAGATCTATTATCTGGACTATGTTCATCAAGAAGTTTTTTGACTTTTTTAGGAGCTGTATTTTTCCAAACCTCAGAGCTTAACTTATAAACTACTCTGTCAATATAATAGTTAGAATTATTACACCATACAGAACTTTTTAAGTACTGATATGGTTTTTTGTTCGTCACAATTTCAAATAAAAGTCGTTCTTCAGGAAAAACCGGACGTAATTCACTAAAAGACCTACCACAAACAGGGCATTTCCCAAAACTTCTCTTTTCACTTTTTATAATGAGTACACCAATAAATCAGCTTATCCGTACTTTTCAATTTCACCTTCCTCCTATAGTGAGAAATAATTATAAGACCTTTTAGCGATATAAGTTAAACAGTCTTTTTTTATGCTTTTCACTATACCGCAAAAAATAGCCATTTATTGCGGTAATGAGGACAAAGATATTAATTTATTAGGATATTTTTCATGAAATAAAATATATTCTCACGTAAAAACAAACCTTAATTTAATGATAATACAATATACTACATTCTGTTTTATATTGACATATAAAAACAAAAAACGCTTTCATCTAAGTAATTCCCTAAAATCTAACAACCACATTTCAACAGAATATTAAGGAAAAAATTTATACAATTTATCTATAAGGCAAAGTCATTAGGTTTTTGTAACAGAATATATCAAAAAAATAGATTTTATAGATAAATATGAATAACTGGTGATAAGTTGAAAAATATAGATAAAATACGAACTTTTTAAGGTATTAAAAAAATTAAGTTATTACAGAAAAAAAGAAAGACAGAGGATATACCATTTGGGTATAACTCTCTGTCTTTTTGCTATTTTATTACGTTAAAAAGGCAGGTCTTTTATTATGCTCGTTATCCATAGTTACTCCTAATTTTTTATAAATAAAACGAAATTTTAGGAGAGTTCAGAATGAAAAGAAAAATTAAAACAATAAATTATGACGGAACAGTAATTGAGGTAGAAGTAAATATTAATATATATAACTTTAAATAAGGAAAGCTGTTGGCAAGAAGATTGGAGAAATCGTAAGTCCAAACAGGAAAACTCTATTGAAAAAAGTACAGCTATTATGAAAAAGGTGGAATCCCGCACGGATTACAAGAAGAATCTACAAAGCTTTCATATATAAGAAATTCTTAGTATTAAGAATTGCATCAGGCAATAAATAAGTTACCTAAGACTCAGAAAAAAGGATTATGCTTAGATATTTTCATGGTATGACCTTACAGCAAATAGCTGATTTAAAAAAAAGTCAATATTAATGCGATACGAAAAAGTATAGATAGAGCATAGTATAAGCTAAAAATTTGTCGAACGATTTTTTGGCTTTAGGGGTGTAAAAATTGTCTTTTTAACGCTCTATATATAGAGAATATTTTTCTCTAACATGACCCTTGAAAATTGAATATATAATACTTAGTTACTTTAGCTTCCTAACGAGCGTTTTATCAGATGCGCAATGACATCGTTAGTGCAAGTTAATTCCACTGCACTTCCTCTCCCCAAAAAGTCTTACGACTTTTCATGGACCTCAAGGAACAAAATGTGCCTTATAGATGAGCGGCAAAACATTTAGATATAAAATTCGTGTGGTTACGAATCCGCTATGACCCCAGCAATTCATAATGATACTCCTGTCTAGCCACCGTCCGAACATATAAGGGGCCTCCAGAAAGGTGATAATCCGTAAATTAGCGTGAAAACGGTGCGTTTACAAGCCATTAGCTAGCAGGGACATGCCTTTTTTGGGAAAGGAGGAGCTATGAAGCGTTTAAGCTTTGCTGTTTGCAGCTAAGCGCTCATAGCGAAATCCGCTCCGATGATGTCGCAGGCCATGGAGGCAGTCCCAACATAAGTAGGAAATTGAAATTCGTGTGTTACCGCTTAACCAGCGGTGGGCTGAAGTATCTAAACATTTTATTTGCGTGAATTAAGTTTAAATTTTAATACTTAATTCGGTGCACGACTAGTACTGCGAGGTCACTCGCTGGGCTGAGGTGTCTTAAAATAATTTAGAAAGCGAGAAATCTCATGAATAATGATTATGAAACAATTACATTTTCAAAAGAACGAAAAATTAAAATGGGCAATGTAACTTATATAATTAATTCCTACTTTGACGAAAATGGGGAAACGCTAACCGATAAAATTAAGCGTTTGTTAGTAACAGAAGTTCAGAATTATTCGCATTCAGGTGTTTAAAACAGTCGAAAAATTGTAAACATTGTGTTTGGCTGTTTATTGAAAGGAGAAAGGCAAATTGAAACAGTCAAATAAAACAAACAATATTTTACAAAGCAACAAAATTACTGCTTTATATTTAAGATTATCACGAGATGATGATTTAGAAGGTGAGA
>CAKSIH010000019.1 GCA_934462705.1 uncultured Eubacteriales bacterium | reverse complement strand
CTATTGTGTTACCAAAATTTTTAAAATTTTCGCCGTATGTTTTTTGTTGCTCTGGAGTAAGATTTTCAAAATTGAAATCTCTGAATTTTTTATTAAATGAAATATAATTAGATCCATTTTTTCTGTCACAAGACATTAATAAGTAGTTGCCTTCTTTCCACGCTTCGTTTTCAGTGTACATATTAAATCTGTCTAGAATATCTTTGAAAAACATATTTGCATTTTCTTTATCAAAAACTTGGTCTAAGTGGTCATAGTCTGCAAGTACCACCTGGCAGCTGTCACAATCGCAAACCGGTTTCTTCCCATTTGTCCAATATCCGTGTTCGAGCATGTCATTCAAGTGCATGCATTCTTTATTTATGTCTATTGGCGTTGCAAACGCGCTTACTCCTGCTAATGATACTGCCATTGTTAAAATTAATACTATACTTACGAACTTTTTCATTTTTATTTACCTCGTCTTTACTCATATTGAAAATAATTTTTACTTAAATCTTCTATACTTGGGCACTGATGGTTATTCATTATTTTATCTTTTATGTAATCCCCCAATTTGAACGCACCAAGGATTATTCCACCTGATGCAAGCATTAGCCCAAATATAATTGACCCGATTTTTGATGTTTGAATCGCATCTTTTAGAGTAACTTTTGCACCTGGATGTTCCACATAATTTGGCACGGGAATTTTCATTACTTTTTTCATTCCCATAATGAAAGATGCTAAACTTGCTGCACCTCCCAAAAATATCACTGCAAGTTTGGTTTTGTTGGCTGTATTCTCAACTCTTGGACACTTTTCTTGCATTTCTTTTATACCTTCAATTATCTGTGCCGCCCTTTCATCGCTACTATCACCAGATTGTATTGCTTCTATTGTGTTATTAAATTTTCTAAATACTTCATAATATTTACTTTGATGTTCTTCATTAAAGTCCTCGAAATTACCATATTGAAAATTCCCCAATTTTATTGCATTTGTTCCATCTTTTTGGTCAGACGATATTAGCAAATATCTTCCATTTTTCCAATGTTCATTTTTTATATAGGTTTTAAGACGACTTAATATACTATTACTGAACAAAAATGCATTTTCTTTATCAAAAACTTGGTCTAGGTGGTCATAATCTGCAAGCACCACCTGGCAGCTGTCACAATCGCAAACCGGTTTCTTCCCATTTGTCCAATATCCGTGTTCGAGCATGTCATTCAAGTGCATGCATTCTTTATTTATGTCTATTGGTGTTGCAAACGCGCTGCCAGCGCTGCTTGCGAGCATAGCAGCTACCAAAACTGTGCTAATCACTTTTTTCATAATATTACCTCCTTGTAGTTTTAAATTATAGCACTAAATTTTTTCATTATGATTCTGTAAAAGAACTATGGTAAAGTTCTCTGTTTTTATTCTCTTTTTCAAATATTCAAATTGATTTTAGTTTGAATTAAACAAAGTTTTGCCTATGGCTTTCACTAAGCTATTTTCAGTGAAAAGCAGGAAACCTAGTTTTAGATATCGAGCATTGGTACTACATTTTCGCACAATTTCACGTGTCTCTTGTTTTTTAATAAAATTTTCTCAAAATTCATTCGACAGGATTCAGTTAATTTTTTGCACCTTTCGTGCATTAGTGCATACCCCCTTAATTATTTCCCGAGCTTTCGTGTGCTAGTATAGCCTTTCGTGCAACAGTATGCACACCCCTTGATGATTTTTAGGTTTTCGTGCACTAGTATGCACACCTCTGCTTTTTTACAAGTCAAGTTATTTTTAAGATAAAAATTAAAAAGCCAGCTCATAGCACAGGTCTTAGCCTCTGGAATAAGCCGGTTTTATTTATATATTATTTTATTATTTTCCCATTTTTAAATTCAATTTCTATTCTGCCATTTGCGTTTACAGTGGCTTTCTCAATGAGCGCATACCATAACTTTTCATCGAAGTTGGTCAGCAGTTCTGAACCCTGTTTTAGGTTTTCTATAAATTCTTTTGATTTACGCCTTTTAGTTATTATTTCGAGTTTTAAATTTTCTATTTTTGAAAATTTTTCATTGATTTTATCATACTGATTTTTTAAATTTTCATATTTCTCATTGTACTTAATATGGTCCATTTTAGAATGCGAATTTTGCTCTATTAATTCCTTTATCGAATTATATAACACATCTCGTTCACTTTGCAGTTTTATTTCTTTTTCCTTAATTAATGTTGTGTCTGTAAGTTCTAAAATCAGCTCTTTACAGTCTTTGATAACCTGTTCTTTATTTTCAAGCATAGAATTAACCGTTTTCACAAAAGCCTCTTTTATCTGGTCTTCAGTTACGTGTGGAGTTTTGCATTTTTTTCTTCTTATTGAATTTGTAATTACAATGATATATCCTCTTTTCTTGTATTTAAAACAGCGGGGGATGTATTTCTTAAAAAGTCTAAAGCCGTATTATTATAAATTTCTTTGAAGCTAATTTGAGGTGATTTATATTGCTCTTCTAATTCATCAAAAAGAGGTATAAATAAAGAAGAATGCTAAATAATTGCCTGTTAAAAATATCTCCGGCAGCTTTTTTATATATGTGTGTAGTTCAATTTCCGGATTTTAATACTGTTTCTAAATAAAATTGTACTAGAGGGTAAGTTTCTATAGTTTTTATTGCCAGTATAGACTTTATCGCTTACAGCTGCATATCTTGGCAGGAAATACAGCAAACTTGCAATCATTTTAGTACGGAGTATTTTTATATAGACTGTTATCTGAATTTCGTAGAGTTTTTAAAATTTTATTTCGTATATTTAAAGCTTCAATATTTTCATTTAACTTATCATAGTCGTTAGCTGATCCTTCAAATTTTTCTGCAATTCTTTTATAAAATGAATTAATAGATTCGGCTTTTTGAGATTGCAAAAAATAAGATATCAACATTTTCTCTAATGTATATTTTGGTAAAATTTTATTTGAGTTGTCGTTCTCTCCTTGAGACACATCTTCAATTTATTACTCCATCATTTCCGTGCCCGATTTTAGAAGTTTTACAACTCCTTGAAAGCGGGAAACACACTTATTCTGCTTATCAGTGTTACTATGCTTGTCTTTGTTATTGCTAGTACTTGTCGAATTTGCCAAAAAGTTCTCTAATGGTAAAAATCTCTGCATTGTATTTATTATAAGCTGTTTCTTTACAGTCTGTTCTTTTTCACCTCCGCTGACTTGTATTTCATCATTTTTATATTTAACAAAATTTCCAAATATATTTGTGGTGTCATTTATTTTTTTTCGTGAAGCCATATTTGCAAATGAGGTTAATTTTTTCTTTAAATTATAATTCAGTTTTTTGCATAATGTTGCATCAATCTCCTCAGGATTAAATTGCGTCTCAGTCACTAGCGTATTTTACACTTTTGTATAAAGTAGTCCTTCCAGTATCTGATATGTTTTTAATTTTGAAAAAAGTTCTAAATCTTTCTTTGCTTGAGTACTATTTGTTCGCACTTTGTTGTGAAGGTAACATATAATGTCTGCTAAAAATTCAGTATCTTGTTTCCACATACGTGTAAAGTATTATGACGATTTTGTGCCAGTATTGAAAGTAAGCGTCCCTGCTGGGGAAGAAAATAGCAGTTTCATGAAGTCTAGAGAAGCATTACCTTGGTCTTCAATATACTATTGAGATGGTTCGATATTTTGACACATTACTTTAAAATTAAATGTAATTATTCCACCATTGTATAATCTATAGTTTTCTGTAATTTGGGTAATATTGTTAATACTCGGATCCATTAAAATTAGTGATTCTACAACATAATTTTTATCTTTAAAATCATATTCTGGAGTTAGCTTTTTAGCTATTTTTTCTGTTGTTTCTTCAACAGCCTGCTCAAGATTGTTCTTTCTATTGCTTTTTTCTGTATTCGTTTTATCTTCATTTTCTTTTTCATCCCATCAAAGCAATACTAATAGCTTTTAGGCAATATCCATGGAATAGTTGGGATAACATTAAAGCCATTTAATTGCAAATATGCTCCATACCATATCTGCCTGAATGTGCTATACAAGCGTTTTTTATATTATTATCAGTTTTTACTTATCAAGCTTGAACGTTTTTATAATTCAATTTATCTATCAATATAAATCGGGAGATCATTATTTATGGGCTTCTTTGCTTTTTAATGCGATTGCTTTAAAATTTATTTGATAGTTTTCTTTTTATTTCTTACTAGCATTGATAAATTGTTTTTTTTAATCAGGTTTTTTCGTGTGCTTAGTATCATTAATTTTCAATATTTGAAAAACAGATACTAGCTTTTATATTTTAGAGTCTTTAAATATAATTTTCAAATTTTGTCTTACTACATGAAACTTCGTGAAAATTTTTATAATTCGTACTAAATAGCGCCCTTATATTTGTAAAAGGATGCAATATTTGTAATTAAGGCAAGTTAAGTTTTTTAGACACTTAACCTAAGACTTGATTCACAATGATATAGTAATTATGTTTAAAGGTTATGGGAAAGAATTGATTATTGACAAAGATTAACTCTTGTGTTAAAATAAAAAACAACAAACTGAGGTGTTAAAAATGAATTTTATATCTTTAAATTTTATAAAAATTTATATGAGCTATTATAGATAGCCTTATATTTACGATAATTTTTGAGCTGTCGTAGATATAGGGCATGGTGTTTTGCTAGATATCTATGATGGCTCTTTTTTACGCTTTAGAGCCAACTTATATTGAGTTGGCTCTATTTTTATTTTTAAGGAGAGAAATTATGTTTATTTTAAAATATATAAAGTGGGATGACCGATACTTTGACATTCATAAAAATTAAAGTTTTAATTCGAGGTGAGAATTTTGAAAATATATATTAAAATTATACTGTTGACTGTCATACCGCTAATTTTGCTCACAGCAAACTTGAAAAGCAATTTTATAATGGAAAATAAATTTAAAATAGGTATATTACAATTCGTGGAACATGAAGCTTTAGATGCAGCTAGATTAGGTTTTATAGATGGACTTGCAGAATATGGTTTAATCAATGGAGAAAATATTATTTTAGATTACGAAAATGCACAAGGGGACCAATCCAATTGTTATTTATTAGCGAGTAAATTAGTAAATAAAAATGTTGATTTAACTTTAGCTATTGCAACACCAGCAGCCCAAGCGCTAGCAAATACAAATAAGAATAAACCGATACTTATAACAGCAATAACCTCCCCAGAAGCAGTTGGACTAGTGGAATCCAATCAAAAGCCCAATACTAATGTTACTGGGACCTCTGATTTAGCTCCGATAAAAAAACAAATAAAACTTATAAATCAACTAAAGCCTCATGCTAAAACGGTTGGTATACTTTTCTGCGCTAATGAGCCAAATTCTGCTTACCAAGCAGGATTAGCTAGAGAAGAAATTAATAAATCGGGGTTAAAGTCAAAAACATTTACAGTTTCACAGGCATCAGAGGTAGCTCAAGTTGTACAAAGTATGCTTGTTTCTGTTGATGTAATTTACACACCAACTGATAACATGATGGCCTCAACAATGCCTACTATTTCCAATATCGCAATGTCAGCAGCGATACCTATAGTATGCGGTGAAACTAACGTTGTCAATAAAGGTGCGGTTGGAACTTTCGGTATGGACTATTATAAGTTAGGTAAATTAACAGCTCATCAGGCTTTTGAAATCTTGATTAATCACAAAAAAACTCAAGATATGCCAATAGAATATCTAGGGGAAAATCAGCTTACGTTAAACGCCGAAGTCATAAAAAAACTAAAAATAGAGGTACCAGATGAACTTATTAAAATAGCCAAGTTCACGTGTACACAATAAATTAAAGGAGAAACAAATATGGAACCTATTTTAACCATGCTAAGCTCCATAGCTCAAGGACTAATCTGGGGAGTTATGGTACTTGGTTTATACATAACATTTAGATTTTTAGATTTTGCAGACCTTACTGTCGATGGTAGCTTTGCTCTAGGTGGGAGTGTCAGTGCAATACTAATATCAAAAAACATAAATCCACTTTTAAGTCTTTTAATTGCAGCTTTGGCAGGAATTATCGCAGGCTGTATTACAGGCTGTTTACATGTAAAATTAAAAATTCCTTCAATTTTATCAGGAATTCTAGTTATGACAGCTTTATACTCGATAGACATAAGAATTATGGGTAGGGCGAATACTTCATTATTAGGTAAAAAAACGGTTTTTACTTCTATAAATGAATTATTTAAGCACCTCGGGTCAAGTTCACAAATTATATCTACCATTACTTTAGGCTTATTAACCTGTGCTATAATGGTTTTAGTCTTATACTGGTTTTTTGAAACAGAAATAGGCTATGCGATACGCGCGACTGGAGACAATAAAAACATGGCATGTGCATTAGGTATAAACATAGGCATAATGCAGATTGTAGCATTAGCTTTAAGCAATGGACTAATTGCTTTTTCTGGCGCGCTTGTTGCTCAAAACCAGGGTTATGCCGACATCAATATGGGTATTGGCACGCTTGTTTGCGGTTTAGCATCTATTACAATTGGTGAGGCTTTTATGAAAAAAAGTTTTAATTTTGTTGTCAAGCTAATTTTTATAGTTTTAGGTTCGGTTTTATACAGAATTATAATATCAGTTGCACTACAAATTGGTATGAATCCAAGTGATTTAAAATTATTCACTGCTATTATTGTTGCGGCTACGTTAGTTTTACCTAAAATTTTAAAACAGAAAGGAGGAGCAAAATGCTAAAATTAGAAAATATTTCAAAAACGTTCAACAAAGGCACTATAAACGAAAAGGTTATATTTCATAATTTTAATTTAAGTATAAAAAGAGGAGAGTTCATTATTGTAATTGGTTCAAACGGTTCCGGAAAGTCTACACTTTTGAATCTAATCGCCGGAAAGATCAAACCAGATAAAGGTAATGTTATAATAGATGGAATCGAAGTATCTAAGGAGCCAGAATATATTCGTGCAAAACAAATTAGTAGAGTTTTTCAAGATCCTTTAATGGGTACTTCTTCTGATATGAAAATTTATGAAAATCTTGCGCTTGCCAGTAAAAAGGGAAATAAATTGGGTTTAAGGAGGTGCATTTCTAAATGTGACTTCAATTCATATAAAGAAATATTAAAGCCATTAAGCTTAGGACTAGAAGACCACTTAAGCTCTAAAGTTGGACTTCTCTCTGGGGGGCAAAGGCAGGCTCTTACACTTTTAATGGCAACCATAAAAAGCCCACAAATTCTTTTGCTTGATGAACACACATCTGCACTTGATCCCAAAACAGCTCAAACAATTTTAGACCAAACGAAAAGTATAATAAAAAAAGATAAAATTACAACACTTATGATTACTCATAGTATGAAAGATGCAATAAAACTTGGAACAAGATTAATAATGTTATCAAATGGTAAAATAATCTTTGACGTTTCAGGAAAAGAAAAAAATAACTTAACCGCTGAAATTCTATTACAAAAATTTTCTCAAGCTAATTACTAACTTTATATCACATTAATTTAGTAGAGACGTTTAATACACTCCTTATTGTTGTAATAATTTGTTAATTCTTTGTCAGCCAAGTTAATTGTAAGATAAAATAAAAAACAGCTCTTAGTACAAATTTTCCATCACTTCGAGCTGCTTTTTATTTAACTATATTATTCTTTACTAGAATTTAATTTTGATTATGGCATCACACAGATTACCTTCATAAATTAGGTACCGTTGAAAATTTTCTCAAATTCATTCTTATTGAACTTCAATATATTAAAATTAAAAGTTCCGTGCATTAAAAGCAAACCGCTTGTAAACACGGTTTGCGGATAGAATGTGACAAGGCCGAACGAGTCAATGTTGGTGTGAACGATCTTGGTGTAAAGAAGGCTCTTGCGGGACTCCATAACCGCGCTGTGGATCTGGAAAGAATCTATAAAAATTAAGCCTAATACCACTTTCACCAGAATACCGAGTGCTGCGCCCGCCACGGTAGCTGGGAAGTGTCGATCCCTGCCGTAAATCAGCATCAAAATGAGCGTCGTCATCGCACGTACCAGGCCGAGTGAGGCTCAGATTGAGTTCAGCCTATTCAAGAGACTCGACACAAGCACCTTCCACATAAGAAGTATGGTATCAATGAAGGATAAAATGGTACATAGCCCCACGCCTCTGGCAAAAATCAGAAGCAGCAAGAAAAGCCTAACCAATACGGCTTCTTTTCCAAGTAGGAAGTGATTTGTTATATAGTTACCACAGAATCAAATTTGAAGTTAATACAATATAACGGGTTGGGGTAAAACCTCAGTTGCTATTATAATTAATCCATTTTTGTTCCCAAAAATCTGCAAAATTATAAATCTGTCCTCAGACTTTTAATATAAAATAGCTTTTACGGAAGTCCAATAGTCATTCACTGCGCATTTTTCCGAGTTTAAGTGAGCCTGTTGCGCACCACTTTAAGGTAATCTGCCATTTGTTGTCTGGATAATGGAATGTCAAATTTATATCTTCCGAGGCGCAGAGCCTCTGCGGAAAAAGGACAGCAGCTTTGCCTGTGTGGTACGCTGCACTATATGTGTGAGCTTTTCACCGAAGCGCAGATTTTTTTAGGCAAGCTCACCCAGAAGATTGCAGATAATCCGGCTATGATGAACGCAGGCAGACAAGCAGACGTTCAGGATGCATTTTACATTCGGAGAAATGACTGTGACAGACGTTTCCGCTATTACACTTACATTTCAGTACGGAGCCAGATGCACAGGCAAAGGCAGTGTTAAAGGTTTGTCCCAGTCCTGCTTTGGAGAGAATGTTGAGGCTGCCTCAAATATTATCCTGTATGATCAGAACGCTTGCTGACAGAACAAGGCCAATCGATTCAGCCGTATCGCCGGTACGTAGCAGAAAGGCTTCCTTCAGGAAGCTTTCTTTGCCGTCGGTGAAAATTGGGGCGTGGACGAGCTTCTGACCACCGTCATGGAGGTGGGAAAAAAGAAACTCAAATGCATGGCACTGCTAGATAAGGCAAACACTGAAAGCTACGGCATGCTAATGCCTGTCACGGTTCCTCTGATAGTTAAAAAAGGTTCATTTATCGTCATCTCCGGTCACGATTTGCACAACCTCGAGCTTCTGCTTATGAAAATGACCCGCTGACTGAAGGACTCCGCGAGTGTAACGCATCCGGGTCTGATTTAGCGGTGGATCTTCACAATGATTCGGGTGGGGCGACGGGTTCGAAGTATATCACTATTCAGGAGATGGGACAAGCTTAACTTTAGCTCAAAATATTGAAGCCGAAGATTAAGTCTATCGGGCAAAACTCCAGGGACTGCAAAACCCGCTTAAATTCAAGTGGTAGAGAGTATTTTGGTTTTATCAGAGAGACAAGATGTCCTGTGGGAATTTGTGAAGGCTGTTTTGTAGACAATGCCGCGGATTCTTAGATTGCAGGTACAACCGAGGAACAGATAACCTGGTGTAACCTACGCATTAAAGGTATTTATGTAATTTGTTTATGAAGGGAATTTAATGATAGAAGAGAGTTTTAATTATGGAACAGACCCAATATTTTTGAGAAATCAGTTTTATGAATATGGAAAATGCAGAAAGCCAATGGTTCCATCATTTGATTTTGATATGGATAATTTCGACAGCCTGAGATTGCTTAGCTTTGATGTTGCCAAAGCGGGCAAAGATAAGTACTTTAACCATATGTTCCATTTCTTTTTGTATGACTATAAGTTTGAATGCATTTGGGAAAATTCAGATAATTATATCTATCAATGTCTTAAAGCAATATAAGGCTGTGCTAACGCCAGACTTTAGCCTGTATACCGACATGGCAACGCCGCTGCAGATGTACAACACCTTCCAAAATCGCTGGTGTGGGGCCTATTTGGTATCAAAAGGCATACCGGTAATTCCAACAGTTAGTTGGGGTGACAAAAGTACATTTGATTTTTGCTTTGAAGGTATTGAAAATGGCAGTACAGCCGCAGTTTCCACATATATAGTGTCTGAGTATTACCATCATTTTGACCCAAAAGAATTTTTTATGGCAGGTTATAACGAGATGCTCAGCCGCATTGACCCTAAAATCATTATTTGCTATAACACGCCGTTTCTCGAGATAGACGGCAATATAATTGTTGTCGATTACGACTTAAGTTCCTGGTAACGCTATGAGGACGACCTGACTAAACAAAAATCAGTAAACAAAGGTATAATTGTAAAAAAGTCCGGCTTTGTTTTGGCTGAGAAAGGCATGGAAAATTCGCATGGCGGCGATTGGCGTCCCTTTAAACAAGAAGATGGTTGTTTTTTTGTAATCCAAATACAATTAATCATTCTTATTTTCATGGTGGGAAAGGCGGATATGAGAGGGATACTATGCCGACCATGGACGTCCTGACAAGCACTCTAACCCTTATGAACATCATTGAGTGGGATTCTAAAACAGGCAATCTGATATTTGTCATGCTATAGGCTGATTTTTTTATTTTTTTGTTAAAAAATGACTTGATTTATTTCTCATTTAGAGCGGTTCTATAATAAAAGATTTAAAAATAAAAAGTCATGGAAGGTCAGCCATGCAAAAGGCAAGCAAGCTACCTTTTACAAAAAAGCGACACCATGACTTTCTAATTATATCAATATTTGCGTGTTTTCACGAGTGGCAAAATAAAAAATGCGTGAGGGTACAGAAAGGCAGCAAATTTTATACCTTTACGCATATTTTTATCGTTTAAGTTTTCAAATATAATTATGGGAGTTTTAATATGAATATTTTTAAAGACTTTGAAAACGTGGCAGCATCGTCATTGAGCAGCATTTTGAAGGATTCTTTATCAAGTTTTTGGAAGATGGCTGGCGAGATAAAAAACAAATTAGGAGAAAATGAACTTCTTTTAAATAATTATTTATCAGAAGCTTTTGAGGTGCTGAACTGCGCGGATTACATTATAATGTGACTATTGATAAATGTTAGGGGCTTTGAAAAATTTTATTAGATTTCTAAAATGATTTATACTATAAAAATATCATTAATCGAAGATGTTATATATAAAAATGAATGAAGCAAACCATTTAGGGAATGATATTTACTGATTAAAAATATGCACAAAAAAGGGGGGGGGGCATTTGGAGAGTTTTAATCTTTACGGTCTAATTGTTGGATGATATAATAAAATTATTAAATTAAGAGGAGGTGAAATCATGAAGGATGAATTAAAAAAGAGTGATGTACAAGGAGTAAGTGGTGGATATCTTGATCCTGAAATTGATGAAAGTAGTCCATTTTACAATCCAAACTATATTGTTAATCCTTTTTATAGTCCTGAAAATAATGCTCCTTTGTATGTTCTCAGGCCTGATTTACCACGAGACTAAGGTTTTTGAATGCAAGAAATAACAAATGAGAGACTTTTTATTTGCTATGAAAAAGTCTCTTATTTTGATTTACCATTAATAAAATTATTAGTAAAATGGAGTGTATCATGAGTAATAATTTTAATATAAATAAGAACCAACCACTGGTTTCTATTATCACACCTATTTATAACGCTGAAAAGTACCTTGATAGGTGTTTAAAAAGTACTATTAATCAAACATATGGGAATATAGAAATAATACTTATAAATGATGGCTCAACTGATAACACCAAAAGCATTTGCTATCATTATGAATCAACAAATAACAATGTTGTTTTTATAAATCGAGATAGAAACATGGGAACAATAGTCTCTAGAAAAGAAGGAATAAAAAAAGCAACCGGTGAGTTTATAATGTTTGTAGACGCTGATGATTATATATTGCCAAACACAGTGGAAAAATTAATTGGGCTTAACGCAAATTTTTCTTGCGATTTGCTTATATTCAATATGTATTATTCTAAAGACAAGTATAATTTTTTTCATTCAAGGTTTAATGAGTTCAGTGGAACAACGGAAGATTTTTATAAAAATTTTAATTTGCTTTATCATCCCGCTTGTTTTGACCCTGTTTGCAATAAACTTTACAATGCTAAAAAATTAAAAGATTGTATTTTAAGTATCAATGACAATAATATATTAATGGGGGAGGACCTCCTATTTAATGTTGCATTTTTAGAAGAATGTAGAAATTTAAAAATAGTTAATGATGCTTATTATATCTATAATAAAAGCAACCCCAATTCCATAACGACAATATGCTATCCGTCATTATACGAAGATGAATTTTTTGTTTTAAACTCATCTATGAGTTTCTTTATGGATAAATGTAAAAATGTTGAAAACATTTGGCCCTTTGTTTCTAATATAGTAAAAAATGGTTTCTTGTCTGTTTTGTGTAGATATATAAAAAGTGTAGATTTTTGCCGTGAGGAAAAGTTTATGTACATTGAAAAAATATTAGAAAAATATAAATCCTCACCATGGTTTTATAAAGAAATTTTTAAAAACGATTTTGAAAAGGAGCTTTTATATTTAATAAAAACAAATCAATATGCTGGAATTTATTACCTTATAGACAAATGTTATCTTGAAGTTTAATACGCTTTACAGGCTTGGAGAGTGAAAACTATGAGCAATATAAAAAAAACAGATGTGTTAGTTTCCCTGATAGTGCCCATATATAACACAGGCAAATTTCTTAAAAGATGCATTGACAGTTTAATAAATCAGACTTATAAAAATATTGAGATTATTCTTGTTAATGATGGTTCTACAGACTTAAGCGAAAGTATTTGCAAAGAATATTTAAGCAAAGATAATAGAGTAGTCTTTCTTAATACGGAAAAACACTTAGGTACACTAAAGGCACGTGCATTGGGTATTAAAAATGCTCGTGGATATTTTACAGAATTTATTGACTCCGATGATTTTATAAAGGAAAACGCAATAGAGTTTTTAGTTTCTAATAATAAAAATAATGAGTTTGACATTGTTATTTTTAATATAGCCAATATAAAATCTGATATTATTACTTATAGCAATATAAAGGAATTTGAAGGATCAATTGATAATTTTTTTTACCAAATAAAAAATTTTTTTAATAACATTTACTTTACTTCTTTGTGCAATAAATTATACAAAACAGAACTTTTAAAAGCAAGTACAGTCTCTTCTGACTTTAATATTTTAGTGGGAGAAGATTTGCTTTTAAGCATAGACACAATGAATAGATGTAAGAACATAAAAATTATAAATGAAGTTTTATATTTTTACTGTCATGATAATTTAAATTCCACCAGTAAAGTATGTTATAAAGACTATTATAAACATCAAATGCTAGCTAACGATGTTTTTTTTAATTTTATTAAGAGAAAGTGTAAGGATATTTCTGATATAAACAATTATTTATATAAAGACATGATGACTAAAGTAATTTTTTTATTTAGAAAATATATATATGCATCAAATTTTACTTTTTATGAAAAAATGGAACTTATTAAATTTGCAATGATAGATTGCAATCGACATAAGGATTTTGTAAAAATGCGTTATGAAGGAATTTTAGAAAACGAGGTTGTAAGTCTCATTAAGTGTAATCAATATGCTGGATTGTATTACCTTTTAGGAGGTAGACCTTATTATAAAAGTAAAAAATAAAATTGATTTATTAAGTTTTAATCTTTCCAGTAGCTTTTATTTTTATAATATTTACAGAAACTTATAGTCTAAAACAAAAATAAATAAGAAATGGCGGTACTCCGTTTTATGCTTAAATAAATATATTAATACTACAGTTTATACATTCTCAAGGTCTAACGTTTATGCTAGGCTTATGTTTTTATATTAAGCTCAAAAAGCAGGGAAGTAGTCACTTTTTAGAA
>CAKSIH010000018.1 GCA_934462705.1 uncultured Eubacteriales bacterium | reverse complement strand
TTTTCCAGCAGACAAAAGCTTTTAAATTTCTCATAATACCTGTCACAGCCTATGCGCAGTCCAAGGTCTATGAATACCGGATTGACAGTGTTATCATTTTACCCCTTTTTTCACACCTAAATTAACAGTCGGCTCCATTTTCCGTACGATTTACTATCCATATAGCAGTTTTAAAATCTAATTTCTTATGCTCCAACTTTCCCATTTCACGCAACTGTTTAACCGACGTGCATATATAGCTGTATTTCATACCAAGCATTTTAGCACAATCTTTTACTTGCAGGTTAGGATTTTTTGAAAAAAGCTCTAAAACTTTCTCATTGGTTTCTCGCCTTATTCTCTCTCTCTTTTGCTCCCTATGATATTCAAACTCTAAAGTAAATATATTTTTATCTATCATGTTAATCATTTCGCCTACATTGTATAAACTTAATAATTCTACAAGCTTGTCTGTATCGAAAATGACTGTAACATGACCGCTCGGCTCTACCTCGATTTTTTCAATTATATTTTTTAATTGCATGGTAATTGCATCACGCTCTATTGTACCACTATGTATGACTTTCCGAATTTCCTCAAGTTTTGCCTTATATTCATTATATGACTGTCTCATACCTTTTAGAACATCTATTTTATCCTTAAGCTTATCTATTTCACATTGTAGCTTTTCATTATATTCTTTAAAGTCGGAATCATTTATTGTTCCATCGATTAATTTATTAAACAGGATATCTTTTTTCCTTACTTGCAGTCTATGTTCCTCCTCTAAGTTGTTTAGAATACCCTCACTGGAGTTATCATTTAAAGCAATTTCAATATATTTCATTGCTTTATCAATAATTCCAGTGTTCTTCCGAAACAACTGACTAAACTTCTCTTTTGCTTTCCTGTCAATCAACTCGCTTAGTACTGTTTCTTCTATTATAATGTTATTGCATGCATTTTGTCCTAAATTCATCTTTTTTGAGCAGCGCCAATTTGTCAACTCATTAGGTGTTCCCTTTTTTACTATATAACGATAGTAATAGCAATTACATGTTTTGCAGAATATTTTATGACTGTATAAATGTTTTCTGATAACATTTCTGTCACCAGTGACATTTTTATACGACCTATCCTTAAGCATCTGTATTGTTTCTTCTTGATACTCTTTACTTACTATTGCAGGTAACGCATTATCATAGTATATCCACTCACTCTCTGGCACCTTTTCTCTTTGTTTTGTCCAAAAATTCATACTATCCTTATGCATTACCACTGTTCCATGCATCTTAGGATTGTATATGCATCCATTTTTCCACCATGTAGCCGATATCATTCTAGGCTCCATACTTTTTGTTCCAGATGTTCCCTTTGACCTATAGCCTTTTTCATACATATACTTTGCTAAACGATAAAATCCCATTCCTCCACGCACCAGCTCAAAGGCTTCTCTAATTGCGTCAGCTTCTTGTTCATTTATCTTGTATACATTTGTGTCCACCTTGTCCCATCCGAACATTTCTCGGCAAATATTAATACCCGTTTTAAACTCCTGCCTCTTTGCATGTGCATCCTTTATTTTTTCTGAAAGCATTACACTCTGGAACTCATTGAATTTTGAAATCATACTATAAACCATATGATCCTGCTCATGGTTATACAGTTTGCTATCTATGTAAAAGAATAATCTTTTACCAGTCTTTAACAACTCTCGTATGAATAAGTTCCACTCTAAATCACTTCTCATTAATCTATCCTGTGATTTTACTACTACTAAATCGTAATCCATAGTTGATAAACTTGCATATAATTTTCTATACTCGTAGCGATGTTCTGAACTGGTGCCTGATTTAGCTTCTACATATTGATGCACTATTATCCAATTACGTTTAATGCAATAATCTCTACTGTATTCTACCTGTCTCTCCAATGCATCCACTTGCGCCAGTTCTTCTGTTGAGCATCTATTATAGATTACTACCCTTAATCGACTGTTTAAATCAATATTAGCATATGCCATATCGTTACAACCTCCTACCTTTGTCATTAGAAATTAAGTGCTTTACCTTAATTCCTTCTATTTCTGATAAATTACCAGCATTGACCAGCAAATCTATTATGTTTATTAACATTTCTGTTTCTGTTCTTAACTGGGTGTTGGATTGTAACGCTGTGTACTCGTAATGTCCAGACATTTTACTCAAGGTACTACCTACTTTATTTCCCTTGATATTAACTTTATTATTATTGTTATCATTATATTCATCCATACGATACAAAAATCCTTTCTTTTGTATCGTTATCCTTTTCATTTATTTCACAGCTTAGCAATGCGCAAACATATGCTAAACCGTGAAATTTGTTGTTTAGTCTTTTCTCTTAAGAAGAAAAGGTAAACACTTTCTTCTTTTCTGTTGTGTCTGTCAAGAACTCTTTCTTGAGTTCATCTAATGCAGACTGTATTGCACCTATCATCTCATTGACTTGTTCTGCTGAGTATGTATAATACTTTTTGTTTGACAGCTTCTTCATATCACCTATTAATGATATGATTTTTGAGGTCTGTGCCTCTGCCCTGTCTATGAAACGCAGTGCCTTTGCATCTGTTGTTATATTGTCCAGCGCAGGTGTCTGCTGTGCTGTTGCCATTGCAGGGGCTGTTGCTGCCTGCTGTGTTACTTGTGTCTGCGCACCAATTATAGGCGCTTGATTGCTTACAAAACTTTCCATTTTTTTCCTCCTGTAGGTTTATTGATTTTAGGAGCTCCTGTAGTTATAATACATCAAAAATGCTAAAACGTAAGCAAAATCAAGGTATGTTTTTTATTTTCAGAATTCTGCACAATTTCCCAATTTTAGGGTGTTTAAGGGTGTTTTTTAAAAGCTGGACAGGCTTTAATAAAAATCTGCATATGCATTTATCCAAACTATTAAGTGTTGTAAATTTAATACCAATTTAGCCTTTTATGCAATTTGCACATAAAAGTTGTACTCTTTTTTGATATATATGCTTTGCTAAAATATATTGCAAAAGAATAAACCAACTATGCAGTTATATATTTTATTTACTATGTATTTTAGATATGGTAATCTATCGGGTTATTTTATTCGATAAACTGCTGGGGATGTCTGCGCAGTGATCTGTTATGGTATCGGTGCATCGGACTCACTCGCTCAATCTCCCCTATAAACTATTTTATTTTTCAAACTGCTAATTTTTTATTGTTTTCAAGCCGATTTTTTCTAAAAAATAAAAACTTTGAAAAAATCTTGATATACTTTTCTCAAATTTTCAATATTTTTATTTCTATCATTTTTTCATATTTTCAATATTTTTTATTGTCACATCCATTGATATAAAAATTTCCAATGCATCCACCCTGTCAACCAGTCTTAAAAATGCATACTTATTTTTTAAGGAAATTGATAATGCTGGACAAAAAGAAAAGACACCACATTTTCTGTGATGCCTTGCTGTTATCGGATATTGTTTAGCTGTGAAGTGCCTTGCGTAAACGTTTCCTATATGCCTGTTCTATTTCATCATAAAACTCTACATCCGCCCTCCAGTCTCCATCCATTGGCAGCTCTGCCATTAATACTGTTCTAGGATGTCCATCTGGATAAACCATATTTACACCCATTATGTTACGCTCTCGTATACTCTTAAATTTTATCTGCATAGCTCATGCCCTCCATTGTAATTGTTATCAGTGTAATGTCTTTTCCCAGCGTTCCTCATATGCCGCCAGTACCTTATCGTAACACTCCATGTCTGCTCTCCAATCGCCATTGTCTGGTAACAGCATTGTAATGACCTCTTTTTCCTTAGCTGTTGGAATCGACATTAAGATGACCACTTTGTTTTTTTCCTTATGTCCTCTTAGTCTTATCTGCATAACTCATGCCCTCCTGCACTTTAATTTCTTTTATTTTATTTCATATCTATGTATTGTGCGAGGTGTAGCACACTGTAAGGAGTTTTTACTTTGCACCTTTTCTTTGCTGATAATGAAAAAATAATAGAGCATCTACCAAATGTAAATGCTCTATCAAAATAAACTATTTTAATTGAAATGTTATGACCATTATTATTGCAAGTATTAATGATAAAAACTGTCTAAACTAGTATTTCTCATTTTCTCCACCTCTCTTTAAAATGCTTGGGACCTAGTCTCACTAGGCCCCATTGCTTAATTACTATGCTATTGAAGATTTCCTCCGGCAATTGTTCCTGACTTTGCTCCTGAATTGCCACGGTTTTCTCTGCTAGATCCGGAGCCATCACCTGTAGCTCCTGCTGGAACTGTTGCTCCATCATCTGAACTTACACTTTCTACTGGTGCTGATGATGAACTATTGCTTGAACTACTTCCGCTGTTACTGTTATTACTACTGCTTGAACTGCTACCACCACTTGAACTGTTGCTGTTGTTTTTACTGCTGCTTGCGCTGTTGTTTGAAGTGGTGGTTTTCTTTGGTGTTGGCTTTTTGATTTCAACTTTTGATGTACCTACATATGATGCAGATACAAACCCTTTTATACTACCATCATCATTCTGTAATTGATACCATTTTCCATTAGCTGTATCAACATAGCCATTTACGACTATTTGCTCATTCTGTGCTAAACTTCCAATCTTTTCATAATCAGTTCCTGCACCATTTCTTAAATTTAAAGTCTGTTGAACATACATTACCTGCACATCCATTGGTACTACTGTATATTCTGGCTCTACTGACTGTGCTGGCTCTGTCATTGCCTCACTTACTTGCTCACTTTGTTCTGTTTCAGTCTGCACAGGCTGAACTACCTCAGTATCATGCTTTTCCTCAACTTCTGTTGTCTGCTCAATTCGTTCAGTTGTTTCTTCGCTCTCTGTCACTGCACGTTTATCGGTAATTTCAGTAACATCCTTTGTTACTGCTTTCTCTGTACTGCCACACCCCATAAACATTATCGCACAAACTATACCTATGCCAGCTTGCTTTAACTTCATGTATTTCATGCCTATCTTTTCCTCCATCAATTAAACTGTTTTTTACTTTAATTGATTTAGATGTATATGAAGCTGTATAAATAATTGTGCTAAATGCCCTTTTATTTACTACTTTGGTTTAACTTTTTCTGTTGCTGGCAGCAGGGGTGCAAACCTGTCTGAAAAATCTGCCGATGATGTTAAGTGCGTATAAACTCCATCCCAGCTCTCATATCCAGCCTGTTCAAGTGCTGTTGTAAGTTCCCTGTCTGGTATGTGATACTCTGACACCTCGCCTGTCTGCTCGTTCACTGTCTGACCTTTTACTCCCAGATGATTTCTCGTTTCATACAGTATCTTTCTATCAGTACTTGCAACACGCTCAAAAGCCTCTGCAAATTCATCCTCTTGATCAGCGTGCCATGAATCTATTACAATGTCACGCTCACAATTCTTTGAATATAAAAAACCTCTTTTGCCCTTTAATTCACCCGATGCATCATTCATGTTATCTATTAAGTATTGTACAGCTGTCCTATAGCCATCCATTGACTTAATCTCAGTAACATAAGTAAACCCATTCTTCCAAAGATTCTGTATTATATTATTACTTATGTCGTTTTGGAAGTTGCACATTACATGGTAGTGCCAGTTTCCATTTGTCTGTCTGTTAAATGTCGCAAGATACCTAAAATTATCATAATGCGAACATACCCTCTGGATAAATTTCTTAAACTCATAATGCGACTGTACCAGATCACTGCATATGCTGCTGTCAAGTTTTGTACTGTCATAAGTCAGTGTAATCATTACGACATTTGGAATATCAAAACTGTTATAACATATCTCACGTATTGTGCTCCTTCGGTTCTTCATACGATTATAATAATTAAACCCTGCATAATCACTTGGTATTGTAGGTTTTATCTTTTTCTGCTTATCGCTCTTTATCGGCTTTGTTGTATGTAACCGCATATTCTCATACGTTGTTACCCTTGTCCGCTTTCTGCCAATTTTTATTTTATATCCATTTTCTATGTATTCTGCTCCACTCATATTTCACCTCCCATATATACCCAAAGTATAACAGATAAACATAGCTAACGATATTGGTATTTTAAACATTTTTCATATTGAAATAAAGGATTTGATTGTGTCATATTTTTTTCTTGAAATGCATTTTTGAAATTTTCAATATTATTGAAATGAGTGAGATATGACTTGATTCTTAAATAATACGTTTTAGAAGATTAAACCATGAGGACATATAAATTATCATTGGCACCAATGGTTATGACTGATGAGGATGTACCTTGCTGGGTGACACTGCCTATTGAATTAAAGTCTCTCTTGCTATTCAATGAATGCGATTTTGATGATGCCTTCCAACCTTCGAGGACATAGCCTGATTCATTATCTACACTGATATAATTCGTGGTTTTTGAGCGACTAAACTTATGCTTATCTTTCTCTGCCTCCGCTATCGTGCCATCGGGATTTAATACCTCTGTATAATATAACTTCTTTATCGTACACTTTCCATCTTTTGGTGGGTCTGGGTTCTCTGTATTGCCTGGGGTTGAACCACCATAGGTATGAATGGGAGGGAGGGAAAAACCTGTAATGTCGATGGAGGCTATCGCTACACCATCACTCGCTATCTCTGATGAACTACTTATACGATGTACTTTACTGCTTACTGCTGGATAAACCACCTTTGAACCACCCGTACTCGTACCATTAAATGTTGGTAACTCTAAATCATGCTCTAAGCATAGACTATATGGTAACTGAGTGTTATAAAACTTATAGGTGTATTCTCCTCCACCTGCTCCACCTACTCTATTTGATTCTCCTAATAATTGATATGCTGTTCCAAAGTGTACCCTTGGATACCAATAATTATTATTTGTTGCTCCATCTGGCATTGGGTCTCCTGCATGCCATGTCATGCCTGTTGCATCTGTTACATCATTCGCAAATGTATTGTTGGTATACATATAATTGATTGAGACTGGCTCTACTATTGCATGCCATTTTGTGTCGGGTTTGGCTAATTGTTTAAGTGCCTCTTTTCCACTAGCACCAGTTTTTAGTACATAATATGCCCAACGTGGACATGGCATTGATACAGTACCTATAGTTAAATCATAATTAGGTACTGTCTGCATTAAGTATGCCATGGACTGGGAACCTGTGGCTTGCCATCCATTCGTATATGTTACTGGGGTTACTCCAGCTGCATAATCGTATGTACGATTATTTCCTAATGTTACTGATGTTTTAGGATTAAGATGCATTGCTCCTTTTATTCCTTTTTTGCCACCTAAACCAGTTTTAATGTAATCACCATACTTAATCGTGCCCGCTTCCTCCATGATGATTGCTTTACCACGTGTTTCACCTTTTTCATCTATTACATATAACATGATTCCACTTCGCTCACCAGATGCAGCCCAATATAGATAGCTGGCTTGTTCGTTTGATGACTCGTCGGTTTCATTACTACTGTATGAACTAAGGTTCATCACCTGACCTATGCTTGCGTCATCATCCGCATATGCTTGGAGTGGATTAAACATGAATATTGCTATGAAAAATATAAACACTGCTATTGCTTTTATTACTTTTCGCTTGATTAAAATACGCTTTTCCATGTTGCTCCTACCTTTCTTAAAAATTGTAAATTTTTAATTTATATTTTTAGTAAGGTAGAAAAAAATGCACTCCATCGGGTAATGAAGTGCATTGATTGTATTTTGTATTTTCCCAAAATCGTTTCTGCATAATAAACATTGCCTCTATTCAAATTACAATGTTATATTTCCAGCTTTATTTTTATCCCATTTACCCCCATATTAATGCATAACTTATCATAAAAATCTATTCTTTCTTTTTCAACATCTATTAATTGTCTCTTAACCAATTTTATCCCAAGTAAATTCTCTATATTTTGTTTATCTATATTATCTTTTATTGTTGCTAATGGTAATTCCTGATATAGTCTTTCAGCCTTTAGTTGTAGTTTATCTTTGCACTTTGTATTACAATAATATTCACATGGACAATCTCTATAGAAAAATTTTCCTTTTCCGGAAGTCCAATCAATTTTATTGTCTAAATAAGCATGAGAATTGAGCTTGCATATTTGTGGTTGAATTTGACTCAATACATATTTATAAAAATGCTCTAGAGAAGAAGTTATGTAGTTATTAAGCATTTTATTATTTTTATTATTATTAACATATGTATTCCAATCCAAATCTTTTATAAGATATTTTTCAATATCTTTACATCTATTTGGAATAGACAATTGATTATATTTGTATAAACACTTAATAACAATGTATTCTATACATATTATTGGTATAACTATCATATCTTTGATATTTTTTGTTTTAATTGTTTTACATAAATCTCGATAGCCCTTTGTTGTTTTGCTGTTATTAGGTGCTACATCATAATAAATTATAATTATATCACCTGGATTTTGAATTTTAACTGCTTTACTCAATAAGTTATTGCAACCGCCTGAAAAAAAGATGTTATTTCCATTATAAGATTTTCTTAAAAGCATGCTTACAGGAACAGTTTCACTATCCTCAAATAAAATTTTCGTTGCCATCTTAAATCTCCTCTAACCGTAACTTCATATTTTCATAATGTACAATAAACTCTGTTATATTATGTTCATCTATTTTAGTAGAATCTTTTAATGAAATCAATATATATTTACTGCCCTTTTTCAACTCACTAATCAACTGTTCTGTCACAAATAAATCTGCATTATCAATAATTATTACATCTGAATGTTCACATAATTTTGATAACTGATCTATAGAATTTTCTCTATTTCTATAATTCAGAAAAGTGTATTTAATTCTATTTTCTAGACAGTATAATTCAACCACCTGCATTAATAAAGTTTTACCTGTACCTGAATTTCCACTAAGTAAGTTAATTCCAGTATTCAACTCTGCTTCAACGTCTATCCCATTATATTGCTGCTTTATTATCATCTTTATTGCCATCTTTGTTCTATCTCCTTAATTCATAACATCGTGTAAGAAACTCATATACTTAGAATAATGCCTACCCTCATACTCTATATTACAATTCATGTCTTCTATTAAAAATAATACAGGCTTATCCCAAAATATTATTCCCTCATCAATAAAACTTAATGCCTCTAATGCATTAGGTCCACACTCAGCTACGCTAAAACATACATCAGGATTGTATAATATATTTAATAACGTCTTACATCCAGTACTCAATAATGTCTTATTTAATGCTCCCAACTTCTCATCTCTACCAATAAAAGTATCTGAACTAGCATACTGTGCTTTATCTATGTAACTCAAAATATGTCTTGTAGCTTCATTATCTTTTAGTGATACTGATTGAAACCAAATATCATTATAGTCAACATATTTAATTCCTTTTTTATCCAATTCTTTTTTATCTGTTACTATCCTTAAAGCCATAGTACTTCTCCTTTCCTTTTCTATAATTATTATACCGCAGAACTAAGGGAATTACAAATTAATGCATTATTGAAATTAAAATTTTTATCTTAATTTTTGCTATAATGTATTCCTAATAACGTGTACAGGGAAAGCCATATGACTTTCCCCGTAGTAATACTATGCCCGAACCAGTACCTTAGTGTTCTAATCTATTTTTATAACTGTTTTACCAGTATCAGAGTCTGTATAAACCTCTGCTCCTGCCTCCTCTGCTACCCTTGCCATGTCCTTATCTATGAAAGCTGCGTACTCTTCCATCGTTCCATTGAATCTATTTCCATCCGGAAGTGTATCGCCTACATGGAAGACTTTACCATAATCCGGGTCACCCTCTTTCATATAAACTGCATAGGATGGTTGATCTCCTGCACCCTTTCCATTTATATAAATCCATGACCAACCTGACATGCCATCAGCACCTTGAGATGCAGCATATTGCCCATATTGATGAACTGCATCCCATGAACCATTGATGTCTGCCCATTTTGAATTTTCTATCTCTTCCTCTTCTTTGTTCACATTGCTGTTTTCACTGCTATCACTACCAGCTTCACTATCGGAACTTTCATCACTACTGTTGTTTGCTATTGTTGATGGGTCAATGTAATCACTGTAAAGTTGGTAGGTGTTGTTGGCATTGGTTGCCATTGTTGTAAACAACTCAAGTGCATCTGCTTTTGTAAGTGCTGAGTCCCAATCACTTAATGTGTCCTCTGTTAAATATCCATTCGCTATCGCTACTTTAAAGGTGTTGTACAGGTCTGTTGGAACTCCTTTGTCTGCATCATTGATTGCTTTCTGATACTTAATGTCTCCTGCATCCTTTACTGTCGCAATTGATACACTCGATGTGTCTGAATAATTATCTACATATCCATTTGCCTCTATCTCTGCTAAATAATTAGCTCTAAGATAATTAGTTACTAAGGCTATGTATTCACCCTTTGTCATGGTGCTACTGAATGATTTTTCATTTAAACCATTTGAAGTGTTGATATAGCTATACTTATCCATTGGTGCTGCAAAGTTTGTATATGTTGTTTCGCCTACTTTATTGGTAAATTTTTCATTCTCTTTGGGTGCCTGCTCATCATTTACCTGTGTTGTTGCTCTCATCACAAGTGTCATCGCTTGCGCTCTATTGATAGTCGAGTCACCATCAAATTTGCCATCCTCTTGGTCTGGAAGCAACTCAAAGTATGAATTAATGACTGCGTAAGGTGCTTCTGGACTATCTGTTTCTACATCTGTATAAACATCTCCTACAAGCTCTCCTATTTCCACCATGTATCCCTCTGATGAAAGATACTGCGATATTGCTGAGTTCTGTGTTGCCATAAGATATGTTACATTTTGCTCTGCTGTCTGCGTTGCTGGATTGTAGTACAATGTACCCTCTTTGTTTCCTGTCTTGCCAGTTATGTTGAAATACTTTTCAAATGCTGAACGCAGTTCTGTATGTGTCTCAAGTGATGATAATTGAAGCCATGGCAACAACTCCACTTTTGACTCCTCCCCACTATCATAGTTTGGTACTGCATACTCT
The DNA here is from genome assembly GCA_934462705.1 of uncultured Eubacteriales bacterium. Classification (GTDB taxonomy): domain Bacteria; phylum Bacillota; class Clostridia; order Oscillospirales; family Acutalibacteraceae; genus CAKSIH01. The sequence continues at coordinate 3,933 of CAKSIH010000018.1, read as the reverse complement.
ATCTCAATCTCCGAGGCTTGCTGACTCATATTCTTTGCCTCTTTTTTAGAGCACGCTGATACTCCAAACAACATACTGCTTATCAGTATAAGTGTTAATGTTGGAATGACTATCTTTTTGACTTTCATGTATTTACCACTCATTTTGGTGTTCCTCCTTTAAACTATAATGCTTTGATAATGCGTGAGGGCATCTTGCGATGCCCCCAAACTTAAAAAATAAACAAATTAAAATCTAATTATTTTTATTAAAATGTATTTATATATGGCTATATCTGAATACCCGCTGTTCTTAATCCAAGAACAACAGCAGATTCCACACATGTCTGTAAAGTAGTTGTGGCAATGCATTTAACAATCGGAAGTGCTTTCTTTCCAAACTCTTTACTGACCTCTTTAAACCCTTCAGTGCCTAACCTAATATTTCCTTTCGCACTAATATTTATGTTTTCAAATGTACATGATGAAAAGTCTATTGCATCTGTTGATTCTTCTTCAAAAGTATCTGAGTCTGCGTCTAACTCTAACTTTATTTCATATTTGAGTACTACTGTACCATCTATGCAGCCTTTGTCTTTTAACGCTTCTATCGTTTTACAAACCATTTCTGCAAAGCCTGTATTTGCTTCAGCAGGAAATAAATCCTCATTTAATACCTCTTCAAATGTTTTATTATTTTTCTCTGCATAAGCTAAACATTCCTTTACAATGCATAATACAAGTAAGTCCTGCTCTTTTTCTGTTAATTGTATGCCCATAATTTTCCTCCATTGCTGTTTATTCGTGATAGTAGCATTTTACTACTTTCAGTCGTATTTGACAACCCATTGTAGCATACAACTATATAAACTCTGTTTATACATATGGAGGTCTGGCTATGCTTGAAAATTTAGGTGATAAACTCAAAACTTTACGTGTTAATAATCAGCTTACAAGGAAACAAGTCGCTGAATTGGTTGGTGTGTCAGTAAGTACCATTGGTCTGTATGAAAGTAATGAACGACTTCCATCAATCCCTGTTCTTGTAAAATTGGCTAGTCAATACAAGACCTCTGTCGATTATCTTCTTAATATTGATACAAGCAATAAAAATGCCCTTTCCCTTGATGGATTGACTGATAAACAGATAAAAGCCTTAAAAATGACTGCTGAATGTTTTCGTAATTCTAATTGATGAGTTTTATCAGTTCTAAATGTGATTTCAATATCTTTTCTACGATAGATACAGTTCTGATTGTATGCTCGTCATCTTCATTTGCTGATAACTCTACTTCAAGCAGTTGCAAAATATTTATTGCATCCCTTGTCTGTTCCTCTAGGTTTTCTTTTAAAGCCTCATGCTCAATGTTATCGGATAGTTGTAGCGATTGATTGTTTGAGGTGTTTGTAATAGTAACCATGGTAGCTGTCCTCCTTTCTCTAAGTTGGAGGAGATAATAACGCTTGGAATAAGGAAATTCAAGGTATTTTGATAGCAAAAAATCGGTAGTGCGATACTTCTGATTTTTACTAAAAATTTTTAAACTCATATGCATCTATATATTTTTGACCCTATGCATTACTAGGAAATTCACCTATGTAGACACCAATCGTTCTGGAGTCGGACTGAAATTTTTACTCCAGATGAAAAATCACTAATTGAGAATTAGTATTTTCGATTATTGCAGGAACTACTTTTGATGTATTCGGAATGCTATTAAAAATTCGTAATGCTGGGAGTGCGATGCAACACACATAATAATTTGATGCATCAAGAGTTTTTAATCTTATGTTTGTTTGACTGATAATTCGGGTAGAATACCTTAAACCATTTCCAATAAACATAGTCTTTTAAGCCAAGGTTATGCATAGCCTCTTTATGCGTGATATATCGTGCGATTGCCCTGTCTGCCTGCTGTCGGAACTGCTTTTCATCTACCTTTATTGCTTCACGTCCAAATCTGACACCTTTTGCGCGCGCCTCAGCAATTCCCTCTCGTGTACGTTTTTCCTTATAATGCAGCTCCTGCTCTGCCCAGTAGGATTTTAACAGTATTACTATATCTATCAAAAGTTCACCAGTTATTCCCATTGACTCATTGAACAATTCTTCGGGTATATCCAAAAACCTCAATGTAACACCATGCTTTCTAAACCAGTAAACCTCATTTTGTATCTCTCTGTAATCCCTGCCTATCCTGTCCAGCTCATGCACAGTTAATCGGATTGGTGTGTCAGCATTAGCTTCTTTCAACTCGATTATTTTTTCCTTAAGTTTTGTATACTCGGGTCTGTTAAATTCTTTACCTGTATACTTATCCTCAAAAAAGTATCTCGCTTTAAGTTCTGGTATCGCCTCAAATATAGCTGTTTCCTGTCTCTCCAAATTCTGTGACTTGCTCGACACCCGTGCATATGCCATTTCAGTGTATTGTATTTCTCGTGTGTGCTCCATGCCTTTTTCTCCTTATCTATACTGCAAACCCTACTTTTTCAGACAGCCCCATTTTTTAGGAATTTTTGTCCGAAAAACTATCAAAAATAAAAAACAAATATTTGATTAAATATAATACCTTTGTCAGATAACTGGCATATTCACAAAAATGTACTGTCTATCCTAATTGAATAAACAGTACATTTCCTAAATTCAAGGCGATTTATAGTAGTCCGAAGTAGTTTAGCAATACTGCCTTGAATAATGCTTCTTCGGAGATTGGTTTTACTTTGGAATTTATGAGTTCTAAATCTTCATCCTTTATGCTCTTAAAATTCCCCTGCCTGTCGTGTCTGCAAATAAAGCAGTCACCTGCTATGATTGTTTCTAACTCGCGTATCATTACCCTAGGCTCTAAACCAATCAGCCAGCCTTCGTCATTACAGACTAGGTCTATCTCTTCTGTAAGGGCAGTGCACTCTATAAGTCCACCGACAAACTCCTGCTCTGCCTGTAGCGTATTTTCTATATCCATGAAACCTTGTTCATCTTTCTTAAATCCATATACTCTCATAATGTGCTCCTTATAATAAATGTGGCAGGTGCTCTGTTTGCACCTGCCTTTTACTGGGTTATTTTGTTTCGTTATCTGCTACTGCTGTTTTCTCACTCTTTTTATCTGCTGACTGCTCTGGTTTTGACTGCTTTGATTTTTCCAGTGAAGCTACAATTATTTTATCGCCCTGTATTTTTGCTCCACCACTGACTATATGCATATCAAGTAATGTTTTCACCTTTTCCTCTGTGAAGCTTGTTCGCTCATATCGTGATGAAATCACATCATACATTGTAGTGCCTTTATCTTTATGGGTTCCTATCACAATATAAAACAGGTTCGCTAAACAATCATCCTCGACCATTGGAATCAATGTATTTGTATGAACCTTTTTCATCATGTTTGTTACAAAGAAATTCTCTGTATCAAGCTCTAACTCACCAGCCTCTGTTATTTTCATACCATAAACCTCATCCGATGTAATGCCCTTAAGCGCATCCTTTATCTGCTTTTCTGTCAGCTCCACGACCTCTCCTTTTGGTAAGCTGTAAGCCTCAAAACATATCGGTCTGCTTCCTAAAAAGATCTCGTTTGTAATGATTAATTTTCTACACATATCGTTTTCCTCCTGCATTTCGCATTTATTATTTTTTCTGGACATTTCTTTTTATGTCCTCCTTACATTTAATACAATAACGCTGGGAAAACTGGATGTCAGTAGTGGAAATAGCCAGAGTTTTCATACTGAAATTAGAGATGTTGTAGAAAATGCAAAAGGGCAGCGCCTATCGGCACTGCCCATACTAATTAAACCTATTCAATTCCTTATTTTTCCCTTATGTTCCCTATTTTTATACTAGGTACGAAAGTATAGGTACTGGTTTACATGAATTCTGTATCCCCTGCACAAAGGTTTCGCTGCCGTGACCACTCCTTTTATGACAGTGTATGCGCCTGTCCTCCAC
>CAKSIH010000017.1 GCA_934462705.1 uncultured Eubacteriales bacterium | reverse complement strand
ATGGGAAAATAATAAAATAATATATAAATAAAATCGGCTCATAGCAGAGGTTAAAATCTGTGCTGTGAGCCGGTTTTATTTTTTTGATTTAGTTTCCTTCAACAGGCACAAATTTTAAAGGTATTTATATAATGTGTTTATGGAGGAAATTTAATGACAGAAGAGAATTATAATTACAGGACTGACCCGATGTTTTTAAGGAATCAATTTTATGAATATGGCAAATATAAAATGCCAATGGTACCATCATTTGATTTTGACAGTGCTGATCTCGATTGGCTAAGATTAATTGGCTTTGATGCCATCAAAGCGGGAAAAGATAAGCATTTTGACCGCATGGTGCATTTCTTTTTGTATGACTACAAATTCGAGTGTATTTGGGAACACCCTGATAAATACATCGAAATAGTCAAAAGATATAAAGCTATTTTAACGCCAGACTTTAGTATGTATACTGACATGGCAACACCATTGCAAATGTACAATACATTTCGTAACCGATGGTGTGGTGCGTATTTTGCATCAAAGGGTATCTCAGTGGTTCCCACAGTTAGCTGGGGGGACAAAAGCACGTTTGATTTTTGTTTTGAAGGTATTGAAAATGGCAGTACAGTAGCTGTTTCTACATATATGGTTTCAGCACATAATAATCGTGCTGACCAAAAAGAGTTTTTTATGGCGGGCTATAATGAGTTGCTAAGCCGCGTGGATCCGCAAAATATAATATGCTATAACACACCGTTTCCCGAGATGGAAGGCAACATAATCTTTGTCGATTATGACTTAAGCTCCTGGCAACACTACGATGACGACCTTACTGGACAAAAGTCGGTAAAAGATGGTATAATTATAAAGAGGTCAGGATTTGCGTTTCGAGAAAAAGGAATGGGAAATTCACATGGCGGTGCCTGGAGGCCTAACCCCAATAAGCCTGATGATAGAAGATATCTTGGGGAACCTGATACTATTAATAGATCCCGTTATAGTGGTAAAAAAGGAGGCTATGAGAGGGACACTAAAATAGGACCAGAAGGTAAAGCTACTAAGGAGAGGCATTATACTGACCATAAGCGTCCTGACAAACATTCTAATCCTCATGACCACTGGATTGAATGGAATCCAGAAACAGGAGTACCATTACCAGGACCTCCTATAAATTATCCCAATGGGGCACCAACATTTAAATTATACAGAAAGGATTTGGATATGAAAATAAATATAATTACAGAATCAAATACACCAGAACAAAATAGATTTACAACTATTAGTGATTTTAAATGGTGTTTAAAAAGAGGCGGAGAGATTGAATTTGAATGGAAGAACAAAGTATATTGTGCTTTCGGTAAGCTTCAAAAAACACCGAATTCAGAAATCCAGATGTGTATCTCAGAAGCATATAAACCTGAGACTGAGAAATGGTGTGATAATGCCGATGAAGTTTTAGAGTACAAGGTTGGTGAAGATAGGCTGCGTGATGTAATTACTAAAGTGACGGTATGGGATAGAACAATATAAATGGAAAACCAGCTTAGAATAGTGCAGAAGTGTGTACTAAGAGCTGGTTTTTATCTTATAGATTAAAAATATTATGTAATCTTAGAGCATTTGTAAAGTGCCAAACTGGACAAAAATCGGTAAAAGATGGTATAATTATAAAAAAATCCAGATTCATCTTCTCTGAAAAAGGCATGGGCTACTCGCATGGCGGCTCCTGGCGGCTTTCCCCGAACAAACCTCAAGACCAAAGGTTTATAGGTATACCAGGTGAAATTAAAGAATATATAAAGCCGAATGGAGAAAGATTCGAAACGAAAATTGGCGAAGATGGGCGTGCTATCATGGAAAGGCATTACACTGATCATAATCAGCCCTGGGCGCACTCTAGCCCACATGACCACGAAGTAGACTGGAACAACGGTTATCCTCATTTAGGTCCACACATTAATTATTCAGACGGCAACGTACCTGAATTTAAACTATACCAAGGAGTGAAAATTTTGAAAACTTTAGTACAAGCAAACACTACAGAACAAAATAGATTTGTAACCATTAGTGACTTTAAATGGTGCATGCAGCAAGGTGGCGAGGTTGATTTTGAATGGAAGAATAAAAGATATAGCATAACACACAGAGCTTTTGGAATTAGTATATCGGAAGCAAATAAACAGGAAACCGAGAAAATTTGCAAAGATGCTGACGAAGTACTTGAATACATGGTTGGCGAAGATCGACTACGAGACGTAATTACTAAAGTAACTGTTTGGGATAGGACAATATAAATAGACAAAGTCAGCTCATGATAGGCTAAAACCTGTGATATGAGCTGGCTTTTTTATTTTTATCTTAAAAATATTTTGACTTATTTAATTTTTAGAGTTTATATAAAATACGGAATTTATAATAAAAATGTCATGGCAGACTGATATATTCACAGTATATCAGCCCTGCAAAAGGTAAGATAGCTACCCTTCACAATCGCAAAAGCGACACCATAACTATTTAATTATATCTTAAAATATGTAATTACACAAGAGGCGCATGTAAGGATAAGAAAGGACGGTGATTTTTTCTGCCTTTACATGCATTGTATATTTTTGTCTAATAACGTTTTTTCGTCAACCTTAAGCGCCTTACAAATGCAGGCTAGTTCATAGTCAGTGACAATCCTTTTATCAAGTTCTATTTTGCTGATTGCCTGTTGATCAATACAGACACCCATAGTTTGCAGACGACTTGCAAGGTCTTGCTGAGATATGTTTTGCTTTGCACGTTCTTTTTGCAGATTTTTATATATTATATTTTTATGTCCCCAGAATGTTATTGTCTTCAACTTTTACACCTCATAAATGTAATTTTATATTGACTTTAACATTTTTTTAGGATATAATTACACCAATGAAACGTAAAAAGGGAGTTTTAACATGAATGTTTTTAAAAATTGTGAAAATTTTTTCTCTGGCCCAAGTTGCGAATATATTTATGATTCATTTAAAAAATTTTGTAAACGTATAGAAATTTTGAAAGATGAGCTTGGGGAAAAGAAATTTCTCTTAGACAATTATTTATCAGCAGTTTTAGAGGTCTTGAATGTTTTGGATTTGCAAAGTACCATTCGGATGAGTGATAAAAAATGCCAGGAGATACTTGGAGACTGCTATATACTGTGTGAAACCAATACAGATGGTGAAAAAAGTCAGTATTTTGATATTGTAGAAAAATATATAGATGAGAATCCTGTGTCAATTGCTGACAGACACACAAAAGCTGAATTTTACGCAGCGAAAATTTTATTAGATAATTTGAAGCAGTTTGATGATGAATTTATGATTCATTTAAAGAATAAAGTTTTAAGCAGAGTAGATTATTCTAGGCTGGACGATTGCTATGAGAAAATAATAAAAAAAGTTGACGAGCAGCAGATGGAATACCTTAATGATTTGATATTCGAAATATTTTTAATATGTTCCGCAGGAATGGTATTTACGCAGCAGATAGTATTCAAATGTGTTGAAATGCTGAATTATTGCAATCAGGAAACATCAAAACAAGTGTTTCAATTAATGATTGGAGGAAAAATGTAATGTCAGATTTTGAATTAGATGTACAAGACTTTATGGATGGCAGACTTGACGATGTGATTTCTGATCTAGAAAAGAAAAATCCAGAATACAAGGCATGTAAAAAGGATGAGAGAGATAATGCAAATAAATTTGATGAAGTGGTAGATAGAATGCCGAAGGAGGACCGGGATTTCAAAAAAAACATGAGATGAATGTTTTTAATATTATGGCGATGGAGCAAAGCTATGTTTACTATCGAGGATATAAGGATTGTGTTAAACCCCTTAAAATACTTGGCGTGATATAGGTTTATACAAGGCAAAAAATTAAGGGGTGTGCATACTAGTGCACGAAAGCTCGGAAAATAATTAAGTGGGTGTGCACTAGAGCACGAAAGATGCAAAAGAAATTAACTGAATCCTGTCGAATGGATTTTGCGGGAATTTTTATAAAAAGCGAAAGAGCCCAGCAATGCTGGGCTCTCAGCTCGTATCAATAGACACGTGAAATTGTGCCTGGTCACTAGACTTTTGATACAATAGCACGTTTGCTCCGATATTTCCAAAAAGGTGTGCACTTTTTATTTAGAGTTGTACATTAGTGCATAAAGGCTGCAAAAGAAAATTAATTAAATCCTAAAGGGATCTGAGAGCTTAGTCGTGAGTAATAAAGCAAAAAGCCACGTTTAAACCATGAACGCAACAGGTTCTGTGTGGTCATACACTGCGGCATGCCAGCTGAGGTTGCCCGTCTAATCAATCAAACTTTAATATAAATGCACGAGATGACTTTTAGATAGTAAGATGTGTGAAAATATATAACCATCTAGCAAATCATTGATATATTTTTATTTGATGTAATTATATTTATTCTGCTAATTTTTTGAAAATATACACTGCGTGCTCTTTTCCTACGGATTTTAAAATATTTTTATGATAATAACCTAGACCCGTAGTATTATTTAAGTTACGTAAAAAATTCATTGTATTATGTTCTGCACAACATAAAATCCTTCTTCTTTCAATATAACCATTTTTTATGCAATAATTATTAGTAATAAATATTGCATTATTTGTAAGAACAAACTCAATTATTTTCATAAGTTTTTTTAAGTTTCTAGTTGTATATTTAAAACTATCAGTATAAAAATATGGTAATTTCTGATTCCGAATATTTTTCAATATATTTAGCAAAAATCCGTCAACTCTTCAGACATTCCATCTAAATATGATGTCGCACCGATATTTTCTGTAGACATATTATTTAACTCTTTATTTAACTCTGGAAATTTAGGAATTTTTGATTCAATAAGCAAATAAGATATTTTATTAGCATTGGAACCAGCGATTTGCTTTAAAGCTTCCCAAGATACAAGATATTATTTTATAATTTTTTGATAATAGTCAAAGTTATTTACTGCATTTATTTTTTTACACATTTCGCAAAAATCAATTTTGTTAAAATAAGTAATAGCTTCCGCAGTAACTTCTTTCATTGGGTTCCCTGGAATATATTCAATTAATCCAACTTTTCTAAAATCAACACTATGTATTGACTCTACTAAACTATTTCTTATAGCAACTACAACAAAACATTTAATATTTAATTTAGCTTTTAGCAAATAAAAAGTACCATCTTCTAAACCTATTACGCATAAGACTTTTCTAATTCATAAATCATTCAATATACTAATAAAAGAGTATATTTGCTTCCTAACGTTTAATATAACTTTTTTGAAAATTCATCAGATACTCCATATTTTCGTAAACGTGTTTCTAATTTTGTCTTCAAATATAATTCAATTTCATCTAAATAAAAGCTCATCAATAGCACCTCATCTCTTAAATGCATTATTGTATCACAAAAAACGAAAAAAGACAAACTTCAACATTTTTTGGCCTTACTTTTAGTATCGTCATAAATTTTCTTTAAATTTAAATTTGATATTATAATACTAAAAAAGTAAAACCACCTATGTAATTAACCAAACTAAAATTGATATGATGGCCAATCTATGATATAATCGAATTAATGTTAAAATTATTATAAAAACTATACCTGAGCACAGAATTTTAGAGACCTATTCTAAAAATAAAATTTAAAATGATTTTTTATACAAACCCAAAATTACAGTATATGAGATTAACGTTCCTTGCTAGCAAAAACGCAGGGTGAGCACAATAAATCGTGCTCACCCTGCGCTTATTAAGTTGCTTCTGTCAGCGTTCCTTCAAGCTTTACCTTGCCGGTATATGTACCCGCATATTTCGGTTCATCGGAACCGTAATCACAATGTAATATTTGTTCCCCATTGTTGATGCTTGTAAGTCTAATTGAACTGTAGTAATTACTAGCTTCTGTAAAGCCAAAATTACGGTCGTTAAATCTAAATTTACAGCTAGCATCGTCGTCGTTATACGCCATAGTAAAACTTGTGGCACGTTCTGGGTAGCCTACACTAATTGTAAGATTGTCACCGTCAATAAAATTAGTAAGAGTCGGGGTTAATTTTATTTGCCCTGGCGTGTCTGTGTTAATGTTAACCGACCACGTAGGCCTTCTATAATAATGCAGACCAGACCTATTATTGTATATAAGCCTATAGTTGTCGCTGTCGGCCGGTTTAAAATAAGCCTTTTGAGCATCGCTCATACTTCCTTCTACAACTTTATGGTCATTTTCAGCGCCCTGAATTGCTATGCTGCTGCCATCTGTAAGGTTATTCGCACCAGTAATTTGAGCTGAAGTAGAGCTTAAAATTATCTTCGGAATGACCACCTTGCCGCTCACACTCACGGTGCCAGTGCTTGTAATCGGAGAGCTTGTGCCCTTGGTTCTGAAAAACTCCACCTTAGTGAGGTTAATAACCGTGCCGTTATTATTGTTAATCGCAGCGCCCGAACCCTTAAAGTTCAAATTCGTAACCGTCAGAGTTCCCGACACATCAAACATCGTAAGGCCTTCCGTATTTTCTTCAATCGTAACTTTCTTGTCGTCCAGCATCCAATCTGTGCCGTCCCAAGTTTCAGTTTCGCTAATCGTAATAGGGCTGCATACTCGGATTGTTCCGCCACGGTTCACTCTGCGCTTAGCCAAGCCTGGGCTCTTAACTGCATATCCCGCGCTGTTGCCAGAGTTAGTATCGTCGCCATTGCTAGGGTCTACGTAAACCACGTCGAGCTTTATGTTCGGCAAAAGAACCGGGTAACCGCTATTTTCGTTTGCGGTATCAGCCTTATAGAAAGGTCCGTACTCTGTGCTTGAATTCAACAAGTCAAGCACCTCGGTGCCTTTTAGCTCCGCCTCTGTTTTTTTCCATATCTCAGTGCTGCTGTCGCCGTAGTCATAGGTTGCGCCGCAGCCTTCAAGCCAATAGCTGTTTGTTGTGGTGTCAGCGCCGCTCCCAACCAACCCAACAAGCCCACCTTTATAAGTTGGGGTACCGCTCAAAATGCCCACATTATATGAATAATTAATGTATATATTGCCACCAATTGCCACAATGCCGCCGATGCATAAGAAACCATTGCCTGCAGCCTCCAATGTGCCTATATTGTAGCAGCCGATTATGGTAGCAGAGCTCCCTTGCCCTGCTATACCTCCTAAAATACTATCAGAAGTAATATTGCCTGTGTTGTAGCAATATTGAATAGTTGAGTTGTTCAGATACCCCGCAATTCCTCCGAAGTAGTTCCCTCCTGAAGCAGTAATATCAACAGAACTGGAGCAGTACTCGATAGTACAGCCGTAGTTGCAGTTCCCGACAATTCCTCCAGCACAACCACCTGAAAAGCAAGCCGTGATGTTGCCGCTAACATTAAGATTGCTTATTGTGGCAAACTGCATGTAGCCAAACAGCCCCACATACGTGCTGGACGTGTTGTTAATATTTAAATTTGAAACAGTATTGCCATCGCCGTCAAAATTCCCCTGAAAAATATTACTATCTGTTCCAATCGGCGTCCACTGTTTGCTACCCAGGTTTATGTCCGCGGTCAGCTTAAAGTACTTGCCACTGTAGCTTTCGCCACCGTTAACTTTGCTTGCAAGGCCCGCCAGCTGCGCACCCGTTGTAATAATGTAAGGGTCGGCCTTGCTGCCGCTGCCTGTCCAGCTGGTGTCCGTGGTGCCGTCCCAGGTGTCCGTCGATGATGTCGTGCTAGACTTAAACACCGGAAAACCATTGTTTACTACTTTTTTGTCCGCCTCATATATTGTTCCGCCTTTGTTTAAATTGTCAAGCACATCGCTCTCCTGTAGCTCCGCCTTAGTTTTACTCCTTGTCGTAGTGCCACTGCCGCTGTAGTCCTCGGTTGCGCCGCAGGTGCTTAGCCAGTAGCTGTTGGTTATGCTAATAGACCCACCTGCTGTACTAAGTATCCCACCGGCCAGGCCGCCAACCAGCTTAGTTTCGCCTTCGGCGCTTACCTTGCCCACGTTGTAGCTGTACTGAATGTATTGGGTGCCATAATAATATCTTCCCAACAGGCCACCGGCATATACCGTTGTTCCGTTTGCAGTAACCGAGCCTGTATTGTAGCAGCCAATAATATAATTGGTGCTGTAGTGCTCACCCACTATGCCTCCAGCATAGACCCCTTTACCTGAACTTTTAGCAGAAATTGTACCCGTGTTGCTGCAATATTTAACATAATGAGGATTGCTACTGCCATTTGATAATTTGCCAACAATTCCGCCTACATAAATAATGCTGCTTGACTTGACAGAAATATTAACAGAACTGGAACAGTTTTCAATAGTACCCTTAACGTTAACGTCCCCTACAATTCCACCGGCATATGCCGCATTTGTTGAGAAAGTACTAATAATGTTGCCACTAACATTAAGGTTTTTCACTGTTGCTCCCACTGTTACGCCGTCTGTTGTTTTTCCCCATATTTTACCAAACAGACCTGTATATTGATAGGACGAGTCGTTAATATATAAATTCGAAATAGTGTGGCCGTCGCCGTCAAAATTGCCACAAAATGTAGATTTCGTGCCAATCGGTTTCCACAAGCGGCCGCCCAGATCTATATCCGCTACCAGCTTAAAGTACTTGCCGCTATAATCGTTAGTGGAGCTATTAAGACTTTCAATTCCCGCCAGCTGTTCTGCCGTTTTAATAATGTACGGATTGTCTTCTGTATCACCTTGGCCGTCAACTAGCCAACTTGTATCAGCGACTGTCATCCAAGATTCTGTAATTTCCTTTTTACCCAAAATTGGGTAACCTCCGTTAACGTTATTGTCGTCTGATACGTAAACATCGCTTGCTGCATTTAACAACTCCAATATTTCGGGGCTTTTTAGTTCAGCCTCACTTTTACCGTATTCCGAACCGCCATCTATGTAACTCGGTTCTCCCTTCTCAGCTCCCCAATAGGCATGCTCCACACCGCCATCAACCTTCAGCCAGTAAGAGTTGTTTATTGGATATACAGTCAGCCCAGGCGTTTCATTTGCTACGGTCAAACCCCAAAGCCCTCCTGCAAAGGCCTTACCATTTGATGATGTTACTTTTGCTGCAACTTTACCAATATTGTAGCAAGCGGTTATAGCTGTAGATTTTCCAAGTTGATTGTGAGTCCCAACCAAGCCTCCTGCATATGCCTTACCCGCTCCGGTAGCGGTTACCTCACCAGTATTGTAGCATCCAATTAAAATATAGCCAGCCCAGCCTACTATACCACCAGCATAGCTACCAGATTTAGTAACAGCCGTAACGCTACCTGTGTTATAACAATTAATTATACTTTTAAATGAACTGTGCATCCCAACAATTCCACCCATATACACAGCTCTTGTAGAAGTAACAGAAATATTAACAGAGCTGGAACAGTTCTCAACATCACTATTACCATTTCCAACAATGCTCCCTACATAAGAAGTCTTTTCTATATTAAGATTAATTTCGCCGCTAACATTAAGGTTGCTTATTTTTCCATTAATTGTGTAGCCAAACAGCCCTACATATAGTGCAGCGTTGCCATTGTCGTCATGAATATATAAATTTGAAATAGTGTGGCTGCCGCCGTCAAAGTTCCCATAAAAGTAAGCGCCATAACCAATGCCAATCGGCCTCCACTCTTTGCCAGCCAAGTCTATGTCCGCGGTTAGCTTAAAGTACTGGCCACTGTAGCTATTGCCGCCGTTAACTTTTCTTGCAAGGCCCGCCAGCTGCGCCCCCGTTGCAATCTTGTACGGGTTGCCCTCGCTGCCATCGCCCGCCCAGCTAGTGTCTATGGCGCTGCCGTTCCAGGTGTCCGTGGTTGCCGCCTCCGTGTTTTGCCACTGCCCCAGCAGCAAATTCGGCGTCGTAAATATTCCTAAAATCATCGCTGTTAGTAGTATTACAGTGCAAAGATACGTCTTTGTACTGTACCTGCCCTGGCTTTTCTTAGGAAAGCCGTGCAAGTACTTCTTTATAAATGTCTTTCCTCTTTCCATTTCAGCACCTTCTTTTTATGTTAAATTGAATAATTATTTTGCTTTTATATGAAATATTTTAGCATTTCGCCTTTGCTAAGTCAATATGTCTTTTTTAGAAAAATTTTTTCATGTTTTTTGTATTTTAATCATAAATCTTTTTTTAGTGTTATTGCTAAAATCACAAAAAGTTTTCTCAACCAACTGTGTGATAATCCCACAACCGCTTGTAGTGAGCCATTTTAGATTTATTGTTTGCAAAAATAATAAATCTAGCTGCATACACCGGAATGTGGAATGCGCATTCCTTCTGCCTTTTTGTTTGAAAAAATCTAAACTTGTTAAATTTGCAATTGCTTTGTCACTCTTGGTAATGTATAATAATGTTTATGAAATTGTGATTTGTGGATGAATCATTTTTTGCATACATCTACTAGAACAAACGGAAGGTGAATCACTAAGTAGGCATAGCCTTAATGCCGTTATATAACGGTGTTGTTCCCTTTGAAAAACATTTTCATAATTACTTATTATGAGGTGAATATACTATGCGTATTGAACATGATATGGTTGGAACCCGAGCTATTGACGAAAATGTATACTATGGTTTACAGTCACTACGTGCCAAAGAAAATTTCCATATTACTGGAAAAAAACAGTCAAAGCGTTTTACAAACTCATTAGCGGAAATTAAGAAAGCTGCAGCAATTGTGAATTGTGAAACTGGCGCTCTTCCAGTATCCATTCGTGATGCAATCGTACACGCTTGTGATGAAATCTTGACAGGAAAATTTGCAGATCAATTTATTACAGACCCTATTCAGGGTGGTGCAGGTACCAGCTACAATATGAATATGAACGAAGTAATCGCAAACCGTGCGATTGAAATTCTTGGTGGCAAAAAAGGTGATTACAGTATTGTTCATCCTAATGACCATGTGAATATGAGCCAAAGCACCAATGATGTTATTCCCACTGCGGGTAAAATGACTGTGATGAAATTGATGAGTAACTTAATTGAACAAATGGAGCGTCTGGTTATAGCTTTGGGCAAAAAAGAAAAAGAGTTTGACCATATTTTAAAAATGGGGCGCACTCAATTGCAAGACGCCGTTCCAATTCGTTTAGGACAAGAATTCGGTGCTTATCAGTCTATGGTGGAACGAGATTTGCTGCGCTTAAAGCGGTTTCCCCAAGAACTGAAATATGTGAATATGGGAGGTACTGCCATTGGCACCAGCATTAATGCAGACCCTGCTTATGTAAAAAATATTGTGCCTAAAATTTCTGAAATCAGTGGCCTTACATTGGAACAGGCTCATAATTTAATTGACTCAACACAAAATGTGGATAGCTTCGTAGCTGTTTCCAGTACTGTGCGTATCGCTGCATTGAATCTTTCCAAAATGGCAAATGATTTACGTCTATTGTCTTCCGGACCTCGTACAGGTTTTCACGAGATTAACCTGCCATCACGCCAAAATGGGTCTTCAATTATGCCTGGTAAGGTAAATCCTGTTATTCCTGAAGTCGTTTCCCAAATAGCTTTCAACATTGTGGGTAACGATGTAACTATTGGTATGGCTGCTGAAGCCGGACAGCTGGAGCTTAATGCTTTTGAGCCTGTAATTTTCTATAAATTGTTTGAATCCATCAAGAGCTTAACCCACGCGGTACGCACACTTGTAGATAATTGCATTAATGGTATTACTGCCAACGAAGAGTGGTGTAACTACTTAATGAATGACTCCGTAGGAGTTATTACTGCACTATCCCCACACATTGGCTACACTATGGCAGCAGATATCGCAAAAACTGCAATTGCTAAGAACATCCCAGTACGAGATGAACTTGCAGCACGGAACATTCTATCTGAGGAAGAAATTGATCGATATCTAAATCCTTATGCCATGACATAAGGAAAACCATGTTTATATTCAAACATCATCTTTGCTGCGACGATTTATATAGACTTTTTCATCATCATATTTTTCAAAGACTTTCCTCAGCCGGCCGTTCTAAATGACTAATAAGACAGCAAAATATATTGACCTCAACCTGCTTTAAAAGAAATATAATCGCTCAATATTCTAAACTTTCTATTTTTTTTAAATCATAAATTAATGGCCCTGACCGTATTGTTTTGCTAATTGCTTCACAACTCGTCCTAGACAGTGCTCCATCGAGGGCAACCAAGTAAAATCTTGAAAAATTAAGTTAAGTTAGAAAAATCAAAATAAATATGCTCTATTTTTACTCATCTTGATCAATGGCATTCAAAACTTTAAGCATTGAGTCTTCATCGGTTGCCGATTTTTCCACATTGAAAATTTTGATGATTTGTATCAGCGTAGCCACTGGTTTGTTCGCACTATCGTTGGCAGATCGATTATGATCCTATACAAGCAGCAGCGGCGGATTCAATTTCTGAAATCTGCCGCTTTAATTTTTTTCTTTTTTCAAATAATACAAAGTTTTAAGTTTCCAGGAGCTCATTGTGCGCGGCAAATTATTGATTTTTTCCGCATTTTCATGCGTGAGCTTATCTCCAGTGATCCGCCGGTCCTTTTTCTCCATAAAATCCTCCTCTGATTCAAAAAATTAAGCCGGCATGTGCTGGCTCTTATTTCTTTTTTCAAATAATGCAACTGCAAAAATTCTTTCTTGACTATAAAAAATTTTTTCATTTCAAAAAAATAAACCGGTACATACCGGCTTTTATTTTTAATTTATTGATTATTCGCAATTAGAAAATTTATTCCTTTGATTCTGCTTTCAGTATTAAATTATATTTTTTCAAATTAAGAAAATAATCCCCTCAAAATAGCTCTTACTTATTTTAGGCAGCAGGCGCAGATTTTTTTACATTATCGAGCACTCTGTTGGCCTTATCTATATTTACAGAGAGCTTTCCAGTATCTATATTAGACTTAGCATTATCTGAAAAGTTAAGATCTATAGACATTTCACCTACTTCAGACATCTTGGCCCAAAAGCCTTTTTTATCGCTCTTTGAGAGTTTCTCTGCTTTCTTATAAAAATCAGCAAACTTCTTAATTAGTGCAGCCGGTACTCCAAATGTTTCTAAATTATTTTGAATAGATTTTAAATCTGGTATTTTCCCTGTTTTATTAAAAAACAAAGCTAAATCTAAAAGTGCTGCACCAGTTAAAGTCACATTTTTCACTGCTTCTGCTGTATTATACCACCATGGAGCATAGGTTTCACCTGCATGTAAGTTGTATTTTCCTTCTTCATAATTCTTTAAAATTACTTTTATGGTGTCATTAAGATTGTTCATTGTTTTATCAATATCTGCATCACTAGATAAATTATTGATTCCATCTTTATACATAAATTGCGCATACGTTTGAGGATTTATAACGTCTCTGTTTATTGCTAATTGTAAATAATTGTTTCCTATATATTTCTTTTTGCTTATACTATCAGATAAAATTTTAAGCTGATTTATGGCTAAGTTTATTTCATGCTGAGAATATTCTTTAGCTGAAAGAAAAATCTTCTCCTGTTTATCTTCATATATAGAAAGGGCACCTCCCCCCAATATAGCTGCGCTTCCTAATGTCACACCTACTATAACAGGGGCACTCCATGCAGCGGAAACTAGAAATATTACAGCAATACTAATGTTTCCACCTGCAGCAAGTGTAAGCCCCGCATTTTTTATAGTGTGATGTTTTACAGCTTCTATTGAAGTATTCCATATAATATTATAATTATTTGTTAGTTTAACATTATATGAATCTTCATTTATCAAATCTGATATTGCATCATACCTTATTATTACCAATTCACAATCTTTACACGCACATGAGTTTTGAAAATCATTAAAATATGCTATATTTGTTTTTGTTAATTCTGAATCGTCATAACAACGAGTGCTGATAGGTAGATATGCAAAGGTCTGTGCTCCTACCATAGAAAATATTATAATTGTTGATAAAATACTTAAAATTAAATTTTTCATAAAAACTCACCATATTCCTTTATTATTCTATTTCCCTTTGAAATGAAAGAAAGTACCATCTTCACTTGATTTGCAATAAAGAATGTCTATTGATCTGCTTTCTTTTTTAATATTTTCCATTATTTGTGGAAATTCTTTTTTTCCTATAATTAAATTAACTATATACGTTATAGCAAATATTATTCCACCTTTTGCCATAGATTTTAATAGTTGATTTTTAATTACTCCAGAATCTTTTAAAGCAATTTCGCTTTTTAGTACATCTATTTCCTTTTTTAGTTTATCGTAATCTTCATCTTGTCCTTTAACTATTTTTAACCTAGACTTTTTCGTTTTTAGTTCTTGTGTATTTTTTGTGATTCCTAGTTTATTTTGTAATTTATGTAAATCTTTTACTAAAAATTTGAATGAGGGTATCAAACTTATAATTGAACCTATTAAAAGAGCTTTATTTGATAGATTCCAAGATGTAATATGTTTTAAAATTGTTTGCCCAGCTATATTCATCTGTTCATCAAACTCAGCCCTTTTGTCGTTAGGTACAAAAATTTCTTTATAGTCAAAATCTATTGGACCACCATCATAAACTATGCAGTTTGACACTGATTCACATTCTTCTTTACTTATGGCAAACGCGCTGCCGGCGCCGCTTGCCAGCATTGCTTCTACCAAAACTAATGATAAACCACTTAATATTAACTTTTTCATAAAATTCTCCTTGTTTTTGATATTAAAAAATTCAGTTTAAGTTATTATTTTCGTAAACGAAATTAGTACGCAGATTGCCATCCTTATCAAACTTCCATCCATCTCCGTAGCTACGATATCTACTTTCTACAATTTTAGGAATGACTAATTTCATACCCAAACAACTCAAAAATGCTAAAAATAAAGCTTCATAGTAGGCAAAAATGAATTTTATAGAAAGTTTTTTGTCTTTATCTGAACCTTTAAAATTCGTATTTATTTTATCTATTTCTTTTTCTAAATTATCAATTTTATTTTGTGTTTCATATAAATTTTCATTTGAACTTTGGTTTTTAATAAGTTCTAATTTTGCATTTTTTATCTCTCTTTTTAGCAATGAAACTCCTAAATCATTCTGCATTTTTTTATAGTCTTTATAGTGTTTCAAGATTGGTAAAATGGATACAATAATTGCAGGCAATGCAACAGCTGCAGATATAAATCCAGTTTTAATTAAATTTAAGTTATGTGCAGATTTCTCTAAGAGAGCTTGCTGTTCATTGAACTCAGCCCTTTTGTCGTTAGGTACAAAAATTTCTTTATAGTCAAAATCTATTGAACCACCGTCATAAACTATGCAGTTTGACGCTGATTCGCATTCTTCTTTACTTATGGCAAACGCGTTGCCGGCGCCGCTTGCCAGCATGGCCGCAATTAATACTGTACTTACCGTTTTCTTCATGTTTATTTTTTTCATTTTT
>CAKSIH010000016.1 GCA_934462705.1 uncultured Eubacteriales bacterium | reverse complement strand
GACCTGGGTGCAATAATAGTCTTCCAATGATTATGATTTAAAAACTTAACTTCAATTTTCTGAGTCCCGTCATCGATATTCTCAAACCTGCGTGAGATAATTAACGGACACGAACACACCATTACAAATTCATCTGAAGTATTGTTCCTCAGTATCTTTTGAACACCGTGATTCATCGAAACGTTCCAGCTCTGCGGTATAACTGCCTCGTAGGTTTCAACATTTTCCAGCTTTAAGACCCTGGACTTTTCGCTTTTGCTTTCACTGGGACGATGCACTTCATGTCTTACAGCTTTCTCAAAATCACGTAGATTAATTTTTCCTTTCAGTTTAACCTTCAGTTTTGCATACTCTGAGGGTAGGTTTGATTTCGCCCATGCACAGAGCTTCATATTTTCTGTTGACAAAACATCCTCTACATAGATTTTCTCCCTTGAAACCAGTTCTTTAAAACGCTCTTCAAGACTCGGCAAGCCATAAACAATCGGAGCTTTCACAAAGCAGTTTTTACCACAATCAAAGTTAAGATTCTCTCTAATATATTCACAAGTGTGCGGCTTATTTTCCGTTATGGCTCGCTGAATTTTTCTTTCAGTTTCATCAAAGTTATACCTTGGGTAACTTTTGCTAAATTCATGTATAAATCTACTTGAACCCTTAATCGGAGCAAGATTTGTAATCATAGCATGCCACATAGGTTCCGGCAGATCAGCAGCATTGTCTACGCAATATTTGAGAAATTCACAATTTTTAACCGATTTTTCCACTCCCTGTGGATTTTTATGGGCATTGCAAACAGTACCGTGCGAATGCATATCCTGATTGAAACTTTCTAAGGTATATCTATATAGATTACTTTGTATAACTTCGCACTTCACATTATTTTTTAGTTTGTGATTGATAGTACCCGGTACCCTTAGAATACGAGCTAAATCATAAACATTATCGAGCCTCCAGCCTAGATTTTTTGCCTCACAGTTCACATATTTCCCGAAGCCTTTAAATATATGGGCAACATAGTTTTTATCCTCTTCGGTCTCAATTTTGAATGGCTTATCCAGTAACCAGTAGCTGTGAATTCCATTTCCAGAGCTTACAATTATGCTCGGCTTTATTTTTAAGTTATTTAAAAAGCTAACAGCATTGTCTATTGTTTCCGGCAGAGCTTTCTGAGCATGAGCATCACCTTTAACGTCAATATCGGCATACAAAGTCGTAATACACGATATATCCTTTTCGCTTCCTCTAAGACCATTTGAAAGTATCTTCTTTCTCAGTCCCACGCCAAAAAATACATTTGTTTTTTGCCCGATAATCTCAGCAGTTTTTGCAATCTTCTCGATTTCCACTACCTTGAACCATTTAGTCTGTCTACTGGGCAAGCTCGTGAGTGTTATGAATCCAGCATCACAGCCTTTATAAATTTCACTTAAAAAATCCTTGGTGGTCATATTAAACCACTTCCTTTTTAGGTAACACATCACAGCAGTCTGTGAAGTATCTTATTTTAATCATATATTTTTTAGCAAATTCAAGCTCTTTTAGCATTCCTTCACTCATGTTTTTTCCGAAACACCAAAGCTCATCGCATCTTGATAAAATCTCTAATCCCATGTTAATAGCTTTACTTCTGTCGTCTTTGTTATCGTCATCTATAAATTGAGGAAACATAAGGTGGATTGCTATTGGAATGTATCCTTTTGAAACTACAAATCTAGAGTATCCGCAAGCTTTGTTTTGATTTCTCTTAACGTCACCGCTAAGAGGCGAGCAGATATATACTATATTTTTAAATTTTCTTTCTTCATGCTTACTCATATTTTTTATAGCTTCATACGCTTTTAAATCGTAATATCCTTCGGCATTTTTAAGTCCTAAATCCATTTTATTTTCCTTCTTTCTCATAAATTTTATTTTTTAAGTAATCTAATTGAAAGCAACGCGGAGCGATTGTCTACGGCGACTCTGCCACAGAGGCTCTCTGGCCGCCCTCCATTTCTTTAAGTGAGCCAAATCTTGTTCCAACAGCAGCCTCAGCCACAAGAGGCAAATCAAAGTCCTCAAACGGCTTTGTTTCCATGCATTTTTTAACAAAGTCCACTGCCTCTGTTAATTTCTCCTCCGGCAGCTCAAACATCAATTCATCGTGTATCTGAAGCAAGGGTCTAAGCCACGGCCTTTCTGGCAAGCCACAAAGTATCCTGACTATTGCTAACTTTAAAATATCGGCTGCAGTTCCTTGTATCGGAGTATTCAGGGCTTGTCTTTCAGCAAAACTCTTCTTATTCCACTCCTGCGAGATGATATTGGGTAAATATCTCCGTCTGCCTAGATACGTTTCCGTATATTCATTAAACCTTGCCTTGACTTTTACCTTACGCTGCCAAGTTTCAAGCTGAGGGTACCCGGCTTTAAGATTTTTTATAATCTCAGTACATTCATCGAGAGTTACATCAAGTCCTGCTTTAAATTTTAGACTTCTAAGCAGTCCATTAGGAAACAATCCAAAGAATACCCCAAAATTACACGCTTTTGCTATTGTCCTGCGTTCCTTATATTGCGGTGCATTTTTATCTATCGCCTGCTTGAATGGGATTTTATAAATTACAGATGTTGTCTTTGCGTGAATATCTCCGCCACTTTTGTATGTTTCCATCATAGCTTCATCTCGGCAGTAAAACGCTCCGACACGAAGTTCAATCTGCGAAAAGTCCAGCGACATCAGAATTTTACCCTTTGGTGCAATGAAAAAAATTCTAACACCAATCGGATCATTATCCTTACGAGGGCAATTTTGAAGATTGGGATAACGACTTGCAAATCGTCCCGTCTCGGTTCCAAGAGGGAAGAGATCGGGATGTATTCGACCAGTTGCCGGATTCAAATATTTAAGGTAGCCGTCTATATACGTTGACTTAATTTTTCCCCATTTGCGATATTCCTTGATGATCTCAAATAGCGGCGCATACTCAGGTTCATGCTCCTTACAATACGAGGATAAAAGGATAAATGCTTCATCATCCGCAGCTTCCTTGTTTTTTTGTGTTGTTTTTAGAACAGGAAGTCCGAGCTTATTAAAGAGAAAATGTTTGAATTCTTTAGTAGTGGCATTAGAACCGACATTTACATTACCTGTCAGAAGCGAAATATCCTCTTTTAACTGTCGAATTATATCTAAGGCCTTAGACTGCTTTTCTTTCAGCAAATCTATATCTACAAGTAAGCCGTTATGTTTCATAAGACCAACATATACAGCAGTTGGAGATTCAATTTCCTCAACTATGAATCGGTGTTTTGATAAATTCTCATCAAACCACTTATTAAACAAGTGATAGAGCCTCAAAGCATAGTCGCTGTCGGAACAGACGTATCTAACAGTTTCAGAGTTATCGGGACTAAGTTCATCAAAGCAGGCTGAGCCTGCACCCACGTCGCACACTGAATTTTTACTAATATTAGGCTTGTTTGCCTGCGACACAACTTCACCGAAGGTTGGTAAATTCTCCTTTAAAAGTTCAGGTACTAGTTTTTTAAGACCACTATCAGACAACTTCCTAAACTCTGTTTTAGTTTTTAACGTTAACTGTGCTGCGGCCATTGTATCGTAAACCTTGCACTTCATAACCACGCCCAAAGCGTAGAAAAAAGCACTCTCGAACGCTGCATTATGAATTACAACTGTCTTGCTATTGTCAAGTAAAATATGCTCTTTAACATATGTCCAGACCGCATCAAAGTTTGCATTTTTATAATCCCGGTGGCAGAGGGGAATGTATATCCCCGTACCACTTTCCACTGAGATACTGATACCGACAATCTTAGATTTATTCGAATCAAGAGCTGCTTTTTCGTCTTTACGATACTTATCGAATGGAGAAGTTTCGATGTCCAGACCCATCAGATTATGTCCTTTTAAATATTCCTCAATTCCATTTGTGCTTTTCACTAATTTATAGTTCATTATTCAATGACCTCCCCAAAAATACCAGAACCGTCCTCAACATGACTTTTAATTTCTTCGATAAATGGCTGAAGCCTATCTTTTTCGTCTTGTTCTAAACATCTTTGGAGAGAGAAATGTACCTTTGAAAATGATATTCCTGTCTTATTTACCGCCTTTTTAAGAAATAACTTTGTGACAACTGAATCCGACCTCTTTCCAAGTGAAAGTAATCTTTTGATGTATTTTGAAAGTTCTTGTATAGAGCTTGCCGGTAGTATGAGAACGTCTGGGAATATCTGATTTTCACGCAGAAGATACAGTCTGTGCTTATTTTTGCATGCCTTGGATCCGTTTTCGCCGCTTCCGAATGCGTTTAATTTGCAATATCTGCACTTTCCTCCCGGAGTTCCTGTGCCGATAACACCATCAAAACTGCAACAGTCTGGTGGATTACTGCTACCATTATATTTGTTTTCATAGTAGGTAAATAAAGGGTGATGGTACAAAATTACTGCAGAGAATTCTTTTGTAAATGTAGGCTCGTCCGAATTTTCAAGGTTAGGATTTTCGAAGTTAAGACTCCCACCTGCCGGGATTTTTATGCGCTCAAATCCACTATCAAGTCCTGCCAGTTCATTACTTAAATTGTTTTCTAAGTTCAAGTTAGTTAAATATCCATTATTAATTGTTAACTCTTTGTTTTCATTCATTTTTCGTTCCTCCGAAATTTATTATTTTGTTGCCTTTCTGACTCCAACTGTATTTTTCTCAAACACATTAACAAGACCCTCAAGCCATGACGGCAGTAGGTTATCATTCTCATTGATTTGCTCTTTCACAAAGGATGACAATGAATTTGCGTTTATAGTCTCGTGTATCAAATCTCCATAGCCTTTTTCACGAAGTTTTGAGTACAGTTCATCCTTAAATCCTGATACTGCGGATGCTTTTGTACTCGTTGTCAGGCAAAACATAGTACCACTACGGGTAAAGTTTTGTGTTTCCTTTAGTATCATGAGTTCAGAGAGTGCTGCATCTACTTCAAATATCATGTCGTTTATGTTACGAAGCTCCAGTTCTTTTTGTTTCTTATCTTCCTTTAGGGATTTCAATCTATCGGCCAGTTCAAACAGCGGCGAGTCACCGCACCCATTTCGCACACAATAATTTTCTGAAATTTCAGGCAATATGCCTGCGTTTTTATTCTCTTCTTTCCCAAATACTGTATTTTCCATAGTTCTATGTCCTTTCTGTTTTAAATGGATTTAAGCCTTGTCTGTAATCATCAATTAGCGATGAAGCCAGATCACATTTTTTCTTAAGTGCTTTTAATACTTTCTCATCTACCGTATTTTTTGCTATGAGGTAAATGTAAGTACAGTTCTCTTTCTGCCCTGCACGATGAATTCTAGCTTTTGTCTGCTCAAAGTTACTCATTGAATAATCCATTGAGTAAAATACCATCGTACTTGAAGCTGTGAGCGTTATTCCAAGTCCCGCTGTTGCAATTTGTCCTACAAATACAAGCACATCTGAGTCATTCTGGAATTTCTCAATTTGTTCGCTGCGATTTTTTACATTCCCGGTGATAATTGAAAACTTAAGCTTTTTCTTAGAAAGCAAATCCTCAATTGCCTCAATCTCCGAAATAAATCGAGCTATAATAACCAATTTCTTTCCACTTAAAGTAACATCATCCACGATATCTTCAAGTGCCCGGAGTTTAGCGGTGCTTACTTGATGCATCTTTTTACCTTCGTCATCACCTAAAAATCCTCCGGTTAGCTGAGAAAGACGCAGCAGCTTAGTAAGAATATTTGTTGCAGTTACTTCGCTATCTTTTAGTTCTGAAAAGCTATCTCGCACAAGACACTTATAAACGTTCATGGCATCTTGTTCAAGCTCTATATATCGCACTATGTCTGTCGTTTCCGGTAAATCCAAGCACTCTGCCTTTGTTGCTCTAAACGCAATACCATGTAGTTTTTCTTTAAGTTCGGATTCCACCCCTTTTTTCAGTACAGGCGTATGATTTCCGTATCCGACCATATCGAAGTAGCGGTTTCTAAATGTATAGAAGCTTTTGCCGTAAATTGTTGGATCCAAAAATTTGTACTGAGAAAATATATCAATCGCCTTATTGGTTATGACTGTGCCGGTAAGAATCATTCTGTATCTTGAATTTTGACCCAGCCTATGCAGAGCCTTTGAAGCTGCAATATTATGAGTCTTAATTTTATGTGACTCATCACAGATAATAAGATCAGGATTCCAAGAATGTATCTGACTTTCAATTCTCCATACTGATTCATAATTGACAACAGCCACCTGCAGAGAGTTACCGTTCATCGAGTATAAAGTAGCTGACTTCCTATTAGATGTGCCTTTAAGGATGTTCAAGCTGTAGTCAAAATCTGCAAACTTCGAAAATTCTTCTTCCCATACTCCGCAGATAGACAAAGGGCAAACTATAAGCAGTTTTCTGATTTTTTCTGCCTTAAATAACGACCCTGCAACTGCCACGGATATGAGACTCTTGCCACAGCCCATTTCTATTAGTAGAGCTACTCCACCACCGTTTTCAAATTTGTCCATTACAAATCTGAATGCATTTTCTTGATGCTGATAGGGTATTGCTTTTATCGGCATCTTTGAATTACTGTTTGCCAAATTTATACCTCCTTAACTTCAATCTTCTGAACGCTGTCCTTTGGCACAATGACCATCAATCTTTGTGATTTTCCAAACCATCTGCCACGCATTCTTTCAATAATTGGAAGTCTTTTGAACTGGGCCATACTTATTGGTTCTTCGTTTGGTCGACTAACTGTAATTTTTAATTCGTGTTTTACCATCTTTGTCACCTCATTTCCGAGACTCAGAAAAACGTCTCTATATATAAGCCACGAAAACGGCTTTACCCCCTCAAAAAATTAAAAAATTATGGCTATGCTTTTTGAGCATAGCCATTGTTGATGTAAAATTATATAAAAACGCCACAGTTTTTCCTGTGACAACAATCAATTTATATATTTATATGTTAAAAACAATAAATAAGCAATTAGTTTACTTCCCACATTTACCACAATCTGAACAGCCACTACAAATAAGTTTGCTTGCACAATGCTCGCAATAACTACGGTAGTGTGGGACATACAATTCATCTTGCGGTATCTCCACACCAAAACGATCTGTCAGCTTCCATTCAATCGGCTTACCAACATAATTCATACCAGATTTATATGCCATCTCGCTCTGTAAGAGTTTTTTTGGTAAGTGATACCGTCTTCCATCCTTAATAAATACTGTTCCTGTTTCAATAAAGCAAAACGTAATATTATGTAAGACACATTCATCTCTCAGATTTTTTACCCAATCGAAATTACATGGTCTTGCTCCATCATAATTCTCACCACCGCAAATAACCTGCTCGATCCGTCCGTCTCCTAGATACTTTTCAATGCTGACCGCACCAATAAAGGGAGCACACATAACGCCTTTGTGTCTAAATGGCAAATCAAGCAAGATAGGAATGCGCTCATCTGCCCTATGTTGATTTTCACAAGTGACATTAAGAAAGACATTTTCCCATCCATCGCCCCAGTATTTTGGTAGGCAGTCCTTTACTCTTTGAGGGCGTTTTGTAAGCAGAAAAAATTTTACATCACTACGCTCACGTATAAGCTCCCAGGCTTCATCTCGCCACTTATCCGCTTCTTCTAAAAAGAAGTCCGAGGACATACAAACACGTATCAGCTCGCCGCTTTTGATTTTATATCTGCCATTTCTATTTTTTTTAATGGGATAGCTAAATCCCGATTTTGTCCTGTAAATATCCGCACCATTGCGATCCCGAACACGGTCAAGAAAATACATATAGCAATGCTGACATCCTTCGCTACACTTTACACACCCATGCCAAGGATTCCATATATCGTGCATAGTATCACCTCAAATCTTTTAAAACCCTTGCAATATCACTATCAATACAAATAGACTGTCGTTCGAGCTCAGTAGGATAAACAGCTTCTGAGAAATTTACACATGCATAGGTAGCTTTCGGATTTTCCATAGTCATGAGCCAAAATGGATATTTGATAATGCCCGGCGTATTGTAGCCAACTCCCAGCTCCAAAAACAAAACTCTCAGATTTTCCTTATCCTTGAGAAAATCTTCATAACGTCCTGCTGCTATATACCATCCTGCATCTTCAACAAAACGATTGTCTGAGCGCAGATTCATTGTCATAGGCTTGCCACAATGGGGACAAACAGGTAACAGTTCAGTCGGAATACACATATCATTTTGCATATCTACCATATTCAAAATTGTATCCTCGTTTTCAAAGGTCTCCTGACAGCACGGTTCACTACATTGAAATAAACCGTAGTCGCCCTGTGTGTAAAATAATCGTTTCTTGTCAAAGCCTGCTTTTTGAAAACAATGATCTACATTTGTGGTAATTACAAAATAGTCCTTGGTTTTAACAAGTTCAAAAAGTTCATTATAAACAGGCTTAGGTGCCTCCATATAACGATTTACTACAATAAATCGACTCCAATATGCCCAATATTCTTCCAGCGTATCGTAACGGCAAAACGAACCCGAATACATATCGTGAAAACCATATTTGTTTTCAAAGTCTGCAAAATATTTATGAAAACGTTCACCAAAATAGGTAAAGCCTGCTGCGGTGGAAAGCCCTGCACCCGCACCGATAACAATAGCTTCGGCTAAATCTAGTGACTTTTGCAATTTTTCAATTTCTTGTGAGTAATTCCCTGTAGATTTTGTAATCGGCATCCTTGAATACATTAAAAATCACCTCTATATTACTGCTAGTTTCCTCTTTGCAGTTTTTCACAGTCTGTATCGCAATTTCTGCCGCCTTATCATTTGGAAACCGGAACTCTCCTGTAGAGATACAGCAGAAAGCAATACTTTTTATACCGTGTTTCTCACAAAGCTCTAAACAGGAGCAATAGCAGGATGCAAGAAGTTTCTCATCTGTATTTGTTACTCGGTCCGAAATGATCGGTCCTACAGTATGAATAACATACTTGCATGGTAGATTGTAAGCAGACGTAATCTTTGCTTTTCCTGTTTCTTCTTCGTGGCCTTGTTCAGATATCAACCTTGCACATTCAAGTCTAAGCTGAACTCCAGCATAGGTATGTATGCAGTTGTCGATGCAACAGTGGCAAGGAGCATAACATCCAGTCATGCCACTGTTAGCAGCATTGACAATAGCATCACAGCGAAGCGTAGTGATGTCGCCCTGCCATAGATAAAGTCCCTCTGATATGTGAGATAAATCTGCAATATCAGTAATACTTTTTGCGGCAATTTCTTCTCGTAAGTATTCATCCTGCACTCTCAAAAAATCATCGCTGATGCTTTTCGGCATACGGATATTCATAAGAGAACGGAGTAGACGCTTTTGTTCGTCTATATCCTGCGGTATCTGCAAATCTTTGTACCTCGGCTGCTCTTTAATAAGCTTTTGAATTAGAAAAATTCGTCTTTCAGTCTGGTTCATTGTCTCACCATCATTCTATGATTTTACTTCTGTTTTCTTTTCTCGGCTTAGATTTTGGATATTTACCATCACAGTAACCGAGTGTTACAAAACAGCGAGCTATATAATTTTCCGGCACATCCCATTCGCGCAAGAAAGCCTCACCGATTTTATTATCGAAGGTTTCCTCTGCACGGGACACAATGCAGGAAGAAATTCCAAGATCAAACGCTTCCATAAGCATAGTTTCGGCACAACAAAATGCATCAGGAATACCGAATAAAAAATCCCTTTGAGCAAATACAACGCAAAGTGAAGGTGCACCGTAAAATCCACTTTTGATGGTTGGGTCATCTATCACGCTTGGCTGCTCTTTGGAAACATAGGAGCCGATCAACCGACTGCGGTCAAAATGTGCCATATTCATCTTGCCTAGTTTCTCCACAAGTCCTTGATTGCGTATGCCAACTATCATGCTTCGCTGACCACCACCGGCATTGGAAGCGTAGGTACCAGCTTCAATGATTTTTTCTAAATCATTACGTGGGATTTGTTTATTCTTATATTTACGGATAGATCGCCTTTTTTTTATTTGTTCTATTAATTCCATTATATCACACATCCTTCCAACATTGTGGGTCAGTATCATAAAAATCTCCATGCGCTCCACTTGCGACAGCCGGACAACCTCGACACCACGCTTTTAATTCACATTTTGAGCATTTCTTGAATTTGTCATAGTCCCGATAGGCTTCCATTTCACAGATCCATATATCAGCAATTCTATCCTCAAAAATATTTCCAACTTTGCTATTTTGTACTCGGCGGCAAGCATAAATATCACCATTAGGTAAAATCGTTAAGTGGCAGTTGCCACAGTTGCAGCCACTATAAATCATTCCATCTTCCACAGTTTCCGGGATTTTAAATTCTCCTGTTTCATACTCATACAAGGTCCAAAGGTGGTCTTTTTTGTTAAAGTAAGTTTGTACCCCTGCTAACTCATATTCTTTGAATTTTTTATCACACGTAGCTAGTAGTTCTCTATAGCGCATAGGGTCTATATCTATATCTTTTTCTTCACTGGTCGGGCAGTAACGAGCAAAAGCAAACACATCGACTTTATGAGTAACTACTGAATCAATAATATCAGGGATTTCGTCAATGTTCTTTCCGGAAATAGTTGTCATTATCACACTTCGAATACCAGCATTCTTGATACACGCAATCTTCTCTAATGTGGTATCAAAACTACCGGGTT
This sequence comes from uncultured Eubacteriales bacterium, assembly GCA_934462705.1. Classification (GTDB taxonomy): domain Bacteria; phylum Bacillota; class Clostridia; order Oscillospirales; family Acutalibacteraceae; genus CAKSIH01. Next base: position 5,445 of record CAKSIH010000016.1, on the reverse strand, counting down.
TTCTAAACCAGTCGTGCGTTTTTTCCATACCGTCGAGGGAAAGCTGATATTTTTGACAGCCGTATTCTTTAAGTTTTCTACATACTTCATCATTTAAGTGAAACGGATTACCGAGAATTGTAAAAGGAATATCGTGCTGTTTCATAAGCCCTAAAAGTTTCCAAAAATCCGGGTGTAAGATCGGATCGCCGCCTGTAATATAGAAATATGGTAGGCGATCATATATTTCACAGAAGTCCAAACAGTTGTAAAAGGTATCTTTCATTTGCGACCATGTCATTGAGTCTGGCTTTTTGCAGTTATCTTCCGAGAAAATATAACAATGCTTGCATCGCTGATCACACTCATCTGTGATGTGCCATTGAAAAGAGAAATACTGTTTCATAGCAGTTCACCTCACTATTTATATAAAAATTTATTTAATCTAATAATATTGGGTATGTTCCCGGTGAAAACACTCTCACCGAGAACATATGTCAGAGTTAGTTTACTTGTCACCTGAGCCGCAAGCGGAACCACAGGCAGTTGGCTTTTCTTCCGGCTTATCACCAGAACCACAAGCAGAAGCCCTTACTTCCGGTTTATCTCCTGAACCGCAGGCAGAACCGCAAGCAGTCGGTGCTTGGGTGCCATTACTCCATCCATGTAAATTAGAAAGTGCCATAACTATACCCCCCGTTTAAATATTCAGAAAGCTTTATTGCTCTCTGTACTTATAATTATATATACTTCATTATAAGGCACAAGTACGCACTTTTTTGTAACCTATATTTGACCTTAAATCAGATTGATTCTGATTTTTGTCATAACGATGTCGATTTATTGCAAAGACAAGCGTATTATAGTATAATTAAATATGACATTAAACTTTTAATAATGCTGGATTAGCGGAGGTTTGAATATGCTTACAAAAGAAGAAATGCCAGATTGCCCAGTTGCAACAACTGTACAATTAATTGGCAGCAAATGGAAATTGCTTATTATTAGAAATTTGCTTGCTAGACCTTGGCGTTTTAACGAATTGAAAAAAAGCCTCGAAGGTATTAGCCAAAAGGTATTAACCGATAGTTTACGTTCTATGGAGGCAGATGGTATCATTACTCGCACTGTTTATACTGAAACACCGCCAAGAGTTGAATATGCCCTAAGTGAGTTGGGAGAATCTATGCGACCTATTATTGGATCTTTGGAACAGTGGGGAACGGAATATAAAAAAATACACAATAGCTAGAATTATGCTCAGTAGAAATACTTTCGTGCAAAAAACTATTAACGCTACGCAATGATAAATTCATCTGCATAGCGTTTTTTATTTACCTTGTCGAAGATTGCATCATTTGCTTACTACTTAAAAAACATAAGAAATTTTATAACCACTGTTTCTTGATTAAAATTTGAAGTTTTTTGCGTATTCGTCTTGATTTTTCCTGCACACTTTTTACTTTTATGCCCAGATAGTTTGCATATTGTTCCTGAGTCATCGGCTGTCTATCCAAATAAAGTTTATGTATTAATTTCTGTTCATGCGGTTTTAGCTTTTGTATTGCATAATACAGCTTGTCCCTGTCAAGACTCTTTATAACGTCCTCGTATACATCCACATTTGCATCTATGTTATTCTCATCCTTATCAAATAAGCTTAAACTTTCGTGTCTTCTGGTTTCCTTACGATCATTATTTTTAAGGTTTTTATCAAGTTAAAGCATAATTTTTTCGAATTCACCATATACTTCAATATAGACTTTTTCGCCAGTAACAAATTTATATTCTATTTCCATGTCTTTCGTCCTCCGAATTTTTGATTTATGTTCAAAAAAACGAAGGACTATGGAGGACCTCGAATAGCAGACAAAAAAACGCCCATTTGTCTTTCCTTTCTGATTTCGAGAAAAGAAAACAAATAGACGCTATTTCGGTATTTTAAATTATTAAAATTTTTATGTATTCCCGAAATCTTCTATTTAATTTAAAGATTTCGGGAATACTCATATAGAATTAAATGAGAGTCTAAACAAAAGAACGCCGCAAAGACATAAGTCTCTGCGGCATTAACTATAATAATATTTAATTTTACATTTTTTGCCTGAGAAAATTTAAAGTAGCTGCTCTGTAATATCGGGATTAAAAATTTTAAATTTTTATGTAGTATTTTACACCTATACAATTTTTTTAGAGTTTTATAAGTTTTACAATATACATCCATGGGAAATCAAATCCTATCCGGACATTGCTTTTAAGACTACTTTTTTATAAACATCACTCCTGTTTTAATCGTCCGATTATATTGTAAAACAATGTAAATTTAATTGTTTGTCGAACCTTGTACATTTAAAATAATTACATTTTATTGTGAATAAAAATTTAAAATAATAAAACACCCCATTTTGATGAACATCAACGTATCAAGATGGGGTATTAAGAATTTTAAAAAGTTTTGCTAATTTTCATTATATGCTCTGTCAATAAGGAATTTTGCCTTTTCAAAGTCTTCTCGACTTGTAATCGTAATCTCAACATCACCGGTTCCGTAGTGTCCAAGATTAGTCATATCCCTAGAAAAGCCATCCTCAAAACTCACTGTATTCACATCTAAACTCAAACGTAGAATAATTTTAGAACGTTGAACCTCTATACACACTAAATTTTTAATTTTCTTAAACGCTGTATACTTTTTCAGCTGATTTTCAGTGATGTCATCACCAAGACTTAGTATGTAATTTCGTATTGTCTCATAGAGGGTCCTTAATGATTCTGAAGTATTTTGCAAATTCTTCTTAAAAGTATAGTCTGAATTAACCTTCTTCGAATCCGAAACAGAAATTGGTTTAGTAACATTCTCGTTAACATGCTCAAACATAAGAAGATTGTCCCCAAATTTCTTATATCTTATTAGACTTATGTTTTTATCCATTTGCTTAATTGCAGACTCATCATACCTTGTGAAATCACCAGCAATGCAAATAACTCTTGGCATTGACCAGTCTATGTCATTTGCTTTATCAAGACCAAGGTTATTTATGACGAGAACTTTAAAACTATCTTTATGATCAAGCAGCCAGTTAAGGTAAAAAAGCCCTTGATTAATAACATTGTCTTTTATAGAACGTTTATACTCAAAAATAACAGGACAGTTATTCTCATCAATACCAACGCTGTCCATGCGTCCACCATCTGTAGTGCTATATTCAGATGCGAGAAACGTTACACCAAAAAATGTATTCATATTTTTCTCTATAATATTTTGAAGTTCTTTCTCAAGCGCTACATTCTCACCTTTGTACTCTTTAGTACCATTTCCAATCTCAAAAAGTTTGATATCTGCCAATTTTTATCATTCCTTTATTTTTAATCTGTTCGTCTAAATATTTAAAAAAGAATTCAGCGGATAAGCATTCTGCTGTAATATCCAATATCCTACACATACACATCAATTCAAAATCTGTCACACTCCTTTTGTCTCTCTCAATTCTGCTAATAGCTTGTTGGTCTATTCCTACACCTAAAAGCTGCATTTTAGCTGCTAATTTTTGTTGAGAATAATTTTTATTTCTTCTAAGATCTGGCAATGACTGAAATATTATATTTTTGTGCCCATAGAATTTTATAGATTTCAAGTTCAACACCTCATTAACGTAATTATATATTGACAATACCACTTTTTTGAGATAGCATTACGTTAATGAAACGTTAAAGTTCGAGAAAAATTACTACTTCTATTTATTCTGATATATCCATTGTCAGATCTTTCGTTTCAACATTTAATATCTTACATAGACAAATCAATTCATAGTCTGTCACAATTCTTTTATCTAGCTCAATTTTACTAATGGCTTGCTGGTCTATACTTACACCCATAGTTTGCATTTTAGTTGCTAAATCTTGTTGAGAAATCTGTCTCTTTTCTCTTATCTGCATTAATCTATTAGAAATAATATTTTTATGATTACGAAATTTTATTATTTTCATTTTTAACACCTCATAAATGTAACTTAATTATAGGTTACCATTTTTTATAGCCAATATTACATCAATGAAGAGTAATTGGTTTTATTAATAAGAAAGGGTGAAAATATTTTGTTAACTAAGACTTGTTGTTTTACAGGACATAGAAATTTGCCTAAAAATAAAATATTTACAATTAAAAACTCCCTTATAGGAGAAGTAATCAAACTTATAAATCAAGGTGTGATCTATTACGGAGCAGGAGGTGCGCTTGGGTTTGATACGTTAGCTGCCCAAACTATAATTGAATTAAGAGAAGATTACCCACAAATAAAACTAATCCTCATAATTCCATGCAAAGATCAAGCTGATAAATGGAACTATGAGAATAAAAGAATTTATGAAGATATAAAAAGTGACGCTGATAAAACTGTTTATCTATCAGAAAAATATGAAAACGGTTGTATGTTAAAGCGAAATAAACATATGGTCAATCACTCCGGGTTTGTAATAGCTTATTGGGATGGCAGAAAATACGGTGGAACCTACTACACCATAAACTATGCCAAAAAGCTAAATAGAGAAATTATTTTGCTAAATGATGAAAGGAGAAACTTATGATATTTCTTAATGTAATACCCTCTACAATATTAGAGTAAGGTTTATTATAAAATAAAGTCAGCGAAACATATTAAAGTAAGCTAAGGATAGCTTTAATATATTTATTTGAATTTAATATGCATAAACACCTTTGTTTTAATTTGTAAATTAAAATGTGTTAAAACTGTAGAAAAAGAGGTTTAAAATATGGAAAATAACAATAACAAAGATGGAGACATAAATATTGAGTTTGAAAAACTATGCGAAATGACTGGGACCCCTCCTAAAAAGGTATTTGAAGATTTATTATATTATCACAAGGTTATAAAGTTTTTACTTCAATCAGACAACCTATCAGCCCATATAGTAAGAAATAGACTTTTTCCAAATGGCAGACCTACACCAGATGAGTTTATAAGCACTATTGTTAAAGAAATAAATCCTAAAAACTTTTATCGTATGGTTCGCAAAGCAAAAGTAGAAGAATGGAAAATTCGTTTAACTAGAAAGTTTAATAGATTTGCCAATTTGGTTAAAGCATATTTTAAAAGACTTTTTGTTAATTAGATCTTACTTAAACAAAGTTTAAAATTTAACTTGACTTATTTGATTTTAAGAGTTTATATCTAAACTACGGAATTTAAAATAAAAAATGTCATGGCAGAATTAAGTGCTTAGGACCACTTAATTCCTGCAAAAGGTAAACGACCTACCCTTCACAATCGCAAAAACGACACCATAACTTTTTAATTATACATTATTTTGTGTAAATTTACAAGCGGTGATTTTAGACGTGCGTAAGGGATGAAAGCAGATTGGCTATACCTTGCACGCGTTTTTGTCGCTTTAAATATCCGAATATTTTTAAAGGAGTTTATGTACATGTTTGAAGATCAAGAATTG
>CAKSIH010000015.1 GCA_934462705.1 uncultured Eubacteriales bacterium | reverse complement strand
AAGTTAAGCCTGGTGGTGCCGAAAATACTTGGCTGGTGACGGCCCGGGAAAATAGGAAGATGCCAACTTTTTATATTTGAAGCCAATAAATTTTAAAGATTATTGGCTTTTTTTATTTTAATAAATTATGTAATAATTAGGTCTTTGTAATTAATGATTTTGAAAAAAGGGTGTTGTTAGATGAAATTTTGTTTTAAGATGTTATCTTTATTTGTGTTGGTAGTTTTGTTTTTTATTACAATAAATTTAAATGCTAATGCTCTTGAAAAAACTGTGCTTGCACCTAACAAATTGCATGTGGGAGATAAAATTTGTATAGTTGAAAGTTCTATAACTGAAAATGAAACTGAAAAAATTTTAGCAGAGACTAGATTAAGTCTAATAACAAAGAAGTTACAAGCTAGAGGGTTTGAGGTTTTGGTTTCCAAAAATATTTTTAAACCAAGTGATAAATTATGTTTGGGCGATGGAACAGAGCAAACTCGAGCAGATTTATTTAATGAGGCTGTAAAGAATCAGGAGGTTAAAGCTATTTTTGCTTTTTGGGGTGGCTATGGCGCCATTCATACACTTAATAAAATAGATTTTGAATCTTTTCGTGAAAAAAAGCCTATATTTGTAGGTTTTAGCGATGAAACAGCATTAATGGTTCCGATTTTTGAAAAATCTGGAGTAATAACATTTCATGGTCCGATGGTTGGGGCATCCATTAATTGGGAGCAAGAAAAAACATTTGAAGTTTTATTTAATATGCTTATGAATTCGAAATCTGAAACAGAACTTGTTAATATTGATGATAATTCTCCTTTTAAAGTGTTTAAGCCTGGAAAGGCAGAAGGTCGAGTTGTTGGGGGAAATTTGTGGGAGATTCAACATTTGATGGGTACTCCTTATGAAATAGATCTTACTGATAAAATTTTGTTCTTTGAAGAAGTAAATGAAGAAGAACCATATCGAATGCACGCTGCCTTATGGCAAATCAAGTTAAATAAAAACTTTGATAAAATTAAGGGAATAGTGATTGGAGCCTTAACTTCTGAAACAGGACAGGAAGAAGCTTTATTAAATGCAGCTTTTGACGTTTTTAAGGATGTTGATGTTCCAATAGTCTATAATGTACATGCAGGACATTTAAGCAATCCTTTGACTATTCCTATTGGAGCAAATTTACGTATTGATGGAAGTAAATTAACGATTACTGAAGTCGTTGTAAAATAAATAATAAAAAAGATTATGCAGTTTTTTAAGGCTGCATAATCTTTTTGGAGCTGGAGAAGAGACTTGAACTCTCGACTTCATCATTACGAGTGATGTACTCTACCAACTGAGTTACTCCAGCTAATTTTTACTTTACTATTATAACAGAAAAATAATATGATAGTCAATACCTATAACCAATTATATTTTTTATTTGACAAATCATGTACGGAAGTAATAAAATAAAGTATACTGTATATAAGGTAAGGTGATAATCTTTGAATAAAATAGCATTTATATTTTCTGGCTATAGCAGAAATTTAATTTTTTCTAATGATTCAGTGACAAACTATGATGTTTATAAAGGAAATGTTTTAAATACCTTAAAACATATAGGAAGTAATGTAGAATGCATAAACTTAATGCTTAAAAGTTTAGAAAGAGTAAAAAATATAGAACAATGTACATTTATTCTAAATCTGGCACTTGTAAATTTTCTTATTATGGAGGGATTTAAACCGGATTACTTGATGGGCTTTTCTGTAGGCAATATACATGCTCTTGAATGTGCTGGTTCAATTTCTTTAAACTGTGCTATGAAGTGTCTAGACTATAGAGAGGATATCGTAAAAAAAGATAAAACTTTAAAAGCTGCTTCAATGCTATTAGTTGAAGGGATAGATTACAGTTTAACAGAGGTTTTAATTTCTAAGTATAAGGACGCATATCCGGTTTGTTATAACACGAATAAAAGGACTACTGTTCTGATACAAGAAAAATTTAAAGAAAAAATATTTCATGATATAAAATATGCAGGTGGAAAAGCAATTCAATTAAATAAGAATATAACTTATTCTTTGCCATTTGTAAATTTAAAAAATACAGAATTGTTTATGCATTTAAATGGTTATGAATACAGTAAACCCCAAATTGCTACTTATATAAATTCTTCTTTGTTTAGTGCAAATGAAAATCCAGGGTTAAGTATTTGTAATTCCTTTAAAGAACCAATTATTTTATTTAGAGAAATTAAAAATTTGGCTAATATGGGTGTAAATTTGTTTATAGAAATAGGTGGAGACGGTCTTTTAACTAAGGATATAAAAGATATAGTTCCAAATGCAAATATATACAGTGTTAACGACTTAAAATCCTTACAATATGCTAAACAAAAATTATTAATGCATGTGTAAGAATAATTTTTCATAAACAGAAAATAATAATACTGCTAATAATAAAAAGAGCGGTGTTGTTATGTTTAACATTATAGTTTATGGAAAGAAAAGAGATACTTCGATATCAAGAACACTTATAAAGTGTTTAAGTAAGTATGGTGGGGTACAGTATAGCATTCCTAACGAAACTGGCGTTTCTGGATGCTGTACAACTCCATCTTTTTTCTTATTAGACTTACCTCGAATGAATAAATTTTTTAGTAATCAAAAAGGCTGTATTATATTTAAAAATTCTTTTAATAATTTCTCTGCATCGCTTTTTCAAACTCATTTAACGCCAATCTTTGATCTACAAAATACAGAAGCACATAAAGTTTTGGCAGGATCAAATAAAATAGTAATAACTTGTGGTACATCAGCAAAAAATACTTTAAGCTTAGCGAGTTTAAAAGAAGATTCTGCTGTAATTAGCCTTCAAAGGTATATAAAAACGTTTAATTCAGATGTTATAGAACCCCGCGACTTTACTATAAAGTTTTCCGATAAGATAGATGTATATCCACTTTTGTCAACATGTGCGGTATTATTATTGTCGGGCATTTCGCCAGATAATGGGTATATAATTTAACATAATTTTCAATTAATAAATATTGTTGCTCAACATAAAATATTAGTGCAAACGCGAAATTAAGAATAAAGGAGTGTTAAAAATGGCAAACAATTCAGTAGTAGTTCCTGAAGCTCGTGAGGCTCTTGATAAATTTAAAATGGAGGCTGCCAATGAAGTTGGTGTAGATCTAAAAAAGGGATATAATGGACATTTAACATCAAGAGAAGCAGGTTCTGTTGGTGGTCAAATGGTAAAAAAGATGATTGAACAGTATGAATCAAATATGAGCAATCAGTAAATGAAATTTATTTAAGCCTCAAAGCAAAAGCTTTGAGGCTTATTTTTATGAAGGGCCTTTCTACACTTGACGTGATTATATAAAAAAGTATTAATCATGGTGGTTTAATTATATACGATAAGTCGTTAAAGTTATAAAGTTTTATCCCGTAAGTATTAAATTGGATAACTATTACTTTGTTACAACAAAAAAGGGTTTAAAATAACAATTTATGGTATAAACAAATTTAAAGCAAAAGTATAAACAAAATATATTTTTTGTGTAAGATTAACTAAAAAATAAACTTGTGGTAAATAATGTCGGATTTTTAATATTTGTTTTTATTTTTTTAATTTAGAAGTAAAAATAATTTTTAATAATACAAGAGCCGACATGATGATATTTTTTTTGATAAAAAAAGAATAATAAATTTATTTACGATAAGGTCAGAAAGAAAAAATTGAGTGGTAACTTTAAAAGCTTTATAATTTTTTTTAAGAAAATAAATTAAAATTTTATCTGTTATTTTATATTCAAAATTTTATGCATAAGGTAAAAACAAAAGGAATGCGTGTGGCATTTATTGAATCACCCTCATTATGATGGTAAAATTTACCGGTAAGACAAATTAAATTTTATTGAACTTTTGAGGAGGAATTGAATCAATGCTGGTTAATGTAAACCAAGATATTTGGTTTGACAATGAAAAGTTATTTATTATTAAAGGAGAGGAAAATAAAAAGAACTATTTAAAAAATTATGACTTTTATCCTAATTGTGTGGAGAAAAAGAAAACAGGTGCATATAAACCTACAATTATATATATGTCATCATTAGGTTGTAATTTAAGATGTAAATATTGTTTTGCTTCTGATGGAAGTTATGGTGAAAAACACGTAAATAGATTATTTACTTTTGAAAATTACGTCAAAACATTTGATTATTTTTATAAAAAGTATAAGGGACTAAACGCAATAAGCTTTTTTGGCGGTGAACCGTTACTAAATTTTGAGGAAATAAAAAAGTTTGTAGTATACTTACACGAAAATTATAATCAGGAGGAAATACCTCCAATGGCAATATCCTCTAACGGAACTATAATGACAGAGGAAATAAAAGCTTTTTTAAGAAAATACAATATTGGTTTAGGTACAAGTCTTGATGGACCTAAGCATTTAAATGATCAGCTTAGAATAGGCGATGTTGAAAGTGTTCATGATAAGGTAGTTGAAACTTTAAATTATATATCTGATTTGGATGTTGAAAAGGTGGTCCAGGTAACGATTTCCAGACCACACATTGAAAATTATAAAGATGGGGATGCGATTGAGTGGCTTAGAGAAATAGAGCAGCTTCCTGTTAATAGATATGAGTTGGTTCCTGTTATAAGTAATGATGAAAACCTATGTATCGATTTAGAAAATGAAGACATTAAGAATAAGTTTATAAACTTTTGTAACGATTTTTCTAAGCATTTGATTTATAGATTAGAAAATAAGAAAGATGTTGCAATATCAAATCTCTCTGTAGGAACGGCTCTTAGAATTTTTAAAAGAGAGTATTTAAAAGGTTGTGGAGCAGGAAAGTCATTTGCAATAACACCGGACATGGTGGTATATCCATGCCATTCCTTTGCAGATAAGCCAGAGTTTGGAGTAAAATTTGATGAAAACTTTGAGGAATCTTTAAAGAATAACGCTAATTTTGCAAGTGCCAAAAACTGCAATAGGTGCAACGTTGATAAATGTCGTGAGTGTATTGCAAAAAATATATGTTCGTATTGGTGTAAAGGTTTTTCTTATGGCTGCAATAATGATTTTAATAGTGTTTTAGAACAACGTTGTGTGCTTTTACAAATATTCGTAAAAAATTTAATTATTTATTTAACCGGAAGATATAGGGAAAATGCGGAACAGGTTAACAAGAATATTTATGCGTATAGTGGGATTGTAAAAGATGAAATTGCGTGATGATGTTGAATATATTGTTAATAAAACACTTTTAGGAAAGCAAGCTATATGTGGAATTAAATCTGAAAACGCATTTATAAAAATACCAATAGGATATAGAGATAATTTTTTAAAGTTTTTGAACTTTATTAAGGGAAAAGAAATTGAAGAAGTATATGAAGGGCTAAGTGAAGACGAGCACCTTTACATAAAAATATTGGATTTATCAGGTTTTTTGAATAACGAAAGGCCAGTAAAAAAGTCTTTTAATGAGTATGAAAAAATAGGTACAAACTTTTTTCAAAAAGCCTTACATAAAAGTAAAATTTTTAGGCCAGCAAAAAACCTAAACAGCTTTTTTCTTCTGTATATTCTTACTGCACTTGTTTGTATTGGTTTTATATTGATTAATTTTAAGAGCATATTTTTTAAAATAGACATTAAAAGATTATCAACATTAGACATAGCAATATGTTTGACTATTATGCCTGTAACGGTGATTTTATTGCATGAAATTGGTCATTATATTGTGGCACAAAAGCTTGATATAAGAGCAAAGAGTTTAAAATTTGGTTTTTTTATAGTGTATCCAATTGCCTTAGTTGAGTATGAGGGGCTACCGCTGTATCCTCTTTCAAAAAAAGTTTGTGTAATTTTAGGTGGAGTTTATATGCATATGATTTGTGCATGCATAGGTCTTGCCGTATTAAAATTAACAGGGATAACTTCTAATATACTGAATATTTGGGTGGCTTCTAATGTAAGCATGATGATTAGTAATCTTAGCTGTGCCTCCATTTCCGATGGATATTTTCTAGCTTCAAATGTTGTAGGTATAAACAATTTGCGGCTTAATGGATACAGGTTTTTAAACAAACTTATTAAAAACAGGATAGTTAGTCACAAAAAAAATGAAAGAATATCAGGAATAATTTTAACAGGTCTTTTTATAAATTCTTTCATGGGAATGTATGCAACCAGCATATACTGGCTTGATATGTTATCAATAAAAGGTCCATATGCATTGATATTTTCGTTCACGCTTTGTATGTTTACGTTTATAAACTTAATTAGAAAAATACTCAAAGTAAATTAAGTATAATTTTTTAAGCAAATAACTATATATTTGCTTTAGTTCATAGCCTTTTAATAGAAAATTTCAAAGTTACTTTTATGGAGGAGAATAATGGAGATCAAAAATATTTTAAATAATGTAGAGACATTTGAAGAATTTGAAGAAATAGAAAACATAATAACAGCAGCTGATATGGGAACACTAGGCTGCTGTCCAAACTAAGTTTAATGAAATTTATTACATAAATGGAAGAAAAAATTATATTAAAATCAGTAAAAACATTTGAAGGATTTGAGAAAATAGAAGACATAGTAACATCACCAAACTCTGGAAGTTTAGGTTGCTACGAATAATAAATAAAAATTAGGTTTAATTTTTCTGTTAAGTAATATAAAAATTTTTAATGAATGCTTAAAATGGTGGTGAATTTTTTATGGGAGAAAATGATGCACAAAAGAATGTAAATGAAACAGAAGAGTTCGAATCTTTTGAAGATATCGAAGTAGAGAACATAATTTCAGCAGGCTCAGGTTCATTTGGCTGCTGCACCACTGCGTAAGGAGTGTATTTTTAATGGAGAACAACAATATTGTTAAAAACTTAAAAGAGACAGAAACGTTTGAGTCATTTGAAGAGATCGAAGATATAGTAACTTCAGCATGGTCTGGAACAGTTGGCTGTTGTGGATAAAGCTAAATAAAAATAAAAAACTATTAAAAGGTTATGAGCTAAGGTAAATATAAAAATTTTTAAGGAGGACTTTTAATGGGCAGTATAAAGGTATCCAATTTAATGTACACAATTAAAGAGGCAGAACAGGACAAAACTATACTAAATAATATATCATATAATTTTCAAGAAGGAAAGCTAACCACTATATCAGGTCCTTCAGGTTCAGGAAAAACCACTTTTTTATATGCGCTTTCAGGAATATTAGAGATAACTTCCGGTAACGTATCTATAATGGGAACATCTATTTATGATTTACCAGTCGAAAAGAGAGATAATTTTAGACTTAATAACATGGGGCTTATATATCAGAATTTAAATTTATTAAATTTTATGAACATAGAAGACAACATATTTCTTCCCTTTTACCTAAAAAGGGAGGAGATAACTAATGAAAAAAGAGAAAAATTAAGTGAATATTTAAATCTTTTAGGATTGGGGCAAATTCAAAAAAGAAACGTTAGTTCTTTGTCTGGAGGAGAACAGCAAAGGGTGGCAATTATAAGGTCTATTATTAGCAGACCCAGTGTTATACTTTGTGATGAGCCTACAGGCAGTTTAGATTCTACAAACACAAAGAAATTTATGGATGCAATAATAAAAATTAAAGATATGGAGAAATCCACTATAATTATGGTTACTCATGATAAAGATGTTTATGATTACGGGGACATAAAGATAAAAATAGTTGATGGAATTTTAATTTCTTAAAATGGAGGGCTAATTTTTGAACAATATAATAAAGTGCTTAAAAAAATCTGAGATTCCACAAAGAGTAGCGTTAGTAATTTCACAGATCTTTAACTTAGCTGCAATTGCAATTTTTGTTATGTTTAGTTTAGGCGTTAATGATATATTTAATGAAACACTTTCACCTAATGATGCCAATCAAATAGAGATAATGTTATCATCAGTTGTTTCAGTTGCAATTATAAGTGTAGCTTTTTTACAATGGATAATATGTATAATTTCTAAATCCGTATTTATGGAGCGCCAAAAATTTAACATTAATATGAGGCTAATGGGGGCGTCCAGTAAAGTTCTAAAAAAGATATATATTAATGAAGCTATTAACATACAGACAATAGTAGTGCCTGTGGGACTTATTTTGGCTGAAGCTTTCTATTTTATTGTATCGGACAACCTACCTAATGGGAGGGGCCTTATTGAGATAGATAAGTGTATAATAGCACTTGCAATACACTTTTTGACACTTCTTATATCTTTATCAATAACATTTAAAAATCTTTCAAATTTTGATGTAGCTAATGAGTTAAGAGGGACAGTAAAAAATGTAAAAGTAAGAGATCTTAGAAAGTTAGATGTAGTAAACTTTTTTATAGGTCTTATAATATTTATTTCTTCATACATATATTTTAATCAATTTGTAAAGGTAACAGGTGTAACGAAATTAGAAAAGCTTATTGTTGATTTTATAAGCTTTTTATTTGTGTACGACTTGTTTGTGTTATTATTTTATAAATTTATTTTATTTTTTTCAAAGAAATTACGGTTTCAAGATTTATTAATTTCTCAAATGAACACGCTGGGATCTTACAAAAAGATGAAGCATGTTACCATCATGCTTGTACTAAGTATTGCAATATGTGTTGGTGTTCAGGCACTATTTAGTACCGCTAGACTCGATGTTTATCAAACTGCTATTTTAAATGTAAGATATGATAATAAATACATATATAAAAATTTTGTTGATGAAGAAACTGCTAAAAAAGAATTTCAAAATCAGGATTCAACGACTGGTATTACATTAAGAGTAACTGATTTTGAAGGTAGGAATAGAACACTAATAGGCATTAGTGGAGATTATTGTGACAATTTTGAAAAAGTAATTATTGATGAGAGTGTATCAAAAATCAATTTAATTGAAAGTTTAAACGACCCTAATTTTAATGGTGTATTTTTACCGGGGGGTTACGTTAGTGAGGACAGCATAGGCAAAGAATATAAGGTTAATTTCGAGGGAAAAGAACTTACTTTTTTTGTGGCTGGTGCTTTCTATAGAAATGAGTTTGACAAACTTTCCGGGTTTGTTAGCAAGTCGTATTTACAAAAGGTATTAGGCAATGAAGCGGTTGTCAATACGGTGTTTACTAAATTAGGAAATCAGGGAATAGAAAAATGTAATGTAAATGTAGATAAAATAATTTCAAAAGAATCTATTGCTATAAATAATTATAATAAAGTTATTTCAAGTTCTCTGCTTATTGAAATTGTTTCATTTATTGTTTTAGTTTGTTCGATTATGATGCTTGTAAGTCTTTATATAATGCAAAAAAGACAAACAAATATTGAAAATTCAAGGTTGCGTGGCTTAGGTGTAAAGAAGAATGATGTTATAAGAATATATTCCTATAAAACTTTAAGTTTTTTATTTATAAGCCTAGTATTTGGAATTTATTTTTCCCAAGAGTTCTGTAACGTAGGCAGATATTTAATGATGGAAGAGAGATATTTACTCAATAGGAGTGTTATACCAATTACATTTTTAATTGGTATAATAGTTATTCTTTTTGTTATTTCAATAATAACATTTTTTATGTCATCTAAAAAATCGCTTACAAGTGATTATATAAATATTTTAAGAGAAAATTAATTTTATATGGATTTTATATGGAGGATTTTAAATTGCTACATAAAACATTTATACAATTTTTAAAAGAGAATGCAAGGCTTAAGCCGGATGATGAATTTGCTTTTTTTGCAGATGATAATTTGAGGGTAACTAAAAAGGAAGTATATGTAGATAGCATTTCTGTTGCTAAGGGACTTCTGGCACAGGGAATAGAAAAAGGTGATAAGGTTGCTATTTTAAGTGAAAATTCTTACGAAATGATATTGCTTTTTTTAGCTTGTACCCATATTGGTGCTATTTCGCTTCTTTTAAATGCACGGCTGAATGTTGGTGAGCTTTATTATATATTAAAAAACAGCGAACCTAAGATGATTGCTTTTGCAAAAGGAAGCAAAGGGTCTTTATATGCTAATCTTATAAGTGATGTTTTAAGCAAAGACGACGAACTTAGGAACTCGATGCTTTCCAATAACCTTGTATATATAGGTAATGAAGACTTAAATGATAATAGGTATAGCTTGTTAGAAGATTTAAACAATAAAGGAAAGTCTATTTCGGATAAATACTTTGAAGAAGTGTGTGCCAATGTAGTAGAAAACGATAATGTGCTTCTTATGTATACCTCCGGAACAACCGGAAATGCAAAAGGAGTCTTAGTGTCACAACACTCACTTATTAACAATGCGAATATTGTGTCTGGAAATTTGGCAGAGGTAAGTGAAGAAGATAGAATTTGTTCATCCTTGCCGCTATATCATATTTTTTCTTTGGTACTTGTTTTATGTTCCTCAATAATTTTTGGTTTTAGTTTTACTATTTTAAAAAATTTTTCAGCTAAAAAGCAATTGGAAGTTATGAAAGATGAAAAATCTACAATTCTTTATGCAGTACCCAGCATGCTTATTGCATTTCTCGCAAATGATAAAACAATAGATTTTAAAGTAAATAAAATTGCAATTGGGGGAGCGTACTGCCATAAAAAAACAATTTTAGATGCACTTAATGCTTTTAGGGCGGAAACATTTTTGTATGGATATGGTTTAACAGAGACGACGGCCGCAATAGCGGTTAATAAGTTAACGTTAGATTCAAATGAAGATGATTTTAAAACTGTTGGGCCGGCCATTGACAAAACAGAGATTAAAATTGTGAATCACGAAACCGGTAAGGATTTAAATATTGGGGAACAAGGAAATATACTTTGCAGAGGATTTTGTGTAACACAAAGCTATTATAAAGATAATAATAATCCTAATTTTACGCAAGATGGTTGGTTCAACACTGGTGATATAGGAAAATTAGACGAATATGGACGTTTATTTATAACGGGAAGAAGTAAAGATGTAATAAATAAAGGATCTGAATGTATTTTAGCTAAGGAAATAGAGGATGTAATAATGCAGGAAGATGGTATAAAGGATGTCCAGGTTATTGGAGTGAAAGACAAATTTTTTGGAGAAGAAATAGCTGCCTATGTTATAAGGAGTGATTTTAATATAGATGCAGACATGATTAAAGACATAGTAGGTAAAAAATTATCATTACAGAAGGTTCCTAAATATGTTGTATTTAAAAATGAATTTCCAATGACAGCGACAGGCAAAGTAAAAAAGTATATGCTTAATAAAATAGACATTGTATAATAAGGAAGTTGAGTATGGCAGATTGTGAGAATTTGGTTTTATCAAGTGTCCTAAATGGTATGTCTTATGATGATATGCTTTTATTTAATGGGATTGGAAATGTTATTTATAAAACTAGGTACGCAAAAACAGATATAAAATTAGTTACAGGAAGAACCACGGCGGATCACTTAAAGTTGTTAAACGAACTACCGATTGAATATCATGAAATTTCTTTAAATGAAATTTGTAATAGTATTATAAATAATAATAGTAAGGTTATTGCGGTAATTCCCAAGGTATTTTTAACAAACAATATAAAGCCTAAAGAAAATTTTATGGTTTTCAATCCGTACTATTCTATGTTTGAAGTAACAGATATAGATAATGAGTTAATAACTTTTAAAATAATTGCACATAGTGAAAAGGATGACAATACAAGAGAACTTATATTAAAAAAGAGCAAAAGTGATTTGGCATTAATTGAAAAGATGAAAACAACACCTTTTGACTACGCTTTTAAATTTATTGTTGTGGAAAAAATGCAGCAGTTTAACAATAACTTTATAATTAGTCATATGGAAGAAAATTTGAAAAGATGTTTAGTTGGGGAAGAAATCGAAGAATGTGGTATGATTAAAATTTCTGGAAAAAAATTTTATGATGAATTTTATAATATTTTGAAAAGTTGGAGAGAATATAATATTTATCAAAAGAAATTTTTAATAATGTCGATTCAAGCAGGAAGTACATATTTTTACAGGCATGAATTTGCAGATGCTCTTTTACGTAAAACGAACATAAAAGAGGATATAGTTGCACCACTATATACTTTAGGAGAAGCCTATAGAAAGATAAAGCACCTATTAAAGGGGGAATTTGATCTTAATGAGGCAATAAAATTACTTGATTATATAAAAAGGGAAGAAGTGGATACTATTTCTAGAATTTATGATTATAAATTAAATATTTGCTAGGGATTAAATTTAATTTAAAACGGTATAAACTGAACCTTATTTTTCAGTTTATATCGTTTTTTTGAATGAAATAAAAAAGATACGGAAAAGATATTCACATAGAAAAATTAACAAATTTTTTAGATAGTGCTTTTATTTTTGTGAAATATATGGTATAATGATAAAAATTAATGAAAGGGTGTTTTTAGTGAAAAGATTTTTTAGTAAATCATTATCGTGTTTGCTGTCTGTGTTAATCATTATTACAATGATACCATTGACACTTCGTGCGGACGACGAAACAAGCGCAGACGATTTGGTAGTTTATAAACCTGGAGAAGATATGCAAATGTGGTATTTACCGGATGGTTCAGAATCATTGGTAGACCACAGCAAAACTGATAAAAAGTTGAATTATTATTGCATAAATGAATATGATCGATCTGTTAATACTCAAGAACAATTGTTCCAAAGGGTTTTATTGAATAGCGCTAAGAATCTTAAAGGTGACGCTTCTATTCCATTATTAAGTAAATGGGCTAATTTTGCTAATACTCTACTAAAAGAAAACATAGATATTGTAAATCCAGCAGCAGACAATGATTATCCCTTTAAGACTAATGATATAAAAGAACGTTTAAGCGATTCTGCGGAGTATACTGATAATTTCGATAAGGGCAAGTATGAGTTTGATATAAGATCAACAGGGCTTGTACGCACAAATTCGCTTCATCAAGTATGGGAGGATTTACTTACTAATTTTCAAAAATGTATTAACCGAGGCCCTAGCAATAGTCAGCGTAAAGACTGGGAGAGGTTTAAAATTCCACCATTTATGGACGACAAAAATGAGCAAGTAGTTTATTATTCAATGCTCACTTCAGGGGCTAGAAAGCATGGTACCAATAATTTTCGTATGGATAGTGCAATATTAGCATTTTATGATTTTAAAATTTGTGATGTTGTACCTGACCAGTATTATGTACCTGGTGTTACTGAAGCGTTGGAGAAAGAGGCCAATGGAGAAGAAAATTATTTAAATAATGCCGCCAAGGAGAACGGTGGAGTATATGAAAATTATACACTTGAGGACAAATCAGGGCAAATGGTTCCAGATAATGGACATATTGAAAATAGGTCTTTACAAACCACTGAAAGTAGTAGTGTTGAATATACTTATACAGATAGCGAAAGTGTAACAACAACTAGGACTGAGACATCCTCGCATACAACAGGCGGATCTGTAGGTGGAAGTGTGTCATATAGCAGAATGTGGGGTAGTGGTATGGGCGACACAGTCGGTTTTTTTGAAAATGCTAGAAGTACACTTACCTTGTCTATTAACGGCAGCTACAACTGGTCTGATTGCTTAACCAATTCTGCTGCAGTTGCAGAAAACAGTACGACTACAGCAGGGCGTACATTAAAATGCAGTACAGTTCCATTGCCAGCACATGCCGGGACAGATTGTTATGTTAATTTAACAGATACAACACAAAAAGTTGACTTTAATGGACCCTTATGTGTTACATTTAAAGTAGCTATTGCAACCTGCAGTGGTAATTGCTATACAGATACGGGTGTCATACATGATACTAAGGGGTATCATCAGAATTGTTCGGTTTTTAAATTTGGAGAAACCAAGTTTTCCGATTTGAGTACAGATTCAACGTCTAATATGTATAACATTTTATTTAATTCTGAGTCAAGTAAGACTGGGGGAGAACAAGTTTGGAACGATTCACTGACTAATATTTATACGTGGAAAAGAAGTCCTAATGCATCAGATACAGGGAGTGAAAAGGACGACATAACGATTAACTGGTTACAGACATCAGACGAATTACAAGGTTTTATGAGGAATATAGCTACCTATGTTCCAATGATTCAAACCCCTTTAACAATGGATGTAAAAGCTTATCATGCTTCTATTACACAGGGAGGAGTATACCCTCTCTATCCGCTTAAAAAGATAACTTCTGATAATAGTGGCGAATTGGCAATGGACACCAATTCAGAATATAGTCTTAATGATTCTATTCACCTAACAGGTTATGACGCGGGAGAGAGTGGGTCCAGTGTAACAGATGTGGCAGAGTATTATGGATTTAATCAAAGCTTAGGAACTTGGGTGATTTGTGATGAGGGTGGAAATGAACTGCCTGATAGTCCTATAATAACAATACAAGATGATGGTAACGGCAAGATTAAGTTAATGAGTGGTACATCAAACGGTGATGCATTTATTAAGTATAAAATAAATGAAGACTGCTATCATGCATATTATGAAGGGGAAGGGGCTTACACTCAAAACTCTGATTTGAGTGAAGTTCCAATTATTAAGGTCTCTGTTAAATCTGGAACAGGCTTTACAGGAACATTAAAAGTAGAGGGAGATTTACAGCTCATAGTCGACAAGGCGATAGACATGACTTCTGCTGATAACACTTTAAAAGTTTTTGGAATAGATAGCAAAGGTCAGCAAACTCTTATTCCAAACGATCAAATAAATTGGTACCCTATAGAAACTACATTACAACAAAATAATCCTAATAATCCTTATGAATTTACACCAACACAGGCGGGGGATGCACACATAGGCATTGAGTATGGTGGTGTTCAGTATTCTACCAGAGAGCGATTTACCACTGTATATGGTTACCCAATTACAATTGTCACTGCGGATGAAACAACTCCAACTGTAGCAAAAACTGCCTATAAAGGCAATGTTGTATATGGTGACTCAGCAGAAAACAGTATAAATGAAGAAAATGTGCAGTATAAGGCTAAAAGTTATAGCGATGATGATACTAGTCAGGTTGTTAATTGGATGGCAATCGATGCACTCTATGATGTTGCGAGAATTTTCGACCAGGTTAATGGCGTTGAAACTACAGTAAGTAAAAGCGATGTTTACGAAGGGCTAAGACATTTAAAAGAGGCAGGGATAGTAGATAGCTCCATGGATGTTAATGCTGATTTAACAAGGGAAAACTTTGCCAAATTGTGTTACAAACTAGCTAAGGTAAAGGGCAGAGATGTAAGTGCTAATGACTGTATAATAGATTGTGCTGATGTATCAGAAGTTCCAAATAATTCATATGATGCTATAAATTGGGCAGTGTCTCGGGGAATTTTACAACTTGATAACAATAATATTAACCCTAGTGGTGGTTTTACTAATCAGCAGTTTCAAGATTCATTGAAACAGATTTTACAAAATAATACAAACTTGCAAGTTGTGGGGAAAACGTCTTATCTGAATGAAATTATGCATATACTTTTCTATGTAATAAAGTAAAATTTAAAATTGAAGATGCTCTCTAAAAAAGGGTATCTTCAATTTATTTGAATAAATGATTGTAAATAAACAATTATTTATTTGAATAGCTTTAATTTTTGTGAAATAGGGAAATATTGAAAAAATTTTGCAATAATACTTGATTTTATAAATATAATGTTATATAATAAACTTGTTGAAAGGTTAAATATCGCGGAGTGGAGCAGTTCGGTAGCTCGTCGGGCTCATAACCCGAAGGTCGTTGGTTCAAATCCAGCCTCCGCAACCATAATTTCACGTATCTATTGATACAAGCCGAGAGCCTGATTTTTATGCTGGGCTCTTTTCTTATTTATAGCTATAAATAAGAAAAGAGCCATTTTCATTACTATCTTAAAAGTGTAATTTGCCCGCGGCGGCTTGCTGCTTGGGCTTTTTCGCATTTTATAGAGATTTTTTTACGTGTTCGACAGAATGCGTTTTATTTTTTAAGAATATTTCGTGCGCTTGCAAAAGCCCTTAATTATTTCCCGAGCTATTGTGCTCTCGTTTGAACCCCTTGTGGAAAATTTTAAGGTTTTCGTGCTCCTATTTGAACCCCTTTTTCTCGATTTTTTAAGCTATCGTGCTCCCGTTTGACACTTTGGTGGAATTTATAACCATTTTTGTGCAATTTTTTTGCACTGTTTGTGTCGGCAAAAATAAAGCGATTCCCCATTCAAACTGAGGAATCGCTTTATTTTTATATCACACCAAGCCATTTGAGAAGCTTATTGTAGTCTTTATTGCCGTGATAATATGCATAACTCTGTTTTAACGCCGACATATTAAAAAATTCATTTGGTGTGATTACATGAAAATTCTTATCCTCTTTTGTCCTGTCATCGAGTATGGCATTAAACCGTTCTACACTATTTTTTGAAATTTCCGAACACACTTTATATTTTGAATTTTTTCTCGTAAGTCCTCTAACGGACCATCAAGCCGAACGTTTATGGAATCTTTCAAAATTATTCATCGAATTTACCACTCTAGCGAAGATTTACGACCTTCAAGTAATGATATTAGAACAGCAGAAATTTTAGCAAAAGGTCTTGAAATACATACACGTTAAATTAATTGATCACATAATATTGATTGCTGATCTTTAGCTCAAAATGAATTTTATGATTTTTTCTAAATAATTAGGTTTAGATTGTAAAATAAAAACCAAGTACAAGGCACTTGGTTTTCTTACTTTTATTTGTTTTAATTTTAGGAAGCAGAAACAGATTTATTGTAGTCTTGAATTTGAGAAAGGCTGTTAATTGACATATTAATAAACTCTGTTGGATTTTTGCTGCCTTCCTTATATAACTTACTATAAGCTTTGTTATAACTTTTTATCATTTTTGCTTTTGCTTTTTCGGAAAATTCACCTTCAAAGCCAGTGCTGGAAATAATGTCATTAAACTCTTCTGGTGTTGGAATTTTACCATTTTTAAATATCTCTAATAATTTACCTACAGCAGATAAGGGGAAAACCACTCCTAAAAGCACATCAGGCCCAACTGTAACAAATGTTCTATACCACTTATTATTTCTCTGCATTTCAAGCCGTTTTTGATAGTCTTCATGTACTGCCTTTATTTCCTTAAGCAAGGTCTTTGCATCTTGACTAACCTGCTTAAAATATTGTTCATGTACATTTATTTGTTTACTGCTGTAATTAATATTATCATTTTTGCCAAATATCACAGCATTAGTCCCATCTTTTTTATTATAAGACAGTAATAAATAATTATTATCTTGCCAATAGCCATTATCAATGTATAACGAAAGTTGCTCTAGTATACCCTCAGTCATTTTGATAATTCTTCTTGCTTCATCTGCACTTATTTTACATACATACCATGCACCAGCAGAAAAAATACTAACAACTCCGGCAACTATACGTATACCAAAAAATTTGGAACCAACCTTAGAAGATATACTTGAAGCTAAGTTTCCCAGACCCTTGGATATCAAAAACTCGGGATTTAAAAGCGCTATCGAAAGTGCTGTTTCTCCAACAGCTTTACTAACATCTTTGCCTATTTCATAACGATGTTCTTTTATTATATTATCATAAGTTAATTTATCAAAACCCATTTCCTTCATCGCTGTTGGTATGTAATTATAATTAGTAATTAAAACCTTACAAGTTTTGCAATTACAAACGGGCGTACCATCTTTATTAGTCCAAAAATTTTTTTCAAGCATATCATTTAAATGCATACACTCATCAGCAACATCTATTGGAGCCGTTGCAAACGCGCTTACTCCTGCTAATGATACTGCCATTGTTAAAATTAATACTATACTTACGAATTTTTTCATTTTTATTTACCTCGTTTTTACTTATACTGAAAATAATTTTTACTTAAATCTTCTATACTGGGGCACTGATGGTTATTCATTATTTTATCTTTTATGTAATCCCCCAATTTGAACGCACCAATGATTATTCCACCTGATGCAAGCATTATCCCAAATATAATTGACCCGATTTTTGATGTTTGAATCGCATCTTTTAGAGTAACTTTTGCACCTGGATGTTCCACATAATTTGGCACGGGAATTTTCATTACTTTTTTCATTCCCATAATGAAAGATGCTAAACTTGCTGCACCTCCCAAAAATATCACTGCAAGTTTGGTTTTGTTGGCTGTATTCTCAACTCTTGGACACTTTTCTTGCATTTCTTTTATACCTTCAATTATCTGTGCCGCCCTTTCATCGCTTTTGTCTCCAGATTGTATTGTTTCTATTGTGTTACCAAAATTTTTAAAATTTTCGCCGTATGTTTTTTGTTGCTCTGGAGTAAGATTTTCAAAATTGAAA
>CAKSIH010000014.1 GCA_934462705.1 uncultured Eubacteriales bacterium | reverse complement strand
TCTTTTTGATATTTGCTATTAGCTTCATTTGATTCTTTTAATTCTTTTTGACATTTGCTATTAGCTTCATTTGATTCACTTAATTTTATTTGACATTGTTTTAAACTTGAAGTTAAGGACGACATACTCTTTTCATTGTTTTTAAGCATATCTTCTTTAGTCTTTAATGCTTCTATGTTAATTGCTTCTAAATCATTTTTTTCTGTATTCAAATCTTTTAAACTTTGTTCTAATTTTCTGTTCTCTTTAATCTCATAAACACATAAAGCACCCAGACCTACAATAGCAGCTGTTATTAAATATTTTTTTATTTTAGCTATTTTTTCGCTTTTGGTCTTGATGGATGCTACAATATTCTTTAGTTGAACCTTATTTCTCTTTCCATCTGCACTACATACAGTCATGTTAATTGGCATTGCCAGTGTTGCACCTATTAAAAGTGCCGAAAAAAATCTTTTCACTTTAAAATTCTCCTTTATTAGCTTTAATACATAAATTATAACATAATTTTTATATAATGCCAACCCTTATTCCTCACAACATAAATGCTTAATAATTAAAATTTTGTACTATTTTTTATATATTCTATAAATTTTCCATTTTTTATATCTTTTCCATCTATTATACAAATGCCCATATCATGTGCACGTTTATAGATATATGATTTTTCCTTATTTATTGTTTCCAATACCACTAATGCACACTTTGAGTCTTCCCCTCCAAAATAAGAGGGATACACACTTATCTCCTGGAGGGCATCTGATGCTGGCTCTGAAAGCTTGCAGGATATGAAATATGGACGTATTCCGGCCATAAATGTGACATCTATTTCATTTGTTATTTCCATAAAGTAGGTTCTTTTAGGCTCCCAATTTATCTTTGTACTCATTCTTACATCGTGAAAATCTTTGCAATTTCTTAAACTTATATAGCAAAAAAGCTCCAGCCAAACACCAAAATCTGTCATATACTTTTTTATCTTTTCATCTTTAAAATAAAATGAGACTGTATCCCCTTCTAAATTTAAATGCGTTATAAGCTTTAATCTTTCTGCAGATTTTAAAAGTTCGCCTTCAGAAAATATAATTTTTTCATTTTGACTTAATATTGTCTTTTTTGAAAGAAAAAAATTATATGCAGTTTCATTTCCTTCTCGTGCACAAGCAGTTTGCAAAAAAAAGCAGAGTTTTTTCCATGATTCAATATTATTAAATATACATCTGCAATAGTCTAATATATTTGTAAACATTTCCTTTTCAGGTTCTATCCTTTGGTGTCCTATAACACTGGCATTATTAAGCGTAAACACTGTGTCAATTGTAATTTCCGGCATTTTATACATGTGCTCCAGCGAATTACATCCATAAACATTGATTAATTTCTGAGAATATATATCCAGTTTAAATATTGGTGTAAATGTTTTTTGGCACGCAAGATACGCTCCTATAGCACTAAATTCTCCTGCACCTGTTATATCAAAATAGCAAATAGGGTTTTTATGGGTAACACCTGTGCATGTCCGTATTATACTATCTATATTTCTGCTGTCATACTCCACAAACTCTACAGTTGAACTCGGTAGCTTTAATTTTAGCACATTTTTTATGCCACTTATATCTGATTTGTTACTATATCGTTTGTCGTGTAAGAATATAATTTTTTTAGGCTTGAAAAAAAATGCCGATAATATATTGTTTAACCTTTGTTTATCCATAATTTTAACTAAACATAACATATAGTTCACACATCCTTAAAAACTTAAGAGTTTATTTTCTTATTTAAAATTAATAAGTCTAAGGCGTTTACCTCTCCATCATTATTTAAGTCTGCTGCTTTTAAATATACACCCGCTAAATTTTCTTCTCCTAAAAGATAATTTGTCAACAGACTTATATCTCTACTATTTGAATTGCCTTCACCTGTTAAATCACCTGCTACTACAAAAGTAAAATCATACGTTTTATCACCTTTAGAAAAAATAGCTCTAGCTCCTGTACCTAACTTACCACTCTTTATCTCTTTTCCTAAGTAATTTTTAAAAATCAAATTATAATCTTTGTAACTAATATTGTTTTTAAATGCAGATATGGTAGTTTCTAAATCTACATTTGTAATAATATAGTCCCTTAAGTTAAACTCATATATGCCACTTGTTATGCCAATATCAGAAATATCATCCATATTGTCCTCCGAGTCATCGTCATTAGGTTTTGTATTTATTTTAAAGTCTTCTATTTGTAATGTCTTTATGTATTTAATGCCCTCAACATTTGTTAACGCAATTGCTATTTTATTATTTCCACATAAATTTATAATATCACCGTTAAGGGAAAACTCCGATACCTTATTATTTTCAAGGTCTAATAGACTAAGATTGCTTTCTTTTGAAACCGTTAAAATTTTATCATCAAGTTCACAAACCATTTCACTTCCACAATCACTTTCAATATTGAATAAATAGCTAATTGTATTTGCATCAATATTAATTTTATAAACTCCACCATAAGTGCTGATCATTAAATTGTCATTTATAAAGTTATAGCTAAAGGAAATTTCATCTGGGCAAAAATTTTCAATGCATTTATAATTATTATCAGATTTAAAGGTTAAAATTTTATTCGACAATGTTGTTGCATATACAGCTGTGTGCGAAAAATTGGACCTTATGAAATTAAATGAATTCCCTTCTATAACTACAGGAGCGCCATCAACAGGTAACAAAGAAATTGCGCCCGAATTGTCTACAATAAATATAGTTCCATTCGAATCTACCGCCAGCGAGCTGGAGTTAAGCAAGTTTCTATTGGGAACTTTAGTACTATCAAAATGAAAATACTCCTTTTCTCCAATAATGTCTGTCGAATATTTTTCTATTGTTATATTATTCTTAGTTAAATCATTTTTCGCCAAATATAAAGAGCTTCCATCACAATCACATGCATCATATAGATAGGAAGTTTTACAGCTTGCCACAAATGTTTTACTATTTGCATCAAAACATGATACGAGACTTACTTTTTTATCAAGATCTTTACTTACAAAATAAAATCTATTGTTGTCTGTAGCAAAACTATGAATATCATCATTCAAAATATAACTACTTGATACAGCATTATCGGCCTTTAAAATTTTCGGTTGCTTAAAATTTATGCCAATAATACTTATAAGAAACATCGCAATCATAAATATTAAAATCATTTTATGTTTTCTTAACATAAGTCTCACATCCTATCGAACCTATTTTATACATTTTTAATCATATTATATCACTAAATATTGCTTACTTCAACATTTATTTACTATTAATAGTAAATAAAAAAAACAGCACAGTAGTTTTGTACTATGCTGCTCATTTGTTATTTTCTTTTTCTTAAAAAAGCACCTGTCTTAACCTGTTGGTCTATTGGAATAAATATTTTTTGCATTGCGTGAGGTGTACTGCAAACCTCCTCCCCCCATTCATTATACATCTTGTCAATTGTCACACTAAAAGGCTTCCCTAACGGTTCTAAAATCTCTAAAGTGTCGCCCTTATAAAATTTATTTCTTTGAGAAATTTGCATACTCCCATCTTTATATCCATCGCAAACTGCCACTACATCATAATTTCTTATGTAACCCCCATTAGAATAAACTTGCCCAGGCTCCTTTCCAAAAAAGAATCCAGTATTATATTCTCTGTGGCTTATCTTTTCGACTTCCTCTTTAATCCAAGCATCTAATTTCCAATCCCTCGGCACCGCATAATAGCTATCTATTGCATGTCTGTAAGCATTCGTTGTAACTGCCACATAGTATGCTGACTTTGCTCTGCCCTCTATCTTTAAACTTGTTGCACCCGCTTCTACCACCTTATCTAAATGCTCAATCATACATAAGTCCCGTGAATTAAAAAAGTATGTTCCTTCTTCACTTTCTACAACAGGCATATACTGTCCTTCCCTATTTTCCTCAACAACATTATATTTCCACCTGCAAGGCTGTGCGCAATCCCCCCTATTTGCATCTCTGCCCGTTAAATAACTTGACAGCATGCATCTGCCTGAAAAAGACACACACATTGATCCATGTACAAATACTTCCAGCTCCAGTTTTTTGTTAGTTTTCGCTCTTATCCCTGCTATTTCATCTAGTGAAAGTTCTCTTGCAAGCACTACTCTTGATGCCCCCATGTCATAAAAAGTTTGGGCCGTTGCGTAATTCACTACCCCTGCTTGCGTCGATATATGAATATCCACATTTGGAGCATACTTTTTAATGGCCTGTAAAATTCCCATGTCCGCAACTATAAAGGCATCTACCCCAGCAGCTGCAGCCTTTTCAATAAAACCAGGAATTCTCTCAATTTCTAAGTTTCTTGGAAGAGTATTACACGTTAAATAAACTTTTTTGCCTTTCCCATGCACATATTTTACACCTTCACATAAATCATTCTCATCAAAATTCGACGGCGACGTTCTCATCCCAAATTCTTTTCCGGCTAAATAAACCGCATCCGCACCAAAGTCTATCGCCGCCTTTAATCTTTCCATATCTCCTGCCGGAGACAATATCTCTGCTTTTAAATTACTCACTTTTTTTCCTCTTTTCACTTACAATAAACCGGCCTTTTTCAAGTTTTGATTATGCTCCGACAGCGTTTTTGCATAATATGATTTTTTTTCATCTTTGCTATGACAAAAATAATAATATTGTGTATTTTTAGGACTCAATGCTGCATCTATTGCAACAGCTCCCGGATTGCAAATAGGTCCCGGGGGCAAGCCCTTATTTAAATAAGTATCATAATTCGTTGGATATTTTGACTTTAAATCCTCTGGAACGGCTTCCTTCGTTCTAAATGGATACCAAACTGTTGAGTCTATTCCCAAAAGTCCCATTCCACCTTCACCAAATGGAGACACCATACCATTGTCAATAGTTTTTAGCCTGTTATGAATAACCGATGAAACCATATACATATCATCTTCATTTGCAGCTTCTGCTTGTATAAGTGAAGCTAAATTTATCAAGTCCTTCATAGAAATTCCTGCATTACTTGCTCTTTGGGCTATACTCAATTTTTCATCGGAGTCTGAAGTCACTTCCTTTTTGTTTATCTTTTTTTCATAATTAGATAAAAACTTATTTATAACTTCCTTAGCATTGGTGCTTTTATAAAAATTATAAGTGTCTGGAAACAAATATCCTTCCAGTTTATAAAGTACATCATTAGAGTTAATTTCCTTTAAAAAGCTATAGTCTTCATCCATTTCATTTGATTTGCATACCTTTATGAACTCATGCTTACTACAAACCTCATTTTTTTCTAAAATCTCAGCTATTTCCTGAACATTTTTTCCCTCCGGAATCATAACTTTAACAATATCACTGTCAAGCCTGTTTGCGTCTGATTTCAAATAATTTACAATAGCTGCATAATCCATATTGGTTTTCATGTCAAAAGTGCCCTGTTTAATTTTAGGCGTGCTTCCTGTTATAAATAAGTATAATTTAAAAAAGTTTTGGTTTTTAATTACACCCTTTTCCTTTAATTCATTCGCGATTGCACTTTTCCCAGACTCCTTTGGTATTGTAACCTCAACATTTTGTTCACTGCGTCCTATTGCAAGCAAATCCGTTACGCCAAATATTGTAAACATTGAAAGCATAAATGATACTGATACAACAGTAAATATCCAAACAAATTTAAAAAGTTTTGACTTTTTTCTCGATTTTTTGTCTTTAGGTATATGTATCTTTTTTTCCTGCAAAGAATTTTCACTATGACTCATTAAGTCCCTGTGAAAATCCTCTGCCTTCAAGTTATCCTCGCTATTACTATTAATCTCTAAATTAAAATTTTTAATCTTATCTATTCTCTTTTTTTCAAAATCATTTTTATCGCTCATCTTGTTCCTCCATATTTGTAGGATTTATGCTTTTTCTTATTAGCTATTCTCTTTGCATTGCATTAATTTTTTTAAATTTTCTACTTTTTCTTTTCCTTTTAAATAATTAACTATTTCAAAAGCGAAGTCAAGTGCTGCTCCCGGACCCTTTGCTGTAATTATATTACCATCTTTACAAACATATTTTTCAGAAATTTTTGCTCCCTTAAGTTCCTCTTCAAATCCCGGATAGCAAATTGCTTCTTTTTCGGCTAGAAAGCCCAGTCTTCCTAATATTATAGGAGCTGCACATATAGCACAAATTAGCTTACCATTCTCAGCACAATAATTTACAATCTCCCTTACTGTAGATGATTCATATAAATTTTCCGCCCCCGGCATACCTCCCGGTAATACTATTCCTTCAACTCGGCTTATATCCACGGCACAATCTTTTTCATCCGTATCTACAATTATTCCGTTTGCGCCCCTAACGGTCCCAATGCTTCCTATTCCAACAGTCCTAGTTTCTATTCCTGCCCTTCTTAATATATCTACCACACTAAGTGCCTCAATTTCCTCAAACCCATTTGCTAAAAAAACATAAATCATAATAATCCCCCTTTAACTATTCCAATGCTAATCCCAAATATGGACAACCCTCATAATATATAGTATTCATTTTTAAAGGTTTTATCATTCCAAAAAAATCAACTACGCTGTTTTGGTCAAAAAAATTTTCATAAGCTGGTAACCTGAAGATGTACTTATCACACTTATGCCACTTTCGTATCTTATGAATTATAACTCTGAGATTGTATCCTGATGCTGTACACTCCGAAATTTTAACTTCATTTTTACCTTTAATACATATAGCATAGTCTGAACCTGCAGAAAAAACTTTTCCACCATAAAGTTTATTTATTTTTACAGCATATTCTATATGAGTTTTTTTCCACAGGGCATCTCCATCATGGTTGAAAACTTTCTTTCTAATGTTATAAACATCCTCAAATGTAAAATTGCAGCCCTGCCTTTGCACTACAGAAGACAACCCTACCATATCATCAGCATTGAGGGTAACTCGCTTTACTTTAAAAAAACTTTCAAAACCCAAGTTGCCATAAAATCTATATAACCCTTCATTCGCCGGCAGTAAAGCTAGAAACTTTTTTCCTCTTTTTAAAGCTAAAACTTCAGCATAGGA
This sequence comes from uncultured Eubacteriales bacterium, assembly GCA_934462705.1. GTDB lineage: Bacteria > Bacillota > Clostridia > Oscillospirales > Acutalibacteraceae > CAKSIH01. Next base: position 11,438 of record CAKSIH010000014.1, on the reverse strand, counting down.
AATAAGCCTTCTCATATACCCTTTTCCCCTATATTGAGGAAGCGTTCCTGCTGCATACACATAACATCCCGGAACTTCACTTCCGCCTTGCATAATAGATATATCAAGCAAATACAGTGAACACACCGGCTTTTCATCTACAACATATACTACTGCATTATTTATATTAAATAAGGTTTTGTAAAATAATTCTACCTCTTCTTTGCATCCGTCAAAACATATTTGCCATATGCCTTTAAGATCAGGAATCATGTTATCTTGTGCTATCTGGCAACCTTCCATTTTTGTCACCTCAACGTTGCCGTGTATTTTTTCAGTAATATTATTGGATAGTATGAAAGCTTCGCCCTCCTGAGTCCTTCCAAGCCTAAATCATCTTCTCTGTTAATAAAATCATAGCCCCTAAGCGCTCTTTTGGCAAATTCATTGTTTATTACAGCGTAGGCTTCCGCATAATTTTTAAGCGCTTTTTCAAAGTGAATCACAAATACATCCTTGTTTATTTCTTCCCCCACTGTGAATGCAACAGGTTTGCCATTAACCTTTATAATCCCGCCCTTAAAATTTAAGGCATAAAAGTTTTCAATGGCTAATAAAATTGCCGCCCTCTCTTGCTGCAAGTCCCTGTTTTCATTAAGCTCATTTTCCATATACCATTCTTCTGCAAGCTTTTTAATTTCATGTATATTGGTCTCATTTATATCTTCATATTTCCAAGTGTTGTTCCTTGTAAATTTAGATATATGATTTCTTTTGCTATGATATTTCTTCCCAGACAGATTTATTAAATCCGACATCCTGTATATATAGTCATCTTTATCTCTAACATGCTCGAACAAAAACCTTTTCGGCATAATTTTTTCTAAAGTATTAGTTGCACTTTCTGAAATTCCAATTAAACGAAAGTCTATTTTATTGCTTTTTGCATGCTCAATTAAAATCTCAATTGCATTTTGTAAATTTCCCTGCCCTAAGGGAAATCCATATCCTGGTTCTGTCCCATCATAAAATCTAAGCAAAAAATTTTCATACCTTGCGACTTTTAACTTATATGTTCCGTTCCAAACATACATTGTACCAAAAGCGCTATCTGAACTAATAAACCCCGATTCGTTTAATATCTCATCTATCCAAATCTTGTCATTTAAAGATAGTTCATTAAATTTTATCATCTTTACTCAGTACTCCTTTCACCGATTCCATAACCATATTATGTATCTCATCTATGGATTTAGGAGTTCCATCCTCCTTACTGCACGGAATTACAACCCAATGAAACTTGCTTGCCGCATATAGAGCTGATTTCCTTCCCTTTTTTAAAAATTCTACATTTCTTTCATGCAAATCCTTTTTGCTCTCAAGGCCATTATACCTTTCAGTCATAAATTTTTGCGAAACTTCAACCGGCATATCGAGGTATATAGTTAAATTTGGTGATGGAATTCCAAGTTTTACATACTCATAATCCGATAGCCATTCAATGTACTTGTCCCACTCCGATTTATCGAGCTTGCTTAGTTGATATACCATATTAGAAGTCGTATACCTGTCTGAAACTATAACAGCTCCAGAATTGTACACCTTCCTCCAATACTTCATATAACTCGCATATCTGTCCACTGCAAAAAAAGATGATGCCGCATATGAATTGACCTCCTCGGGAGATTCACCAAACTCAGAATTTAAGTACATTTTAACAAGGGAAGAAGAAGGATCCTCATAGTTTGGAAAAGTTACTTTAAAAATATTTTCACCATCCGATTTTAAAGTATCTACCAGCAATTGTGTTTGAGTCGCTTTGCCACTGCCATCCAAACCTTCAAGTACTATTAGTTTACCCTTCGACATCTAATTCCTCCATATCTTCAAGAAATAATTTTCTCATCTTAACAGCTTCACCGCAAGTCATTTTGCCTTCAGAACATCCACCCGATACACATGACGGTCCTGCATTTTTAAATATGTTAGGAGCTACTTTCTTTACAAGTATAAGCATTTGCGTTGCAACATCCCTTATTTCCCATTGCGCTCTGTTGCAACAACGAAGTGAAAAGAAATTTAAAAGACTCCTTGCATTAAATGTGCATATAATCTTAGTTTCGCATGCATTCGGAAGCACAAATCTTGCATCTTCTATAGCCTTTTTTTCTGCTTGATTTTCCTTCATTCCCTGCAAAACATAATTTTGTTTTAGCTTATCGGCCAACACATTGTAGTGTTTGATAGAATCTTCCATAGCTTGCACAAATTCTTTTTTTGCTTGCATATCTCTTTCAATCTGAGGCGGTATAACATATTCAAAATTATTTTCCCTAACATATCGTTGGCTTTGCACGCTAAAAGATGCTATTCTATGTCGTGTTATCTGTGCTAAAAGAGCTCTTGAAACCTTCTCTATTCCAAAAGTAAACGTAATATGTTCAATTGGGCTTTCATGTCCCATTTTCATTAACATAGATATAAAATTTTCTGTTTTGTCCTTTGTTAAACCCTTTTTTAATGTTTCAATATCTACCGATGAATAGCACAGCTTTGCTGCACACGCAACAGCTTCCTCTGGATTTGGAGTGTATGACATTAATGTTACCTTTGCCAATTTATTTTATTCTCCCCTCAAATAAAAATATATATAATTATATCAAAATATTGCATTTATTTCAATTTTCTGATTCTTTAATAAATTACTTAAAAATATTTTATAAATCCACTTGATTTTAAAATATTGTTGTGATATAATTATTTTCGTTGGTTATGCTGGTGTGGTGGAATAGGTAGACACAAGGGACTTAAAATCCCTCGGTAGCGATACCGTGCCGGTTCAAGTCCGGCCACCAGCACCATATATTGAAGGTTGCCTTTGGGCAACCTTTTGTTATATCCTTTATAATGTAGTCAAGTCTTTTGGAAAGTAAAAGCATGGAATTTACAGATTACAGCATAAAATTTTTTAAAAATAAAAAGTTCTTCTAAAATTTTTAGACAATATCCGTGACAAAGGATATGCAAACCCATATACACGTATAAATACCGCATGTAATGCAGTAGATCGTCTAAATGTTTTTATTGCTTCAAATAACGAATTTGCAGTTGTTTTGAAAAAAATAAGAGAATTTGAAATTATAAATTGTCAAGATGCCCTATTTAAACTCTCTTCTATTTATTCCAATGCCAGAATTTTTAAAGTAGTGGAAACCGTTGGTAGCAAAGTTAAAAGTTAATCTTATGCAGAGTTACACTCATGGTATAAATTAATAAAGTAGGAGATGCTAACATGCCAAAAAGTTGGAGAAGAAGTAAAATTTTAATACCTGATTTCAGCAAAAAAGAGAGGCTAATATATCCTGCCACAAAATTTTTCGATCAACTATCGTTTATCGGTGATGAATTTGTTGGCTGTTTTTTACTGGAAACACAAAAAGGCCTTGTACTTTTTGACTGTATGAATCAGGATAACAGATCCGTTTCTATTATTGAACGTGGTATTTCTGATTTAGGAAAAAACAGCAAAAAATTATGTGCTATAATTATTAGTCACGGCCATGGTGATCATTGTGGTAAAGCTGAGTACTTTCAGCAAAAATACGGCACTGAAATATATATGTCAAAAATTGATTATAAGATTGCAAAGAACATTCCACCAGAGTTGCACTGGAAACCGGTAACTTTTGATGTAAATCACTTTTTAGAAGATGGTGAAACACTTGATTTCGGTGATGTACAAATTAAAGCTGTATTTACACCCGGGCATTCCCCTGGTTGCTATTCCTTTTTGATCCCTGTGACCGATGAAGGTTGTCCCCACACATTAGCGTTGTGGGGTGGTGCTGGCATTATGAAAGGCTCCGATATAAACAATTATTTAAAATCATGGAAAAAGTTTAGCACAATATGCCGACAAAATAAAGTCGATGGAGAAATAGCAACACATCCTTTCTTGGATATGGGAATAAAACGTCTAGATATAGTACGCAATATTACAGATGGGATCCCCAACCCATTTGTACTCGGAGAGGAAGGCTATTGGTATTATGAAAAAATGTTTTATGACTATGCCTTAAAAATGTTATCTAATACTTAAATAGAATAAACTTATGATAAGTAAAGCATTTTAAAAATTATTTATACATACATTTTATATTATAAAGGATATGAGCAATATGAATTATAAAAGATTATTAACAATTCAGGATATCTCCTGTGTCGGGCAATGTTCACTTACTGTTGCATTACCAATTTTGTCTGCTTGTGGTTTGGAAACTGCTATTCTTCCATCAGCAGTGCTTTCCACACATACTGCAGGCTTTTCAGGATATACATTCCGTGATCTAACAGATGATATGCCGAAAATTGCAAAGCATTGGGAAAAAGAAGGGATTCTCTTTGATGCAATTTATACAGGTTATCTTGGCAGTACAGAGCAGATTAAGTATGTAAAAAATATTATGAACAGTCTTGGAAGAGGAAATTGTTTGAAAATTGTCGATCCAGCCATGGCTGATAACGGAAAAATGTACCCAGCTTTTGATAAAGACTTCCTAGATTCAATGAAAACACTCTGTAATTCAGCAGACATAATTTTACCAAATGTTACTGAAGCTTGTTTTATTACAGATACTCCGTATCAAGAAACTTACGATGAAACATACATTAAACATATGCTGAATAAACTCATGGGTCACGGAAATAAGACAGTAATATTAACCGGAGTAGGATACAGTAAAGATAAAACCAGAGTCGTAATTGCTGAAAATGGCAATTTTTCATACTATGAACATAAACGCATCTCCAAAGGTTGCCATGGTACCGGAGATGTTTACTCCGCTACATTTACTGGAGCATTACTTAGGGGATATTCTACATTTGAAGCTGCAAAAATTGCCGCTGATTACACTGTATTATGCATCGAAATGACTGTCGATGATCCATCACATTGGTACGGAGTTAAATTTGAGAAGGCAATACCTCAGTTAATTTTAACCCTAGAAAATAAATCAAAAAAATCCGTATAAGTATCAATTACATATTTACTAAATTTAAAATGATTTATGCGAATACTTAATCATGCAGATAATAAATAAACCCACGCTATGCGTGGGTTTATTTAATGGTCCAAAAAATCTTTTAATTTTTTACTTCTGCTTGGATGCCGAAGCTTTCTTAAAGCTTTTGCTTCTATTTGCCGAATTCTCTCCCTTGTAACATTAAATTCTCTGCCAACTTCCTCAAGCGTCCTAGGCTTGCCATCTTTGAGACCAAACCTCATCCTTAAAACTTTTTCTTCTCTCGGTGTTAGCGTATATAAAACTTCTGAAAGTTGTTCTTTAAGCAGCGTATGCGATGCCGCATCAGCCGGAGCAAGCGCATCGTCATCCGGTATAAAGTCTCCCAAATGACTGTCTTCTTCTTCACCTATAGGAGTCTCTAACGAAACAGGCTCCTGCGATATCCTCATTATTTCTCTTACTTTGTCTGCTGGCATTTTTAACTCTTCCGCAACTTCCTCCACAGTAGGCTCATGCCCATTAGAATGCAATAATTGACTGGAAATTTTCTTTACCTTGTTAATTGTCTCAACCATGTGAACCGGTATTCTGATTGTTCTAGCTTGATCTGAAATTGCTCTTGTAATAGCTTGTCTAATCCACCATGTAGCATAAGTTGAAAATTTAAACCCCTTAGTATAATCAAATTTTTCAACTGCTTTAATAAGGCCTAAATTTCCCTCTTGTATAAGATCTAAAAACTGCATTCCTCTGCCAAGATAACGCTTTGCTATACTTACAACTAATCTTAAATTAGCTTCAGAAAGTCGTTTTTTAGCTCTTTCATCACCATTTTTTATTTTCTCTGCTAATTGCATCTCTTCTTCCATTGAAAGTAATGGAACTCTGCCGATTTCTTTTAAATAAACCTTTACAGGGTCGTCTATCGCAAGAATATCCCCACCTACAGCTTCAGGAGCTTCCTCTATAATACCTTCCCCAATAAGACCATCATTTAAATCTAAATCATCCTTCATATCAGAAAAATCTTCTATTACATCTACTCCCGAACTCTCAAACGAGTCATACAGTTTTTCTAATTGCTCAGGATCAAAATCAATCTCGCCCAGAGAGTCTAATATTTCCTTTGTATTTATATGCCCCTGCAACTTACCCTTTTCTAAAAGCTCTTTTACAACAGTTTCTTTATCCTTTATTTTCTCCGATGCCATAAAATCCTCCTACCTTTTTTGCTCTTTTAATCTCTTTATGTACTTTAATATTTCTTCTTCTCCAGCTTGTCCAATCTGATCTCCCTTCAAGCTCCTTTTTTCATTTAATATGACTTCTATATACTCATGTACAGCTTTTTCGTTTGAATTTCTGCTACTTTCATGTGCAAGCATTTGAGCTATTTTGCTTCTTTCCTCAAAAGAATAATCTTTACTTATATCTATAAAATTTATTTGCTTTGAATCTTTTATTCTTTCCAAAATACTATTATATATCCTCCTATTAAAGCTCGTACAAAATTCTTCAGGAGAAATCTTTAAATGAATACCTTCCACTTTTTCAGGATGGTTAATCATATATGCAATTAACGCTTCTTCAGCATTTGCTGCCCTTAAGTTATAACGCTTTTGATCATTCACATTATCATCTAGTGCTGAAACTGATTTTATAATTTCCTTAAACTGCTTTTTTTCTTTGTAACGTTTGCCCCTTTGCTTTTCTTTTTTTACCTGTTCCAATATTGTTGCTTTATCCACACCAACTAATTCTGAAAGTTTTATAGAATATATTTCTTGTTCAACCCTGCTCTCTATTTTTGCAAGAATTCGTATTGCTTCTTTTAAATAATCAATCTTTCCCTGCGACGTTTGCACATCATACTTTTTTAACGCCTTTTGCAATTGATACTCCACGTCATTCGTGCAATCTTCAATCAACCTTTTAAATCTCGCTGGCCCTTCATTTCCATACGTTCTCATAAACTCATCAGGGTCCTTACCATTTGGAACAGATAACACTTTTATAGACACTCCTGTATCTCTAAAAAGAGAAATTGCTCTATTGGCAGCCTTTTGCCCTGCCTCATCGGAGTCATAGCAAACAACCACTTCCTTAGTGTATCTTGAAATAAGCTTCGCTTGCTCGCTCGTTAAAGCTGTCCCAAGCGTTGCTACAGTATTTTTAAACCCTGCTTGATTAAGTGCTATAACATCCATATACCCCTCTACGAGAATTAGTCTCTCGCTGCACTCGCTCTTTGCAAAATTCATAGCAAATAAATTCAAACTTTTTTTAAATACAAGTGTATCTGACGTATTTAAATACTTTGGTCCACCATTGTCCATAGTTCTCCCGCCAAAAGCCACCACATTTCCCCTAGTATCTATTATAGGAAACATAACTCTATTAAAAAACCTTGATGATACTCTTTTATTATATGATAAAAAGGCTAAATTTGCATTAACTAATTCACTTTCCTTAAATCCTTTTTTCCTTAAATAATCAATTAATTCATACCTTGAATCTGGCGCAAAACCTAGCCCAAATCTTGTTGTTGTTCCCTTGGTTAGGCCCCTATTTTCCAGGTAATGAAGTGCTTTTTTTCCCTGCTGTGAGTATAATATCGAATGAAAAAACCTCGCGGCTTCCCTATTTGCTTCAAAAATTCTCATTCTAATAGCAGAAATACCAGTATCTTCATTTTCATTTTCTGGCATTTGCAGACCAACACGCTGAGCTAAAAACTTTACACTTTCTATGTAATCAAGATTTTCAATTTTTTCTATAAATGTAATTACATCTCCGCCTACACCACAGCCAAAACAATAAAATGAACCATTTTCCGGATAGACGTTAAACGAAGCCGTCTTTTCACTGTGAAAAGGACAAAGCCCTACATAATTACGACCTCGTCTTTTTATTGTAACGTAATTTGAAACTATATCCGTTATGTCACTCTTAAATTTTAAATCTTCAATAAAGCTGTCCGGTAACGGCATAATTTCACGTCCTTATACACTCCAAATTTTTGGTACAAATATGTTTTTAAATGTTCTTACTGCAAATAAATCAGTCATACCAGCTACATAATCACAAATGGCACAATCCAATCCATCTTCATTTGCTATTTCTAAAATATTCTGCGGTAGCTTTTCTGTATTTTTCATAAAATAATTATACATTGTTTCAATAAACACCGGTACTTCCTCTTGATTTAGCCGTTGATTTTCGTATACACACTTATACATAAAAGAGTGCAAATCATCAAACGCAAGTTGTACCTTAGCTTCCATTTTTAAAATTTCTTCACTGCTGTTTTCAACCAGAGATTTTATAAGTTTATCAATCCTCTTTGTTTTCTTCTGTCCTAGTGTTTCCAATATGTGTGAGGGAATATCTTCTTTTTTTAACACACCGGCCCTTTTAGCATCCTCTATATCATGATTAAGATATGCAATTTTGTCTGATATTCTAACAACTTGGCCCTCAAGCGTTTCCGGCTGAATTCCCCTTGCATGATTAAGTATGCCATCTCTTACCTCATAAGTCAAGTTTAAACCCTTTCCGGATTTTTCAAGCTTATCTACAACCCTTAGGCTCTGTTCAAAGTGTTTAAAACCACATGAACTTACCGTATCTAAAGCTTTTTCACCGGCATGCCCAAAAGGTGTGTGTCCTAAATCATGACCTAACGCTATTGCTTCTGTTAAATCTTCATTTAAGCACAATGCCCTTGAGATCGTCCGCGCAATTTGAGATACCTCCAACGTATGGGTAAGTCTTGTTCTATAATGGTCACTTTTGGGTGATATAAAAACCTGTGTTTTTTGTTTTAGGCGCCTAAATGCCTTACTATGTACTATTCTATCTCTATCAACCTGAAAGTCTGTTCGTATTGTACACTTGTCATCCGGATTAATTCGACCTTTCGTATTCCTTGAACTTACTGCAAAAGGAGATAAAATAGCTTGTTCTCGCTCCTCCAGCTTTTCTCGAATATTCATAAACTCACCACTCCAAATGTGTTTGTCTCTACAGCAATTTAGTTTTTGCAAACTCTTTTCCCAATAACTTAACTTTTACCTGTCCTGACGTAACTTCAGAAATTTTCTTTTCTGCTAAATAAAAAAATTCTTCTAAAATAAAAAACTTTAACACAACGAAGTCATTAAAATTAGCATCGCCAGGCTGCCCTCCAATTTCAGATAATATATTTAAAATTTTCCCATATTGATCATATGTACACCTAATTTGACAGCTGCAGCACATAGACATTTCTATTACTCCAGCTGCATCTATTGATAGTCGTGCTACCCTAGAGTAAGCCCTAACAAGTCCACCTGTTCCCAATAAAATTCCACCAAAATACCTTGTTACAACCACTGCAACATTAAATAATTCCATTCCCTTTAAAACATTTAAAATAGGCATTCCAGCTGTACCGTGAGGTTCCCCGTCATCATTATAACGGCTTGCATTTCCCTCTTTTAATATATATGCATAAACATTGTGTTTAGCATCCCAATGCATGCCTCTTATTTCATTTATAAACATCGATGCCTCTTGTTCTGTCTGTATGGGCTTTGCATAGGCAATAAACTTTGACTTTTTTTCCGTAATTTCCACGCTGGCACGTCCAGACAAAGTCTTATAACTTCTCATACCTATCCCCCATTTTAACACAACCATAATCAATTAAAAAACCATAGGCGGCGCATTTTACTGCGCCGCCAAACTTGCAAGAAGTTAATTTCCTTGCTTACTGAAACGTTTGTTGAACCTGTCTACACGTCCGCCGGTATCAACTAATTTTTGTTTTCCTGTAAAGAAAGGATGGCAATTAGAGCAAATTTCTACTCTTATATCCTCTTTTGTGGAACCCGTATTTATAACATTGCCACATGCACAAGTTATAGTTGTCTCTTTATATTGTGGATGTATATTTTCCTTCACTGCCGTCACCTCTTTCATGCAAAGCATAAACATTTACGAATTATTATAACATACTTATAACGATATTGCAATACGTTGATATAATTTTTTTGTTAGCTAATTTTTATCCCCCCGGGCCGCAAGTTTCGCTTGCAAAAAATAGCAAATCCATTTTTCCAGCTGCATCTGCTGGGCCTCGTGGCTCTGCTTGATATAACAATAAAGCTATAAAGCAAAGAGAACCACTGCCAGCCAGCTCTCTTTGTAGGTAAATTCACCATTTTTTATTTAATAGGTTCAATGTCCCCAGTTGCATAACTGTTCCCAGCTGCATCATTGTCCTCAGTTACATCACTGTTCCCAGCTACATCGCAGGCCACTGCTTTGCAAGCCGCTTTTTCATATTTATTTAATTTACTCCTAGCGTCGTTTTCTAGATTCCTATAAATTTGTGCTCGACCTTCATGGTAACCCGGTTCACATTTTCTTTTGATCAACATATTACCTGAAACATAATTTTCTCTTTCTTTGCCTTTTCTTTCGATCAACATATTACCTGAAACATAATTTTCTCTTTCTTTGCCTTTTCTTTCGATCAACATATTACCTGAAACATAATTTTCCCTTTCTTTGCCTTCCATTATACTTTTAAAATAACTCATATCTATAGAGTAACTACAAATGGGTTTTTCATTAATTTCTCGAGCTTTCTCTTCTTGCTTGTTAGCTTCACAAGCAAAAAACTTCTCTTTTTCAGCCCAAAATTCAGCCTTTTCCTTGTACTTTTGATACTTTTCCTTTCCATTAATATGACATACTTTAGGCCTTGTCAAAAATTTATATATTAAAGCCCCTGCGGCACCAGCTGCTAATGCAGTGCCTACTGTTTTTCCTATTGTTTTTCCTACAATTAAAGCCTTGTGTATTCTTTGTTTTTTCTTAAATTCTTTAACTGTACTTTTGCTTGGCTTTACATCTACAGGCACAAATTTATCCCCTTTGCATTTCCAGATCGATCCATAACGCAAGACCAGATTCTCTTGGCTATTGCTATTCTTCCTATCAAATATAACAGGAGCTGCGTGAGATTCCATCACCCCTACCGGTGCTGCTAGCACTGACAGTGCTAAAAATATTGATACCATTTTTCTCATAAATAATTTCCCCTCTTTAATAAAAACTAAAGAGAATCCAATATTAATGATTCTCTTTACTAGTTTAAGTTTAATTTTCTTTTTAAAAAATACTAGGCATTGGCCTGTGTATTTTCTTCCTCTTCAGAGCCTTCTTTTTCAAATGCTGATTGCTCCTCAATATCTTCACTTGTCTCATCGGCTGTTTCTTCCTCTGCGACTGTTTTTTCCTCTTCAGAGCCTTCTTTTTCAAATGCTGATTGCTCCTCAATATCTTCACTTGTCTCATCGGTTGTTTCTTCCTCATCGGCTGTTTCTTCCTCTGCGACTGTTTTTTCCTCTTCAGAGCCTTCTTTTTCAAATGCTGATTGCTCCTCAA
>CAKSIH010000013.1 GCA_934462705.1 uncultured Eubacteriales bacterium | reverse complement strand
TGGGTCAGTAGTCGTTGGCTAACTCTAAAAATACCCTCAAAAGAAGGCACTAAATATAATAGTGCCTTCTTTTTATTTATGCCTTTTATAAACCTTAGTATAGTTTGAGTTTGTTATTTTAATTTAATAGTTTTTGTTGTGAAGATAGGGTGCACTATAAATCAAAAAAAGAGATTATAGGAAGGATTACAATAAAACTAATTTAGGCAATTTTTCGAGAGGTGCTGCCTCAGAAACCGCATGGAATAATAATTTCAGATGTATTAAAAAAGGGAAAACGATATAACTCACGTATTAATTGCTAATAATAGATTTACGCAATATTAATTTTATGGTGTTTTGTAAAAGAATTTTTTATGAAGAAACACTTACTTTTTAAAGGCTTAATATAATATTATTATAAAAAAAGAAAGTTTCAAGTAAACCTTGAAACTTTCTTCTTTTTTGTACCTACTTCGCAGTGTTAACGCGTTCAGCTTCTGCATCAGCAGCATTCATTTCTTCAACTGCTTTTTCATATTTAGGACTTAGCTTAAATACTGAAATTATCCATGCAACAACGGTAACAGCAAATATACCAACTATTGTTACAACGTGATTCATAATGCCAGGGACGAATCCAAACATAACTTGTTGAATAAGTGATGCACCAGCCTTACCAGCACGACCACCGATAACTTCAACAGCAGCTTGACCTTTAGTTTTTGTATCTTCATCAAGAGGAATATAAGCCATACTCTTAGTTGTATCAAATAGAGAATACTTTACGCTTTTTACTAAAGCATCTTGAATGATTCCAATCCAAATTGCGAGTAAAATTGCAGACATACCAAATATTTCAGGGCTAACAAATTTATTATATAATGTAGCAGCGAAGAATAGACCGCCTACTATTAAGAAAAGTAAAGGTGTTATAATTGCGCCGACTTTCCAAGAACATCTTCTTAGCACGTTTGCAGAGAAAAGAACAACTATAATTGTGAAGATTCCAATTAATATTGACAAAGTTCCTTGCATATCGGAATATTGTTCAGGTGTAAAGTATTCCTTCATTTGAGCCTTCATAACTACTTCTGCGAAGTTTATACCAATACCGTAAGCCATAACTAAAACTGCAACTAATAGTAAATATGTATTTGTAAATAATATTTTTATACCTTCCATTATGCTTACTTTTTCTTTTTTCTTTTTCTTTGCCTTAATTTGACTTGGATCATAAAATCTTGGATCTGTTAAAACAACTTTATTTATATATGTATATGTAGCTAAAACAAGTCCACCAGTTATAACAACTGCGATCATTAACCACATAACCACATTTACAGGAGCCTTACCAAGAAACTGTTTAACTACTAAACCAGCAATAATAACACCTGCATTACCAATTAAAGAAAAAAGTCCAAAAAATCTTTTTGTTTCATGTTTCATGGTGGTAGCGTTAGCAAATTGCCAGAAGAGCGATGCTATAGCCATTGTACCCCATATTTCAGAGAAAATATAAAAAAGAGTAATTGGCCAGTTTCCAAGACAAGTTAAGAAAGTCCAGAAAAATTGTGGAACACCACTAACCATATTAGTAATTTGTTCACTAGACATCATTATATTATCTAAATTAGGATAAAGGACAAGTCCAAATAATGCATAAAAAATCATAAATGCAGTTACTATTATGTAAAAAGTTTTCTTCGATCCATATTTATTCATTAAAAGAGTGAATATCATAACTGCTAAAAATGCGCAAGGTAAAACGTACCAAACTTTTAATGCACTGATTAATTGAGCTGTATCTGATTTTGCAGCACCTGCCCACATATGGGTTTTAAACTGAATAAATATTTCTTTTACATCACGAACGAGTGTGTAAATTGCCAGGATAAAAAACATTAGAAAGCTCATAGGTAAAAACTTTTTAAGTTCAAACTTATGAATTGGCCAAATAAGAGCCTGAATTTTGTTAAACTCTTTTGCTTGGGTTGTCATTTTTTCACAATCTCCTTATAAAAAACTTGAAATAATTATTTTGCGATAGGCCACATCTGATATGTGATAATTAAAATAGTTAAAAAGTTTGCCCTCCTTTTGTTCAAATATTTTTAATAATTTAAACATTCGCAAAACAATAAAATTATAGCAGATAACTCAGCAAATTGCAAGGTTTTTATTAAAAGTTGGATGTTAAAATAATTAAGATGAAGCACTGGATTTTTAGATATTTTGTCGAATTGTTGGTATCATAATTTTAATAATGCTTTAACCTAAATATGTTATATTAAATCTATTGACTTTTTTCTTGTTAACAGCTATTATTTAAATTATGTTTTTAAAATAACGTTTTCGAAAAAAGTCAATTTTTGAGATATTAATATTGTCTTTGATTTAAAAGGAGGTAAAAGATTGGAAAAAGATTTTATTGTTTCTTTAAAAAATATTACAGTTTCTTTTAATGCTAATAAAGTTCTTGAAAATTTTAATCTTGATATAAAAAATGGAGATTTTGTTACTTTTCTGGGGCCATCAGGCTGTGGAAAAACTACAATACTTAGGTTAATTGCAGGCTTTTTGCAACCAGATAAGGGAGATATCTTTTTTGAGGGAAAACGTATAAATGACTTGCCAGCTCATAAACGCGAAGTAAATACCATTTTTCAAAATTATGCACTTTTTCCGCATCTTAACGTTTATGAAAATATTGCGTTTGGGATGAAGATTCGTAAAGAAAAAGAAGAGAAAATCAACATGGAAGTTTCTAAAATGCTTAAGATGGTTAATTTAGTAGGTTTTGAAAAAAGAAAAATTACCTCTTTATCTGGTGGACAGCAACAAAGAGTTGCAATTGCAAGGGCTCTTGTCAACAGGCCCAAAGTTTTGCTTCTTGACGAACCGCTTGGTGCACTTGATTTGAAACTTAGAAAAGATATGCAAACTGAACTCAAAAATATTCAGCAAAAGACCGGTATTACTTTTATTTTTGTTACTCACGATCAAGAAGAAGCCCTTTCTATGTCAGATACAGTCGTTGTAATGGATCAAGGACGTATTCAGCAAATAGGGACACCTCAAGGTATTTATAATGAACCTCAAAATGCGTTTGTAGCAGACTTCATAGGAGAAAGCAATATTATAGATGGCATTATGCATGATGATTATCTTGTTGAGTTTGCAGGAAGAAAATTTAAGTGTTTAGATTCAGGCTTTGATAAAAAAGAAAATGTTGATGTAGTTATAAGACCAGAGGATATTGAAGTTACACTGCCTGAAAATGGACATATTTCTGGAACAGTTACATCGGTGACTTTTAAGGGCGTCCATTATGAAATTATAGTTGACATAAATGGATTTAAATGGATGATTCAATCAACAGAAGAACAAACTGCTGGTAACATTATAGGTTTAGTTTTGCAGCCAGATGATATACATATAATGAAAAAATCTGAACATTCGGGCGAGTATGGAGATTACAGCGCTTTCAGTGATGAAATGTATGAACTTTATGAAGAACAAGTAAGGCTTGAAGGCGGTGAAAATGTTGAAATCTAAAACAACTTTACCATACATTGTTTGGATTATAATTTTTACACTTTTCCCATTGGGACTGGTTTTATTTTTTTCTTTTACCGATAGTACTGGTAGATTTACGCTTGAAAACATAGTAAGTATAGGGAAGTATTCAGTCGTATTTTTAAGGTCAATTTGGCTTGGAGCTATTGCTACTGTTATTTGCATTGCTGTAGGTTACCCTTTAGCTTATGTTATTTCAAAAGCAAAAGTGAAAAATCAAAATATAATGATTATGCTTATTATGTTGCCTATGTGGGTTAATTTACTTTTAAAAACATATGCTTGGATGACTATACTTGAGAACAATGGAATTTTAAATAAATTGTTTTCATTTATCGGAATAGGCCCCTTTAATATTATTAATACTCAAGGTGCGGTTGTTTTGGGGATGGTATACAACTTTTTACCATATATGGTTTTACCTATTTACTCTGTAATAATGAAAATAGACAACAGGGTAATTGAGGCAGCGCAAGACCTTGGAGCTGGAAGAAGAAAAGTATTTTTAAAAATTATTTTACCACTTAGCGTACCCGGAATAATTTCTGGCATAACAATGATTTTTGTTCCGGCAGTAAGTACTTTTATTATTTCCAAAATGCTTGGCGGTGGGGCTAATTTGCTTATTGGAGATCTGATTGAAATGCAATTTTTAGGCAGCACATATAATCCTCATTTAGGATCAGCCATTTCGTTTATTCTTATGATTTTAATATTTATTTCCATCGGAATTATGAATCAATTAGGTGCTGATGAAAGTGGGGTTAGAGGACCTTTTTAGTTTTAACAATTAGATAAAATGTGTTAAAAAAAGGGGAGGATTGGTATGAAAATAATTTCAAAATTATATACATCGCTTATTTTTATTTTTCTTTATGCACCTATTGCTGTAATGATTGTATTTTCATTTAATGAATCAAAAAGTCGCAGCACTTTTACTGGAATGAGTTTAAAGTGGTATACTAAATTGTTTCAAGATAGTGAAATATTAAAGGCTTTTGCAAACTCTATAATAATAGCAATAGTTGCATCGCTGCTTGCAACGATTATTGGCACAGCGGCATCTGTGGGAATAACTAAAATGAAAAGATGGTTACAAAAATTTATAATGAATATGACTAATTTGCCTATGATTAACCCAGAAATAGTAACCGGTGTTTCTTTAATGATTTTATTTGTTTTATTTTACGAATTTTTAGGGATATTTCAGCCTGGCATGTTTACTTTAGTTTTAGCGCATACCACTTTTTGCCTTCCATATATAATTTTATCTATTTTACCAAGGCTTAGACAAATGAATCAACATTTATATGAAGCAGCACAAGATTTAGGCTGTACTCCAATGAAGGCCTTTTTCAAGGTTGTTTTGCCAGACATAATGCCTGGAATTTTTAGTGGATTTGTTATGGCATTTACGTTGTCTCTTGATGATTTCGTTATTAGTTATTTTACAAGCGGAGTTACGCAGACTTTGCCAATTGCAATATACTCTATGACTAGAAGGATAGTAAGCCCAGAGATAAATGCTCTTTCTACCATTTTGTTTGTGGGTGTTTTAACTTTATTAGTTTTAATTAATTTAAAGCAGATTAGGGAATTAAGGGAAGTAGATTGAGGTGAATGTTTTTGAAAAAGGGAAAGACTGTTTTAGCTTTTATTTCAACAGTTTTATTAGTGTCATTGTGTTTTATTATAGTTTCATCTTTAAGGAGCAAAGTCAACAATGACATTATTAGCATAAATGTTTATAATTGGGGAGAATACATAGCCGACGGAACGGATGAAACACTAGATGTAAATGCTGAATTTACTAAAAAAACGGGAATAAAGGTAAATTATACAACCTATCAAAGCAATGAAGCACTTTTTGCCAAGCTTCAAAGCGGTGCTGCTAAGTATGATGTTATTATTCCTTCAGATTACATGATAGCAAAGATGATAGATAACAATATGCTGAAAAAATTGAATTTTTCTAATATTCCAAATTATGACCTTATTGATGAGGAATTTAAAAATACTCTGTATGATCCCCAAAATGAATATTCGGTTCCTTATACTTGGGGGAGAGTCGGAATTTTCTATAATAAAAAAATGGTAGATGAAAATCCCGAGAATATTTCTTGGGACATACTATGGAATGAAAAATATAAAAATAATATTTTAATGTTTGATAACCCAAGAGATGCATTTGCTATAGCACAAATAAAGCTAGGACTTTCGATTAACAGCACTAATGAAGAAGATTGGAACAAAGCTGCCGATGAGCTTAAAAAGCAGAAACCTCTTGTTCAGTCTTATGTAATGGATCAGATTTTTGATAAAATGGGCAATGAGGAAGCAGCAGTGGCCCCATATTATAGTGGGGATTCATACATGCTTATGAACATGAATAATAATATTGGTTTTGTTGTACCCAAAGAGGGTACAAATAAGTTTGTAGATGCAATGTGTGTGCCTGCAAATTCAGAACATCAAAATGAAGCAGAGGCTTATATTAATTTTATGTGTGACAAAGATATAGCAATAGAAAATATTAAATATATAGGATATTCATCTCCTGAAAGCTGTGTTAGAGAAAATTTAGATCCGCAAATTGCTAATAATAGTATATACTACCCAACCAAAGATGAACTAAATAATGCACAGTTTTTTACAAATTTACCAAATGAAATAAATAAATTAATGGATGAGCTATGGGTAATAGTAAAGATAGGTGAATCAAGCAGTCCGCTTGGACTGATGTTAATATTGGCAGCTTTTTTACTTGTATATATATTGGCTGTTATCTATAATAAAAAGAGACATATTGTGAAAGCCAGTTGGTGGAAGGATTTTGCAGATAAATTTAATAAATATAAAAGCGGATAGTCATTTTGACTATCCGCTTTTATATAAAAATTATCTATTTATCATTTCTAAAAATTCTGATTCAGATATTACCTTTACACCTAATTGTTGTGCCTTGGCAAGCTTGCTTCCAGCGTCTTCGCCCGTTAATACAAAAGAAGTCTTTTTTGAAACGCTGGATGAAACTTTTCCCCCAAGTTTTTCTATAATTTCAGAAGCTTGATCTCTTGTATAAGTGGGGAGGGTACCGGTTAAAACAAATGTTTTACCTAATAATAAATCACCTTTTTCTGTGCTGTTTGTAGTCATATTAAGACCTAAACTTTTTAGTTTTTCAATTAGCTCTATATTTTGCTGAATTGAAAAATAATTTACAATACTTTGAGCCATTATATCTCCGACCCCATCTATTGAGGACAATTCACTGACATCCTTGTTCATAAGATCATCCAAGCTTCTTATTCTTTCACAAAGAAGCTTGGCAGCACCTTTGCCTATATTTCTTATTCCAAGCCCAAATATAAGCCTGTAAAGATCTCTTGTTTTTGATGCTTCAATTGCATTCAATAAATTATTGCAAGATTTCTTTCCCATTCTCTCTATTTTTAAAATATCTTCGTCCTTTAGTGAGTATAAATCAGAAGGAGAAGACACTAAACCCTGATTTACAAGCTTATCAAGGAGTGAGGGGCCCAACCTGTCTATATCCATAGCATCTCTTGAAACAAAGTGTATTAAATGTCGTAAAAGTTGAGCAGGGCATTGTGTATTTGTGCATCTGAGAACAGCTTCTTCATTTTCTCTTATAGTTATAGCTCCGCATGATGGGCAATTTTTAGGCATAAAAAAATCTATTGAATCGTCATTATGTTTTTTTACCGCTACAACTTCTGGAATTATTTCCCCTGCTTTTCTAACTATAATTGTGTCACCAATTTTAATATCCTTTTTACGTATGAAATCTTCATTGTGTAAAACAGCTCTGCTAACTGTTGTACCTGCAAGTAGAATTGGCTCAAATAATGCGGTTGGTGTTAAGGCTCCTGTACGACCAACATTTATTTGTATTTCTAAAAGTTTAGTTTCTTTTTCTTCCGGAGGATATTTAAATGCTTCAGCCCACTTGGGAAACTTTGATGTGGTACCAATTTTATTACGATGGTTAAATGAATTTACTTTGATAACAGCTCCATCTATTTGAAATTCAAATTTACCACGACTATTGCCCAGTTTTTCAATTTCAAAAATTACGTCTTGTATGCTAGAGTAAACTTTGTAATTTGGCGGGACACGAAATCCTAAGCTTTTTAAGTAGTCAAGGGATTCTTTATGACTTTGTATATTAATACCTTCAATTTGTTGTATATTAAAGATAATTATATCAAGGTTTCTTTTATCGGTGATTTTTGAATCTTTTTGCCGAAGTGATCCTGCAGCGGCATTTCTAGGATTTTTAAAAGGTTTTTCATCGTTAAGTTCCTGTTCCTTCACAAGGTTTAGAAAGTTTTTATTAGACATATAAACTTCGCCACGTACTTCTAAAAAAGGAATATTACTATTAATGCTTAATGGAAGCGATTTAATTGTCTTTAAGTTTTCTGTTATATCTTCACCGGTAATTCCATCACCTCGGGTAGAACCTCTTACAAATATACCGTTTTTATATTCTAATGATACAGATAAACCGTCTATTTTGGGTTCAACAACATACTCAATATTTGGCTGAACTTTTTTTAACCTTTCATCAAACTTGCATAATTCATCATATGAAAACGAATCATGTAGACTTTGCATAGGAACTTTATGTTCTACTGGACTAAACTTTTTAGATGCATTTCCACCAACCTTTTGGCTAGGAGAATCTTTTTCCAAAAGTTCAGGAAATGCAGTTTCCATATCTTCAAGTTCTCTTAATAAAATATCGTATTCGTAATCATCTATCTCTGGTGAATCTTCATCATAATATTTTTTGTTATGATAATTAATTTGTTTTTTTAGTTCATCTATTTTTTTCTTTGCTTCTTTTACATTCATTTATTTTATCCTCTTTTATTCTATTTTTTATTTTAAGATAAATTTGCAAATACAGACGGAGTATCTCCAACTATAACAGTTTCAGCAATAAGAACACTTGTTTTAACGGCTGTTTTTACAGGATAACCGGGAATAACGACAAAAACATTAGTGCTAATGTCCATATATATCTGATGCTTTGTTTGATTAATTCCTGCACTTGCAAAATCACTTCTAAAATCAGCAATTATACTACCAGACATTGAAATTTTCATTGGAACTTTTGGTCCTCGCCCATTAAATATTTCTGTTCCAGTAAGTGTCCCAATAGGGATACTTATTTTTCTAGTGCCCATGTTTGTTATCTTTTCTTGTACAGCAATTGAAACAGCGGCTTTCAATTGGTTTACTTTTTTCATGTCTGTATTTATTGCAATAATTTTTCCATTATCGTCACGTTCTAGTTTTATGATTTCACTGTAGTCTATACTAAGATCACTTATTTCATTAATTACAGATTCATTTATTGCATTTGTAGAAATAATTTGTGCGTGAGTTGCTGCAATAGATTTTATAAGTGGACGCATTTGGCAATCGACTATTATTGCAATTATCATGAAAAATAGAAAGAATATTAAAACTTTACGTTTTTTAGTCATTTTTCGTAAAGGCGCTTTTATCCGCTTCACATTTGCTACCTCCAAAGTAAAAACACTTTATTTCAGTATAATAACTTTTGAGGTGAACCGTGAATGCATTAGTTATCCTATTTTTACATATGATATCGATTCATGATTATTGTTTTTTATTTCTATTTTTGCACTTATTCTGTTTTTTATTTCATCAATATGAGAAATTATTCCTATGATTCGACCGTTTTTCTTAACGTCATTTAATGCCTCTATTACAGTATTTAGAGTATCATAATCAAGTGATCCAAAGCCTTCATCTATAAATAAAGAATCAATGCGAATTCCGCCGGAATTACTTTGTATTACATCTGAAAGACCAAATGCAAGAGCTAGTGATGCTAAAAATAATTCTCCTCCAGATAAGGTTGATATAGTTCTAATAGCACCTAGATATGCATCAAAAACTTCAATATCTAAGCCTGAATAAGCTCGTCCTGATGTATTATCAGCCTTTCGACTAAGACTATACCTTCTGCGACTTAAATTAGACAAATAAATGTTTGCTCTGCTTAAAATTTCATCTAGCGCCATGCCTAAAACAAACATTTTTATGGGAATTTTCTTAATGTTTGAACCAGATAATAATTGGTATAGCTTTTCTATTTTTGAGTATTCATATTGATTTTCATTTATTTCAAGTTCAATTTCTTTTAAATACTTTGCGTTTTTCATTAAGCATTCATATGTTTGAGATAAACAGCCGATTTTTTGCAGGCTTTTTTCATTTTCAACATGCAGCATATTTAATTTTTCGCTTAAGTCAGTAACTGCAATATCTGATATTTCAGGTGATCTTTCTAAACTGCTTTTGTATTGCTCTGATGCGTTAAGGTATTCTTTTTTTAAGTTTTCATAGTTTAGCTTTGATATTGTAAATGTACTTTTTAATTCATTTAAAGAGTTTTCAAAATTAGAGATTTTTTTTTCAATTAATAATTTTTCTTCTTTTTTAGAATCAATAGCGCATTTTAATTCGTCTTTATCTGTAACTCTTAAAGGTATATTTTTGTAAAGTAGGTTTTCCTGTTCTGATAAGACTTTAAAGTTAGCTTCATTTTGACTTATTTCATTTATTGAATTTTTTATTTCGTCATTTAATAACTGATGTTTTTTATCAAGTTCTTTTATTTCATCTCTCAATTTGGAAAGTTTTTTTGATGAAAGATTTGCATCGTCTAGACTTTTTTGAGTATTTTGTACTTGAAGAATTAAATTTTGAAAGTTATCATATTTATTCAACAATATCTCTTTGCTTTTATTTAATGCTGCAGTTTTTAATTCTATTGTAGATAATATTTTTATTAATGCCTCTTTTTGAGATGTCATTTCTTTTTCAGCTTTTTCAATATCATTTTTGAGTTTAAATAAATTTTCTTTTAAATTAATGTTTTTTTCTGATATTTTCATGGACGCAGGGTTTGGATGACTAACAGAACCGCATATAGGGCATGGTTTACCGGGTTTTAATTCATCGGAAAGACTAATGCACTTATTAAGTATTATCTTTTCTTCTAAGTTGTTATATTCTTCTTTTAATGAATTAAGTTTGAGCTCTTCTAGTTTGAAATCTGATTTTTTATTGTTGAATTTTAAATGTAGTTCACTTAATTCATTTTGAATTTCCTGTGCTTCAAGGTATTTTTCATAATCAAGCTTTAATTTTTCATTTAAAATAGAGAGATCCGAAATAGAAGTTATTTTTTTTTCTATTTCAAAAGCTTCTTCCTTTAAGTCTTTTAACGACTCAGACGTGTTTTTTTCGGATTTTTTTAAAGATTTAATTTTATTTTTCGTATTGTTTAAAATTTTAGAAAGTTGCAATTTTTGTTCCTTTATTTTGCTTAAGCTTTCAATATTTACATATGATTTCTCCAATTCAGAAATCTCTAAAATAAGCTTTTGTTCCAATTTTTTTAAAGACTTACATTCCATTAAAGAATTATTAATTTCATTTAAAGAATTTTGTTTGTCTTCAAATTCTTTTTTGGCTTTACTCAATTTTTTCTCAATTTGCAAGTTATGTTCTCTTATAGAATTGATTTCTTTTATTAAATCCATTTTATTATTTGTCTCTTTTATTTTTCCTAATATTTCTTTTTGAAATAGTTTCTCTTCTTGCAAGGAATTAAAAGTTTTTTTGCAATATGTCTTAAGCTCTTCAATATTGCAAACACTATGTTCTTTTAAAATTCTTTCTTTTGAAATTAGCTTAGCTTTTATGTAATTTCCTTTTTCGTCTGACATAGATTTTATCTTTTCAGTTATTTTCTCCCACTTTTCGGTTGCGAAAAGTTTTGTTAAAATTTTAGCTTTATCTGTTGAGCTTGAAACTAATAGGTTTTTAAATTCACCTTGTGGCAACATTACAACTTTGGCAAATTGATTGCAATCTAACCCTAAAACCTTTTCAGCAACGCTTCTAACTCCACTTTCACTAGATGAGTCAATGAGTTCCCAGATATTGCATTTTTGTTTAAAACATTCATGTTCGCTTTTTAGTTCAAATTCTTTTTTACGTTTTTTAAAAGAGATGAAAAGTTTTCTTATAAATTTATATCTTTGTTCTCCTAATGAAAATATATATTCTACAATTGTTGGAATTTCATCAGGTGCACTGGTATTTCTAAGCTCTTTGAAGGAGCGTTCTCCACCGGTTGATTTTCCATAAAGTGCAACACTGATAGCATCAAGTATGGTTGTTTTTCCACTTCCGGTGTTACCGCAAATAACAAAAAGTCCATTTTCATTTAATTTATCAAAGGTGATTGTATTTTTTTTTACATATGAGCCGAAGGCTTGCATTGTAATGGATTCTGATATCATTTTTCCTCCTCCTTTATAAGGTAACAGGCATTTTTAAATATTTCGTAAAAATCATTATCAAAGTCTATGTTGCAGATGTCTTTGAAAAATTGCTCTAAAATATGTTTTTCATCTGCGTTTTTATTACAAATTAAATTGTCTAAATTGCTGTTGAAGGAATTTTTAAGTTCCCAGTTATTAATGTATTGTAATGATAAAATATTTTTGTAATATACTCGTAATTGCTCAACAGGCATATAAACAGGAGTATTATCTTCAAGGTTTATTAACATATAGTCATCACTGGGATGGTGTTTTCCCATTTCTACAATATCCTTAAATTTGCCTTCAATTGTGCGCATGTTATGCATGGGCTCTAGGGGTATTTGCCTTAAAGTGATTTCATTATCAATTTCAACAATCGTTAAACTTTTTAGCTTTGAAGGTTCATCAAAAGACATTTTTATTGGAGCCCCACTATAATGTATATTGCCCTTAATGCTTTGAGCCTTATGAATATGGCCAAGCGCAACATAGTCAAAATTTTTAAAGTTTTCATATCCAACCGCTGCAGCATTACCAACATAGCTTTCAGCATAAGTTTGATTGTCATTTGTACCAGCAACGAAGCAATGTGATATTAAAATATTTTTATTTGTGCATTTTGTGTTTTTTTCTATTTGTGCAATTATTTTTTTATATGCATTTGCATAACTTATTTCATCTTCACCTAAAAACGATTTTGCTGATGTCAAATCAAAGTATGCAAGAGGGTGTAGACGTATGATTTTGCCATCTTTTTTTATGTCTATAAAATTAAAAACATCTGCTATTTCAGTAGATATGTAAATATTTTGAGACTTTAAAAGATGTCTGGCGATAGCTATTCTATCCTTAGAATCGTGATTTCCAGTTATAATTACAATTGGAATAGAATATTTTTTTTGAATTAAAGATATAAATTTATCAAACAACTTTATTGCATCAATAGAGGCGATTTGTCTATCAAAAACGTCACCGGCAATTATAATGATATCGGGTTTCTCTTTATTCATTATGGAAATAAGTGTATTGAACATAAAGTTTTCTTGTTCATCTAAAAGTGACATTCCGTAAATTATTTTTCCTAAATGCCAATCTGAAGTGTGAAGTATCTTTATCATTCTGTTAGCCCACCCTTTATAATCAATTTAAAGGTATAAACTCAGAAAACACGGATTGATATTTTTGAGCGATATTCCGGGTTTCATGTGTGCTTCCAAAGAACCACTTTTTATAGCTTATCTCTTTTGAAACATCATCAAAAAAGCGGTTGAGTGGATTTATATTTCCAAAACTTTTAAAGAATAAAACTTTAATTTTGCTGGGAGGTTCGTGTGTAACTATGTAATCTACACTTCTATTAACTTGATTTAGCAACCTTACTGCATTTTTCATTTCGTCTATTTTAGGGAACTCTTGTGGCCACCATTTATTATATAAAATACGCTCTTCTTTGTCTGTGCTTTCACCTCCACCAAATGCAAAGATTTTTTTATTTTCTATCTCATATATTTGTCCTCTTATAAGGTGAAATAAATTGCCGTAAATTTGATGTGCCTGTCCACCGTAGATTTCAACCAATGGGTAAGAGAAAAGCAAATCAAAGTTTTCGTGAGTTCCGTCTATGAAAAGGGTTTTAAAGGGGAAGCTTCCAATTTTTTTTAAAAGTTTTTTTTCTTGATCTGATCCATCCCAAATAAAACCAAAGTCTCCACATACAATTAATGTATCTTTTTTGCCGAGCTTTTTTAAAGAGAATCTTTTTATATCTGCATGAATGTCGCCTGTTATGTAAATCAACTTGATTCCTCCAAGAAAGTATTTGCCTTTAACTTTAAAATAATGTAGAATATAAAATATAATAACACAATTAAAGGAGATTTTCCATGCTGAAAAAAATTGTTTTAATTTTTCTTGTTTTGTTTATTTGCATAGGCACTACTACGAATTTATATGCAGCAAATTTTAATATAAGTTTTGAACCTAAGTGCGAGGCAATGTTACTTATAAACTTAGATACCAACACAGTTGTGTATGAAAAAAATGCTGATAAGAAGATGTTTCCTGCATCTTTGACCAAAATAATGACCTATATTATAACAGCAGAAAACATTTCTGATTTTGAGAACACAAAGGTTACTATAAAAAACGACACAATAAAAAAACTTGCAGGAACAGGAAGTGCCGTAATTGGGTTTCATGCAGATGATACGCCTACTATTATGCAATTGTTACATTGTTTAATGATAAAATCTGGTGGGGATGCAGCATCAGCTTTAGCAGACTACGTTGGTGGTGGGGATGAATCTAAATTTATTGAAATGATGAATCAAAAGGCAAAAGAACTTGGGTGTGATAATACACATTTTGTTAACCCTCATGGCCTGCATGATGAAGATCAATATACTACAGCACGTGACCTTGCCAAAATTACACAGTATGCTATGGCATTGCCGGATTTTATGGATATTAGCTCTAAATCTACATCATATATTATGGGTGAAGATAAGTTTCCACTTGTTACTACTAATAAAATGATTGATCCTTGTAGGGGAGGGCAATATTATTATAGTCCAGCAAGGGGTATAAAAACGGGGTCTACTGACGAAGCAGGCAAGTGTTTAATATCAACGGCAACAAGCGGCGGATATACTTATCTTTGTGTTGCACTTAAATCACCAAACGATGCTGCGGAAAACTTTGCCATGCTTGATTCTAAATCATTATATCAATGGGCATTTGGAAATTTAGTTTTAAAGCAGGTTATAAAGCAAGATGAACATATGGGGGAAGTAAAAGTTAACTTGGCTTTCCAAAAAGATAGTGTTTTTCTTGTTCCGGAGAAGAGCTTTTCTGTAATCTTACCTAAAGACATTAGTGCCTCAAGTGTAGACGTACAGCTGGAAACCCCGGAATCGGTTGATGCACCTATAAAGACTGGACAGAAGCTTGGGACAGCAGTTTTAAAATATGCAAATAAGGAGCTTGCAAGAGTAGATTTGATTTCCGGTGAGGAGGTTGCACGCAATCCAATGCTTTATATCGTTAAATGTATTGGAAACATTATAAATTCCATATGGTTTAAGATTTTAATTACTGCCATTTTGGTACTTGTTATAGCATATGTTTTGCTTATTTATAAATATAATAAAGGAAGAAAAAGAAAAAGACATACAAAAACAAAAATGAGGTATAAATAAAATTATTAAAAATTTTAAAAGTGATATTAACCTAATTTGTACATGAAAAGGAATATTGGAAAGACAGGGAGTCAAAGCTAAATAGATGTATCATAAAGTGAAAGTTAGCTAAAATCTATTAAATTTAAATTATGTAATCACTTTTTAATTAAGGGTATTTGCTAGTTATCTTATTAAACAAAAATGCTAATAGTTTATAAGTAACTTAGAATATCAAGTGCTAATAAGCTTAATTAGCACGACTTTTGGGATGTAAAGAAAGCAAAAATTCATTTTGCTAGGTTACTCGGAACGAAAAAGCTAGAATTTAAAACTACTAAAACTATTTTTTTATTTTGGCTTTTAATCTACGTTTTTTTTTGATATAATCTAATGGTAATTTTTTTAAGGAGTGCGATTTTTTTGAAGGCACAGTTTCAAACTTTTTGCAAGTATAAATTTTTATTAAAAAATTTAATAGTTAAGGATTTTAAGCTCAAATATAGAAGATCCGTTTTAGGAATACTTTGGAGCGTACTTAATCCACTTTTAATGATGTTGGTAATTTCTGCAGTGTTTGCAAGGATTTTTAAAGTTCAAGTAGAAAATTTCCCAATTTACTTTTTGACGGGATCAACGCTTTTTTCATTTTTCTCAGATACAACAAGTTCATCATTAACGTCAGTTTTAGGCTCATCTTCACTTATAAAAAAGGTATATATTCCTAAATATATTTTTCCATTGGAGAAATGTCTTTTTGGCTTTGTTAATTTTCTTTTTTCTTTAATTGCAGTAGCAATTATGTTTGTAGTGTTTAGATTTAAAGTTGGTGTAACTGTTTTACTGTTCCCTATACCAGTCTTATATACGCTTATTTTTTCAATAGGTATGAGTTTTATATTGTCTGCACTAAGTATATTTTTTAGGGATATAATTCATCTTTATGGAGTTTTATTGACTGCATGGAATTACTGGACTCCAATTGTTTACCCTTATGAAATGCTTGGAGACACAATGAAAAAGATTCTTCTTTTTAATCCATTATTTCATTATGTAACCTACTTTCGTGATGTTACGATGTATGGAGTTGTTCCTGGAATTAAGGAAAATGTTGTTTGCATAGTTATGGCTGTGGGGACTTTTTTGATAGGTCTTTTATTTTTTAAAAAGCAACAGGACAAGTTTATCCTTTACATATAGGAGGTTTAATTTTGGATAGCATTATAAGTGTAAAAGATGTTGAAATGCATTTTAATATGAGTAAGGAAAAAATAGATAGTATAAAGGAGTATTTTATAAAATTATCTAAAAGACAACTTAGATACGAAGATTTTGTAGCTCTTGATGGCGTTAGCGTAGACATAAAAAAAGGTGAAATCTTTGGAATAGTAGGTTTGAATGGTTCGGGCAAAAGCACTATTTTAAAGGTTATTTCGGGAATTCTTAAGCCAACAAAAGGTTCTGTGGAGGTTCGGGGAAGCATTTCGCCTCTTATAGAATTAGGAGCTGGATTTGATTTAGATTTAACTGCAAAAGAAAATATCTATCTTAACGGATCTGTTTTAGGCTATTCTAAATCTATGATAGATAATTGCTTTGATGAAATAGTTGAATTTTCTGAAATGAGAGAGTTCCTTGATGTTCCAATGAAAAATTACTCATCTGGTATGGTTGCCAGAATAGGGTTTTCCGTTGCAACAATTGTTAAGCCTGATATTTTAATAGTTGATGAAATTTTATCAGTTGGAGATTTTCTATTCCAAAAAAAGTGTGAGGAAAGAATCAATAATCTTATGCAGGGTGGAACTACGGTGTTGATAGTTTCACACTCGCTAGATCAAATTAAACGATTATGCGATAGGGTTATGTGGCTTGATAAAGGAAAAGTCAAAATGATAGGAGATATGTCTTCGGTTTGTGAGCAATACGAAGCATATCATAAATAATCTTATTTACTCCAAATAAAGAAAGCCGGAATTGTTTTCCGGCTTTCTTTATTTTTCTACTTGCTCTTTTAAGGGGTTGTTCCTAATTGCAAATAAGAAGATAGGAGCTATAAATCCAGCTGTTAAAACTGTAAATATGAGCATTACCACGGCCTTATCGCTTATCTTTGAATATATTTTATAAAGAGCAATGTAATTAAGAATTAACAATATTATGCTGAATATAGAAGTTGCTGTTACAATAATTAGTGTATTCCCAGTCCAAAAAGGCTTTGCAAACGGCGAAGCAAAATTGATTATATCTAAAATGACTAACGTCCACGTTAACCATGCTTCTTTAAAAGCCATTTTTCCCAAGAGGTACATATTAGCAACAGGGATAAATGCTAACCAGGAGTTGGGGGTACCTAATTTATCAGCGATTTTCATAAGCCCTATAGCCTTTAAAATATAAAGAACAATAACGGAAATGATACAAGCTAATATTATAACAATTGAAGCATGAAGCATTGCCCTAAAGGCATAATTGTAATCCATAAAAAATACCTCCT
Organism: uncultured Eubacteriales bacterium; assembly: GCA_934462705.1. GTDB lineage: Bacteria > Bacillota > Clostridia > Oscillospirales > Acutalibacteraceae > CAKSIH01. The sequence goes on along the minus strand of CAKSIH010000013.1, from coordinate 2,304 downwards.
AAAATATTTTATTGATTTTCGGCAGTTATCTATTTTGTGTTAATCCTAAGGGGATTATTTCTAATAGCAAATAAAAAGATAGGTATTAACAGTCCACCGGTAAGTAGAGAGCAAATAAACATCATGACAGATTTAGTGCTCATTTTCCTATAGATCCTATACAAAGCTATTAAATACATTATTATAAATATTATTGCTATTATAGACATTGTAAATAATAAAATGTTGCTTGTATTTGTGATATTTGTGTAATAAATGCCATTTAAAGACGGAATGTTAAAAATGGGGCCAATAACAATGTTATAAGTGTTCAAAAAAAAGGAATAAGGAGAAATAATGGAGAGAATGAAAAAAATCATTGAGGTAACGGTTGACTTAAATCCTAGTTTACCAAAAAGAAATAAATTTATAATTGGTATCCATGCAAGGTAACTGTAACGAATTCCGCTTTTATCAGCAATTTTCATAAGACCCATACAGCTTAAAATATAAAAGGTTAAACTTAATATTACACCAATAAAAATTACGGCCCACAAAAATAATGCAGTAAAATTAGGAGAAGTAGAGTAAGCCATAGTTTCACCTCCGCGGCTATTATTAATAATATTATAACATTATTTTCAAAAAAATCAACCAATTTTATTAAATTTTGAATTTATTTTATAATTAAGTGTCTTTTTTTTTTATTTTACATATACTGGTGTATCTGAAAATTTATAATAAATTTAGTTTTTATATGCTGGGAGTGAGCTTTATGAAAAAAACGGTATCACTCAATGAGTTAGAAATAGGTAAAAAAGGGACTGTAAAAAAGCTTCTGTCTAAAGGAATTGAAAGAAGAAGAATGCTAGATTTGGGATTGGTAAAAGGGACAAAAGTTGAGGCTTTGCAAAGAAGTCCATCTGGAGATCCCGTTGCATATTTTATACGGGGTGCAGTGATAGCACTTAGATCTGAAGATGCATCAAAAATTATTCTTTATGTTGACTAAATGGGGGGACCTTTATGGCCAATAGTAGCGAAAACGAAAACTCAGTTATATTAAATAATAATCAAACTTATGGAAAAGAAAAGATAATAGCAGTTGCAGGTAATCCCAATGTTGGTAAAAGTACTGTTTTTAATGCATTAACAGGACTTAAGCAACATACGGGAAATTGGCCGGGAAAAACAGTATCTAATGCAAAAGGGAGTTATAACTATAAAAATCAAAAATTTACCTTGGTAGACTTACCGGGTACCTATTCGTTAATGGCAAGTTCAGTTGAAGAGGAAATAGCCAGAAACTATATTTGTTTTGAAAAGCCGGATACAGTTGCAATTGTAGTTGATGCAACGTGTTTAGAAAGAAATTTAAACTTGGTTTTGCAGATTTTAGAAATAACTCATGATGTTGTTGTGTGTGTAAATCTTTTAGATGAAGCTAAAAAGAAAAAAATTAATATTGATTTAGATGAGTTATCCCTTCAATTAGGTGTACCAGTTGTAGGAACTAGTGCGCGTAGTGGGGAGGGCCTTGAAAACCTTATGGAGGAAGTTTATAAGGTATCTTTAAAGCAGGAAAAAACTTATAAAATTAAGCAGGAATATGGAGAAAAAATTGAAAAGGAAATTAGTCAACTTGAGCCTATTGTACAACGATTGGTTAATGAAAAATTAAATGCACGATGGATATGTTTAAAACTTCTTGATATGGATGAAAGCTTTAATAAAGAACTTAATAAATTTTTAGGGTTTGATATTCTTGAAGATAAAGAATTAAAATTATGTTTAAGTAAAGTATATAAAAATCTTCATGCTTTAAAAATGAAAAATGAAGAGATAAGGGATGAAATAGTTTTCAGTTTAGTGGAAAGAGCTGAAGGCATTTATAAAAAATGTGTTTTTCTTGGAAACAAACGATATGATGAAAAAGATCGAAAAATTGATAAAATACTTACTTCTAAATTAACAGGAATACCTATTATGATTTTGCTTTTATTTGTTATTTTTTGGATTACAATAAGTGGGGCAAACTATCCTTCTGAGATTATATCTAATATTTTATTTGGCTTTCAAGATACAATTACAGAGTTTTGTAGTCAGCTAAATATACCATCATGGATATATGGTTCTTTAATTTTGGGGGTATATAGAACAGTTGCATGGGTTGTGTCTGTTATGCTACCTCCTATGGCAATATTTTTTCCACTTTTTACACTGCTTGAAGACTCAGGTTATTTGCCTAGAATCGCATTTAATTTGGACCAATATTTTAAGAAAGCAAATGCACATGGCAAACAATCATTAACCATGTGCATGGGG
>CAKSIH010000012.1 GCA_934462705.1 uncultured Eubacteriales bacterium | reverse complement strand
TTAAAAACGAAGAAAGCCCAGTAATACTGGGCTTTCTCTATGTATCAAAAGATACGTACTATTATGGTCCGAGTGACAGGAATTGAACCTGCGGCCTCTTGAACCCCATTCAAGCGCGCTACCAATCTGCGCCACACCCGGAAATAACAATCAAAAAAATTTTATCACATTAAAAAAATAAATGCAAGGGTTTTAATTTAAAATTTTTTATTAAATGCTATTGCAAAAAGAGAAAGAATGTGATAGCATAATTAAAGATGTTATAATTTTGAGGATAAGGAGTGGGCTATGCCCGCTCTTTTGCTTATTATATTGAGGTGAATAGATGGGAAAATTTTTTCATAGAGGGAATGTAGTTTCTACAGTATGGCCTCTTGCAGAAAACATAACGAAGAAATTTGGTTTCGATTTGTGGGATGTTAGGTTTGTTAAAGAAGGAGGTAACTTTTATCTTAGAATCTTTATTGATAATAAGGAGGGAGTAACGATAGGGGATTGTGAAAATATTAGCAGAGCATTAGATGCGCCCCTTGATGAATTAGATCCGGTATCGCAAAATTATTGTTTAGAGGTTTGTTCTCCAGGATTAGAAAGAGAACTTATAAGAGATGAACATTTTAAAAAATTTATAGGCAAAGGAATTTTTGCAAGGCTTATAAGACCAACGGCAACTGGAGAAAAGGAAGTTCGAGGAATTTTACATTCTTTTAATAAAGATGAAGTATGTATAGAAAAAGAAAATGAAATAATACGGCTTAAAAGAAAAGATACAGCATTTATTAAACTTGATGATTTTAACATGCAAAATGGAGGTATAATAAAAAATGAAGAATAAAGAAATGTTTGAGGCATTAAAACTTTTAGAAGAGGAAAGAGGAATACCTTTTGAGTTTATGGCGGATAAGATAAAAAAAGCCATAGTGACTGCTTGCAAGAATAGTTACAATGGTAATGATGATGCCATTATAAACTTTGATCAAAAGAAGAACAATTTTGAGGTATATTTAAGAAAGACCGTTGCGGAAGAAGTAAAAGATAGTGGAAATGAAATTTCTCTTTTGGAAGCAAGAGCTATTGATGCAAATACTGAAATTGGGGAAAAAGTACCTGTTAAGTTGGATACTAAGGAATTTGGAAGAATAGCAGCTCAAACCGCTAGAAATATTATAAGACAAGGTATAAGAGATGGAGAGAAGGGTGTTATTTTTCAACAATTTGAAGACAGAATAGGAGAACTTGTAAGTGCAACAGTTGAAAAAATTGATCCGCGAAGTGGTTTGGCCTCATTAAAAATAGGGAAAGCAGATGTTTTTTTACCTAAGAGTGAGCAATTACCTAATGATAATTTCCATGAAGGTGATCATGTAAAAGTTTATGTAGCGGATGTAAAAGATGGCGACAAAGGACCTAAAGCGATAATCTCAAGAATTCATCCAGATATGGTGAAAAGAATGTTTGAGGCTGAGGTTCCTGAAATTTACAATGGTATAGTTGAAATAAAAGCGATATCGAGAGAAGCGGGCTCAAGAACAAAAATGGCAGTTTATAGTAAAGATAAGAATGTAGATGCAATAGGAGCATGCATTGGGCCCAAGGGAGCAAGAGTTGGGGCAATTGTGAATGAGCTTTGTGGAGAAAAAGTAGATATAGTGGAATACAGTGAAGATCCGGTTAAGTTTGTATCAACTTCGTTATCACCGGCTGAGGTTTTAAAAGTGGAGATAATAAACGAAAATGACCATGTATGCAGGGCTGTAGTACCGGATAGTCAACTTTCACTTGCAATAGGAAACAAGGGCCAAAATGCAAGGCTTGCAGTTAAACTTACTTCTTGGAAAATAGATATTAAACCCAATAGTAGATTTGTAAGTGAGGAAACTTAAAAAGAAGGGAAAATAGAAAATGAAATCGAAACATATTCCGCTTCGTATGTGTATGGGTTGTTCAGAAATGAAACCTAAAAATGGACTTTTAAGATTTGCAAGTGTGCATAAAGGAGAAAAAAAAGAGCTGTATATAGATGTAGATGGAAAGGCTTCTGGTAGAGGTGCATATGTGTGCAAAAATATTGACTGTATAAAATCATTAAAAAAATCACGAAGATTAGAAAAACTTTTTTCTCAAAGTTTTTCAGAGAAAATGTATGAAAAATTAGAGGAGGTTGTTTCTAAGGGTGAATGATAGATTTATTTCGTTTTTAGGAATTTGCAAAAAGGCCGGAAAAGTATCTATGGGATTTGATTTGGTTGTAGATGATATAGAAAAAGGAAGATCCAATCTTGTTCTTATAACCTCAGATTTATCTCAAAATACTAAGAAAAAGATATTTTTAAAATGTAGGGATTACAATGTTGACTACATAGAGATTAAAAATTCTATTGAGGAAATGTATACTTTTTTAGGAAAAGGAAGCGGAGTTATTTCCATTTTGGACTTAAAATGTTCTGAGAAAATAAAATCTCTCTTAAAAACTAATAGCGTGGGAGGAAATAATTAATGATGGTGAAATATAGAATTCACGAGGTAGCAAAGGACCTAAATGTTCAAAGTAAGCAGGTGGTTGACTTTTTAAAAAACGCTACAGGAGAAGCTAAAAATCATATGACAGCGCTCAATGAGGATGAGCTAAATATTGTGTTTGAACATTTCAGCAAAAAGGGTGAGGTTCAAAATTTTGAAAAATATTTTGCATCCAAGAATGCTAAAAATGATGATATTACAGAAGAAAAAAATGAGACAAAGGCAAAGAAGGGGACTAAAAGTAACAAGAAGACTGAAACAACATTAAAGGAAAAGTCTAAGAAGTCAGAAGATAAGCCAAAAAAAGCAGAGACAATTGAGAAGACAAAGGCTAAGACCAATAAGACAGCTTCTAAAACAAAAAATCAAAAAGCTAATTTGGCAGATGCCTCAAAAAAGCAAAGGCAAGGCAAGGTCACAGAGGATAAAAAACCAGAAAGAAAAGTTAAAACAGAAAATACAAAGACTGAAAATAAGAATACTGTTGGGACAGAGCAGAACTTAGATATGTATAACAACGCAAGTACTCGTCGTATAGTCGATACGCGTTCAGCCCATGTGGACATTGAAAAATATAATGAAAAGTATGACAGACTGGCATCAGAAAAAATAAAAACTGACAATATTGTTCAAAAACAAAAGATAACCCAGCGATCACAAAAAAGAGGCAAATCTAAAAATTCTAAAAGGGAAACTGAAGCAGAGAGACTTCGTAGGATAGCGCTTGAAAGGAAAGCAAAGCCGATTACGGTTCTTATTCCTGATGAAATAACGGTTGGAGAATTAGCGTTAAGGCTAAAGGCGACAGCTGCAGAGGTTATTAAGAAGCTTATGATGATGGGAACCATGGCTTCTATAAATGACATTATAGATTTTGACACAGCAAGTTTGGTAGCAATGGAGTTTCATGCAAAGGTTGAAAAGGAAGTTATATTAACAATAGAAAATAGAATTATAGATGATAGTGAAGATGACGAAAAGAATTTAACACCAAGGGCTCCGGTTGTAGTTGTTATGGGACACGTTGATCATGGAAAGACTTCTTTGCTCGATGCAATTAGGTGTGAAAATGTTACATCAACGGAAGCCGGTGGAATAACTCAACACATTGGTGCATATAGGGTAAAGATTAATGGTAAGGAAATAACGTTTCTTGATACCCCGGGCCACGAGGCATTTACTACTATGCGTGCAAGAGGAGCTCAAGTTACAGATATAGCAATTCTTGTTGTAGCAGCAGATGATGGCATAATGCCACAAACAGTTGAGGCTATAAATCACGCTAAGGCTGCAGGAGTTTCAATAGTTGTTGCAATTAACAAAATGGATAAACCTGGGGCAAACATAGAAAATGTAAAACAGCAGTTGACTGAATATGAGATAATTCCAGAAGAATGGGGCGGAGACACTCCGTGTATACCGGTTTCTGCAAAGAAAAAGGAAGGAATAAATGACCTTTTAGAAATGGTGACGCTTATAGCAGATATGAAGGAACTTAAAGCCAATAAGGATAGAGCCGCCAAAGGAACTGTTATTGAAGCAAGATTGGATAAGGGCAGAGGTCCAATTGCAACGATGCTTGTGCAAAACGGCACCCTAAGAGTAGGCGATGTGGTTGTAGCAGGAACTGCAGTTGGAAAAGTTCGTGCGATGATGAATGATAGAGGAGAACGAGTACGTGAAGCGGGCCCATCGGTTCCAGTTGAGATAACAGGACTTGATACGGTACCTTCAGGAGGAGACATATTTAATGCAGTTTCTGATGAAAGACTAGCAAGAGAACTTGTGGAACAGAGGAAGAATGATCAGAAGGAGGAGCGATTTAACGCAAGAACAAAGGTTACACTCGACAATTTGTTTGATCAAATGCAACAGGGTGATATTAAAGAACTAAAGATTATAGTAAAGGCCGATGTTCAAGGTTCCGTTGAGGCAGTAAGGCAATCTTTAGAAAAATTAAGCAATGAAGAAGTTAGAGTTCACGTAATTCATGGAGCTGTTGGTGCAGTTAATGAATCGGATGTAATGCTTGCCAGTGCTTCTAATGCTATTATAGTAGGATTTAATGTACGTCCGGAACAGGTAGCGGCAGAAACTGCGGAAAGAAATGGGGTAGATTTGCGTTTATACAGAATTATTTACGATTGTATAAATGAAATAAATGCAGCAATGAAAGGTATGCTTGATCCTAAATATAGGGAAGTTCAAATAGGTAGAGCTGAATGTCGCCAAGTTTATAAAATTTCAAATGTAGGAACTATTTCAGGAAGTTACGTTGTAAGTGGAAAAATTGCAAGAAATGCTCAAATCCGTGTAGTAAGGGATGGAATAGTTATTGCAGAAGATAAACTTTCGTCACTTAAAAGGTTTAAGGATGATGCAAAAGAAGTTGCAGCAGGATATGAATGCGGGATAGGTTTAGAAAAGTTTAATGATATTAAAGAAGGCGACATATTTGAAGCATTCATTATGGAAGAATACCGCGAAGATTAGTGTAAAATATAATTAATTGAAAAAATATAGCTTATACAATAAGAGTCAGCATGCAAAGATAATAACATTGCATGGTGGCTCTTTGAAGACATTTCTGTATGGGAGGGGTTTTTATGCCAAGTCATAAAATTCAGAGAATAAACGAGGACATAAGAAGGGAACTTTCATCAATTTTTAGGGAATTAAAGGATCCACGCATAAATAATGGACTTATAAGCATTGTAAGAGTGGATGTGACAAATGATTTATCGTATTGCAAAGTTTATGTGAGTTCACTTGGGGGAATCGAAGAAGCGAAGGTTGCAGTAGAAGGACTCAAGTCCGCTTCTGGGTATATAAAACGTGAGTTAGGAGGAAGGCTTGAAATTCGCCACATACCGTCGCTTATTTTTTGTGCAACTGACTCGATAGAATACGGGGCAAATATATCAAAAATGATAAACAATTTAAAGGGTGGCAAGTGATGAACGTTAATATAGAAAAAGTAACTGACTTTTTGTTAAAAAGGGATAATTTTTATATTTTAACTCATCAATATCCAGATGGAGACACTCTAGGGTCAGCTTACGCTTTGTGTGAAGCGTTACAACAGTTAAAAAAAAATGCAAAGGTTTTATGTAGTGATATACCTGCAAAGAAGTTTGATTTTTTAAAAGAAGGTGTAAAGAAACAAACTTTTAGCCCAGAAACAATTATAACTGTGGACATAGCGGATACAGCACTTTTAGGTGAAGAGCTTGATAAATACAAAGAGCGTGTAGATGTAAGTATAGACCACCATTCAGCAAACAAAGATTTTGCAAGGTTGTCTTTTTTAGATTCGAAGGCAGCTGCCAATGCAGAAAATATTTATAAATTAGTGAAAAACATGGGTGTGCATATAAGTAGTAGCATGGCGACCTGTATATATACGGGAATCTCGACTGACACAGGCCGTTTCAAATATACAAATGCTACGCCGGAGTCATACAGAATTTGTGCAGAAATGATTGAGTGTGGTGCTAATGCAGCATTTATAAATAGAATGATGTTTGATATAAAGTCTCGCGAAAAAATACAGATTGAACGCATGGTATTAGATTCCATGGAGTTTTATTGTAATTCTAAATGTGCTATCATTTCACTTACCAATGAAATGATAAAGCAATCGGGAGCAACAGACGGTGATTTTGATGGACTTGCTTCTATACCGAGGCAAGTTGATACGGTTTTAATAGGAATAACTTTAAGAGAAAAGCCAAATGGGGAATTTAAGATTTCCGTAAGGACAGATGAAAAAATAGACGCGTCTAAAATTTGCTTAAATTTTGGGGGCGGGGGGCATCCATGCGCGGCGGGATGTACTATTTCAGGGAATATAAATCAAGTGAAAAGGCGACTATTGGCTGTTGTCGCTGAGTTTTTGGGAGAGCCAATATGAATGGAATATTACTTATAAATAAGCCAGAGAAAATTACTTCGTTTGATGTTATTGCTGTTATGAGAAGACTATTGGGTACGAAGAAAATTGGTCATATGGGTACGTTAGATCCAATGGCAACGGGGATTTTACCGATATTGGTTGGAAATGCTACCAAATTGCAATCAATAATCCCTGAAAGTGATAAAGAGTATATTGCTGGATTTAAGCTTGGTATTTCTACTGACACTCAGGATATTACAGGTAAGGTTTTAAAAAATTCTGAAGTTAATTTTTCGCAGGAGAGGGTATGTAAGTGCCTTAATGAATTTAAGGGTGAAATAATGCAAATTCCGCCGATGTACTCAGCTGTAAAAAAAGATGGAGTAAGATTATATGCACTTGCAAGGCAGGGAATAGAGATTAAAAGAGAACCTCGGCCAATTAAAATTTCTAGACTTGACCTTCTGAATTTTAATGAAAAAAATCTAGAAGGTCAATTTATTGTTAGGTGTTCAAAGGGCACATATGTTCGCACGTTGTGCAATGATTTAGGTGAAAAATTAGGATGTGGTGGTGTGATGACATCACTAAAACGAACTTTGGCGTGTGGATTTAAAATAGAAGACAGTATAACCATAGACACAGCTAAAAAACTTGCAACGGAGGGTAGGATAAAAGATAAATTTATTCCAATGGATGTACCTTTTTATTGCTATAGGGCTATTCATATAACTAGTAAACAGGGAATCAGATTTACAAATGGTGGGGGCCTAATGCTTGGACGTACTGAAATTAGAGATTATGAATGTGATAAAAGCATTATTCGTGTGTATGATAACACAGAGAATTTTTTAGGCCTTGGAGTTATAGACCCCAAAAAAGAGGAGCTTGCCATATTTAAACTATTGCATAATAAAGATTAAAGGGGGAAACTTTATTGATTGAGGTTATTCATACTTTAAAAAAATTCCCCCAAAAGACATGTGTAGCTTTAGGATATTTTGATGGAATACATATGGGCCACAAACGCATTATTGAAACCATGGTTGGCATGGCCCAAAAAAAAGGGCTAACCCCTATAGTCTTTACTTTTTCACAAAGCCCACGGGAGGCCTTGACTAAGAGACCAATGAAAAAGATAATTGGAACGGATGATAAGAAACTAATTTTATCATCTTTGGGTGTAGAAAAAATGTATATGATTAATTTTTCTTCAATAATGAAATTATCTGCAAATGAATTTATAAATCAAATTTTAATTAATACATTAAATGCAGCGGATTTATTCTGTGGATTTAATTATCACTTTGGCGCTGGTAAATCTGGTGACTGTAATTACTTAAAGCAAAAGCTGAAATTGGCGGGTGTAAATGTTTACATTAATGAAGCAGTAAATTACAAAGGGGAAATTGTTAGCTCTACAGGAATTAAAAAGCTTATTTCGGAAGGAAATGTTGAAAAAGCAAATTTTATGTTGACAAGGAATTTTAGTTTTAAAAGTAAAGTTATTGAAGGAAAAAAATTAGGTAGGCAATTGGGTTTTCCTACGATTAATCAGGAGTTTCCTGAAACTCTTGTGTTACCTAAGTTTGGGGTTTATAAAACTGCAGTTAAGGTTAAAGGGGCTAAGTTTTCTTCTATTACTAATATTGGTGTGAATCCAACAATTTCTATAAGAGAAACTCCTATTGTGGAAACATTTATTTTAGACTATGATGACAATAACCTTTATGGAGAAATCATAGAAGTTGAATTTTTAAAATTTTTAAGAGTGGAGAAAAAATTTAATTCATTAGTAGATTTAAAAAATGACATTAATAGTTTACTTTGCAAGCTTTAAATTAAAGGGAAAATTTGAAATTTGGAGGAAAGAATTATGTGCAAAGAATTACCTAAATCATATGAACCGTCAATGGTTGAGGATAAGATATATAAATTTTGGCTTGAAAACGGATATTTTAAAGCAGAGGTGGATGAAGCAAAAAAGCCATATACAGTAGTTATTCCACCGCCAAATGTAACAGGAAAACTTCATATGGGTCACGCTTTAGATGAAACTTTGCAGGATATACTTGTGCGATTTAAAAGAATGAAAGGCTTTAATGCACTTTGGATTCCAGGGACAGACCATGCGGCTATTGCAACAGAAGTTAAAGTTGTTGAAGCTATGAAAAAAGAAGGTTTAACAAAGGAAATGGTAGGCCGTGGAGGATTTTTAAAACGTGCATATGAATGGAAAGAAAAGTATGGTGGAACTATTTTAAGTCAGATAAAAAAGCTGGGTGCCTCGTGTGACTGGGATAGAGAACGCTTTACGATGGATGATGGACTTAAGGAAGCCATTAAGGAGGCATTTGTAAATCTTTACAATAAGGGACTTATATACAGAGGAGAAAGAATAGTTAATTGGTGTCCTAGATGTAAAACTTCACTTTCTGATGCAGAAGTTGAATTTAAAGAAAAAGAGGGAAGCTTTTGGCATATAAAATATCCTTTAGCTGATGGAACTGGATATGTTGAAATTGCAACTACAAGACCGGAAACTTTACTTGGTGATACCGCCGTTGCAGTGCATCCGGATGATGAAAGATATAAAAATTTGATAGGCCAAATGTTAATTGTACCAATAATTGAAAGAAAAATTCCAATTATTGCAGATCAATATGTTGAAATGGATTTTGGAACAGGTGCAGTAAAAATAACGCCAGCGCATGATCCCAATGACTTTGAAGTAGGCCTTAGGCATAAACTGCCGTTTATAGATGTAATGGATGATCATGCTTTTATAAATGAGAACGGTGGAAAATACTGCGGACTTTATAGAGACGAAGCAAGAAAACGTATTATAAAGGATTTAGATGAGCAAGGCTTTATTACAAAGATAAATCCGATACACCATAATGTTGGGACTTGCTATAGATGTTCGGAAACTGTAGAGGCTAAGGTATCTACTCAATGGTTTGTAAAAATGGAACCGCTTGCAAAACCTGCGATAAATTGTATAAAAGAAGGAAAAACAAAATTTATACCTGATCGTTTTGATAAGATATTCTTTAGCTGGATGGAAAATATAAGAGATTGGTGTATTTCAAGGCAATTGTGGTGGGGTCATCGTATTCCAGCTTATTATTGCTTGGACTGTGGAGAACTAATGGTATCAAAAGATAACGTGGAAGTATGCAGTAAGTGTGGTTCGTGTAACGTTAAACAAGATGAAGATGTGTTAGATACCTGGTTTTCATCTGCACTTTGGCCATTTGCTGTCTTAGGTTGGCCCGAAAATACACCGGATTTTAAATATTTTTATCCGACCAATACATTGGTTACAGGGTATGACATAATCTTTTTCTGGGTTGCAAGAATGATTTTTTCTGCTATTGAGTACACAGGCAAAGCTCCTTTTGAAACGGTGCTTATTCATGGGCTTGTAAGGGACTCAGAAGGAAGGAAAATGTCTAAATCCTTAGGAAATGGCATTGATCCTATGGAAGTAATAGAGAAGTATGGTGCAGATGCATTGAGGTTTTCACTTGCAACAGGAAACAGCCCTGGAAATGATATGCGATATTCTGATGAAAAGGTAAATGCGAGTTGGAATTTTGCAAATAAGATATGGAATGCAGCAAGATTCATACATATGAATATAGATGGAACAGATTCAGAAAATAAAGTTCCTGAAAATTTAAATTCTGAAGATAAGTGGATACTTAGTAGGCTCAATACAGTAACTAAAGAAGTAACGGAAAACATAGAAAAGTTTGAACTTGGGATTGCTGTACAAAAACTATATGACTTTATTTGGGACGAGTTCTGTGATTGGTATATTGAATTTGCAAAAATTAGAATTCAATCTAGTGAGGAAGCTGCTCAAGGTACACGATGTGTTTTAATTTTTACTATGACTAGTATATTAAAGCTTTTGCATCCATTTATGCCTTTTATAACTGAAGAAATTTGGCAAACTCTTCCGCATAAAGGCCGTTCCATAATGGTAGCAGATTATCCGGAGTACAACAGTGGATATGAGTTTAAAGAAGCGGAAAAAGAAGTGTCAATGATTATGGACGTAATTAGAGCTATAAGGAACAGACGCTCTGAGATGAATGTACCACCTTCTAAAAAAGCAGCATTGTTTATTGACACAAATTATTGTAATGTATTTAGAAACTTGGAGCTTTTTATAAAAAAACTTGCATATGGAAGTACAGTAGAAGTAAACAAGGGCTTTAGTATTGATGGGGCCATAACAATTGTTACAAATAACGCAAAAGTATTTATTCCTATGGATGATTTGGTAGACAAACAGGCAGAGACATTAAGACTAAAAAAAGAGCTTGAAGTATCTAAAAAGGAACTTGCAAGAGACGAGGGTAAATTAAATAACCAGGGCTTTTTATCTAAAGCACCTAAAAGCGTAATTGATGGAGTAAGGGAATCAGCGAATGCTCTTAAGGAAAAAATAAAGATACTTGAAGCTGCAATACTTAAATACGATAGCAAATAATTATTAGATTAAAGCATGCGAGGTAATTTATGATTATTTTATCTGTTGACTTAGGCGATGTTAGAACTGGGGTAGCAGTATGTGATAGAAATGAAATTTTAGCGTCTCCTGTATGTGTTATTAATGAACATTCGAGAGAAGTACTGGCAGATAAAATTATAGAGATAGCACATGAAAAAGGTGCGAAAAAAATAGTTTTAGGCTTGCCGAAAAATATGGACGGCTCTGAAGGAGCAAGTGCTGTAAAATCACGAGACTTCGGAAAAATTTTACATGACAAATCTGGAATAAAGGTAGTTTGGCTTGATGAGAGAGGAACAACAGTATCAGCACATAATTACCTAAACGAGACGGATACAAGAGGAAAGAAAAGAAAAAAGGTTGTAGATAGCGTAGCGGCAGTTATAATACTACAAAATTATATAGATGCAAAAAAAACTCGAGAAAGTGGTTAAACTTTCTCGAGTTTTGCGTAGTTTGCCATTAATTTTTTAGAGCCAATTTTATTAAAATTTATTTCTATTAATGTATCATTTCCCATAGGTGTAGATGATGTTACAGTACCAATACCAAAAACTTTGTGAGAAACAGTGTCTCCAACAGAAAAATTAATTTTACAAGTAGTGACTTTAGGTTTAGAAAAATTGGGTAAGTCTTTATTACCCCATTTTTTTGCAGATGTCTTTTTAAGATTATTACTAAATTCAGCAGCATGCCTACTTTGAGTTTTTTTAATCAATTCTTTGGGGATTTCTGAAAGAAATCGTGATGGCTTATTGTTTGAAGTGCTGCCAAAAAGCATTCTTGATTCGGCATTTGTTATATAAAGTAGGGACTTAGCTCTTGTTATTCCAACGTAAGCAAGACGCCGTTCTTCTTCAAGTTCATCTGGTTGATATATTGATTGATTTCCCGGGAAAATACCTTCCTCAAATCCAGGAAGAAAAACAACAGGAAATTCCAAACCTTTTGCAGAATGCATAGTCATTAATGTTACGGCATTTGAATCAGCATTATAATTATCAATATCAGTTATTAACGAAACTTCCTCCAAAAATCCTGATAAACTAGCGTTTTCTGAAAGTTCTTCTTCGTATTTTATGATATTAGAAGCAAGTTCATTTATATTTTCAATTCGACTCTCACTTTCATCTTTTTCAGCCTTTAAAGCATTTATATAGTCAATTTTTTTTAGCATAAGGGTATAAAGTTCGTAAAGGGAAATATTGCTATTTGCAGCTTCAATCAGGGAATCAATTAAATTGGCAAAATCCTTTAATTTGTTTGCACATCTTAATAATTCAGAAAATTCATCAGCTCTTCTCATAATTTCAAGCATAGATTCACCAGTTTGCTCTGATAATTCAGAAACTTTAGTAACAGTTTTGTCGCCAATCGAACGCTTTGGCTGATTTATAATTCTGCGAAGCCGCAAGTCATCATTAGGATTATTTATAACGCTTAAATATGCGATCATATCACGAATTTCTTTTCTTTCATAAAATCTATAGCCGCCAATAATTCTGTAAGGTATACCGGATTTGACAAACATTTTTTCAATCGTATTTGACTGGGCATTCATTCGATATAAAATGGCAATGTCACTGTAAGACCTTCCATTAAAAACAATGTCATTTATTGTGTCAACAATATAATTTGCCTCGTCAGATTCACTGTAAGCTGTATGTACAGATATTTTTTCTCCGCTACCGTTTTTGGTCCATAGGGTCTTACCTTTTCTTTCTGAGTTATTAGAAATAACAGCATTAGCAGCATCTAATATATTTTGGGTTGATCTGTAATTTTGTTCAAGCCTTATTGTTTTAGCGTCTTTGTAGTTTTTTTCAAAGTTCATGATGTTTTCAATTGTAGCACCCCTAAATTTATATATGCTTTGATCATCATCACCGACGACACAAAGGTTTCGCCGATTTCCTGCAAGAAGTTTAATAAACTCATATTGAACTTTATTTGTATCCTGGTATTCATCAACCATTATGTAGTGAAATCTGTTTTGATAATATTCAAGGGTTTCTGGAGATTTTTTAAAAAGTGTTACAGTGTTTAATAGTAGATCATCAAAATCCATAGCATCGGCATCTTTTAGTCTTCTTTGATACATATCATAAACTTTCCCAATTTGAATAAGTCTATAGTCAGAGCCGGCAGATTTGCAATATTCATTAAATGAAATAAGGCTGTCCTTAGCTCGTGATATAGAAGACATAATTGATTTATGTGAAAGAATTTTATCATCTATCTTTAAAATATTTTGGCAATCTTTTATTAAACGCTTTGAATCATCAGTGTCATAAACTGTAAAGTTTTTAGAGTAGCCTATTTTATCTGCATGTTGCCTTAAAATTCTAGCACAAGTAGAGTGGAAAGTAGCAGCCCATATGCTATTTCCGTCATCTCCCAGCATTTTTACAAGTCTATCTTTAAGCTCGTTTGCAGCTTTATTTGTAAAAGTTATAGCTAAGATTTGCCATGGTTTTGCAGGAGATACACTTAAAGTAGATATAGGAAAATTTATGTTTTCATTTTCTAAAAAGTTTTTTAAGGAGTGGATGTATTCATCATTAACAAAAAGGGGAAGATTGCAGTCATAGTAAGCGTTTCCGTATTTTACTATATTAGCGATTCTATTTACAAGAACGGTCGTTTTTCCACTACCGGCTCCAGCAAGAACAAGAAGAGGGCCGTTAACTTTAAAAACAGCTTTTTTTTGCATGTCATTCATTTTATTGAAGTCACGCTCTATAATTCTTTTTCTAAGATTAATAAACTCATTTTTTATATCCATTAATACACCATCCAAATGTAATTATAATAATTAATTATACAATATATATGACGATTTTTCAATTTAAAAGGTTTTAAAATAAAAACCCTCAGGAAAAAATTCCTGAGGAAATTAGTGTTCATAAAAGATACCCGCTTAACCGTAATGTGTATTCATAACCTGCCTACTAGTTAGCAGGTGGGTGCCAGCCTTCATATTTTGTGCTCCCTTCTTCCGGAAAACCGGGAGGTCTGCAGTCCGTACAAAGAGCGAAGCTCCCTATGAATTGTTTGTAGGGTTATATAACACAGTCCGCGAATTAAGCAGGAAAGCTTCTATATTGCAATTATAACATAGAAATAAAAAAAAGTAAAGAGGGAATTTTAACATTTTATCTAAAAAATATTATTCTTTTCATTTATTTCATAAAGATCTTCAAAATGAGACTCAAAGCTGTTTGCAAGTTTGTCAAGTAAGGCTTCATCTTCAACTTCTGCTAGGACTTGTTCTCCATTATCATCAATAGCTTCAAATATATAATAAGATGCTTCATCAGCTAATGATAAATTTTCACTGCTTGGAAGCAAAGCATAGAAACAACCATCATCATTTTCTATTATATCCAGTATTTCAAACTCATGTTCCTTATTGTTATCATCTATTAAAGTAATAAGGTCAGCAGAAAATTCATTATTCATAATAAGTCTTATCTTCCTTTCAGCTTAATTGCTTATATTTGTATTTTACAAGCATATTTAAATTTAGTCAATAGAAAAAATAAGTAAATAAATTAAAATTTTAATATTCGTTTTAGCATAAGAAAAAGTAATACAACCATATACATCTATATATCTATAATATGAAAATAAGGATGCGATTGTGATGTTTAAAATTTTTTCACGACGAATGATTGTGATAATATTATTAATACTTATGATTTTTTCTTTAGGTGCAGTAATAACTTTAAGTAAAGAGAATGAAACTTTATACGTTATAGGTAAGGAAGAAGAGAAAGAAAATTTTATAAAGTATGCAGAATTTAATGTTACATACCCAGCATTGAAAAAGGCAATGAAAGAGGACATAAACTCACGAGATAAGGATATAAAATTAAATTGGATTGAAATTCTTTCATATTTAGCAGCAAAGTATGGTGGTGAGTTTAAGTCCAAGTATTCAGATAAGGACATGGATAATTTAATAAATGAGCTTAATTCAGGAAAGTCAATTGAAGAGTTAACCGAAAAAATGAAATATTATAACTATTATAAGCAGGTGTATACAGCAGTTTTGGGAGGATTTTTGGGCGAATTTAAAATTCAAAAAAAGGAGGTTTCAGAAGGCGAAGAAGAGTATGAAACTAAATATGGTCTTAAGGTTTATTCCCCAATAGCAAAAACATTTCCTTACCAGCACTTTGATGATTTTGGTGCATCTAGGTCATATGGCTACAAAAGGCCACATTTAGGCCATGATATGATGGCAGCAACAGGAACTCCGGTTATAGCAGTGGAGTCTGGAATAGTTGAAGTTATGGGATGGAACCAATATGGTGGTTGGAGGATAGGAATAAGGAGCTTTGATAAAAAGAGGTATTATTATTATGCGCATTTAAGAAAAGATAAGCCATTTCACAAGGACTTAGCTGAAGGAAAGATTGTAACGGCTGGTGATGTTATTGGATATGTTGGAAGAACTGGCTATAGTCCAAAAGAGAATGTTAACAATATTGAAACTAGCCACCTGCATATAGGACTTGAGTTAATTTTTGATGAATCCCAAAAGGAATGCAACAATGAAATTTGGGTTGACTTTTATAATATTGCAATGTTGCTTTCACAAAACCAATCTGAAGTTGTAAGAGATAATGAAACTAAGCATTTTTATCGCAGATACAATCAAATTGAAGAACATAAGGAAGAATAAAGAAAAAGATTGAAAATGCGGTAACAATATTATATAATTTAATAGCATGATTTTAAATATCATGCACAGTTAAATATAATGGAAGTGTATTTTATGTTATATAATAAATTAAGACATTTTAGAAAGTACTTGCTGTTTTTTTGTGACTTTGTTCTTTGGAATCTATCTTTTTATTTCGCATTTGCTGTAAATAGAAATTGTTTTTCACTAATTGAGCATGAGGTTGATTTTTTTAAGGGATTTTTAATTTTAAACGTGTGTTTTATTATAACGTTTATTATTTTTAAATTATATGATAAAATATGGAGATATGCCAATATAGAAGACTTTTTTTATGTTGGAATAGCTTCTACAGTGGCTAATTTTTTATTTTGCGTATGTTCTTTGGCAGTTGATTTACATTTGGGTGTAAGGACGTTTTTATTAATGGCAATACTGTCAACTTTTTCTATGCTTATGTTCAGATTTATATATAGGCTTGACAAAATTGTCGAAAGAAGAGAATTTTCTAGTAGGCCACGAAAAAGGCTTCTTGTAGTTGGTGCTGGTGATGTAGCTGCTTTTATGCTTAGAGAGCTTGGAAAGTCAACAACTAATAATTACCTGCCAATATGCATGGTTGATGATGACAGAGAAAAAATAGGACGCCGAATTGCTGGCATAAAAGTAGCTGGATCTACTTATGAAATACCAGAAGTTTGTAGGCAAAATGGAATAGAGGTTATACTCTTTGCAATATCATCAATATCTGTTAAAGAAAAAAAAAGGATACTTGATATTTGTGCACGAACGAATTTAGAGGTAAAAATTGTTCCAGATTTAAGGAATCTTTTAAGTCTAGGTTCTTCAATAACGCAAGAAATTAGACAGGTTGAGGTGGAGGACCTTTTAGGTAGAGAACCGATTGTATTTGACAATGAGAAATATGGAAAATATATAGAGAATCAGACAATAATGGTAACTGGAGGAGGTGGTTCAATTGGATCTGAGCTTTGCAGGCAGATAGCAAGCCTTACTCCTAAAAACTTGATAATTCTTGACATATATGAAAATAGTGCGTATGAGATACAGCAAGAACTTTTAAGAAAGTACGGTAACAAACTGAGTTTTGAAGTTCAAATTGCTTCAATAAGAGATAAAAATAAGTTAGAAAAAATATTTTCTGAAAAGAACATAGATGTTATTTTCCATGCAGCGGCACATAAACATGTCCCATTAATGGAGAATAATCCGGAAGAGGCTGTGAAAAATAATGTTTTTGGTACGCTCAATTTAGTTTATCTTGCAGATAAGTATGGGGTAAAAAAATTCGTGCAAATATCCACGGATAAAGCGGTTAACCCAACTAATATAATGGGTGCAACAAAACGCATATGTGAGATGATTGTCCAAGGAATGGACAGGGTAAGTAACACGAATTTTGTTGCAGTTAGATTTGGAAATGTTTTAGGGTCTAATGGTTCTGTAATCCCACTGTTTAAAGAACAAATTAAAAGTGGAGGGCCTGTTACAGTTACCCATCCTGACATAATTCGGTTTTTTATGACTATACCAGAGGCCGTGTCACTTGTTTTAACCGCAGGGGGGCTAGCAAATGGTGGTGAAATTTTTGTTTTAGATATGGGGGAACCTGTAAAAATAAAAGACCTTGCAGAGAATTTAATTAGGTTATCAGGGTTTGTTCCAGGTGAAGATATAAAAATAGAATATACAGGGCTTCGCCCAGGAGAAAAGCTTTATGAAGAAATTTTGATGAGTGAAGAAGGTATGAAAAAAACTAAAAGCAGTAAGATTTATATTGGAAAGCCGATTGAATTTGATTCAGATGAGTTTAATAATAATTTGAAGGAACTTTATAAATTTGCTGAAGGCAACGACGTATATAGACTTGAAGGATTATTAATGAAAATAGTTCCTACCTTTCATAGAGAAACAAATGGTTTACAAAGTTTAGTAAAAAAATAAAAGGAATTGCTATTCTATTTAGAATAGCAATTCCTTTTTGTTAATAAAATGTTAATATATTAGTCACAATCCATTAATAAAAAAGTGATATAATTTTAAAAAGAAAAATAAATTTAATATGCACTTTACACAATTGGCTAATTTTGTGAACAGGTAACATGCAAGTACTTTTTTAAATATAATTTATGGGGGTGGTGTTTTGAAGGAAAAAAATGATATTTTTCCAGGAATACCTTATAAAAAAAGACGCAAAGGAGAAGAAAGAAATAAGACTTTAATTACAATAATTTCTATTAATTTGGTGTCATCACTTGTTATTGGCTTTTTTGGCGGGGTATTTGGATTTTACTTTGTAAATGGATATTTTAAACCAAATGCAACAAATGTTTCTTATGAAAGTTTTTCTCAATCTGCCTATGGGGGGTATACAACGGAACAAGTTGTAGATTTGGTAGCCGATTCAGTTGTGGAAGTTATGACTGAAACAAATTATATGGATTATATTTCTGAAGGGGCAGGAAGTGGCGTAATAATATCAGAAGATGGATATATTGTGACAAATCAGCATGTTATTGAGGGGGCTGATAAAGTTATAATAACGCTTACAAACGATAAAGAATATGAAGCTAAGGTAATAGGTGAAGATAAAAAAGAAGATATAGCACTGTTGAAAGTAAATGCAGAAGGACTAAAACCCATAGAATTTGGTGATTCGTCTAATTTAAAGGTCGGGGAAAAAGCAATTGTAATAGGAAATCCACTAGGTCAACTTGGAGGTTCAGTTACAGATGGAATAATAAGTGCAGTTGATAGGACACTAAACATTGATGGAGTAGATATGACGCTTTTGCAGACTAATGCGGAAATTAACCCCGGAAATTCTGGAGGTGGAATATTTAATTCAAAAGGACAATTAATAGCAATAGTTGTAGCAAAGTCCACAGGTGAGGGAAGAGAAGGCTTAGGATTTGGGATTCCATCTAATAAGGTATTAACTGTTATAAATTCTTTAAAAAAATAAAAAGGAAGATAAAATATCTTTCTTTAGCTTATCGAAAAAGCCCAACTTTTAAAAGCTGGGCTTTTTCGATCCTTTTTATTTCTTTCTTCCCTAAAAAAATAGCCCTAATTCCTAATTGAGGTTTCAGCCTTTTTCAACAGGCTGAAAAGCTTGTCTTATACAAGCTTTTTTTTTGTCACAAATATATGAACCAACAGTACAGGGATTGATGCATTAGTGCATGACTGAAAGGTTAGTAGGAAGAATGGACTGCCCTAGAATCGGTAAAACTGAGGCAGTAGTGCTTCACTTGGCACCCACTTTGTGTATAATTGCAAGGCTTGGCCGAAATGGAGACTCTGTTTGGAGGGAGTGTAAATTTAAGGCAGTAGCGTTCCATCTGGCAAATGCCTTTGCTTCCAATTTTTAAATCAGAAATTTTAGCTGGTGGATGGAACGTTGAGAGTATTTTTTGAGTATATTGATAGTAAGAAAGAGTTTAGTAAGTGTATTTGACTTTTCAAAATGTATTTGTTTTCTAACAAATTAAAATATTGTATTGACAATTGCTGTTTTTGCCTGTATAATTAATAACTAGATATTGCGGAATTGTGTAATGGTAGCACAGCAGACTCTGACTCTGTTTGTGAGGGTTCGAATCCTTCTTCCGCAGCCATTTTAATTAGCTATGAGGTAATTTGTATTATATGTAGTAGTTACTCTAGTTTTATTGTATTAAGTTAAAATAAATCTCCAAGCAATCTGTGTTTTAGTGAAAATACTGCAGCGATAGGTTTAATTTTATTTAGAAGGAGTAAACTATTTTTATGAAAATTCAAAATCTTTATAAGCTTACAAATAGTCAATTGCTAAAAGTTAATGGTGGATGCCAGGAACGTATTATTAAAGCTGTAGAATATTGTTCCGGTGGTAAAATGTATACAATTATTTTTGTGAACAACAGTGAAGGTGATATTTATGACTTTCATTGGCAGTGCAGCTGTGGATGCGGTCGATCTGAAGGAAGCTTAATTGATGCCGAAATTTTTGCATCTTTACATTTGAAACAAGCTCATGGCGATTTTACTTGGGGGAAATATTATACTAATTTTATGTATGGCTGACACTATGGTTATAACAAGAGAATGTAATAGATATACACCGATTTTAATCCAAGAAAGAATAAGCAATGAGCTTTTATAGTGGGTGACTATATTAAAAAAATAAGTCTCTCGCAGATGTTGATATAAAGGAAGCTAAGGAAGAAAATGGTGCAAATGTTTCTTATGAAGACATTACTTTTGCAACTAATTTTTATATGAGGTTTGAAGATAAATTGCTTTATAACTTTTTTTACTGTGCTGTAAGGAACTTTAATGACATACCTTCTATAAAAGAACCTGAAAAATGTCAAAGGTTAAAATGGTTTAATATAAATGATTTGCCCAGCAATGTATTTAGTGATGTAAAATTAATAATTTACGATTATTTGAAAGGAATTTTATTTATCGGGATAGGGTGGGGTTAATGTTATTTATTTGATTATTAATTAAATTCTTTAAAGATTAAAAAGTTTGAATAGTTAAAATTTAAAATTCGAGGTGTGGCTCAGTTTGGTAGAGCGCTGCGTTCGGGACGCAGAGGCCGCAGGTTCGACTCCTGTCACCTCGACCACAATTTTACGTGTCTATTGATACAAGCCGAGAGCCCGGCATTGCTGGGCTCTTTCGCTTTTTATAAAAATTCCCGCAAAATCCATTCGACAGATTTACTTTAATTTCTTCCTCGCACCTATTAATTATTTCCCAAATTTTAAATTTTTGCGTGCTCGGATTCAATTATTTCCCGAGTCGTCAAAAACCCCGTTATGGTGTCGCTTTTGCGATTGTGAAGGGTACGTGCTTACCTTTTGCAGGGCTGGTATGTTCCTAGCATACCAGTCTGCCATGACATTTTTTATTTTTAAATTTCCTTGTTATATAACAACTCTAAATGAGAAATATGTCAAGTTATTTTTAAGATAAAAATAAAAAACCGGCTCACAGCACAGATTTTAACCTCTGCTATGAGCCGATTTTATTTATATATTATTTTATTATTTTCCCAT
>CAKSIH010000011.1 GCA_934462705.1 uncultured Eubacteriales bacterium | reverse complement strand
TTTAAAATTTGACTGTTCAATAAATGCACGAAGCGCCCGGTTGCTTAGATAATCCTTATAAATTTACCCTCCGAGATTTTATGTCTCGGAGGGATTTTTTTGATGCTTCGGTTTTATACTATTTCCTCAATCATATACAGCGGAAGATTGATGAATCGGTCGTCTTGCCTGTAATCTGCCATTGAGGTTCTGACTGATATTTCGGGGCTGAATCTGTCACGGTAGGATTTCAGGCTCTTAGCCTTGAGGTTTTCCTCGGCTTTGACCTCAACAGGGATAGCTTTGTCACCGACGTCAATAACAAAATCAACCTCGCAGGTGTTGCGGTCGTTATTGTAATAATAAATACCGATATCGGGTAGGGTCTTAAATTGCTGACAAACATATTGCTCGGTCAGTGCACCCTTAAATTCGACAAAAAGCTCGTTGCCTTTTAGAAGAACTGATTGATTTATATCGGTCATACAACCGAGAAGTCCGACATCAAGTACAAACAGCTTGAATGCTTTGAGGTCCTCATACGCCTTCAGCGGAATGGCACCCGAATTGACACGACCGACCTTATATATAAGTCCGCAATCGCAAAGCCACATTATGGCTGCTTCATAGTCCTTTGCTCTTGCACCCTCACGGACGAGGCCGTAAACAAACTTCTTGTTCTCCTTGGCAAGCTGAGAGGGGATACTGTTCCACACCATGCGGATTTTCGGAACAATGTCGGCAGGGGCGTGCTTGGAAAAATCCTGTTCATAGGCAGTAAGTATTCTTTTCTGAATCGAGCGAACTTCGTTAAAGTCCTTATCGTCAACAAAGCTTTGAACAGCCTCAGGCATACCGCCAACAAAATAATATTGCTTGAGTGCGTTGATATAAACCTGCTTGAACGGTGTTATCAGCTCAAAGTCTTTGGCGTCGAGCAATTGAGCGTAGCGTTCGCCGAGCGTGGCATAGACAAATTCTTTGAACGAGAGGGGATATAAGCTCATAAAATCGACTTTGCCGACAGGAAATGAAGTGCCGCCGTGCAATGCGATTCCGAGAAGCGAACCGGCACAGATTATCTGATACTGCGGTGCATCTTCATAAAAATACTTAAGAGACGAAAGCGCTTTCGGAACCTCCTGAACCTCATCAAAAATCAATAGTGTTTCTTCCGGGTCAATTTTCTTCCCGGCATAAAGCTCAATACCTGTAATTATGCGGCTAACATTAAGGTCTGAGGCGAACAGCTCAGCCATAACTGAGTTTGAGTCGAAGTTGATGTAAACGCAGTCCTTATATGCCGTTTTGCCGAACTCTTTCATGAGCCAGGTTTTGCCAACCTGCCTTGCACCCTCTATTATCAGCGGTTTTCTGTGTTTGCTTTCTTTCCACTTATACAGCTTTTCTATCGTAAATCTATACATGGAATACCCCCTTACACATTAAACTGTTTTTATTATACCCCATATTTACAAAAAAATCAACGAATATTTAAAATCATAACACTTTTTCATAGGAATAAATGTCGAGCATATACAATTTTACATAGGAAAAAGTGTAAAGCAGGGGGAGAGTGATAAGATTTTTTAAATTTAACTTGTGGGGCTATCTGTTCATAATTCGTTCATATTTTATTTATTCGCAGTCAAAGAAATTGTGATATAATATATATATTCTGGAAGTTGGAAAAACTGTTTTAAAATCAGATAAGTAACCACCGATTGAATTGCGCCACGTGTGAATCAGTGGTTACTTTTGAACGACCGGCATTGTCATCTCTTAAATGTGTAGACTTTTTCGATTATGGGTGCATATTTTAGCAAATCCTCATTGCTGAGATGTATGTATTTTTGAGTTGTTCTTGATGCGTTTTGACTTGCTTGCTTTTTGTGGCCGAGGAGGACACTAATCACATAGTCGGGGACGCCGAGAGAATTAAGACGTGATGCAAAAGTGTGGCGAAGAGAATGGTTGTTGTAATACTTATAAATTGCTTTGCCTTTTTTCCTCTTGTTTTTGGGGTTGGTCGAATATCCGTGAATTACCCTTGCTGAGTGCTTGAGCACCGACGGATAAATAATTTTGCCGTATTCGGTAACATTAAGGAAGTGAATTTCATTTCCGTTTCCGTCATAATTTATATTATAAAAGCCATGCAGATTCCTGTAAGTCGGTGTATTATTTGCCTTTTGAAGGTATGTCCTAATATAGTTTCCGCCCCATTCCCGCATATTACGTTCACGCTTCTCAACGGCAGCTTTTAGAATCTCATATAGTGAGTCACACATTGGTACAACTCGCTTAGAGTTATTTTTGGGGTTGCATATTTGAAATTTGTTGTCCGCCGTGAATTGACGACGTATGTGCAAAAGTCTGTTTTCAAAATCACAATCCTCAACAGCAATAGCACAAGCCTCTCCAATTCTTGCACCGGCTAAAAGAGAGATTACCATGGGCAAAAATACGGAACTGTTTTCGTCAAAGCGCTCAAAAATTGCATCCAATTTCTCAGCGGGGACGGTATCTCTGTTTTGCTCATTGTGTTCTTCCATTGCCGCATCTTCATCTCTTTTTGGCACAGGAAATTCATCACGGTCAAAGCTCTCAAGGTATCCCTTTTTGACTGCGTACTTTGCCATACTGAGAAGCAGACTATGGAGGTTAGAGACAGAACTAAACGAACGCTTTTTATCATAGTAAAGATTATTCAGAAGATTATTAAGCGTCTCGGGACTGAGATTACCGATTATCTCTTTGCCTATTGTCGGGAAGACATTGTTGCGGAATTTTTTCTCGTAACCGTCTCTGGTATTGGGAACCCAATGCTTTAACTCAGCCTGTTTCGGCATAAAAATTTTGGTGACAAAGTCCTCAACGGAAATCATATTGTCACATTCCGATGCCTTTTCTTGCCCGCCGAAGTAGTATTTAACTATTGCAATTTCGCCGGCGGCGAGTGCTTCCTCTGAGGAAGCAAACCCGCCCTTTGAAATTTGAGTTCTCTTGCCGTTGACCTTTATACCCTCAAAGAAATAAGCAAACCTACCGTTTGACCTTTCTTTTACATGTACCACAGGGATTTCTCTTCTTTTTCTTGCCATAATTAGTTCTCCTTTCTGTCATTGCCAACGGCAAAAATATATACCTCGGCAAGAATGCTCATAACGGTTTTCATTGTCGGTTTTGTAAGATGCGAGTTATTTTTCATGGCCTCGACTGCGTGGGCAATCTGAGCAATACTCAGCTTGTCGGCAGGAATATCGCCTATATCGCACAGCACGGAGTCCTCAAGAATCCTGCGCATATTTTTATAGGTTATTAAGGATTGACAGTAAATAGGGAGTATATAATCGACGATATATTCTCTGACTGTCAGGGTGTCTGTGCCGGTATGTGTATAATTGTTCATCATTTTAAATCCCTCCTCAGGCTACAACCGGTTTTAAATCGGTTGGGTCGGTGTAATCTACGTTAACGCTCTCGTTGAGGAAGCGTTCGACTTCCTGCTGCGATACTTTGATTTCGCCGAGCTTCATGGCTCTGATGTGACCACACTTTATAAGACTGCGGACGGTTGTGTTTGTTGTGTGGAGTAAGGTTGCGAGCTCCGGTACCGTGTACACGATGGGCGAGAGCTCTTTGGTGTTGTTTGTTGATGTAATGGTTGTTGACATATTGTTATCTCCTTTGTGCAAATAATTTTTGATTTCTTCGTCGGTAACCTTGAGCTTACCGAGCATTGTTGCTTTTAATTCTCCGGATTTTACAAGTTTTCTGACCAATTTCGGCGAGGTGCCGAGCATTGATGCTGTCTCCGGAATTGTGTGTAAGACCGATGTGTCCGGGGCGAAAATAGGCCCCGAGCGGAAAGTATAATTCATGAGAAATACTCCTTCGTTTTAATTTAATTCTTTGATTGGACTGATTTTATTTGCTAAAACATTTTATCGCTCCCTTTGTTTTGACGCTCGAAACAAAAAATTCAAAAGAAAATCGAAAAATTTGTTTCGGAACTCTTGCGGGTTCGATATAAATATGTTATAATTAAATTTCATTTCTCATTTTAAAACAATTTTTTTAGGCTTTTTTCGAAAAAATTTAAAGATTTTCTGCTTTTGGTGCTTAAAGCGACCGAATCATTCCCTATACGCACGCATGCGTATACATTTAAAAATAAAATAAAAAAGCCGCTCAGTGGCTAAAATAAAACCGTCGTTTCCCGAATCGAAACGGCGGCTTTATGCTTGTATTACGAAAAAAATCCCCCGCAGAAAATGACTGCGAGGGATGAATGTTATGTATTTAGTTTTTTGAAAAAAGTGTTTGTTACAACTGTTTTCTTAAATTCGTCTTGGTCACGATAATACATCGCATGAATAACTTTTTTAATTTTGCTTGAAGTGTCCTTGTCTAACTTTAGCTCCTTGGCGGTGTGATTAAAGTCGCAGGCGAGAATTTCCGACGGCATCATGTCCCAACCCGGGAGTAACAGCTCGTTCTCGATGAATGATGAAAAACTGCCGATAATAACACCTGCCATAATAACATAACTCTCGTCAATAGCTTTGCTTTGCAAAAGGCGCTGCCAGTGTACAACGGTCTCAAAGGCTTCTCTTGTCGCCTGGATTCTTTCGCAAAGTTCTGCTTCCGTGATTGCTGTCCGCTTGCAGGTAAATGCCTCAAATTGGTTGACGGTGCAAAGACACGGGACCGCAAGCAGCGGTGGCAATGCCTTTGAGATATCCACGAGATACCTATACATTACATTAAGCGGGACTTTGTTTAATGCAAAAAACCTGTTAAAGTCAATAAATGCATAGTTAGCATCCTTAACATCGTTTACCAAAAACATATTGTCGTCATATATTATGCCGTCAATTCTCTTAAAGCTGTTAATGACATTCTCCGTTTTTTCAGATGTATCCATCCACAATGCTTTGCGTTGTACTCGACCGTCGGTAACGGTCATTGTCAATGCTCTTTGTCCGTCCGGAAAATCTTCCCGCGCATCTC
Source organism: uncultured Eubacteriales bacterium (assembly GCA_934462705.1). GTDB lineage: Bacteria > Bacillota > Clostridia > Oscillospirales > Acutalibacteraceae > CAKSIH01. The sequence continues at coordinate 17,744 of CAKSIH010000011.1, read as the reverse complement.
TTATCAAAAATACCTCGGTCGTATTTTTTGCCATACTATTCATTGTCATTTCCTTCATAATTAATCCTTCTTTCTTAAATGTTTGTTTTGTAAACTTGTATATTGCCAAGTGCAAAATTCTTTGCGCTGAAACTGCCGGGGTCAACGTCTTTAACAGCCGCCGAAAACTCAAATATTTTTGCATCAAGGTCGTCAATCGCATTGAGAATCATAGCCTCCAAGAAGCAAGGCTGCTTGGCACTGCCGTACTCAAGTTTGCCGTGATGTGAGATAAGCATATGCAGCACCGCAGTACGCACGGAATCTGATAAGTTAAGCTCATCGCACAATTTGTCAATGCGGATAGCGCCCATAACAAGATGACCGAGCAGGTTACCGCTGACTGTGTATGTGCTCTTGGGACCAAGCTCGCACGCCTCAATCTCGTCGATTTTGCCGAGGTCATGCAAAATTACACCGGTCAAAAGCAGGTCACGGTTTATAAACGGATATACCTTGCAAATTGCCAAGGCTGTTTGTATCATGCAGTAAGTGTGGTGACAAAGGCCGCCGACGCAAGCGTCATGCATACTTAGCGCAGCCGGATAATACTTAAATTCCTTTTCAACTTGCTGCAATGCAGTTGATGCAAGCTGTAAAAGCTCTTCATTGTCAAACGAGTAAATAACGTCATATATCTCCGACAGAGCTTTATCGCAGACCAGCGGTGTACAAGGCACGTAGTCCGCAATGTCAAGCTCTTCTTTGTCAGCCGGTAAAATCTGAGTGACGTTAACTTGTACTTGGCCGTTATAGTTGGATGCGGTGCCGACTATACGTTGAAGCGTCATAACATCAAATGCAGGCTTGTCACCGGTATAGCCCCACTTTTTTGCTTTAACGTCATTGTCTTTATCGGTCAGCCTCAAATCCAAGTAGTTGTTACCGGTCTTTGTTGTCTTGACCTCAACACTTTTAATGAGAAATATCCTGTCGATTTTTTCATTGCTTGTGATTTTCATAAATAAATACTTCCTTTCGATTTAAAAATTAAATTCGCTGTTAATAAGTTCCTGACGGAATGCATCGTCGTTCTCAAAAATCCGATGCATGATTTTTTTGATTCTACGGGCGATTGATTTGTCAACATTGTAGTTTTGCATTTGATAGTTTATCTCGTGGAAAAGAATATCCTCCGCTCGTTCTGCTGTTGACAGTGGCGAATCATCCCTGAAGAACCAAGATAAGCTTGCAATCATTGCCGCTGCGAGGATTATGTCTTTATCATTTATCCTGCTTTGTTCGGCAAACTCTTTCCAACTCCAAACCATCCAAAACGCATTGAGTGCACAATCATATCGCTTGGCAAGCTCAATCTCGGCAATCGGAGTTGCATAATATCCGTCGCAGTATGTCTGATACGCTCTCACAATTGCAAAACAAAGGTCCTGCAAATCTTCCCCGAAATTATGAATCTCGGAGAAGAAATAACGAAAAATTATCTCAACAGGAATTTGACGATTCGCAAAAAACTCCGGAAGATTTAGCTCGGAAATGTCGACGTCATCGTCCATATCATCAATCGTAAGGATTTCGTCTGAATCAATTTTTCCTGTAATTTGGAAAAATCTTTCTCTCACGCTTTCCGCATCGTATATCGACGAGAACTGCATAGCTGTTCTCAAAATCTTACCGTCGGAAACCAACAAATAAAGCAGATGCTCATCTCTTGCGGTTTGGTCCGACGCACTCCTGACAAAGTACACACCGTCTGCTCGTCTCTCATTGTTTGCTTTTAAATCTTTCATAAATTAATCCTTCTTTCTAAAATTTTGTTATTCTTTTTTAAACTTTGCCGTAAAAACTAAACCATAATGTTCAACTCCTTGTTCCTAAGTTATCATGTATAATATGTCATATAACTCGAATTTGAATCTCAAAAAATAAAAGGCCGCCTCACATTAACGAGACGGCTTAAATTCGTTTGTTCACGAAACACTTTTCTGACATAATCTACATGTAAAGCATGACAACAAGAGTTAAAGGATGTTTTACGGGTGGCGTGGCTTGCCCCTTTCCACGGTACAGTTGACGCTGTGCTTTGCCACATACTGCACACGGCAGTATTAGCTGTCTGTCAAAGGCAGCAGGCGCACATCTGCATTACGGCACAGTCTCAGGTCGTAGCAGAATGTGTGCAGCACAACGGAAAATTTGTGGAGCCAAAAAGAGAGATTACTTGGACTCCACAAAGCACAACGGAAGGTCTCGCATATACGGTTACGCCGATTTTTGTCGGAGTAAACGGATATGTTGGGAGTATGAGACAAGCGCACAACCATAAGTGCGTGCCGAAAAAACGGCGAAACAAATGTGGGTATGTTTTTCCTTAACAAATAATATTAAAAGGGGGATAAAAATGGGACATAAAAATAAAAGGTCACTTACTCGTCAAGTGCAGGAAGTGTTCGAAAGCAAACTAAGAATAGGATACAGTAAGCACAAAGACAAGCACGACGGAATAAGCGACAATTACATCTACAGCTATAGCACGCTCAAGACCTATATCAAGGAGGCAAACTATTTTGTCAAACATTGTAGGCAAGAGCACGGTTGCAAGACTCTTGAACAGTGCCGCCCGTATATTTCAGAGTGGATAGACAGCCGTCGGCATCTGTCCGCTTATACGCTCAAGCTGGACATATCGGCTTTGGCAAAGCTCTACGGAGTTAAAGCATCAGAGTTTGAAATTGAAACGCCTTCGAGATTGATGAAGAACATTACACGCTCAAGAGGCGTGAAAAAGAGCGACAAGCATTTCTCGGAGCTGCGAAACGCTGATTTTGTCGAGTTTTGCCGTAGCACAGGATTACGCCGAGCGGAGATAACGGCTTTGCGTGGCAATATGCTTGCAACAGACGAGCGAGGCAGACTGTGCATAGCCGTAACGGTCGGAGCCAAAGGTGGTCGACCGAGACTGGCTCCGATAGTCGGCAATGTAGATAAAATTAAAGCGATGATGGATGCCGCCGGCAACGAAAAGGTCTTTAAAAAGGTCCCGACCGGAGCAGATATACATAGCTATCGTGCGGACTATGCAACGTCGGTATATAACCAATACGCACGGCCGCTAAACAAAATTCCGTATGACAGAATCAATAAAGGCACCGGGAAAAGATATCAGAGCGAGGTATATGTATGCCGAGGAGAAAATGCCGGAAAAAGATATGACAAACGAGCAATGTTCGAAGCCTCACACGCCCTCGGCCATAACCGTATCTGCGTTGTCGGCGAACATTATTTAAGGTAGAACGAAATATGGGTTGTGACCGGTTGAAAATGATGATATAATATTTTAAAGAAGATTTTATTAAAGGAAGTGGTGTTATGCTGTATCTGATGAGCAAGGATATTCTTGTGGCAAAGTTTGAGAATAATGCTATGCAGGTAGAAAACGAAGCATTACTTCCTTTGTATTTTAAAACACATGATAAATTGGATGAGTGGCTAGGCAAAAGAGCGATAGATGCACGCCGTACAAATTCAAGGCTATTAAAAAAAGCCCTGCGGCTGACGAAAAGGGATGACGTCTCGACCGCTCTTAAATTCAATGCTGCAAAAATAACGGATACCTATTGGGTAAAAGACTCACATTCGGATTTGACATACGATGATGTTAAGTTTAAATCGAACAATTACGACACTTTAGCCCTGCGCGGAGATTTAAATGCATTTAATCAAACGCCTTCAAGAACGCCTGAGCTCACAAACACCGGCAGCTTTGAAAAATGCTGGAGACTGATAAATAACGAATGGTGGATGTACAAGGCTGGGAGTAATAACGCATATTTTTCAGAACTGTTTATTTGTGAATTCAGTAAGAAAATGGGATTTCCGACAGCAGAATACGAAATGGACGGCGGCTATATAAGTACAAAGGATTTCACGGAGAGCGGTAAGTATAATCACGAGCCGATGTCCTCGTTGATTGATGATGACGAAGATTATTCAAATAACTTTAATCTTCTTTATAGCATGAATCCGAGCCTTGCCGCCGATTATTTGAAGCTAATCTATACCGACACGATTTGTTGCAATACGGACCGTCACACGGATAACTACGGCTTTCTAAGAAACCCCGATACGGGTGAAATTATTTCTCTGTCTCCTAATTACGATAATAATATCGCACTGATATCAAACGGGCCGCTCAGCCTTCCGAACGAAAACGATACATTTATCGAATTGTTCGTTGATTTCCTTAAAAACAACATTACGGCAAAAGAAATATTCAAGTCGTTGAATATTCAGCCGCTGAGCAAGCAGGAAATAGAAGAATGTATTCAACGAGTGCCAATCAAAATCGAATGCGACATAGCCGATATTATATGGAGTAGACAAGATTTGATTTGGAAACAATATAATCAAATCGATTAAAATTTAAGCCAATCTTACAGCCTCTGCAGAGTAATCCGCAGGGGTTTTGCAATAATGTTACTACGTGGCTAAATGCCAAAAGAACTTATATTCTTTTTGTAAAAATGTTTTTTAAGTCCAAATATCAGGACTTAAATGAATATGTTTTTTACAAGAATGGTTGACAGGTTGATATTTTCTATATTATAATATTAAGTAATGTATAGTTACGAGACGAGAAGAAAACCAATGGGTATAAAGAGTAATGCGATTATTACCGAGATTTTTTTGTTGAAGTTTACGATGAGTTTGAAAACAAAATTTATAGCGATATGAACGGAATTTATGGCGAAATCAAGATTTTTGATTCCGTGGGTTTTTAGTTACAACAAAGTTGTTGTGGAAAGACAATTGAAGAATGAAAATGGAAATGTTGTTCTCAATAAACAAGCTTGTTGTGGATGCGTAACTAAGGAAAAGGGGAAATGTTCTTTTATCGGATTATATTTATGCGCATTTTGCCCGTGAAGTACTTATCCATGTACCTGACGTTTGGATAGGCAAGAAAGGTTCAGACCTGATATAAAATCCCGATGACAAGATTCTTTATGATTACCAAAATCCAAGAGCTCGGATTCAATACTTGAAAGACTCTTTAGATTAGATAATAAAATTGCTAAATTTGGCAAACTAATAGAATGCAAACAAAGGCTTCTATTGAATTTGAAACATTCAAGAAGTCTGTAATATATGAATATGATATAGGAAAAAGGAGGCATTATAATGGCATTTAAGTTTACGCTTAATTTTGAACCTATGCTGTGCGAACTTATTGAGGAGAACATCTCAAGACTAAATTCTAATATTATAAGTAACAATTATGATGATTTAAAAGATGTTGACAATGGCTTGTTTGTTAACAATTTGAAATACGCAACACAATCGGTTGTATTAATGGCTATGTTGTATGAATCAGTTTTAAATTCAATTATTACAAACAAACTTAATTTTAAGAGTAAAGAATTTTTGAAAGCAAGCCATGGCTTGAAGCTTCAATTAATATGTCATGAGTATAAAATTGATTATAACTTAATCAAAGGAAGTAATTATTATCAAGCACTTAAAGAAGTGCTGCAATTCAGAAATGATGTTGTTCACTATAAAACAAATCTTTTCTTCTTAGGAACGATGTTTCATGATGAAATTGTCAAAGAAAGTCTTGATAAAAGCGTAGATGGAATAATATCAAAAAAACCAATAAGTGAATTAGTATCAAAGTCAAACATAGAGAGTTATTATGCTGGAATTAGAGGCTTTATTGAAGATTTATGTAAAAAGTGTAATCTAAGCATTAATCAATATTGTAAAGTTATTGAATGCGATGGCCGTTTTGGTTTCACAGATTATGTTGTAACCGAAATCGAAAAAAATGATATTGAGAAAATAATGAAAATTAAAGAAAAATAGTATGCCAAGTTATGATACAATTAAATATGGTTTGAAGAGAATATAGAATCTGTTCTTATATATGTATAGTGCGGTTACACGAAAATGACCTATATATGATGTTAGGCTCGATTCTATGTAGGAACTTTAATCAATGTCTTTAAATAAATAAGCTATAATTGAAACACCCGGCTATCAGTAGATTCTGACGGTCGGGTGATGCTTTGTAAAATAAAATGTTTGAAATGTTGAAAAGCAAAATTACAGTCCTCATAAACGGACTGAAAAATGCTGCTTTGTAAAATTTAGTGTTGATAAAAATGTAAAACCCTGTTACACTGTTTAAATGAGAATTAAACAAGTTTGGCAGCGGTCTTCAAAAAAGTAAAATGGCGAAAATGTTATATATTGGTTGAAAAAACAGCAATATTCTGATATAATATCAATTAAGTATATATGTGCCTTTGATTTGTACTTTTACCGAAAAATTTCTATTATTTCAAAGCGGAAGCAGGAAAATAAATTTATGGAAATAATAAACAATACCACAAAAACTTTGAGGGATGATTTAAAAAACGAACTGAAAAGGGGAAGCAAGCTGTCTATCGCTGCCGCTTGCTTCTCCATTTATGCTTTTCAGGAGCTTAAACAAGAGCTTCTTGGCATTGACGAATTAAGATTCATATTCACTTCGCCCACATTTACGACCGAAAAAGCCAAGAAAGAAAAGCGCGAATTTTATATCCCACGCTTGAATCGTGAACGAAGCTTATATGGAACTGAATTTGAGGTAAAGCTCAGAAATGAACTTACGCAGAAAGCTATTGCCAAGGAATGTGCCGAATGGATTAATAATAAGGTTACATTTAAATCAAATACAAGTGATAAATCGATTCAGGGACAAATTGTTGTTGACGGAATCGGTTATACTCCTATAAATAATTTTACAACAGTGGAACTCGGTTGTGAAAAAGGAAACGTAATAAATACAAGCATAGTCAAAGATGAATCGCTCGCAAAAGTTTTGTTAAATGATTTTAATGATATATGGAATGACGGTAAAGTCTTGCAAGAAGTCACGGATGAAGTTATAGAAAACATCACCGCAGCTTACAACGAAAATGCACCTGATTTTATATATTTTGTAACTCTGTATAATATCTTTAACGAGTTCCTCGAGGATATATCGGAAGATGTTTTACCGAATGAAGCAACCGGGTTTAAGGATAGCAAAATCTGGAGTATGCTTTATAATTTTCAGAGAGATGCAGCTCTTGCTATTATAAACAAACTTGAAAAATACAATGGCTGTATTCTTGCTGACAGCGTGGGTCTCGGAAAAACTTTTACAGCTTTAGCTGTAATTAAATACTATGAAAATAGGAACAAGACTGTACTTGTCCTTTGCCCGAAAAAACTTGCAAATAATTGGAATACATATAAGGACAATTATATAAATAACCCGATTGCATCTGACCGATTGAGGTATGATGTTTTATATCATACTGACCTTAACAGAACGTCCGGACGCTCCAACGGATTGGATTTGGACAGACTTAATTGGGGTAGCTATGACTTGGTTGTTATTGATGAGTCTCACAATTTCCGAAACGGTGGTAAAATTGTTGAAAACCCTGATGAAAACGATAAAGAAAATCGATATGTAAAATTGCTGAAGAAAGTTATCAGAGCCGGAGTTAAAACAAAGGTTTTGATGCTTTCGGCAACACCCGTTAATAATCGTTTTAATGATTTGAAAAATCAGCTCGCTTTGGCTTATGAGGGCCATACGGATTATGTGGATGAAAAACTAAATACTACACATTCGCTTGATGAAATCTTCCGCAATGCTCAGAGAGCTTTTAATATGTGAAGCGATTTTGAGCTTAAGGACAGAACTACCGAACGCCTCTTGAAAATGCTTGACTTTGACTTCTTTGAAGTTCTTGACAGCGTGACGATAGCTCGTTCGAGAAAGCATATACAAAAGTATTACGATACAAGTGATATAGGAACTTTCCCGAAAAGGCGTACTCCGATTTCACTCAGTCCGAAGCTCACCGACCTAAGAACTGCAATAAATTATAATGAAATATTTGAACAGTTGATGCTCCTGACGCTTTCAATTTATACGCCGACTCATTTTATTCAGGAAAGTAAGAAAGAAAAGTATGCTGAGATGTACGGCGACAATAAGGTTAACGTCGGATTTACACAGGCGAACCGTGAACAGGGAATCCGCAGATTGACTGCCATAAACCTGATGAAGCGTATGGAGAGCTCGGTGTATTCATTCAAACTCACTCTTACAAGGATTAAAGACTTGATAGAGAGTACAATCAACACTATTGAAAACTATAACAAGTCTGTTTCTCAAGAACTCGAACTGACTGATATTACAAATATTGAAGAGTTTGACGATGATGACAGAAACAACGATGAGCTGTTTTCATTTGGCAAGAAAATGAGAATTAACTTGGCTGATATGGACTATATTTCATGGAAAGCCAGCCTTGAAAGGGATAAGGAAGTTCTCGACTTGCTTACAATTATGATTGAGGATATTACTCCGGAGCATGATTCAAAATTGCAAGAGCTTTATCACGTTATTGATGAAAAGATATCTCACCCGATAAATGACGGCAACAAGAAAATTATAATTTTTACGGCATTCTCAGATACTGCCTACTATCTTTATGACAATATCTGTGACTATGTAAAGCAAAAATATGGTTTGAACACGGCTTTAGTCACCGGTTCGGTTGAAGGAAGAACAAATGCGCCCCTCAAAAATAAGGACCTTAATTCTGTGCTGACCTGCTTCTCTCCGATTTCAAAAGGCAGAGATTTGTTCGAAAATTTGCCAAAGGTTGACATTGATTTACTTATTGCAACCGACTGTATTTCCGAAGGTCAGAACTTGCAGGACTGCGATTATCTTATCAATTATGATATTCACTGGAATCCCGTGCGTATAATTCAGCGCTTCGGCAGAATTGACCGTATCGGAAGCAAAAATAAAGAAATACAGCTTGTAAATTTCTGGCCGGATGTTTCTCTTAATGATTATATCAATCTTAAAGCTAAAGTTGAAACCCGAATGAAAATCGTCAATATGACTGCGACCGGTGATGATAATATACTCAGCGAAGAGGAAAAAACTGACCTTGAGTACAGAAAGACACAGTTGATGCGGCTTAAAAATGAAGTCGTTGATATGGAGGATATGACAACAGGAATATCAATAGTTGATTTGGGTCTCAATGAATTCAGAATGGATTTGCTTGAATACATAAAAACGCATCCTGATATTGATAACTCTCCGTTTGGCTTGCATGCCGTCGTTTCGGCAAATGAGAATGCGCAGCCCGGGGTTATCTATGTGCTGAAGAATCGTTCCGACAGCGTCAATATTGATAATCGAAATCGTCTGCACCCGTTTTATATGGTCTATATCGGTGACGACGGAAATGTGATTTGTGACCACCTTTCACCAAAGCAAATGCTCGATATAATGAGACACATTTGTAAGGGCAGAACAGAGCCTATTCCCGAAGCGTACAGACCGTTTAACAAAGAAACCCGTGACGGAAGAAATATGAAGAAATATTCCGAACTGCTCGGCGATGCCATTTCCTCAATAATTGAAGTAAAAGAGGAAAGCGACATTGACAGCTTTTTAGGCGGAGAGCAGGTTAGCTTCCTTTCAAATGAAATCAAGGGGTTGGACGATTTTGAACTTATATGCTTCCTTGTAATTAGAAGTGAGGGATAATAAAAAAACAACTCCTAATTGCAAGTTACTATTACTACTACTTATAATTCTATTAAACTTTATTAACTATGAGCGGAGTGAGAAAATGCTCGGATTACCCAAAACAACAGAGATGAGCAAACAGCTTCCGAAGAAAGCAATTTATGAAAGATTCGGAATGAATGCGGCGGCGAAAGAAAAGATAGACGCCGACATCTCGAAAATAACAATAGTTAATGAGATTTCAGAGGGCACTGTAAACATACCGTCCGGAAGCGAAGTAACAAGTATTTTTGTGCTGCTTGTTACGCTTAAACGAGAAAATTTCAGCGGAAAGACTATCGAACTTTTGTCAAAGATGATACCTCAGAATATTCTGTTTGTTCTTGAATATGACGGGGAAAGCAAGCTCGCAGTTTACAGAACAAGGTTGATTCAGTCCGATTGGAAGTCGAGCGATGAGCAAAAGATTGAAATTTCGGGACGGAACATGGATTCTGTTTGGGAAAACCTGATAAAAAGTTTGGAGTGTGGAGTGTGGAATGAGGAGTTAACTCTTGATGAAAATCTTGCATTTCACGAAAAGCAGGCAAAACTTGAAAAAGAGATTGCACGGCTTGAAAAACAAGCTCGAGCAGAAAAACAGCCGAAGAAGAAGTTTGAGTTAGCGCAGAAAATAAATAGATTAAAAAATGAACTCGGATGAGGAGGAGTGCAGTGTGCCAAGAAAGAACATTTTTCAATTGGTTGAAGAAAATTATGATGTTAAATCGGAAATTGAGAAAATTAACGAACTGTTTTCTATGAAATATTACTTTGCTAAAGACTATTTAGATGGACTTTCTTTGGAAGGAGTCTCTTTTGAAAGAATTATAGAAGACTATTTGTTTGACAATTGGAAATACAGAGGAACATGTATCTCAATAGAAGAATACTTCTCTTGTGCAAATGCAGATATAGATAGTTTAAATACGATAACTGAAGAAGAAATTATCAACAATTTGGAAGTAATGGAAAACTTTGTTAAATTGTATTTTGATAATAAAAATAAGTTATATAGAGAATATCAAGTAAGCTGTTATACTACATTTAAAACGGTTTTTTGTGAGTTGCTTAATACTCTTGAAAGAAAAATGGGACTTGTGAAGCGTAAATATAAAGATAAGGTTATACTATATCCTAAGAATGCACCGCTTGAGAAAGTCGTTGATTTATGTGATGATGAAGATGTCCAATGGGAATTGATAAGATATGTTAGGGAAGATTTATCATTATATGAAAAAAGAAAAGCTCTCGCATGCCTTGCCACAAATTTAAACATTGAAGATTCAGACGAGAAAGATGAAGATATCAAAAAAAATATAGGACAGGCAAAATATATTCTAAATAACTTACATATTAGGCATAACAATAAAACCGGAAAATTTGAAAGCAAAGCCCTTAAGGGCTTAAGCGAAACAGTAGCAATGTCATTGTGCGATATGGCGTATAATGTGATGCTTATAATTATGCTATTAAGAGATAATGAAAAATATAAACCAGCATATAACGAATATAGGGATAAGAAAAGAGACGAGAAAGCCATAAAGAAAGCGGAGGAAAATTAAATGGACAAGATGAGAATGCAGACGGTGAATAAGGCGGATGAGAATTATAAGAAGCTGGCGGAGATGTTTCCGAATGCGGTTACGGAAACGATTGACGAGAACGGCGAGGTTGTCCGTGCGATTGATAAAGATGTTCTTATGCAGGAAATCAACACGAGGGTTGTTGACGGCAAAGAGGAACGCTATCAGTTCACATGGCCGGACAAGAAGAAGTCTGTTCTTCTTGCCAATGCGCCTATAAACAAGACGCTTCGTCCTTGCAGAGAGGAAAGTGTTGACTTTGATAACACAGAAAATCTCTACATTGAGGGAGATAATCTGGAAGTGCTGAAGCTCTTGCAGGAAACATACCTCGGGAAAATCAAGATGATTTACATAGACCCTCCGTATAATACGGGTAATGACTTTGTGTATGAGGACGATTTTGCACAGAGTACGGATGAATATCTTGCCAACAGCGGACAGTTTGACGAAGACGGTAACCGTATGGTACAGAATACCGAAAGCAATGGTCGTTTTCATACTGACTGGCTGAATATGATTTACCCTCGCTTGAAAATAGCAAAAGACCTTTTGTCTGACACAGGTGCTATTTTCATTAGCATCGACGATAATGAAGTGGATAACCTCCAGAAACTTTGTGATGAAGTTTTCGGAGAATCAAATTATGTTGCAACATTCCCCTGGAGAAAAAGGACAGCGAAGTCTGACGTGCCTTTTGGAGTTTCACAAGATTATGAATGGATTATTTGTTATTCCAAAACAAATACTTTTATTGCAAGTGTTGAAGGCAAGGAAAGAAAGTATTTTGTTAGTGACGATTATCCTAATAAACCGTGGAGAATCCACGATTTAACTACGCAACGTACTGCATCTGAACGACCAAATAGCTACTTTACTATTATAAATCCCAAAAACGGAGACGAGTATCCTTGCAATCCAAACGCTACTTGGCGTATTACCAAGGAAACATTTGATGATTACTACAAGGCGGGACGGCTTGTGTTTCCTGGCGATTATCCGTTCTTGAATATTTCCAAGCCTGTATTGAGATATTGGAAAGAAGACGATATGAAAAAAGCAGGAGATAGTTTTGGACGTGTTGCTGTAAGTACAAAATTTCCAGATAATATTGGTATGTCACAAGATGGAACAAAGGAAATTACAGACCTATTGAAATCAAAAGTGTTTAATTTTCCCAAGCCCTCATCATTGATTAAGTTCCTTGCGAGTATTCATACAAGCAGTGATGACTATATAATGGACTTCTTCTCCGGCTCTGCAACAACTGCCCATGCGGTTATGCAACTTAACGCAGAGAACGGCGGACACCGTAAATTTATTATGGTTCAGCTACCGGAAAAGACAGATGAAAAGAGTGAAGCATACAAAGCGGGTTACAAAAACATTTGCGAAATAGGCAAGGAACGCATCCGTCGTGCCGGAAAGAAAATCGTAGAGGAGTTGTCGAACTGCGGAAAAGAAAGACAAATTGAGGGTATGACATTGTTGTCTGCAGGAGTAGCACCATCATCACGTCATGCGGAATGGATAGATAATACGACAGGTGAAATTAAAGCTGAGAGCAGAGATGCACACGCTCCGGAAGATTATTATAAATATAATCCCGAAAAGCTTGACATCGGTTTCCGTGTGCTTAAATGCGACAGCTCCAACATGAAAGAGGTCTATTACACACCCGACGACTATGAAATGAGCCTGTTTGATTCATTGGAGGACAATATCAAAGAGGACAGAACTCCTGAAGATTTACTGTTCCAGGTTATGCTTGATTTAGGCATACTCCTTTCAAGCAAAATTGAAGAAACAACCATTTCCGGAAAGAAAGTATTTAAAGTGGATGGTAATTATTTGATTTCCTGCTTCGATGAAAACGTGACAGAAGATGTAATCACGGAAATCGCAAAACAAAAACCGTATTATTTTGTAATGCGTGACAGCTCTATGGCAAACGACAGCGTCGCCACCAACTTCGACCAAATCTTCGTCTCCTATTCTCCAAGTACTATAAGGAAGGTGCTATGATGAGTAATCCAAACACAAAAAAATGTCCTGTTTGTGGTAGTGATGCTGATGTAAAAAATAACATAGAGCGCTATTGGGTTGAATGTCCTGTCTGTGGCAGATTTGAAATGTTCAATACGAAATATACTGAAAAACCAACCGATAAAAATAAATTAGCTTCATATCTGTTTTATAATGGAAAGCTGTCTCAGCCAATAAAGGTAGAGCCAAACTTGTTTTTTAATTTTATTGGCAAGAAAAATGCCTTTGAAAGTCGATTTGAAGACACTCCGTATTGTTATCATGTCACAAATGATATTGTTGAAAACTGGTATCCTAAAACCTTCAGCGATAAAGTTAATAAATTTTTATTGGCATTATCAGAAGAATCTGAATTTATCGGAAAAGTAGTTGAACTATCAAAAGAACAGCTTTTCAGCGCATTATTCGTTAAAAGATATGATTGTGAAAATAATATTTTGAAAAGCACAGACATGCTTGGACAAGCAGAAAAAATGCTTGACTATATAAAAGATAAAAAATATATTGATTATTGCTATAATAATCATTCGGAAACATGCAGAATTGCACTTGAGCCTGACGGTTGGAATCGAATTGACGAACTTCAAAGTTCCCGGAAGCCAAAATCAAAAAGTGTGTTCATTGCCATGTCATTTGCTGATGACATGATGGATACACGAGAAACAATAAAAAAAGCAATTGTTGATAGTGGTTACATCCCTCGTATTATGGATGAAATCGAACATAATCATCAAATCGTTCCTGAGATGCTATATGAAATCAGAGAATCCCGATTTGTTATTGCAGAATTTACCGGTCATAATAACGGAGCTTATTTTGAAGCCGGATATGCACTTGGCATAGGAAAAGATGTAATTCAAGTTTGTAGTAAGGAGAAATTTAACGCCGATTGCCATTTTGATGTAAAGCAAATAAATACGATTATCTGGAAAAGTCAAGATGATTTGTATGAAAAATTAATCAATAGAATCAAAGCGACCATAGAGTAAGAGGTTTGCAACATGAAATTTAATTTTAAAATACAACAATACCAGACGGATGCTGTTGATGCGGTTGTGAGGGTCTTTAACGGACAGAGATTCCACGACCGGACAACCTATATCCGTGACCTCGGTAAGGTTAAGCTGAATAAGAATGCATCGGGTCAAGATATCTATGAGGGTGAACAGATATCCAATATGACCGACGATGACTACGACCTTACATCGGACACGGGATATAAAAATGAGATTATCGAGCTTTCGGATGACCAAATTCTCAGGAATATACATACGATTCAAAGCGAGAACAATATAAAACTTTCTCCGTCGTTGGTAAAGGATTTCGGCAGATGCAGCCTTGATATTGAAATGGAAACCGGTACAGGTAAAACCTATGTTTATATCAAGACGATGTTTGAGCTGAACAAAAAATACGGCTGGAGCAAGTTCATTGTTGTTGTGCCGAGTATTGCTATCCGTGAGGGCGTAAAGAAGTCATTTGAAATAACAGCCGAACACTTTATGGAACACTACGGTAAAAAGGCTCGTTTCTTTATTTATAACAGCTCGAATCTCAATCAACTGGATAACTTTTCAAGCAGTTCCGGTATCAATGTAATGATTATCAATACCCAGGCTTTTGCTTCATCACTTAAAGAGGACGGAAGAAGCAAAGAGGCTCGTATTATCTATTCAAAGCGTGATGAGTTTGCTTCACGCCGACCGATTGATGTCATTAAGGCGAACAGACCGATTATTATTCTTGACGAACCGCAGAAAATGGGCGGTGAGGTAACACAAAAAGCATTAAAGAACTTCAATCCTCTTTTCAGTTTGAACTATTCGGCAACACATGCAAAGCAGCATAACCTTGTTTATGTGCTTGATGCTCTCGATGCATTCAATAAAAAGTTGGTTAAGAAAATTGAAGTCAAGGGTTTTGAAGTCAAAAATTTCAGAGGAACAGATAGTTATCTTTTCCTTGAACAAATTGTGCTTTCAAAAAACAAGCCGCCGAGAGCTAAAATCGAACTTGAAATTGCATACAATAAATCAATAAACAGAGAAACAAGAACTCTTGATGTGGGCGACGACCTTTATCGTGAATCCAATGAGATGGAACAGTACAAGGGATACACGGTTTCCGATATTGACGCCGAGGGTAAGGTTACTTTCACAAACGGTGTGGCTATTCACGTCGGGGAGATTATGGGCGATATTTCTGAAAAGGATATGCGCCGAATCCAAATCAGAGAAACGATACTTTCACATTTTGAAAAGGAAGAAAGTCTTTATAACAAGGGAATAAAATGCCTTTCGCTTTTCTTCATTGATGAGGTTGCAAAGTATCGCCGGTACGATGAGGACGGCAATGAGATACTCGGAGAATACGGCGTTATGTTTGAGCAAGAGTATCAAAGCGTTCTGAACGACTACATAACAATGTTCGACACGCCGTATCAGAAATATCTGAAATCAATGTGCATGGATGCATCTGTTGTACACCGAGGATATTTCAGTATTGATAAGAAATCCGGACGCAGTATCGACAGTCCGACTAAAAGAAATTCAGAATTCTCGGATGATATTTCCGCTTATGATTTGATTCTGAAGAATAAGGAAAGACTTCTTTCTTTCGATGAGCCGACAAGATTTATATTCTCCCACTCCGCTCTTCGTGAGGGATGGGACAACCCTAATGTTTTTCAAATTTGCACGCTGAAACATTCGGACAGTCAGACTACCAAACGGCAGGAAGTCGGACGTGGTCTAAGACTTTGTGTAAATCAATTCGGAAACAGAATGGATGTTCAAAGCTGCGGAAGTATGGTTCATGATATCAATAAACTGACGGTCGTGGCGAGCGACAGCTATAAGAATTTTGTTACAGATTTACAGAAGGACATCAAGACTGTCCTTTATGACAGACCGACAACTGCTTCATCCGAATATTTCAAAGGCAAGTATGTTAAGGTTGACGGCGAACCTGCTCTTATTGATGAAAGAACTGCCAAATCAATTGAATTTTATCTTATTCAGAACGGCTATGTTGATGAGGATAGCAAGGTTACCGATAAATACCGTTCGGATTTGGCAAACAATAATCTTGCAAAATTGCCGGATAAACTTGTTCCGATGGCTGACGGAATACATGGACTTGTGCAAGCCGTGTATGACGACAGCGTGCTTGCCGAAATGTTTGCCGACGGACATAAGACCAAGGTTACCGAAAACAAGCTCAATGATAATTTCTACAAGAAAGAGTTTCAAACGCTTTGGAATGAAATCAATCACAAATACGCATATATGGTTGATTTTGACAGCGATGAGTTGATTAGCAAAGCGGTTTCGGCCATTGACAGTAGGCTGTATGTTTCTGAGCTTCAGTACACAACGATGGTCGGACAGCAGAAAGCTCAGATGAATGAATATGAGGTTGAACGCGGAGACTCCTTCACAAAAGAAAAGACAAAGACAAAAACACTTAAGCACGCTGCGACCAGCAGTGTAAAATATGACCTTGTCGGAAAGGTTGCCGAGGGAACAAAGCTGACAAGAAAATCTGCAGCGGCAATACTTCGCAGTATTGACAAGCTGTATATGTTTAAATTTAATCCGGAAGAATTTATTTCCAAGGTCGTTAAGATTATCAATGAGGAAAAGGCAACCACGATTGTTGAGCATATCTCGTATAACACAATTGACGGTAAGTATGATGATAATATTTTCACCGCAGAAAAGAATTCACAGAGCTTTGATAAGGCTTTTGTGGCGAAGAAAGCAATTCAGGATTATGTTTTCACAGACGGTTATGCCGAGGAAAGCACTGAAAAGCGTTTTGCCAAAAGCTTGGATATAGCGGATGAGGTATGTGTTTACGCCAAGCTGCCAAAGGCATTTCATATTCCT
Organism: uncultured Eubacteriales bacterium; assembly: GCA_934462705.1. GTDB lineage: Bacteria > Bacillota > Clostridia > Oscillospirales > Acutalibacteraceae > CAKSIH01. Next base: position 585 of record CAKSIH010000011.1, on the reverse strand, counting down.
ACGCCGGTAGGTAATTATTCGCCGGACTGGGCTATTGCCTTTAAGGAAGGCTCGGTCAAGCATATATACTTTATAGCCGAAACTAAAGGTACGATGGACAGCATCGAACTGAGAGGCATCGAAAAAGCAAAAACGGATTGTGCTAAAGTTCTTTACAACAAGCTTTCTACAAGCAAAGTTCGATATGATGTTGTAAATTGCTATGAAAAACTGCTTGATATCGTAAATAAGGATTGAGTGTATCTGGAGGAGAAAGATGATTAACAAAGAAAAGCTCAGAAGAGCGATTGAGTATTACAAAAAGGATTTCGGCGAGAGATTTAAAGATGAAAAGTACAAATGGGAAGCGGTAAAGCATTTCCAAGACAACTGGGACATTGATGCAGAAAACTTTTCGGCGATGCTTAAAAATGCACTGTCAAAGACCGAGAACCTTCTTGTTGCAAGCAGATGGTTCCCTGAAGGTATGATTGAACAGTTTGCAACCGAAGAGCCGGAAACAGTCAGAGAAATGTTTATTGAACTTTTTGACGAAGAGCAGGATATTTATGTGCGAATCGATGCTTTCAAGAATAAGTCCAATGA
>CAKSIH010000010.1 GCA_934462705.1 uncultured Eubacteriales bacterium | reverse complement strand
TTCTAAAAAGTGACTACTTCCCTGCTTTTTGAGCTTAATATAAAAACATAAGCCTAGCATAAACGTTAGACCTTGAGCACGTATCAATAGATACGTTAAGTTGTGCCTAATAACGCAACTATTGATACAATAGCACGTTTGCTCTGATATTTCCAAAAAGGTGTGCACTTTTTATTTAGGGGTGTGCATACTAGTGCACGAAAGCCTAAAAATCATCAAGGGGTGTACACACCATTGCACGAAAGGGAGATATCCCATTCTTAATCTATTAATAATAGTATAGCCCGAAAATTATAATTTACAAAGAATTATGTAAATTCCTTTTACAAGATATGGATTTTGAATACTAGGGAAAGATGAACTGGAAATTTAACAATATCAATTACTGGCTACTTTTAAGTTCAATTATAATACTGTTAATTGGAATTTAGTTGATTTTTGTAGTTATATTTAGTATAATTTACTGGTGGAATTTGAGACTTTTTCTGTTTTTCATTTATGGTTAAAAGTTCTGCGATAGATTGAATATATTGGAGGGATGTGCTTATGAATATAAATTGTTCAAAGTATTTAAATCTATTGAAAAAGGATTTTCTAATATCTAAAAATATGATATTTTTACTTGTATATTTTTTTATTATAATTTTAGGATTTCCATTATTTTTTGAAAATAACTCAAACGATAATATATTAAATATAATAGCAACAGTTACTCTTTTCGAAATGATTGCTTTTGGAAGTCAGCAAGTGTTGATTTCAGAAAAATGTAAAGGTAATGAGTTAATTATCACAACTTCATATACACGCAAAGATATTATCTATTCCCGATACTTGTTTTTTTACCTATTATCATTAGTTTGTATGATTTTTAGCTTTGTAGGAGTAGCTGTTCTTTATCCAAGCCTCACCATGAACTTTTTTGTCATCCTTGAATATATCTTTATGGTCTGTATTGGTAGTGCAATATTAGTAGCACTAACATTTAAAATGAAAAGTAATTTAAGTTATACGACTGTAGCATTTATTCTCGCAGCACCGATACTTGCATTAATAAACACTGTTGAATTTATTAATGCACTAATGAGCCCTGCAATAACATGTGCCTTAGTGTTTTTACTATTTATTGTGGCAGTGCCGATTTCACTAAAAATATCTGAGAAAATATATTTAAACAAAAGTTTATAAAAGGGGGACATTACCATGCCAAAAGAAAAAGTTTTAGAAGTTATTAATTTAACAAAAAAATATGATATGTTTACACTCGACAATGTTAGCTTTAATATAAAAAGAGGGCAGATAACCGGATTTATTGGGATAAATGGTGCAGGAAAAACAACGACTATTAAATCTCTTGCAGGGCTTGTAATTCCAGATGCAGGAGAGATAAAGTTTTTTGGCGAACTGTTAACAACAAAAAATGAGAGTAAGATTCGTGATAGAATTGGATTCTTACTTGATGGAGACTACTTTTACCCTGATTTTACTGTTAAACAAATGAAAAGTATTTTTTCAAAGACTTATACAAATTGGGATGAAGAAATATTTAAAAGTTTAGTGTCAAGATTTGATTTACCACTTAATCAAAAAATATCAAAATTTTCAAAAGGAATGAAAGTAAAGTTTTCTTTATCGCTTGCACTGTCACATCATGCAGAAATTTTAATCATGGATGAACCTACAAGCGGTCTTGATCCGTTAGTTCGTGAAGAAGTAATTGAGATATTTAAAGATCTGGCAAACGAAGGTGTAAGTATTTTATTTTCTTCACACATTACCTCAGACCTAGAAGGTGTCGCAGATAACATTATATTAATCAATAAAGGAAAAATTATTTTTCAAGAGATGACCGAAACACTTGAAAACTCTTACTTTGTAGTAAGAGATAATGTTGACGTGTTGACAGATGAAAAAGAAAATTTATTCTTAAAAATCAAACGTGAAAAAGGCAAATTTAAAGGTATTTATTTTGGTGATAAAGAAAGATTAGAAGCTGAATTTCAGAGTTCTACAATTGAAAGAGCAGATATTGAAGATATCATGCTAGCCAATGTTTTTAGAACAAAAAAATAAGCAACGTGATTGGAAATAAGGTGATATAATTATGAAACTAAAAAAATACATAAACTTATTTGTTATAGAGGTATTACAGCTTAAATTTTGGCTACTATATGGACTGATTGGTACAATAAGTGTTTCTTTTTTAAAAAGAGAACAATATGATATATTGGGTATGAGTTTGGCTATATCAACAATGATGGGAATATATATTTTATTTATCTTTCAAATGTATAAAAAGGAAAAAAGTCCATTAGGAATAAGTTTATTTTTAACAACCTCATATACTAGGAAAGATATAATTTATTCAAGATATTTTACATATTTTAGCTTTATAGTTATAATTACAATAATAAATTTGGCTAATACAATATATGGATTAAATTATCCTGAAATATTAAATTTTGCATTTTTTACAGAGACAATTTTATTCGATTTTACGTTAATATTTGTGTTAGTGCCAATAAGTTTTAAGTGTGATACAGGAAATTCGTTTGCATTTAAATCATTTATATTCTTTTTACCATATGAGATTTTATGTTGTGAAATAAGCAACAAAATAAATATCGACAGCCAATCAATATTTATTTTAACAATGGTTTTAATATTAATGTTCTTTATAGTTTCGGTAAACATTTCAAAAAAAATATTCTTAAAGAAAGACTTATAAATAACAAAAAAGACTGCAAAAGCAGTCTTTTTTGTTTATGCGGCAGCTCCGCCTAATTTTACTATAGCAAGTGCAGGAATAGTACATGCAGCGGCAGCAAATGTACCTGCTATGTAGCCTCCTCCTCCGGCAAGAAGAAGACCGGCATTGCCATTAGCGGCGCACCATGTAGCTTGTGCTTGTTGACCTACACCTAAAATTGCTGGTTTTTCCATGTTAAATCACCTCCCTTCAAGTTAACAGGTAAAACTATAGTTTCAATTTATAAACTATATCTTGACAATAGACGTTGTCTATAAGATTTAAGTTTTTATCTGTTGAATAAATATTATCAAGAAAATTTCTGATATTAAAATTTAATGATGTACAGTAATTACCGTTTTCATCACTACAATTAGCAATCATAGTAAAAGAATTCTTACTTGAATCGATGCTCATATTCTCGATATTATTCACAATAATAGTAGGTGTTAAATCAGTTTCATCTAATACCTCGTGAACGTTAAATTTTAATATCTGGTGTGTAATTTTTCTATCTGATGTAAAACTTGCATTCCCACTGTCTTTTAAATCCAGATAACTTGCAAATCTGTTGTTACTTAATAAATTTATAAGTTGTCCATTTTTTATAAGCACTTTAACATTAATAGGAGAACCTTCTCCATCAAATATGATTCCGTCATACGGAAGTGAATTTAAACAAATATTATTATTGATTATCCTTTTACCTATGTTGTCAGTTTTTATAATTGAACTGCCTAAGTAAACATTGTCTGCATAAAACTGATTTGCAAATGAGTTTACTAATTGACTAACCGCAATATTTTTTATTAGAATAGTAGAACAGTCAACTCTCTTAGGGACAACGTTAATTCGTTCATTTAGTTTTTCTATAATGTTATCTGATAAATTTACAACTGAGGTAAAATTTCGTAATAACGCTTTCTGACTAAAAGTTTTATTTTCAAGACAAATGCATTCCGATGAAAAATGATATTGGATATATTCTGATTCTTGGGTTATTAACCTATATTGATATGAACTGATATTAACTACTGTATTTAAAGTTAATAATGTCGCCTTTTGGACTTTATCTATTTCATTCTTTACCTGAGATATGTAAGATTCTACATTAAACTCTTCAAAGATATTTGCTAATGTATTTGTTGATGAACTTGGTTGCTCTATTTTGTCAGTGTTATCCCAATTAAATTTTAGTGAAAAAGCATTCGCAATACTTTTTTCTATAATTTTATCTATTAAGTCTGGACTTGTATCCGGTGATAATATAAACGTAGATATTTTATTTTTAATCCTTAAAATAACAAATATTTCAGTTAAATAGAAATTTTCATAGCTAACATTTTCAAAGACATCCTTATATATTAAGCTTTTTTCATTCGATTCTATTATTTTATATTGATTTATTCCAAACTGATGTAGTCTGTGCGCAATATATCTACAAGTTTCCATATACTTCACCCTCAACTACCATGTTACCTAAGCTAATAGTCGGACCACCCATACCAACTCTGACCGTCTGATCTAGCTTTATACAGTAACTTCCGAACATTTTAAAATCATTTCCGACATAATCAACAGACAGTAAGTCTTTTTTTATATTTCCGGTTAATTTTAAACTACCGATAAAATTCTTCTTTTCTCCGTTTTTTACATAAAATCCATCACCTATTAAAGTGTAAGTTCCAGTCGATGGATCAACGCTTCCTAAGTATGATTTATTTAAGAATATTGCATTTGTATATTGATTCAGAATATCTGTCTGATTCATATTATCATGAGATAAGATAAAAGTTCCTCTCATTCTAGGTATGACACTTTGTTTGTAATTTTCTCTTCTGGCTGCACCGTATAATTTTTTATCAAAACTTTTATCTGCACTTATTGATAAAATATTGACTAATTTCCCTTTTTCCAATAGGACTAAAGGCTTTATTGGAACACCCAAATCATCATATTTATTGAGTCCTATAATATCTGTATAATTTTCTATTGAATCGTGAATAGTTAGTTTTTCTGATGCCTTTAAGTCATTATAATTGCCTTTATAAAAATCGTAAAAGTCCTCTTCTAACAGATGCCCCAGTATTTCATGCGCAAAGTACCCTGAAGCTTGTGGAGACAATATTATTGGAACAGAAGAAAACAACATTTTACTTTTGCTTAAATTTTTATACTGAATATTTTTTATGTAATTTTTAATGCAACTCGAAATGTTATCTTCCAGCTTTTCAAAAATGCAGCTTACTATAGGAATATCTTCCATAATTGTATTATTCAAAGAATCTTTTAATATTAACCTAAGGAACCCATAATATCTGTGATCAACTATATCATTAATTATTACATTTTCATTATGTAGGTTTAAAATTGCTGAGAATTTTATATTTTCTCTTTTTAACTCATGGTTTATAGATTTTAGTAGAGACTTTAATTTTGTGAGATCATTTTCTGTAAAATCAAGTTTAACTTCAACATCAAGAACTTTTTTAGGATAGTTATTTATTTCTACTTGATTACCATTTTCACACCTTTGACCGTTAAAATAATTGACTGAATATTCAAATTCATCTTCCATATACCTTAAACTTACATCATAGACATTTTGTATGTAAGTAAACATAATAATTTAACCTCTAATTTAAATAAGGTTTCAATAATTTATTTTCTGACTCATACCATTTACAGTTGGAAACCTTATCTTTGTTAATGGTAGCTTGAGCAATACATGATTTACAGATTTCATATCGTTCACAATTGCCACAAGTTTCATTACATGGAGCAACTAAATCTTGAAAGTTTATAGAACAACGAGCAATAATATCTTCTATGTACTCTTCTTTTAAATTTCCAAGTTTCATTTCTAATATAGGGCAAGGTGAGATATTTTTATTAGCTTTTATACATATCATAGTGTAACCTGCACCACAATTTTTTTGAGTTAGGGTGCAAGGAGTTTTTAGGAAAAATCTGCTGTTTTCATATTTTTGTTTTATTTCACACAAAAACGCATGAAAATCTTGTATTGACATATTTGACTGTAATTGATTTTGTTTAGCATTTCCCTGATCAACAATTAAGGTTAATTCAAGTAAGGAAACACCTAAATCTCTTACCAAGGCAGTTAATTCTTCAATTTCTTCTTTAGATTGATTTAATACAACGCTTCCAATTTGGCATTCTATTCCTCTATTGATTATACTTTTTATAAATGTAATAGCATTATTGTATGAATTTTCATTTTGGCGGATATAATTGTGTGTAGTTTGATTTCCATCCAGACTAACTTTACAACAGCTTCCCCTAACAAGTTTTAATTCATCCAATGCATTTAATATACGATCGTTTAAGATCATTCCACTAGTGGATATTGTAGTTATGATGCCTCTTTTTATAAACTGATGTATTATATAGTCAATATGAGGATGCGTTAAAGCTTCACCGCCGGTCAATTGAACCTGACTAATACCCATTCTATCAATCACATCTAAGATATTGTCTATTTCCTCTTTAGAAAATACATTATTGTTTTTCTTAGGTAAATAACAATGCCGGCAGTTTAGAGGACAATAGTCAGTCAGTTCCCAGACGATTGCTTCAGGATAAGCTATGTTTTTATCTCCTTTAATAATATTAGCAAAGTTTTTAGTTTCAACCTCTTGCACAAATTCATTATTTATAAATGGTTGCAGAAATTCGATTACATTATTCCTAACATTTTCTTCGGTATCATTATATTTTTCCTTTAAAAGTAAAATTATGTCATCTAAAGTATTAGCCCCATTGCATAATTCTAATATACTGCTTGCTGTTTCATTTATGACAAATGAATCCCTTATTCCATCTTTGTATAAACTGTATATGTATATAGACGGTTTATATTTAATATATGAATTTTCTGTAAGTTTTAAAAACATACATTTCCTCTCCTTTCAACAACAATAATAATTCTTATTAAGAAAATTGTTTGATTGATACGATTATATAGTTATTATATCTCAACAAATTGTATTGTTTTTATCATTTTACAATAAAAATGTATTGTTTTCAAGGGATATTTCCTTTTTTATCTAAAAACGTCGAATTTAATAAATTTTACCATTATATAATTTCTATTTGTACAAGTTTACAAATAAATCTTGATATAATTGATGAATGCTTATTAATTAAAAATTTAAAACAAAATTAATATTTTAATGCAAGAATTTAAAAGAAGTTTTTATAAGTAAATTGATATGGAATAAATTTAAAAATAGGATATACGAATTTACAATTTAAATGTTGTGATATTTTTACATTAATTTGTTTCAAAAGAGCAAAAACAGAACTTTTATAACCTATAAGTAGATGGTTTTTAAAATTTATTTATAAATAAACCAATACTTATGAGGTGCGGTATGTTTAAGGAGAAAAAAACAAAAGTTTACTGGTGCAAAAGTTGCAAGATTCCTGTTATTAGTGATAGCTCAGATAAGGCAGCTGCGTGTAAGTTGTGTGAGAATACAGCAAAATACATGTGTAGTGATGTGCGCCCTGTTTTTCCTGAAGAAAGGCTATTTATTGAAATTCTAATTGCAAATCCATTTGAATTTGAAAAAAGCTCTATTTGGGCATCAAAATCAGGTAGGTACTACATTGACGGCGAATCATATTTAATACCAAAGTACTTATATTCTTTTGAAAATGCTGCAAAAGTCAGAGAACAAATAGATAAATATAAAAGTGGTAACTCATATGAGCATTTTAATCTGTTTATTAGTAGGTTTATTAAGGCCAATAAAAAACGGTTGGACGACCTAAAATATGAGGCATATGGCTTTATAGAATCTGCGGCGCAATATCTTAAAAACAAAAATATGTTTATCTCCTTTTCGGGAGGAAAAGACTCTACTGTGTGCTCAGATTTAGTAGTTAGAGCTTTGGCAAATCCTAATATGGTTCATATATTTGGAGATACAACTCTTGAGTTTGATATTACATATGATTATGTAAATAGGTTTATAAAAAATCATCCACAGACTATATTTAAGACAGCTAAAAACACAGAACAAGACTTTTTTGAAGTCTGTAAAGATATAGGCCCGCCCGCTAAAAAGATGCGTTGGTGTTGTACGATGTTTAAATCAAGCCCGATATCGAGAGTGATAAACGCATTATATGGAGATAAAACGGTACTCTCATTTAACGGAATTCGTGCATGTGAGTCCTCAATGAGAAGTAAATATGAACGCCTGACGATTGACCCAAAACATAGAAAAATACAGCAACAAATAACCGCTTCACCGATTTTTCATTGGTCGGATGCAGATATCTGGAACTACATTTTATCTGAAAAAATAGACTTTAATTTTGCTTATCGTCTTGGATATAACCGAATCGGATGCTGGCCATGCCCTAATAACTCATCAAGAACAACATTTTTAACGCAAATTTATTTTCCAAAGGAAGCGACCGCTTGGAGAAATCAATTAATAGACTTTGCAAAATCAATCGGAAAGCCTGATTCAGAAGTTTACGTTGATGAAGCTAAATGGACAGCACGTCAGGGCGGGAGTGGTTTAGACACCGCAAGTGATACAGAAATCATTGCCGATTCTTGCACAAATGATGAAAATGCACAGGTCTATTTATTAAAAAAGCCTGTTTGTGATGAGTTTATAAACCTATTTGTTCCGTTTGGAAAAATTTCAAAAGAGCTTGGAAGAAGACTGATAAATGAAGTGTTAATTTTAGATATTAAATCAAATGTGCCGATACTCTCAATTCAGGATTTTAACGATGGGACAGGACAATATAAAGTAAAGATCAAGACAATGAACGTGAAAAATCATACTGATTTAAGGAGAAAAGTAGGCTATCAAATTATTAAATACAATGCCTGCAGATCTTGCAGAAAATGCGAATCAGTATGTTCTTTTGGTGCAATCTCAATTAATAATGGTCATTATAAAATAGACAGTAATAAATGCCGGCACTGCCAAAAATGCGTTACATATAAGTATATAGCCGGTGGATGCATGATGAAGAAGGTACTTTATGTGTCAAAAAAAGGGGTGCAAAATAATGCAGATTGATATTGAAACTTTGCAAGCATTTAAAGATGAAAAAACAATTAATTTCATTAGTAATTTAGAAGATTTATTTGAGGGATATTTAGATTCAGAAAATACAAATTCAGTTTTAACGGCTATGCAAGCTTGGCTGTATTCCCTGCCAAGATATGCAGCTGTAAGCGATAAAGTCTATACTGGCAATGGAAATTATAGAAACTTAACTGCTAGTACGATTTTATTTAGAAACAGTCTTAAAAATCCAGAAATAGAATTTCACGCATATATTCTAAAAAAATTGCCGGAGATATTTTTAACAGACGACTATGATAAGACATTTAAATGTATTATAGATGCGAAAAAAGAACTTGAAAATGTAATAAATGAAATAAAATCTACTTTAATTTTGGAGATTTGTAAGCTCTGGGGAACCTCTGATAGTGATTTATTTTTAGCTATGAGGAATTGGTATGATTCATTACCGGAAAAAACAAAAAAACATTTATTTGATAATGGAGAAGATAATTTATTTAAGATAATTAATGAGCATAAAGATGACAGTTTTCTTGAAGAGCTGTCTTTATTAATTTGCGGAATAAGAATTGAAGATTTTAAAGAGAACAGCCCTGAAATATTTATAAGCAAATTGAAGGATATGAAACAGACTATTGAAAAATACACATACCCTGCAAAAAACAGTGGCAAGCTTTATGAAATCTTATACACAGAAAATGCAGATAAAGCATTATACGCAGAATTTGAAGGAGCAGACTATGATGGTAATGCAAAAATGATGTACAGTGAATTTGAACATTACCTTTGTGAATATGAAAATTCATTAACTGCAAATCAAAAAAGGCAGGTTTTACTTGATCTGTTAGTAAATGTAAGGAGGTAATTAGTCTATGCCAATATATCTTGATAATGCTGCAACGACTTACCCAAAGCCATTAGAAGTTTATGATTTCATGGATAAATTTAATAGAACAGGCGTTTTTAATTCAGGGAGAGGAAACTATAGTCAATCAAGTCAAAGCAGTAATCTTGTGAAAGATACAAGAAATAAGCTGCTTAATCTTTTTCATTGTTCTGAAAATAAATATCAGACAGTGTTTACGCCGTCCGCTACAATAGCTTTAAATACCGTCATTATGGGAATTGATTATAGGAAAGTAAAAAACGTTTATATTACTCACTTTGAACATAATGCAGTGTTAAGACCATTATATCACTTGCAAAAAATATATAATTTTGATATAATTGTAATAAATTTAGCGAGAGACATTTTAAAATATTGTGCAGAATCGGTAAACAAGCAATTTCAAAGTAAAAAACCAGATGTTTTAATTATGACTCATGCAAGTAACGTTTGTGGACTTATAACGCCAATTCAAACAATAGCAAAACTTGCAAAGAAATATGACTGTATCACAATTACAGACTGTTCTCAAACTGCCGGCTTAGTGGATTTGAATGTTTCAGAATCAAATATTGATTATGTGGTGTTTGCAGGGCATAAAACTTTGTACGCTCCATTTGGTGTTGCGGGGTTTATTATGAAAAAAGATAATATGATTTCGCCTTTATATTTTGGAGGCACAGGAATCGGCTCTGCAAATCATGATATGCCGCTATATGGTGAATCAAGATATGAAGCAGGAAGTCTAAACGTACTGTCTATAGCAGGACTTAACGCATCTATTGATTGGATCAATAAAATCGGCATAAAAAATATAAGGAAAAAAGAACAACACTTAACACAGGGTTTGAAAGACTGTATAAGAGAATTTAGCAATATCAAAATCGTTGGAGATAATAATGGCGGAATAGGTGTAGTTTCTTGTTTGTTCAGTGGATATTCACCTGATAATGTCGGTCAAATCTTAAACAAAAGAGGAATGGCAGTCAGAACAGGACTTCATTGTGCGCCATTAGCTCATAATTTTCTTGGAACATTCCCTTCTGGAACTGTGAGATTTAGCATTTCTTACTTTAACACGGATGAAGATATTATTAATCTGAGGGAGGATTTAAAATATATTTATGATAACAGTTAGGAGTTGATTTAATGCCACTTCATATATTAAGCAGCAGAGACTTGTGTGATGACAATTTGATTACACAGTTAAATGAGGTTTTTGAAAAAGGTAGATGTCTTCACATCTGCGCTACACAGAATCTTAAAAAACTGCGCCTTTTTGACGGTGATTTAAGTGTTACTAATAATTATTTAGTAACGTTTTCAGAATTTATAAAAACCATCGGTAAGGATATATATGAAAGTGATAAATGCATTAAATCCTCCGATCAGAAGTACATACTTTTTAAATTAATAAAGTATTATTTTGAAAATCATAGTGATAAAATATCAATTCTAACTGAGAATACTTTCAATGATTTGCGGCATCAAATATTTAACTTTTTTGATTTTCTTTTATTTTACGATATATCAATTCATTCTGAAACTATAGAATTGATAGAACAAAATCACACCGAGTTTGAAGTGATATTATTTTCTTTGTATAGAGAATTTAAAAAGATTATTGATGAGCTTCGCTCAAATAATTTGGGTACTCAGACTCTGAAAATACTTGCAGATGACATTAAAGCAACGCATGGAATGGAAACAGTTAATAATCTAAAAAAACAAGCTATTAAAGAATACCTAGAAAATTATGACATAGTTGTATTAGATGGATTTCTATTTCTCACAGATATTCAAAAATACGTAATTAAGGCAGCTCTCAAAGTTGGAAAAAATGTGTATCTTACAGCTAAGATTAACAATAAAATAACAGATGATTATTTGAACTCATATTTATTTAAACCTCTTTTTGATGAATTAGAAGAGCAATATAAATCACCGCAAATGAACTTCAAAGAAATTTATAATAATACGGCTTTAGACTTTTTAAGAAATACATACCCCGCTGTTTTAAATGCAAGAAAAGAGGATGTATCTAACCTTTTTAAAGATGGATCAATACAAATTATAAAGCCTTTCTTCAATAGAGAATCTGAGTGGAGATATATTGTAGAACAAATCAGCAGTAAAATACAAAAAGCTTGCGGAGACAATGAAGATAAAATTAGAAGATACTTAAAGGATGACATTGCTTTAGTGGTTACTAAAGGTGGATATGAGGCAAGGATATCTGCACTGTTAAAAGAAATCGGGGTATTTATTTTTAAAGGCAATACATATCTTGATGAGAAATGCAAATTTAAACCCATCAAGATAGATTTTAAAAATATCTATTATAGAAAGAATGATTTTTTAGATTCTGAAGTGTACTATACCAGCGGAGAAGCACTTACATATAAAGAAAAATCTATGCTATTTGATGAAACCTTTGAACACATGAAAATCAGCAGAGAATTTATAAAGCCATTGGCTTCTTATCCTATTGTCCAGTATATTTTAGAGATATATGATATTCTTCTGAATGGAATCAGTATTGAAAAATTTAAAACCATACTTTATTCAAATTGGCACCATAGCATAAATGATGGAACTAAATGGGATGAATATTTGAGTGAATTTAAAAGAATAGAAATATTTTTTGAAAGCAGTAAATCCATAGATGAATGGATAAAAATAATTGATAATTTATTAAATATGAAGAGCTTAGCTGATGAGGACTATCTTTTAAAGTACCATCCACTTCGTTTTGTCAGTGGAGACTCTTTGAATTTTATAAAGGGAATTCTGCTATCTTTATCAAATTTAATTGATACGATTAATAAAGTATCTGGTGGAATAAAAGAGCACATTGATGCATTAAAAAAATCTGTAATTAAATATGATGACTCCGATAAAAATGAAGAAAATGAAATAGAAAAAACAATAATTGCCTATTTACTTGAGTCTTTAGAAAAAATGGACAGCGCTATAATTAAAAATGTGAGTGCTAAGTACTTTGCTCAAAGTTTAAGAGCAATGATAAGTGATATTGAAAGAGAAATTGAACTAGAAGAAAAAACAGGGTTAGTATTGAATATTGCAAACTTAGAAAATATGAAACACTATAAAGTTTGCTTCTTCCCAATGAATGAATCAAATAATTATCCAAGAAAATATAAAAAGGATTTTCCTTTTAATAGTAGAGATATTCTTGATATATTGACGTTACCTGAATATAAAATATGTAAAAAACCATCGGATTTAAACGGCCTTAAATCTCATTTAAAACTTGAACAGTATCTATTTAAGAATCTACTTGATTTTACTGATGAAGAACTTATAATTACAATGACAGAAAAGGAGGATCAGACTAAATTTAGTCCCTCCTTATACATTAAAGATATATGGACAACTTTTAAAAGTGAAAATGCATGGATATCACCTAGACAGAAAAGTCAGAAAATCGCTTTAGACTTCAATAGTAAAAGGGTGCCGAGTAATCAATTTAAATCTAAAAGCAATTATTCATTAAATGAACTGGCTGAGTTTAAACTTTGTCCTAAGTTATATTATTACACAAGTGAATCAATGCCTTTATTTTATTATACAAAGCATCAATTCCAATTCTATTTTGTTGCGGTGCTATTTTCAAGCGTATTAAATGAGTTTAAAAAGTATAATAGGCTAAATAAAAAGGTATATAAAGTTCCAGGAAAAGATGCTTTAGAAGTTTGCAAGGATATACTGTCTAATGTACATGCTAAGCATATACCGCTGTTTGACATATTTAACGCATATGATCTAAATGACATAAAAAGGATTGTTTTTGAAAAAATAAGCAAATTTATAAACGATATTTGCGAGAAAAGCATTAAAGGTTCAACCTTTACGGTTGTATCTCCTAAAATTCAAAAGGTATATAAAGGGTACGACTACGATCTTACACTTGATTATGACACTAAAGTATTTGATATGGATAGTATGACAAATAGAATATCTCAAAATGATATTTATATAGATTTTCTGGTTTTGAAAACTACTGATAGCGAGAGCAAACCATTAAAACATTATAATGATATGATAAAGTGTCTCAACATTAATGGAGCGGATTGTGATAGAGTAAATCTTGTTATGAAAATTATCGGTAAAGTTAATATTCAATTTGACAGTGTAAGATTTGAAAAGGATGGAATAAAAAGAACTGATAGTCTTGTACGAGAAATTAGAAAGTATGACTTTTCAAAGGCAAAAGCAATGCCGAGTAAATTCTGTACTTATTGCAGACTTGAAGAAACCTGTAAAGCGAGGTCGGATAGTCTATGAAAGAAATTAAACTCAATTCAAAGCAAAAAGATATTATTGAAGATAACACTTACCCAAAACTGCTAAAGGCTGGAGCCGGTACAGGCAAAACTCATGTTCTTCTAGAAAAAGTAATACATATTTTAATTAAAGATAAAAATTCTAATCTTGAAAAGTTTGCAATAATAACTTTTACAAATAAAGCAGCAGATGAAATGAAATCAAGGCTTATGAGCAGCATTTACGATAAATGGGTGGAAACAAGTGATAGCCATTTGCGTGATCAGCTTGAATCTTATAACATGTTTGATATTTCTACAATCCACGCATTTTGTGATAGGATTCTCAGAAATTATGGAATTGTAAAAAATATTTCTCCTAACTTTAAAATAAAGTCATTTAGAGAAGAACGTGTAAATACAATAACCAGGTATGTTAATGAAAATAACGATAATCTGTTGTTTAAAGGAATACCACAATATAAAATAATTAATCTAATCCTGAAATTTACAAATACTTTGAAAAATAAAGGCATACCTATTGACGATCAATTTATTTCAAAGTTTGAATTTACAAAAGATGATAATGAATTTTTCAATGCATTTAAAAATTTATTAATTGAAATATGTTATTGTGCTGAGAAGGACATTATTAAAGCAAAAAAGGAAAGAAATGTACTAGAAGTAGGTGACCTTATACCGTCTGTCTGTTTCCTTCTTAAAGACAAAGGCGCAGCTGAAAAAATATCAAATCAATATGAATATGTTTTTATAGATGAAGTACAGGATACAAATTTAGAGCAAATTGAACTGATGAAGTGCATGGTTGATGCCGGCATAAAAGTTTTTATGATAGGTGACGAAAAACAAAGCATATATGAATTTAGAGGTGCAGATGTAAAAAATATAAGTCGAATTGAGAAATTAGCTGAAGCATCATCTGAAAATGAGTTATCTACCGATTATCGTACAGATCCTGTTCTGTTAAAACAAATTAACGATATATTTGCCTGCAACTTCAAGTTTGAAGGCGAAAAACTCAATTTTCCTTTTCAAAAATTAGTATCTGCAAAAACTGAAGATGTGTATGAAAAGCCTCTGCATATAGAGTTTGGAAAAAATATAGCTTCCATTATCCATAATATTATATTTGAATCCGGTACCCATGGCAAAAAGTTCGGATATGGAGATATTGCAGTTTTATGTAGACGGAATTATGCTGTTGACGCTGTCGCAAAGCAATTAAGGTTTGCCAATATCCCTGTTGAGGCTATTGGAGGTACTAGTTATTTTAAGAAAATTGAAATTATTGATACATTTAAACTTTTCAATGAAATTATTTATAAGGGCAAACTTAATACTGAAGAATTAAAATTTACATGTTATTATCATTCACTAATGCAAAGCAACGACCATATAACTTTTGATGAAATATTTCGGACTTTATCTGTAGAAAATATTTTAGAGTACATATATGATAAAACTCATATTATTGAATATTTGAAATTTAAGAATCAGATTCAACCAATAGCAAATCTTTTAAAACTTAAAGATAAAGCCAGATCTTTGCCAAATTCAGAATGGACTCAGCCACTACAGTTTCTAAAATATCTAAATTCTATGATTTCTTCATCAAAAGAGGAAGATGAAGCTGAAGTTCAAACTAAGGAATTATCAAATGGTGTTGTATCTGTATATTCAATTCACAAAGCTAAAGGATTAAAGTTTCCAGTTGTTATCATACCTAACTGCGATTTAATGATAAATAGGAAAAGTGTCAAACCCAACATTATTTTTCAGAATGACAATAATCTTTCTTACAAATTTGGAATTAACCGCGGATTTATAAGTGAGAATTTTAAAAATATAGATAGAGACTATGATATTTTATTACATGGAAAAATGAAAGAACAGATGGAGGAGGAACTAAGAATTCTCTATGTAGCAATGACAAGAGCGGAACATATGCTGATTTTATTAAATAGGAAATCCCTTGAACAGGTACGTAAAAGTTTACACACTCCTGTAGTATCATGGTCAAGATGGTTGCTGGAAACGGGAGAGTTTAACATTACAAATTGAAAAGCAGTCAGTTTCTATGTCAAAGAAGCTGACTACTTTTTTTGAGTTTTTTTATTATTAGGTAGTTTGGTAAATATATTTACTTTAACTATTATTAAGAAATTATCATTTTTTGCTTTCAATTTAATAGAGCTAGATTTTTCCATAATGTTTTTAAGTTTGCTCTGAGTTTCAGGAGCAGTGACATCTAATTCTTTACCTTCAATTAGTATACAGCAAGAAGGAATTCTCCAATTAGTGCAAACAGTTACCTTTGCATTATTGTGTTTAGCTAGTAGAAATAAATCGTTACGGATTCTAAACAGTTTTTCCTTGTTTTCATCACTTACACAGTAAATATCAGATTTATTTTTATGGTTATCGTTTAAGTTATCTATTAAATTATTAAAATTATCTTCTTTAGAAAAATCTATTCCATAATTAAATATAAAATTTTCTCTTTTAAATTTCATAAAACGATCCCTCTGTTAATAATTATAGTAGTTAAATCTTTTGAAATAATATTTATAGTATACGACACTCTGAATATAATATCAATAGTCTGTTTAAAGTAAATATAAATACTTTTAGTATTTATAGAGGGGTGTTTAAATGGCTGATATTGCTAATATTATAGGAGAAAGAATCAGAGCTTATCGAAATCGTGCAGGATATAGCCAAGAAGAACTAGCAGATAAAGCAGGGCTTCATAATACTTACGTTGGACAGCTTGAAAGAGGAGAAAAGAATGCAACATTAGAAAGTATAGAAAAAGTTGCGAAAGCGTTGGATGTTCCGCTAGAAATTTTGACGGAAAAAATAGTTGTTGGAGATACAACTAATGAGATACCCAATAAATTTTATAACATGGTAAATTCCTTAAGTATTAAGGACCAGGAGTATCTTTATGAAATTTTAAAGAATATAATAGAATATAAAGGCGCATGAAGAAGGATCTCAGTAGAGGTCCTTTTTTTATGGGTGTAAGACATAATACGATGAAAAAATTATATCCTATTATATTAAAATTAATAAATGAAGTTGGTGATAAAACATTTTCTCCTAGTGTAAGGAGGATATAAATGAGTCATATTTTATTAAACGGTAAATATAATAAAGAGATACGTAAACTTATCCATTTAAAATTATTGCTTTGGATAAAAAGGGCTGCTTTGATTTATTACCGAGGAAGACCACCTGGAAAATATAAAATTAAAAAGACAACATAATATCGAAACTTAGAACCGCAGTGACATTTAAGAGTCACTGCGGTCTTTTTGCGTTCAGAAATAGAAACAATTTATCGCAAAGAGGCAAAGCCTGTAAACAAATAGATTAATTCGTTTGTTTACAGGCTTTTTTTGTTTTCATTTGTCTAATTAGTATTTCGGCTCTTTGGTAACACAGAAAGCGGTATTTGTATGTACATATTTTATTTAGTGAGAGCACCACCGTCCTCCATATTTTTGAAAATTCAGAAATATGGAGGACGACAAAAATGGTAATAAAATATGAATTTGTAACAGGAGAAAAGGTCGAATTTGAGGTCTCAAGCGACCTTAGTAATATTATGCTGCAAATTGAGAGTGAAATAAAAAATAGCGATAGGCGTGAAACAAGACGACATCAAAGTTTAAGTGAACTAGTGGACAAAGCTGATATGCTCATAGATAAAAATGTGAATATTGAGGAAGATTTTTTAAAAAGAGTTGAAGTGAACAAGTTATATGAAGCAATATCAAAACTTAAACCCGCAGAGCAAGAGCTAATACATAAACTTTATCTGGACAAGCATCTCATAACACAAGCTGAATATGCAAAAATGCTTGGTATAACAGAAAATGCCGTAAAACAAAGAGTTAAATGGCTAAGGATCAAGTTAAAAAAGCTATTATCAACTCATATTTAAAGCAGATTTTCACCCTTCACTCTGAGGGGTGAAAAATTTTTAAAAAAATTTATGACACCTAGGACCTTTTTCGTGGCTTATATATAGAGGCACTTTTTTCTGGTAAAAAAATAAGTCTCGGAGCGGAGGTGAAATCTATGTGCAAACATCAATTAAAAATCACAGTAAGAAAAGATGGTGAACAACCTGTAAGCATTGCGGAGTTTAAAAAATTATCTTTACTAGAGCAATTATCATCAAGATGGTTTGGTCATGCACAAAAAGTTATGGTACTTATTCCACAGGACAGCGTGCAAAGTTTAGAAATTAAGGAGGTGGCAGCAAGCAGTGACTAACAAAATGCCGATTAAAGCAAAGCCATATGAACATCAAAAAGAAGCATTTAACTTTGTGACAAGGCTTTATAACAGTCCAAAAAATCACCAAGGAGCCGCCCTTTTGATGGAGATGGGATGCGGCAAAACAATTACTTCAATAGCTGTAGCGGGAGCGTTATATAAAGCAGGAAATGTAAAGAAGCTACTTGTGGTGTGTCCTTTATCGATTGTCGGTGTATGGAGTGATGAATTTTTAAAATTTGCTGACTTTAATTATGAGTTATCAATTTTAAAGGGCAGTACCCAACAGAAAAGTGAGCTGTTGCAAAAAACGCAAGGAGCAGGGCTTGAGGTTGTGATTGTGAGTTATAAATCCGTATGGAGAATGGAACCTGAAATTTCAAACTGGAAGCCCGATTTTATCATTGCTGATGAAAGCCATAAAATCAAAACTCATAATATTGCAGCATCAAAAACAATGCATAGGCTGGGTGTAAAGACAAAATACAGGATGATTTTAACCGGCACTGTAATTACGAATAAAGCTATCGATGTCTTTTCGCAGTATAAGTTTGTAGAACCCAGTATATTTGGAAACAGCTTTTATGCGTTTCGGAACAAGTATTTCGATATGGTTGGATACGGCGGATATACTCCGGTTTTGAAGGAATCTATGAAAGATGAACTGATGGAGAAATTACATAGCATAGCGTTTAGAGCGACTAAAGCTCAGTGTCTGGATTTGCCTCTGACCACAGATATTATCAGGTACATAGAGCTTGAACCAAGGACAATGGGCATTTATCGAAGTCTTGTAAAGGACAGTTTTGCGGACCGGCGAGCCGCCGGAGGCAATTCGCACACGAAGACTTGTGAAAACAGAGAAAGCAATGCCTGCGCCGAAAATTCATATGATTCCCAAAATACAATAACATTAACAAATGTGCTTACGAAATTACTGCGGCTTTCTCAGTTAACCGGTGGATTTATCGGCAATGATGAAGGAAGTGTGTGCCAGCAAGTGAGCAAATCAAAATTGGAAGCTCTGGAGGACATCATGGATAATGCTGTGCAAAGCGGTGAGAAGATCGTGGTAATTGCAAGATTCTTAGCAGAAATTAAAGCCATTAAAAAGCTGCTTGAGAAAAAGCATATTTTGTATTCGCAGGTTTCAGGCGAAGTCAAAGACCGAGGAACTCAGATACATAGTTTTCAAAATGACCCTACAGTGTCAGTATTTATCGGACAAGTAGCCACTGCAGGACTTGGAATAACGCTGACTGCAGCTTCAACAATGGTGTTTTATTCGCTGGATTACTCAATGAGTACCTTTGAACAGACAAAAGCTAGAATTCATCAGGCAGGACAGCAGAAAAACTGTACTTACATTTATCTAGTTGCGAAAAATACAGTAGATGAGAAGGTTTTAAATTCACTTCAAAACAAAGCAGATTTGGCAAAAGCTTTAATTGATGACTATAAAAATGGTAGGAATCCGTATGATATGGGAGGTTTTTAATTTGAATAAGGGAAAATATTTAGACGCGTGCGAAAGGTCACAAAATGAAGATAAGCTTAGTGCGCGGCTTGGGAGCGGAGCCTCTCCACTGTTCGATTTAGCTGATAAATTGAAAGATTTAAAAGAGCAAAAGAAGCAAAAAGAATCAGAGCTTAAAAACGTAAATGACATGATTTTTGAAGTTGAGTCAGCATTAGCTGAATTAATGACTTTGAGCGAGACTCAGAATTTTACACGAAGCGGAACAATGTTTTCTTTAACAACAAGTACAAAAGCGTCGACAAAGGCTGGTAGAAAAGATGAGCTTTATGCATTGCTCAAAGATGCAGGATACGGTGATTTGGTAGTTGAAACGGTGAACCCAAGTTCCCTGTCAGCGTTTGTAAAGGAGTAAATTTCTGAAAACAACGATTCCCTGCCGCAGTGGCTTGAGGGTTTAGTCAATGTATTTGAAAAAACATCAATCTCAATGAGAAAAAATAAAAAATAGGAGTGTTTATACTATGACAAACAATGAATTAACAATTAAAAATCAAGGTTTTATGGGCCTTAAAAACTTCAATATAAGCGAGGGGTTTTCAGAAGAACTCGCAGGACTTGACAGTGGCTTTGACCGAATTAAAATTCCGGCAGGTGGTGGGACAATGTTTGAATTACCGGGCGAGAATGCGGATGAAACCGATGCTGCGAAGGAATTCTCAGCAGTTATCTTATACCATCATCCAAGGTACACGTTTTATATCTCAAAGTACAACGGCAGCAATAATCCGCCGGACTGTTTAAGCGTAGACGGAGTAACAGGTATTGGAATGCCGGGTGGAATGTGCATTAACTGCACTAATAACAAATTTGGCAGCGGAGAAAACGGCAGCAAAACATGTAAAAATAAACATCAGATTTATCTGCTACAAGAAGGCAAGATTTTTCCTGTAATTTTATCTTTGCCAACTAGCTCTAATAGGGAATTTTCAAGGTATATTAAAAGACTTTTATCAACGGGTAAAAAATCAGGTTCTGTTGTGACTAAATTTTCACTTAAAAAAGCTGTGAATAAAGGTGGTATCGCATATTCGCAAGTTCAATTTGCAGTTGACAGAAAGCTAACAGATGAGGAAATTTCGCTTATCAAAAGGTTTTCTGAACAAGTAAAATGCTATGCACAGAGTGATAAATCGGTTAACGAATGTATAGAGGTCAATAAAAATACCGGCGAAGTTATGAATATTCCTTTTTAGGAGGAGAGAGCATGAATTATAAATTAGCCCTTTCAAGAGAAGAAATCTCTGCATATATCGGAAAATCTACACTTTTAGCATTGGATATAGAAACTTCGCCTATGTGTAAGTATCGTTATGATGAAAAAGCTTGTTTAGATGCACACAGAGCAACGATAACGGGCATTAGTTTTTCTGTTTCTGAAAATAGTGGAATTTACGTTCCATTTCGCCACAAAGTTGGCATAAATGCTGACTTTGTGGACACGTGGGAATGGATACAAAACAACATTTTAATGAGCGAAAATCTGACTGTTGTAATTCACATGAGGCATTTGAGACGATGTTTTTCTATGCGCTAGGGTGTATTCCGCAGTGCAAGATTTACGATACGTTAGCCGCAGCGCAACTAACGCTTAAAACCTCAACTGAATTTAGAAAACTTGGTGATAGTGGTCTTAAAAAGTTGGTACCTAAACTGCTGAAAGTAGAGCTTCCGACCTTTAGCGAGGTTGTGTCGCAGGCAAAAAGACTAAAAATACCTGGTGAATTGGAGTGCGAAATGGGTGCAGGCTCAGCCTGCTTTGATGATCTCTATTCTAAAAATCCAGAAACAATTAGATATGCTTGTGCTGACTCGGATTACGCATTAAGACTCTACCATGTTTTTAATAACTGGTTTGATGCGAATCTGCCAAAACACCGATTTATTGCGGAACAAATCGAATCACCAACCGCCGTGTATGTTGGACTTATGAAATATAACGGTGTCCCTGTTGACTTGAAACTTATGAAAGAAAAAAGTGCTGAGGCTAAAGCTCAAATATCACAGCTAAAAGAGGATATTTAAATTATGGCAGATGGCGTCGATATTGGCGCAAATGCCAGTACTAAGGCGTTTAAAGATTATCTTTATAAGACCTTACACTTGCCGGTACTTAAAACGACTGCTAAATCTAGTGAGGCAGCAGATGATGAAGCTTTAATTTTGCTCTCTGAATGGTGTGAGAAAAATAAAGCAGAACTAGTTCCATTGTTTCAGATGATTAAAGAATATCGCAAGTGGAATAAGTTGAAGGCAACGTACATTGATGGATATTTGAAATTTTTAAACTCAACTACAAAGCGCATACACCCCGATTTAATGCCACTTGCAGCTGAGACAGGAAGGTTTGCAAGCCGCAATCCAAATCTTCAAAACTGCCCGAGAAAAGATAATGACCCGATTGGCGTTAGAAAATTTATCGCTGCGCAGGAAGGCAAACTGCTGATGTCGCTGGACTTTTCGCAGATAGAACTGCGTGTCGGAGCGTTTTATTGCCGAGACGAAAAAATGCTTGACACATACAGAAACAACGGAGACATTCACGCGCAAACTACCTCAGTTATCTTCAATATACCTTTTTCAAAGGCTGTGGACAAAGACGCTAGTTTCTATAAAGAAAGGCGCACCATTGCAAAAAATTGCAACTTTAGAGTGTTTTATGGGCTGTTCCCAAAAGGACTTCAAAAAACGCTGAAATTTAAGGCTGGACTTGATAAATCGCTGGATGAATGCACAAAGATAATCAGTAATCTCAAAGTAGGATACAAAGGCCTTGAAACATGGCAGCAAGAAGTGAAAAGACAAGCCGCTGAACATGGATACACCGAGACTTACCTAGGTCGGCGGAGGTATTTATCAAACATTAGATCCGCTGACTGGGGCAAAAAGAGCTTTGCACAGCGATGTGCTTTAAATACGCCGATACAAGGAACAGCTGCCGACATTTTAAAACTCGCTATGGGTAGGATTATTAAAGGTCTGAAAGATAGATTATGGCTAAAAGCAATTCTACAAATACATGATGAACTGGTCTTTGAAGTGCCTGAAAATAAGGTGAATGAAGCCATTAAATTTGTAAAAGCGTGCATGGAACAAAGGCCGTTTGAGGACTTTGATGTGCCGATAATCGCAGAGGCTGAAGCCGGAAAAACTTTCGGAACGTTACATGAAATGGAGGATAAATAAAATATGAACATAAATTTGAAAAACGCAGAAGGAAATAAACCCTTATTTTACAGTATAGATTCAATCGCGGGCTGTAAATTTAAAAATGTAACTAAATTTAATTGCGCGAATTGCCTGCGCGGGCTCCGCGCTGATCCGACTGCATATGAAGCAATCAAAAACGCAAGTCGTGACAAGGAAACGATAAACCGAAACATCGTGTATATCTGCTCACCACTCAGAGGAGATATTGTAAGGAATCAAAATAAAGCGCTTAGTTACTGTCGGTTTGTGATTTCAGAAGGATTTATTCCAATGTCAACACATTTAATTTTCCCGCAGTTTATGGATGACTGCGATGAGAAAGAGCGAGAAAAAGTTATGGACATGTGTTTAGAAATTTTATCAAGATGCGATGAACTGTGGTGTTTTGGCGAAAAATTCAGCGAAGGAATGGCACGGGAAATGGACTTTGCAAAGAAATATAAAATAAAAATCCGGTGTTTCACGGACCTTTGCGATCCTTTGCCAAAAAAGGAGGCATAGCATGGACACAAAAGCATTTTTAAGTACGATTTATCGAAAATGTACAGAAGGATACATAACGCTCACTTTTTTGCCGGAGCGCAAAACACTGTGGCTTAAGGTAAATGAGATAGAGAAAGTTTTGGCGGCAGTCAAAAAATATGGAGCAAAAACGAACACATTCTTTGGTGTGGGACTTAGAAGGAAAGTACTTCAAAACAACTTACGAGGTAGTGAAAATGATATCTTGACGATCACAACACTGTATGCCGACCTTGACATCAGGAGCAATGCCCATGCAGAGACTGCCCTTCCCTGCTCTACTGATGAAGCTATAGAGTTTTTAAACTCGTTGCCCTTAAAGCCAAGCATCATCGTCAATTCAGGAAACGGACTTCATGCGTACTGGTTGCTTGATACACCATTTAAAATACAAAGTACAAAGGACAAAGATTATATTACCTCGATTTTTAAAGGTTGGAGTAAGTTTGTGAATGCAAATGCGAGGGAACGCTGCTGGAAGCTTGATAACGTGTCGGATTTGGCACGAGTTTTGAGGGTACCCGGAAGTATCAATCATAAACTTAAAAATGGGTCAATTTGTGAGGTTTTAGGCTGCAATAGGACAAGATGCCATTTAAGTGAATTTGAAGCGTATATGGACAATTCTGAAACAAATCACGAAATGGTGCAAAATAAATCTCAGAGAGGCGATGCAAAAAGAATAATTGAGAAGTGTAACTTTATTAGATATTGCAAGGATAATGCCAAGACACTTCCTGAACCGTACTGGCACGTTATGGTTACCAATCTTGCTCCTACGAAAGATGGAACGAAACTAGTGCATGAATTAAGCCGACCATATCCTAAGTACAACAAGAGTGAGACCGAGAGGAAAATAAGACGAGCAATCAGCGAAAATAAACCGCATACTTGCCGGTATATTCATGATCATCTTGGCTTTGAGTGTAGTCGAGAATGCGGCATAAAAGCGCCGATTATTCATGGAATTCCGAGCATTGAGCAACGTTTTATTGATTTAATCGAAAGTAAAGAACTGACTCCTGATGAGATTTTTTTCAAAAGAAAACATGAAACTGTGTGCTTTTGCGAAGACAAACATGCCGTCGGAGTATGCAAGACTAAAAACAAAGTTTAAAGGTAAAGTTAATCTGCGGGATTTTGAGAAAGCGGTCAGGTATGAAGGTAAAACGAGACGTGGAGATAGCAGTGAAAAAACAAGATTTTTGAACCTAAAAAATATCGATTTAAAGGGATGTATCGAACCGCCGGGATGGGAGGTTTCGACGGAGCATGGTGTGAGGAAAATCCTGCAAAGTGCTGCGTCTGAAGAGCTTATTCCGGTGTGTTCATGTCCGCTGATAATCTCAAGGAGATTTGAAAACATCGATGACGGGACTCAGAAAATTGAAGTTAAGTTTTTAAATCATAATCATTGGAAGACTATTATTGCACCCAGGTC
>CAKSIH010000009.1 GCA_934462705.1 uncultured Eubacteriales bacterium | reverse complement strand
TGCGACTGTTTTTTCCTCTTCAGAGCCTTCTTTTTCAAATGCTGATTGCTCCTCAATATCTTCACTTGTCTCATCGGCTGTTTCTTCCTCTGCGACTGTTTTTTCCTCTTCAGAGCCTTCTTTTTCAAATGCTGATTGCTCCTCAATATCTTCACTTGTCTCATCGGTTGTTTCTTCCTCATTGGTTGTTACAGCTATGTCTGCTGCAGCTGTTGTTTCTTCATTGTTTCTTGCAAATAGGTTCTTGCATTTCTCATAAAAAGCTTTTGTATTGTTACTTACAAATGTTGCTGCTGTTTCTGCTCCAGCTTTTACTTGTGTAGCTAATTGTTTCGATTTTTCGCTAACCTTGATGTTTGCATCACAAATTGCATTTAATCCCTTATTCTCCGGCTTTGCCGCTGCAGTACAAACCTGAGATACAGTTTTATGCGTTGCAACACTTATTGCTACTACACCTGCAACTGTTGCTCCTACTATTAAAGTATTGCGCAATTTATGGCTTTTCTTTTTCTCTACAGGGTTCTTTTCAATATTTTGTTCCTTTACTTTAGTCTCTTCGCTAATACTAATTGTAACAGCGTCCGCATGAGATGTCATAACACCTACAGGTGCTGCTAATAGCGATAGTGCTAATGTTGATGATACTAATTTTTTCATGAATATCTTCCTCCTTAAATCTTGCATATTTAGATTATAACACAAAAAAAACTTATTTTAATTACAATATGAAAATAAATTTATATTTTGTATACTTGTATTAAATTCTCTAAAATAATAAATTTTTTTGTTCATTATTTAAAAGATGTGTCCGCAAGTGTTATTGAATTAACCTTTTTGGCCCCAGATTTTAGCAACTCGTTTATACATTCTGATAATGTACTTCCTGTTGTAATTATGTCATCACAAATTACAATTCCTTTTCCTTTTACCAAACTATTATCTAAAACAGCATAAACGCCCTTTACATTCTCTATTCTTTCTTCTAAATTTAATTCATGCTGAGTTTTGTTTTCCTTAACCTTTTTAAGTACATTTTTATATGGAATTTTTACTGCTTTAGACAACTCCCGTGCTAAAAGTTCTGCCTGATTATAGCCTCTTTCTTTTAAGCGGTTCTCCGATAAAGGCACACTTGTTATAAAATCATATTTATCATGAGAATAACGTTCTTTAAAGGTTTTTGCCATTATTGCTGCAAACTGACAGGCATAATCCTTCTTGCCGCAAAACTTATATTTACAAATTGCCTCTCGCACTTTTCCTTCATATGATGCAGATGCAATGTTTGACACTATTGTCCTGTCATAAATATTTATTTCCCTTTCAAAAATATTTTTAAAATTTTCATGTAAGCATTCTTCACAGGCTGCTTCCCTATAATCAATTGGTCTTTTACAATATGGACATCTCACAGGAAAAAAGAACGACTTTATTAATTTTACTATTCCAATCACTGCAATCACTCACTTTCTTTTGTAAAAAAGCTGCATAGCCCTGAATACCTGAGATTTTTCTTATTGTTTTCAACCATTCTCTGCACCGTCCACGGTGTCCCTACCATGACAAGCAAAGATTTGGCCCTTGTTACTCCTGTATAAAGCAAATTTCTATAATACAATTGCGGCGCCCCATAATACATAGGCATAACTACTGCCTCAAACTCGCTTCCTTGGCTTTTATGTACGGTTATTGCATAGGCAAGATCTAAATCATTTATGTTTTCAAAATCATACCTTGCATATTTATCATCAAACTTCACAATCACTGTGGAATCACTTTTATCTATGTCTATCAAAATTCCTATATCACCATTAAAAATTCCCTCACCCATAGTCGAATCCTCTCGCACAAACGGAATATTATAATTATTTTTTATTTGCATAACTTTGTCTCCTTGGCGAAAAAGGTTACCATTTATATTAATTTCCTTTTTGTTTGTTTCTTGTGGATTCAAAGCAGACTGCAATATTTTATTTATGTTAATAGTTCCAAGCTCACCTTTTTTTCCGGGTGATATTACTTGTATATCAAAAGGACTATTGTAACCATACGCTCTAGGAAGTCGACTCTCACATAAATCCTTTATAGTTTGACCTATCAAATGAGGATCATTTTTATTTATGAAAAAGAAATCATTATCCCTCACAGATAAATTAGGTAATTCTCCACTTATGATTTTATGGGCGTTCATTACTATCATGCTTTCCATAGACTGCCTAAAAATTTCTTTTAACTGAACAACCGGCAACATTTCCGAATTTACTAAATCAGATAAAATATTTCCTGCTCCTACAGATGGTAATTGATTGCTGTCTCCAACCAGTATAAGCCGGCACCCTAGCGGCAGGGCCCTTAATACTGCCTCAAATAACTTAACATCTACCATTGAAACTTCATCTAATATTAATGCGTCACAGTCAAGCAAATCTTTTTCATTTTTTTTAAATATAGGTTTGTCTTGGCTATCCCATTCTACACCCAGCATCCGATGAATTGTCTTTGCTTCCTTTCCAGTAACTACAGTCATTCTTTGCGCCGCCCTCCCCGTGGGGGCCGCTAAAAACACTTTTTCTCCATTTTGTTCCAGTATTGTTATTATTCCATTAAGCGTTGTTGTCTTTCCTGTTCCGGGGCCCCCTGTTAAAACTAGCATGCCCTTGTCAAGTGCTTCAGATATCGCCTTTTTCTGTAGGTTAGCATAGGTTATATCACTTTTATTTTCTATATCAGTTATGTACTTTTCTGCTCCATTAATCGACTTGGGTGGAAATTTCATCATTATTCTAAGTCTTCCAGAAATATAAATCTCTGCATTGTACATCTCGCTTGTAAATATAAATTTCCTTTCACTCATTGTGACTCTCTGAAGCGTGCCTTCTGTTATGAGTGCTTCCAAAGCATCATCTACTTTTTCTCTTTCTACCTCTAAAAAATTTATTGCTGCCTGTTCTAGCTTGTCCTGTGGCAAACATGTATGGCCATTGTTCATGTTATATGTGAGAATATATGTTACTCCTGCTCTTACCCTGTTTATATTATCTTGTGGCTTTTCTAAAGAAACAGCTATCTTATCTGCCCTTTCAAACGATATATTAATCGGTTCATCACATAGCAAATATGGGTCTTTGTTGATAATTTCCACTGCTTCATTTCCATATGCTTTCCATACTTTTATGGATTCATCTGGAGTTATTCCATATTTACCCAAACTTACCATAAGCTCTCTTATTGAATATATCCGATTGAATTCTTCCGATATCTTCATTGCCTTCGATCTGCTTATTCCCTTTATTATCGTCAAACGTTCCGGCTCTTTCTCTATTATTCCCAAGGTATCTTCTCCAAAAATTTCTACCAGCTTGCTTGCCGTTCCCGGGCCAATACCCTTTATTGCACCCGATGACAAATACTTTAGTATCGCCGTTGTTGTTGTCGGCATTGAACGCTCGCAAACTTCAACATTAAATTGATCTCCAAAACTAGGATGCACTTTAAATGTTCCTAAAAGTCTCAGCTCTTCCCCTACACTAACATACGGCATAATGCCTACTGCTGTCACCATCTCTTCCGATGCAGCTAGCTCAAGTACTGTATACCCATTTTGCTCATTTCGAAACACTATTCTTTCAACTGAGCCCGTTAACTCTAAAAGTGTTTTTTTTATCGTCAATTTTTGCCTCACCTCCAACATATAATCTTTATATTTTTTGTAACCGCAGGAACAGGCAGCGATTCAATATAACTAAAATTGTTATATTGTCAAAGCAAATTTAGTACTTTGACACCGCATTGCGGTGAATCGCTGCCTCCTTATATTAATATATTTCTACACCTTTATCAGAAACTCTCGCATATATGCTTAAAACATCCCCTGGTTTTTCTTCACTTATACTTACGGCATCTATGTACAATTCTTTTGCTTTTTCACATTTTTCAATATCTGAAGAATAAAGTTTAGCCATAAGTTCTCCCTTATTTACGTAATCTCCTATTTTTTTATTTATTATGATTCCTGCACTAAAATCAATTTTGTCATCCTTTTTTTCTCTGCCCGCACCCAAAATTACACTTGCAATTCCACAACGTTCTGTATTCATAGATACTATATACCCACTCTTGGGAGCCTTTACTTCATATACTATCTTTGCCTTTTCAAAATTGTTATTATCTTCAAGTACAGATATATCTCCACCTTGGATTGCAACCATCTCTTTCAATTTTTCAAAAGCACTTCCGTCTTCTATGGCCCCTTTTGCAATTTTTTTGCAATACTCCAAATCACCCTTTTGTGCTAAAAAAAGAATATTTGCTGCAAGTTCTATTGATATGTCTGTTAAATCTTTTGGGCCCTTTCCTCTAAGTGTGTCACAAACTTCTATTATTTCTAAAGAATTACCAATAGCATTACCAAGCGGACTATCCATGTTCGTTATGATGGCAACTGTATTTTTTCCCACATTCTCTCCTATGGACACCATTAACTTGGCTAACTTAATAGATTCATCTAGGGTTTTCATAAATGCACCGCTTCCAGTCTTTACATCCAATAATATGCAATCTGCTCCTGCTGCTATTTTCTTGCTCATAATACTGGATGCTATAAGAGGTAAGCTTTTCACAGTTGCTGTAACGTCTCTTAATGCATATAGTTTTTTATCTGCAGATACAATATCCATGGATTGACCTATAATACTAAACCCTGTTTTATTTACTATGTTTATAAATTCTTCTTTATCTAGATTTGTTCTCATTCCTGGTATAGATTCCATTTTATCTATTGTTCCACCGGTATGACCAAGTCCCCTTCCACTCATCTTTGCAACTTTTACTCCCAAAGCTGCCACAATTGGAGAAATTATCAATGTTGTTTTATCACCTACTCCACCCGTACTATGCTTATCTACCTTTATTCCCGGTATAGATGATAAGTCCATAAGCACTCCTGAATGTGCCATGCATAAAGTTAAATCTGCTACTTCACGGTCGGTCATACCATTAAAATATATTGCCATTAATAATGCTGAAACTTGATAATCCGGTATTTCCTCTTTTACATAACCATTTATAAAAAATGAGATTTCTTCCTTTGTTAATTCCTCTCCTTCTCTTTTCTTCATTATAATATCATACATTCTCATTGATTAATCCCCTTTATTCAAGATTACTAGGACCAAAGCCTAGTGGTAATAGCTCACAAAGTTTATATTCTTTAATCTGTTCTTTATCCACCAATATAATTTTAAACTGATTAGGATCACAAAAATCCATCATCACTTGCCTGCACACCCCACAGGGAGGACATAATTCATTTGCTGCCTTCCCTTTTGGACCTCCAACTACTGCTATTGCTTCAAATTCTTTTTCTCCTTCACTAACCGCTTTAAAAAATGCTGTCCGTTCTGCACAGTTTGTTGGTGTGTATGCTGCAGACTCTATATTACAGCCTTTATAAATATTTCCGCTTTTAGTTAATAATGCCGCCCCTACATCAAAGTTTGAATACGGCGTATATGCCATTTCCCTTGCTTCTCTCGCTTTTTTTATTAGCTTTATTTGCATTTCTTTAGTCATATCTTAATCTCCTTATAATGCTGCTAAAAGGGGGGCGCACCGCGCTCGTTATTTTATAACGAGCTAAGGGCCGGAATTTTATTCCGGCCCTTTCGGCATTGCCGTGCAAGGCCGGCGGTGCGCCCCCTTAGCGCAAAGTTTGTTATATACAAAGTAAACTATACTATATACCCTTAACTATTTTTATTATCCTGCTGGTTCCTAGTCTGCAAGCTCCCAAACTAATAAACTTTTCTGCATCTTCAACAGAGTTTATTCCTCCAGCAGCTTTTATCTTTACGTTAGGACCAATATTTTTAGCAAAAAGATTTACATCTTCAAATGTAGCCCCTGCTTTTGAAAACCCTGTTGAGGTCTTTATGTAATCAGCTCCTGAAAGAGTTACTAATTCGCACATTTTTATTTTTTCTCTTTCCGTTAAAAGGCATGTCTCTACAATAACTTTCAAAATTTTGTCCTTACATGCTTTTTTTACTTTCTTAATCTCATCAAGCTGTAAATCAAAAAGTCCATCTTTTATATAGCCTAAATTAACAACCATATCGATTTCATCGGCACCATTTTTTATTGCATCTTCTGTTTCAAAAACTTTCGTTGCTGTTGTGCTATAACCATTTGGGAAACCTATAACAGTACATATTTTTAACTTATCCTCTACATATTGTTTAGCACGTTTTACATAACTTGCAGGTATGCAAACCGATGCTACTCCATATTTTATTCCGTCATCACAAATAGATTTTATCTCATCAAAAGTTGCTGTCTGTGACAAAAGAGTATGGTCAACTTTACTCAGTATTTCTTTAATATTCATAATAAACCTCACAGTATTTATCTTGAACCTTTCTCATATGGTTTACCACTTGATTTCGGTGCCATAGATTTACCAACAAAAAGTACTAAAATTACAATTGTTAAAACATAAGGTAGCATGTTTAAAATTTCAGATGGAACTGCAACTTTTCCTCCACCTAGCACCACTGTCAAAGCTTGTGCAAACGCAAACATTATACACGCTGCCCACGCACCTTGTGGAGTCCATTTGCCGAAAATTACAGCTGCTAAAGCTATAAAACCCTGGCCACTTATAACGGATGGCGTAAATTGAGCTACAACTGCAAGTGTCATCGCTGCACCTCCAAAGCCTGCTAAAATTCCGGAAATAATTACGGAAAAATATCTTACTTTATAAACATTTATTCCTAATGTATCTGCTGCAGCCGGATGTTCACCAACTGACAATATTCTAAGACCCCACTTTGTTTTGTACAAAACAAACCAAATAACTGCAGTCAATATAAATGCAATTACAACCGTTATATCAATGGACCCAAACACCTTAGGAAGTTTATTCGGCACCCTATCGGTCATTGTTTTATCATCAAAAAAAAGCCTGCATAAATATAATGATAAACCTGGTCCTATAAAGTTAAGTGCCATACCAGATATTGTTTGATCTGCCTTACAAGTAATGGCCGCTATAGCATGTAGAAATGCTAAAAATCCGCCTGCTAATCCACCTGCTAGCAGGCCTAACCATGGATTTGCCGTATAATATCCAACTGCTGCTCCAACAAAAGCACCAAATGACATCATTCCTTCTATGCCAATGTTTATTACTCCGGAACGTTCAGAAACAACTCCTCCCAAAGCTGCAAATATAAGAGGCGCAGAATACATTAATGTCGTCATTATTACTGACATAATATTATTTAACATTCTTAACACTCCTCTTTTCCAATTTGTCCGCTATTATAGGAATTATTTGAGTTAGCGCTACAAAAAATAATATTGTACCAATGGTTATATTTATTATTTCAGATGGTATTCCAAGATCCATTTGCATGGAATTTCCTCCATAATTAAGCGCTGCAAAAAATAACCCTGAAAAAATACAGCCTATTGGCGCACTTCCTGCTATAAGCGCTACAAATAACCCATTTAACCCATTTCCTTCAAACATTGAAAGCTTATAAACTGCATGTGGAGACGTTCCTGTTATAACAAGCGCTGCTGCAAGACCGCAAATAGCACCCGATATTGTAAGTGCCAAAACTATATTTCTCTTTACCCCAATACCTGCAAATTCTGCTGCATGTCTGTTTAAACCAACTGCTCTAACACTATATCCCATTGTTGTTTTATATAAAAGAAAGGATATTAAAAATGCTACCAAAATTGCTATAATAAATCCCCAGTTCAAATCTGTTTTTAAAAGTATGTCAGAAAGCCATTTATTGTGCTTTAAATAGCTTATCCCTTCCTTCGAATTCTTCCATTTATACAATATCATTGTATATGAAGACTCATTAACAGATAAACTTCTTACCGTATTCGGCTTGTGAAATGCATCTGAATCAACAACAAAATTGCATAAATAAAATGCTATCCAGTTGAGCATGATACTTGTAATTACTTCGTTAATGCCAAACTTAGCTTTCAAAAAGCCCGCTATTGCCCCAAAAAGTGCACCTGCTAAAACTCCCGCTAAAATTACTGTTGGAATTTGAATAATTGGTGGCATGTTTAGCTTTACACCTACAACTACCGATGCTATTGACCCTGCTATAAATTGCCCCTCAGAGCCTATATTAAAAAGTCCTGTTTTGAAAGCAAATGCTACACTTATTCCCGTTAAAATGATAGGCGTACTTTTTTCAATAACCTTAAATATGTATTTGGGCCTTGAAAAAATACCTCTAAATAAAGACACAAAGGCCTCTATTGGGTTGTACCCTGAAATTGCAAGAATTATCCCTGCAACTATAAAACCACAAACAACAGCAATTATTGTTGAGGTAATGGGTTTCTTTAATAAATTAGCAGTTCTCTGCATTTTGAGTACCTCCTGCCATTAATAAACCAATCGTGTTTTCATCTACTTCTTCTCTTTTGAAATCTCCCACAATTGTTCCTCCATAAATAACTGCTACTCGATCCGAAAGGCTCATTATTTCATCCAGCTCTAAAGAAATAAGTAATACAGCTTTACCTTTGTCCCTTTGCTCTACGAGCGTTTTATGAACATATTCAATAGCTCCAACATCAAGACCTCTTGTAGGTTGAACAGCTATTAATAAATCTGGATTATTAGCAATTTCCCTTCCTATTATTATCTTTTGCTGATTTCCGCCAGACAATGCCCTAACCGGTAACTTATGACACTTTTCAGGGCGCACATCATAATCTTTTATTATCTTTTTTGCAAACTCTTTTATCTTTTGAAAATCCAATATTCCCTTGCGTGAATAAGGTCTTTCAGCGTATCTTTCAAGCACAGTATTTTCCGATACTGAAAAATCTAATACAAGTCCCCTTTTTTGCCTGTCTTCTGGTATTACTGAAATCTTGTTTTTTATAACATTCTTTACTTTAGTATTTTGTATCTCTTTTCCGTTTATCTTTATTGTGCCTTCACTAACTTTTGCCAAGCTTGTAATAGCCGCTACAAGCTCTTTTTGTCCGTTACCGTCTACACCGGCTATTCCTACTATTTCACCTTTTCTAACCTTTAATGAAAGATTTTGCACTGCATTTAAATGCTCATGCATCTGGTTTTTTACTGTTATATTGTCTACCTCAAAAACAACTTCACCAGGTTCTTTTTCCTTTTTGTCAACAACTAATTTAACACTTCTTCCAACCATCTTGTCTGCTAGCTCTGATTGATTAGTTTCTCGTACATTTACTGTGTCTATGTATTTTCCTCTGCGAATTATTGTACAAACCTCGGAAGAAGATTTTATCTCTTTTAGCTTATGTGTAATAATTATAATTGTCTTTCCGTTTTCTATAAGCTTGTGCATTATATTTATTAAATCTTCTATTTCTTGTGGCGTTAAAACCGCTGTAGGTTCATCTAAAATCAACAAATCGGCCCCACGATAAAGAGCTTTTAATATTTCCACTCTTTGCTGCATTCCAACAGAAATTTCCTCTATTTTGGCATCTGGATCAACACTTAAGCCATACTTATCTATTATCTGTTCTATTTCCTCTTTAGCTTTTTTCATATCCAAAATGCCACATTTACCTGTTACTTCTTTGCCGAGTATAATATTTTGTGCAACAGTAAAGTTTTGTACCAGCATAAAATGCTGATGTACCATTCCTATTTTATTTTCTATTGCGACTGATGGACTTTTAATATCCACTTTTTCCCCGTTTAAATATATATCTCCTGAATCAGCATTGTAAAGACCATAAAGTATATTCATAAGCGTAGTCTTTCCAGCACCGTTTTCGCCTAGCATTGCATGGATAGTTCCTTTTTTTACATCTATGCTGACATTGTTAAGCGCTACAGCAGAACCAAAGGTTTTTACTATATTGCGCATTTGAACTGCATATTCAGAACTGATTCTCAATTGCCGTGCCCTCCTTTAAACAAATTAACCTCATTAATCACAGATTATAACCATTAAGCACTTAGTTCTTCTAAATATAGTTTATATGATACAGCGTTATATGGTATTGTTAAATTTCCCCTTGGTAAAGATAAAACTCCATCTTTTATTAAATCAGCAATTCTCATTGTATCATCATATACTTTAGGATCCATATTTTTATTGTTTTTAGGAATTCCAACACAGCCTTCTTTTATTCCAAAATTATACGTGCAGCCACCTATGTCTTTTCCATCCATTAAATCCTTACTAACTATTCTAACTGCAAGACCAACATTTTTAACAGCAGAGGTTAAAATATTGTTAGGCGCTATAAAAGATTGATCTTTATCAACACCTATAACAAGTTTGCCACAATCTTTTGCTGCTTCTATTAACCCATATCCAACTCCGCCTGCCGCATGAAATATAATATCACATCCGTCATTGTACATCTTAGAGCCTATCGCCTTGCCCTTTGCCGCATCAGAGAAGCTTTCTGCATATTGAGAAACAATTTCTATGTCCTTATTTAATTCCTTTCCAGCATACATAATGCCGGCCTTGTAACCATATTCAAACTGGTATATTACACTGTTCTTCATGCCACCAATAAAACCAACTTTATTAGTCTTTGTCGTTTTACCTGCAACATAGCCTGCTAGAAAAGAGGCTTCCTGAGACCTAAACACAACACCCGTTACATTATTTAATGTATCTTCTCCATATGCATAGTCCGCTATAGCAAAATTTTTATCTAAATTAAGTTTTGCTGCTTCTTCTATTACATCAGACATTACATAACCTATTCCCCAAATAAGATCATAATCACCATCTGATAATCTATCTAAATTCATTGAAAAATCGCTTGATTGCTTAGGTTCCATATAGCTAACGCTGGCACCATACATGTCCCTTAATTCCTGCATACCTTCCCACGCAGATTGATTAAAAGATTGATCATTTATTCCCCCTAAGTCTGGTACCATTGCAACTTTAAAAACACCGTCGTTGGCAATAGACTCCGGGTCACTCCAAGAGCATCCTGTAAGGGCTACAAGTACTGATGCTAACAAAAGCATAGATAAAAACTTTTTCATAAAAAGATTCCTCCTATAAGCACAAATCACAATATGTACCCCTTATTTATCAATGGATATTGCTGTCTCAAGCGCCAACTCCATCATTTCCTTAAAGCCTGTTTGCCTATCTTCTGCCGATAGTTTGTCACCTTTAAAAATGTGATCAGACACTGTAAGTATGCAAAGTGCATTCTTTTTTGCCCTGGCGGCATTAGCGTATAAAGCAACTGATTCCATCTCTACTGCTAATACACCCATATCTCCCCATGGTCTTAAAAATTTTTCTACATCTGTGTAAAATACATCAGATGACATTATATTGCCAACATGAAAATTTAAATTTCTGCCTTTAGCCAAACTAACACTTTTTTCAAGCAAGCTATAACTTGCTACTGGTGCGTATATGCCCGGTAAACTATATTGATGAGTATAGTTTGAATCTGTACATGCTGCCATTGCTATTATTATATCCCTTAAATTAACATCTTCGCAAATGCTGCCTGCAGAACCAACTCTTATTATATTATCAACATTGTAAAAATTAAAAAGCTCATAAGAATAAATTCCCATAGATGGCATTCCCATGCCACTTGCCATAACAGATACTCTCTCTCCCTTATACATACCTGTAAAGCCCAAAACATTTCTTACTGTGTTAAAACATTTAACATCTTTAAGATATGTTTCTGCTATAAACTTCGCCCTTAACGGGTCTCCTGGCATAATAACCGTTTTAGCTATGTCTTCTAACTTTGCATTAATATGAGGTGTAGGAACGTTTCCCATAAAAAATTCTCCTTTTATTCTTCTGTCTTTACTTTAAAATTAAAAAATTTTAATATGTAATTTTTTATAAAATAATCTATCTTTTGTATAACCGGGCCACCTAGTAAAGCTGCTATCACTGTTGTTATCCCAATCTTTCCTCCCATAGCAAAACCCACAACAAAACTTAAAATATCTATAAGCACTTTAAAAACCATGTATTTTTTCTTGATTCTGTCACTAAGTATCAGCGCAAGCCCAGTCCATGGATCAACACCAATCTGCACAGATATAAAAATTGCTATACCTAAAAATAGAAGCAAGCACCCTACAACAGAAGAGATTATTTGAATCATTAAAGTTTGCTCTTTTATTAAAGAGCCATATATGTAAATGCCCAAGTTTATAAATGAGCCAAGCGGCAAAGTGTATATAAATGTCCCTATATTTATATATCTTCTTCCCAGGATTAAAATAATTATAAACATGGTATAGTTTACTATGTTAGAGGCAAGGCCCAAATTTATATGTAACATATTACTCACACCAGAATAAAATACCGATATTGGATCATTGCCTAAGCCTGAACATGAATTAAATGCTATTCCGAACCCTAATATTATATCACCTATAAAAGCAAAAATCATCTTTTTTATTAAATCAGATTTCGGCTGTTTTAAAATTGACAAATCAAAGCCCATTTTTTAATACCTCTTTAAGAACAGACTTACCTTTTATCTTACCTTTTAAATTAAAGTAGTCTAATATAGTTGCTCCTATATCTGCAAATGTATTTCTAGTTCCTAAATTATTTGAATCCTTAACATTCTTTCCATAAATTAGCCACGGCGTATATTCTCTGGTATGATCAGTCGACTTATCTCCCGGATCGCAGCCATGATCCGCTGTTATCATTAAAAGGTCTTCGTCTCTCAAGTTTTTTATAATCTCAGGCAACCTACTGTCAAATTCAGATAAAGCCTTAGCATAACCATCCACATTATTTCTATGCCCATATACCATATCAAAATCTACTAAATTTGTAAAGCATAGTCCTTCAAAATCTTTATTTATCATTTCTATTGTACGTGATATACCATCTTCATTATTCGTAGTTCTAACAAACTTTTTTATCCCTTTTCCTGCAAATATATCATTTATTTTGCCAATCGCTACAACATCAATGCTATTCCCTGTTAATTCATCCAACATAGTTGTTTCCGGCGGCTCCAAAGAATAATCATGCCTGTTTGAAGTCCTTTTGTAGTCCGGATACGCACCCACAAACGGCCGAGCTATTACTCTTCCTACACCATGTTCACCTTTTAATATGTCCCTTGCTATTTCACAATATTTGTACAAATCTTCTATTTTTACTATATCCTCATGCGCTGCTATTTGAAATACGCTGTCCGCTGAAGTATAAACTATCAGGTCCCCTGTCTTTTCATGGTGCCTTCCATAATCCCGTATTACATCTGTACCAGAGTATGGTTTATTACAAACAACTTTTCGTCCAGTTCGCTTTTCAAACTCAGATATCACTTCATCAGGAAACCCATTTGGATAAGTCGGAAGCGGCTTTTGAGAAATTATTCCCGCTATTTCCCAATGCCCTATTGTTGTATCTTTACCGCAGGATGCTTCTGTCATTCGTGCATATGTAGCTAACGGATTTTTTACACCTTCAATGAAATCTACCCCATCTATATTAAAAAGGCCCATTTTCATCATATTAGGCATATTAAATTCTTGGCTTTTATAAACTGATCCCAAGGTACTGCAACCCTCATCATTATACTTATTAGCATCCGGCATAGCGCCTATTCCAAAACTATCTAAAACTATAAGAAAAACTCTTTTTATATTAATCAGTTCCTTTCTTATAAAATTAGAGTGCAAATTACACTTCTATAAAAACTTACACCCTAAATTATTATAATATGCCAAAATAAATTCGTAAAGAGTTATATAAATTTTTAAAGAAAAATTGTTAACCTGCATATATTTGTCGTCAACAGTTATTAATTAATAATCATAATCACCTTGTTAAATGTGGCTTTAGTACACACTTAACCTGGCCTAAAATTAATAACATCAACAAATCACGCAGGTTAACATTCTTATATTTTTCTATTTTTTATTACTTTTAATCTTGAAAAATCTTCCCTATCCTTTTCTTCTAGTGCATCGCTTATAAATTTAACATCTTTTTCAAACTGAGGTATTGCAATGTTTTTTAAAGCATTTGCACGTTTTTGAGTCTTGCTTATTGCATCTGCAAGCCTATAAACGCTATTTTCTATCTCTGCTAAATCCGCCGTTAAATTTTTTACTTCTATAAACCTCTTGTAAGCATCGTCCAGCATAGAATTAGAGTTGTAAAGTCCAAAAGGAAGGTCTTTATCTTCTTTTTCTTTTATAGAAACTATGGGGATCTCCACACCCATAATACTCCTATACGAAAGCTTTAAGCCTTCATCTACCGGAACAGTTTGAGCTAGTTCTCTACATATTCCAAGCGTAACATTTGCCCTTTGCAGAGCCTCATAAGCCCGGCTGTATGTATCATCTATTTTGCTTTGTATCTCTTCGGCATGTTTTATGAGTAACATCATCTCTCGTATTAAAATGTTTCTCTTCCTGTCAAGAAGATCAAAACCTCCCCTTGCAAGTTCAAGCGACCTCTTAACCGCGATAAGATTACCCTTTGTTGGTACAACCGGTGTACTCAAATTTATTCACCTTCATTCTTTTCCATGTGAATTACTGTTCTTTAGCTTCTTTCTCTACATAATATTTATCCAAAATGTTATCATCTATTCTGTCAAGATCCTTTTTGGGAAGCAGCGAAAGTAATTGCCAGCCTAAATCCAAACTTTGTTCTATGCTTCTGTCCTCGTTAAAGCTTTGATTTACAAACCTTGCCTCAAACTCCTTACCAAACTCAAGCAACTTCTTATCATCAGACGAAAGTTCTTCCTCCCCAATAACAGATGCCAAAGACCTTGCGTCCATAACCTTTGCATAAGACGCAAACAATTGATTTGCAAGAGCTGAATGGTCTTCCCTTGTATATCCCTCTCCAATGCCATCTTTCATAAGTCTTGAAAGCGACGGAAGAACCGAAACTGGAGGATACTTACCCTCTCCTTCCAAAGACCTATCAAGCACTATTTGTCCTTCGGTTATATAACCGGTTAAATCAGGAATCGGATGTGTAATGTCATCGTTTGGCATAGTTAATATCGGTATCTGTGTAACAGAGCCTTCTTTGCCTTTTATCATACCGGCTCTTTCATAAAGCGACGCTAAATCAGAGTACAAATACCCCGGATAACCTTTTCTTCCCGGAATTTCGCCTTTAGATGAACTGAATTCACGAAGCGCTTCTGCATAAGATGTTATATCAGTCATTATAACAAGTATATGCATGTTAAGTTCAAACGCTAAATATTCTGCAACCGTTAAGGCACAACGAGGTGTCAATGTTCTTTCTATAACAGGATCGTTAGATAAATTTAAAAACATAACTACCCTTTGCAAAACCCCTGATTCCTCAAAGCTTCTTCTAAAATATTCTGCAACATCATTTTTTACACCCATAGCTGCAAAAACAATTGCAAAATTTTTACCTTCCTGTGAGGAAATTTTTGCTTGCCGTGCAATTTGAACTGCTAGTTCGTTGTGTTTCATACCTGAACCAGAAAAAATAGGTAATTTCTGTCCACGAATAAGTGTTGCAAGCACGTCTATTGTTGAAATTCCGGTGTTTATGTAATTTCTTGGATATACCCTTGATACCGGGTTCATTGGTGTTCCATTAATGTTCATTCTCTTTTCTGGAAAAATATCTCCTAAGCCATCAATTGGCCTACCCGCACCATCAAAAACACGGCCTAAAATTTCTGGAGAAAGAGCCATTTCCATAGGTCTTCCCCTTAATCTTGTTCTAGTATTTTCAAGAGATATTCCCTTAGTCCCCTCAAAAACCTGGACAATTATCCGTTCACCCTCTATTTGAACAACTCTTCCCTGCCTCATTGTTCCATCGTCAAGGCGAATTGTAACTATCTCTTCATAAGAAACATCTTTAACTCCATCTATAACAATTAAAGAGCCGCTTATTTCTTTTACCCCTATATAATCTATAATCATGCTTATCACACTCCCGCTGTGAGATTCTCCCGTCCAAATTACTTATGCCTTAAGTATTTTCTTAAGCTTTTCGTCAATCTCTTTTATATATTCATCAAACTTTTCAAGGTCATTATTGGGGATATCATATTTCATCTTAATAAGCTTATCAAAAAGGCCAAGTTCTATTATTTTTGAAATTGGTATGGATGCCGATATAAGCTGCCTTGCTTTGCTTTCCAAATGTAAAATTACTTTCATCATCAATTTTTGTTTTTCAAGTGGAACAAAAGTATCATCTGCATGAAAAGCATTTTGCTGTAAAAATCCAACACGTATTACCTTTGCTATTTCAATTACTAATTTTTGATCATCCGGTAAAACATCCGAACCAACAAGCTTTACTATTTCCATAAGCTTATTTTCTTCATGCAAGATTGCATTTATCTTTTCACGATATCTAACAAAGTCTTCACCAACCTTGGTCGAAAACCATGGATCTAAGTCCGTAAAATATTCACTATAACTTGACATCCAGTTAATTGCAGGATAGTGTCTTGCATAAGCTAAGGATTTGTCAAGCGCCCAAAAACACCTTGTAAATCTCTTGGTATTTTGTGTAACCGGCTCTGAAAAGTCCGAACCCTGCGGGGAAACAGCACCTATTATCGTAACTGAACCATCGAGTCCATTTAAATTTTCAGTTATTCCGGCTCTCTCGTAAAATTCCGATAACCTAGAAGGCAAATACGCAGGAAATCCTTCTTCAGCCGGCATCTCTTCAAGTCGCCCAGATATTTCACGAAGCGCCTCTGCCCAACGAGATGTTGAATCTGCCATTATTGCAACGTGGTAACCCATGTCCCTGTAGTACTCTGCTAAAGTTATACCTGTATAAATAGATGCTTCCCTTGCTGCAACTGGCATATTTGAAGTATTTGCTATAAGCACCGTTCTCTCTGTCATAGGCTTGCCAGATTTCGGATCTATAAGTTCAGAAAATTCACTTAAAACCTGGCTCATTTCATTGCCACGCTCACCGCAGCCAACGTAAACAATTATATCTGCATCACACCATTTTGCAAGTTGATGCTGTGTCATTGTCTTTCCTGTTCCAAAACCACCAGGTACCGCAGCTGCGCCGCCTTTTGCCACGGGGAATAAAGTATCTATTACCCTTTGACCTGTAATAAGAGGTATTGTTGCAGGCAACCTTTTTCTAACCGGTCTGGGAGTTCGTATAGGCCATTTTTGACACAGCGTTAAATTATACTCTGATCCATCATCGCATTTCAAAACAGCAATTATATCATTGACTTTATAAGAACCGCTTTTTTGAACCTTTACAACTTCGCCCTTAATATTTGGAGGAACCATGCATTTGTGCTCTATAATGCTAGTCTCATGGCAAGTTGCATAAATGTCTCCGCCTGATATCTTATCTCCTAGATTCACATTAATTTTAACATTCCACTTTTTTTCTGTATCTAAGGCATTAACTGCCGAACCCCTAGAAATAAACGCTCCTGATGTTTCTTCAATAGCTTTAAGCGGTCTTTGAATTCCGTCAAAAATATTATTTATGATTCCCGGACCCAAAGTTACCATCATCGGGCTACCGGTACCTTCAACAATTTCACCCGGTTTCAAACTGGTTGTCTCTTCATACACCTGTATAGTTGTAAAATCGCTGGTGATACCTATAACCTCTCCGATTAGTCTTGATTCGCCTACATATACCATCTCAAGCATAGAAAAAGAATTTGTATTTTTTATTGTAACAACAGGACCGTTTATTCCATATATAACATTTTTCTCCATAAAACACATCTCCAATAAAACTAAACTACGCTCAAGCCAGAATTTTCATCAAACCATTGACTTTGATCCTCAAGCTTTGAATCTATGGTTTCATCTGCTATAATTCCCATGGATGAATTCATTCCAAGTATACCACCTATTTTTATATCTCTGCTAGGCTCAACACTACATTGTGCACCAAAAGCTTCTTTAAGTTCTTGAGAAAATCTTAAATCTCTTGCGCAAACATACAGTGTTGTTCCTGGCTTGTTTAAAATCTTCGAAATTTTCTTTGCATAATTTACTATAAGCCTAGTATATCTTTCTGTATTCGTAAAATCAATAAGCCTTTTTTCTACAGATTCAAAAACCTTCTTTTTTATATCGTTTCGCCTTTGAAACATTAATTTTTTACTAGCCATTTCTTCACGCGAAACCTCGCTTGAAATGCCTTTTTTCATTTGATTCATTTCACGCTGTATTAAATGGTAGGCGTCCCTTAAAACTTCGGCTTCTGCTTTTTCAAGCTCATATTTTTTAAATCTTTCAAGCTCTGTTTTTAGTTCCTGCCTTTGTTCTCTTGCATATTTATTTATTGCCTTTAAAAAATTACTTGTTTTATTTTCGGTTCCTTGCATAAGTGCACCTCCTTATCAACCGTAAGTCTAAATCTTTATTCCTATTGCG
Source organism: uncultured Eubacteriales bacterium (assembly GCA_934462705.1). Classification (GTDB taxonomy): domain Bacteria; phylum Bacillota; class Clostridia; order Oscillospirales; family Acutalibacteraceae; genus CAKSIH01. Next base: position 24,376 of record CAKSIH010000009.1, on the reverse strand, counting down.
TCCCTTACATATTTTGTAATGGAATCTTTGGCACGGCCATTTCCATGCCTATCTGGAATTTCAACTATAAGCGGCTTTTTCAAATTTAATTTTAAATCATATATAAAATCCCTACAAAGATTTACTAAATGCTCCGTTATTAATATTACCGCTACGTCTTCCATCTTTATAGCTTCATTAAGCGCATCTTTTACTTCTTGTTCTTTATGAACAACTACTCCTGGAATACCTGCAAGCCTCATTCCAATTTCAGTATCAATATTATCACTTATCAGGTGAAACCTCATAACAGCACCTTCTTTGATACAGCTGTGTATTAAAGGAATTTAATAAGAATAGCAATTAAAAGACCAAACAGAGATACACTTTCTGCAAGACCTACAAAAATTATAGCCTTACCAAATGACTTTGGATCCTCCGAAACCGCGCCAATGGCTGCCGGAGCTGCAGATGCGATGGCTATACCGCAACCTATGCATGCAAGGCCTATTGATAACGCCATAGCAATTGTATTCCAACGTTTATTAGCCTCTTTTTGTAATTCAATTGTGTTTACAGATTCACTACCTGCGTCAGCCGCCGTTTTTACAACTGCTGCTGTCGATACGCTTTCATTGTCTTTTATATTATTATCCGCAGAAGTCACCACAAATGAAGAACCAAGCGTACATGCATAAACACAAGCAAATGCAAGCATCTGCATTAAAACTGCCTTCCCTGGCTTTACCCCTCTTTTAACCATGTTTCTTGCCATAAAAAACGTACCTGCCATCAACCCTAAACATAAAACAATTACTAAACAAATAGTCATAATATTCAACCTCCAAAAATATTTAAAATTAAATTAATCTCTTTTTACTAGGACAGGTTCAAACTCTCGACCCTGGCCGTCAAAGAATCTACTGAAAATCTCATAGTAGTTAAGCCTTAATACTTGTATTGCTACTAGCAAACCTTCTAGACATATAATAAGAATGTTCCATAAAGTCACCACTATTGTGTAAGAAATTATCCCACCTGGGATAAGATCTGCTATTGTAAAACCTACTATCATCATACCAGAATGTATTAATATGTATGCACCGACACGAAGAAATGAAACCGTATTGGTTACATAAGTAAGTAAAATTTCAAACAACTCAAAAAAGTTTTGAATGATGTACTCACCAATTTTTTCCGGCATCCAATTTTGTTCCCCTTTTACAAGTTTACCAAGTGGTTCTCGGAAAAAAATCAGTATTAATGGTAATATTATAAAGCCTAAAATATAGGGGAGCGTAAACACATTTTTTTTCATAACCATCATTACTACACCAAATATTATTGAATCATAAAACGCAATTCCCGCTATTCCGTTTTGGCTAAATATCGCCGCCTCATAGTCTTGCCGCCTAAACGCCGAATAGACATTAATAAGCATTGCAAGCGTTATGAGAAATACACCTATTGCAATAGATGAAATAAGTATCATTGTTATACTTTTTGCTTCCATTACTTCAAAAAGCTTTTTCTCAACTCCAAAAAGTCTTTGATGTATCGGATTTAAAACTTCTTCAAATCCAAACACTGATCCATATAAAAACCCAAAAATGGCACCACTTATTCCACATCGTTCAAGTATCTTTCCAAGGATCATCTTCTTTTTGTTCCACATTATCGCTCCTACAATGGCTAATATGATTCCTTGCCCCAAGTCCCCAAACATAACCCCATAAAGCAGTGTGTATATTATTGAAACCAAAAGAGTTGGGTCAATTTCGTTATAACTTGGCAAACCATACATTCCTACAAACATTTCAAAAGGCTTTGCAAACCATCTGTTTTTAAGCCTTACAGGTGGAGAATGCTTATATTCATCTTCCGCCCTGTCTATAGAATATTCTATTCCATAAATCCTACTTAGTCGGTCTATAAAGGCTTCCTCTTCTTCCTTTGGTATCCAGCCAACCAAGATAAAATTGTCATTGTATTTTGATGCATATTTTTTTATCCCAAAATAAGTGTTTAGTTCCACTAGCTTTGTGTAAAAACGCATACACTGCTCTTTTTGCGTGTTCCAATATGCCGAAATCTTCTTCTCTATTTTACTCAATGCCTCATTTGCCTGATTTATAAACCCTTCAAGACTGCTAATTGCGGTTTCAGGTGTTCCTTCATTTTCATCAATTCTCAGTCGCTCAAAATAAAGCCCTGCAAACTTTCTATCGATTTCATGTCTTTCCTCAACCGGTGTAAAATATACACCCCAACAATACTCTTCATCCATAGTGCAAGGAAAAAATAACATATAAGGGTTGTCTTTGTAAGCACTTAATTTTATGTAACTGTCTTTAGGAAGCCTTCCAAACCTAACCCTTATGTATTTGCAGGCAAAAATTTCTCCTAAATTTAAATTTAGTCCTGTAAAATGTTTTATATGCTCCAAAGATTTTTTATACGCTTCTATCTTTAATAAAACTTCCTTCTTTTTATTTAAAAGACCACCTAATTTTTCTGTCAGATAATCCACATAGTCATTTATATCTCTAACATTTACTTCAAACTCATGTACATCCGTAAAATCCAGCTTTACACCAGCACTCTCTGATATCTCTCTTATCTTTTTTAGTGGTTCTTCATATGGGTTTGCCTCTGCTATTGGCAAAAATTTTTCTGTTTTAGAATAAAAAGAAAGAGCATCGTCTGGGTGAAAATACCCTGTTTCTCCACAAACCTTTACAACCTCATCCAGTGCAGACATAACGCCTATAATACTGGCTATTTTTACCTTTGATACAGCCACCTTAGCATCACTCCTTCCTATTTCGCTACTGCTTTACCTTTAAGGTCAAAAGCTTTTCAATCTCAGATCTTGGCAAATTATATCGCACACCTTCAATTATTGATATAAGATTAGAAATTTCTATTTGCATTAAAAAAATATACGCTAACATTACGATGGATGGATCTATTGACATGTGTATGCTCATTCTACATTTATCGTATATCATCCTATACTGCACTTCATCAATATAATTAAATTCTATATTGCTTAATCTTTTACCTTGATTGGTGGATTTCATTATCTCAAATACTTCTTTTTCATCTTCTGCATTCAGCATTTCGTCTATATATCTCTTTTTTAAATTTCCATAGTTCACAATTATTGAATCATCAATCTCTACATCCATTTTTTTGCTTCTATAAATCCTAATAAAATTTCCATAATCAATGTAATCACTTATGATACTTCTAAGCTCATTTTGGATCTTGCTTCTGGCTGTACCTTCTATTCCGTTTAAAAATGTCTCATACAAGTAATTATAAAGTTCACATTCAATTTTTTGAATATCAAACTTGCCTCCATTTTTCGGATGATATTCTTCAAGTAACTGCCTATAATGCGATTTTCCTAACGCTAATAGAAAGTCATCGTAATTTTTTGCATTTGAAAGGGCCGGTAAATTTATTTTTGTAAATTTATTAAAGTAAACCGGCATTGTAAAAACATAATCTTCAGCTTTTCCGCCAGATAATAAAGCCAAACTTTTTATTATCTGTCTTATCTCCGTTCTTGTTATCAAATACCCTGAAAAACTGTCTCCTGTAGATATTTCAAACCGCATAAGCTTTTCACAGTCATTAAAAATTTTAGTCTTTATAACCGATTCTAAGTGTCCTCTGTGAATAGTTTTTTCGTCTATGGAAGATAATACCGAATTATAATGTGTACTGTTTTTTAGGTAAGATGCAATCTGTGTTACATTTTTGCAACCTAACAAATTGTCATAATCTTCTTTTCTTATTCTTTTTCCATACATCGACTTCACTTTTGTTAAAATAACATTTGAAGAATACTTGGAAAGCATATTATCACTCCCCTAAAACACGTTTGACTATTGCGTCAACCCACATATCTTTTTTTTCGCTATATGCTTCATCAAGTCTTTTTAAAATATTATCTTTATTTTCAGAAATAATTTTAAGTTTTTTTTCTGCTTCACTGCGTTCTATCTTCTCATTTTTCTCTATTCTTTTCCTAGCCCTTTGAAGATAGTCGTTACGAATTTCCTCCTTTAAGAGCTTTATCTCCTCTTCTGAATTAACCTTGTCCTTTTGTACCTTTTGTGTGAGCTCTCTTGCAGCTTTATCCATCTCGATTATTCTGGCTATCATATCACGCATAAAAGCACCTCCCTACAAACTTTAATAGATCATCAAATAATTATAGACCCTTTTTTCTTATTTTTCAACCACTTAAATTAACAGTTACAAATTACAACCAGGCTAAATAGATTATGCTATTTAAAAAAGGATATGTCAAGTATTTATTGTAATAATATCATAAAAAATTTTTATTATTTTTACTATAAAAAAATCTTTTTTCTTTAAAATAAATATGATACAATGCTGATACAGGAGGTGAAGAAATGCCATACCGATTTCTTTCTGATAGTCACGTACATAGTGATAACTCTCTTGATGCACTTGACCCTATTATAAAAATCTGCGAAACGGCAACAAATCTTAATCTTTTTGCAATTACTTTTACGGATCACTGTGAATGCGATACATACTATAAGAAGAACTATAATAAAGCAATTTCGCAATCTTATTTTGAATCAAAAAAAGCCCGTGCAATTTTTCAAGATTCCATTCATGTATTTGCCGGTGTGGAGCTTGGACAGCCAACACATAACAAAAGTGCTGCAAAAGATGCCTTAAAAAAATCAGATTTTGATTTTGTTTTAGCTTCTATTCACAAACTTAAAAAAGATGTCAATTTTAAGCATTACAACTTTACAAATGATAATATTTATAATACATTGAATCTTTACTTTGATGAAATTTTAGATTTAATTGACTGGGGAAAATTTGACTCTCTCTCGCACCTGCACTATCCCTTAAAGTTTATTGACCCTCAAATTAATTTAGACCTAACCCAATTTGAAGAGAAGATAAATTTAATACTTCAAAAACTTGCTAAAAAGAAAAAAGCTCTCGAAGTCTACTCTCTTCAAAATTCTAACTACAGCTGTTCCATACTTTCAGAGTATAATATACTGTTAAAATTTAAAAAATTCGGCGGAAAATATATTACTGTTGGATCGAACTCCCACAGCCATAAAAATCTAAGTTTTGGAATTGAAAACTCCTTAAAAGTAGCTAAAAAAGCTGGCTTTAGTAATTTTACAATCTATAAAAACAGAAAACCCATTTCTCTTTCCATTGTTTAACGCTTTAAAATAAATTTGAAAAATATGTTCTTTTAACTTAAAATAATTATATAAGAATTTTAATATATATTGACTAAATAATTTAAAAGGTGATTTAAATGAAAATGTACTACCATTACGGTGTTATGGGCTCCAGCAAAACTGCAAGCGCGCTTATGAAAAAATTTAGCTTTGAAGAACATGGCAGAAAAGTTGCTCTTGTTAAACCAAGTATTGACAACAGAGATGGTGAAATCCTACTTAAATCTCGAATGGGGCTTTCCTCTCCAGCTATAACCATTGGCCCTGATGAAAGCATAACTGCAAACATAAAAAAAAGGGGAGTTTTTGATATTATTATTGTTGATGAGGCTCAATTTTTAACTAAATCTCAAGTTAACGAGCTTCGAAACCTCGTTGATGATGGTACTATGGTTATGTGTTATGGCCTTAAAACTGACTATATGGGCAATTTATTTGAAGGTAGCAAAAGACTTCTTGAAGTCGCTGATACCATTCGCGAAATACCTTCCATGTGTATTTGTGGCAGAAAGGCAATTATAAATGCGCGTTACAGCGACAACAAAATAATTTACGACGGGGAACAAATTGATATTGGTGGGAATGATAAATATATTGCACTTTGCCATCAATGCTGGAAAAAAGGTACGCTTAATTAAATTTTAAGGCGCGTCATAAATGTTGCGGCTGTACATTTATGGCGCGTCTGTCTTTCGGAGGTAATTTAATTGAATAACTCTCAAGATAAGGGTTCTGCTGTTATTTTATTTGGGTCCCCTAACAAAAATGGATTCACAGCAAAACTGACAAATGAACTTATATCGCAGTTAAAGGTCTATTATGCAATTAGCGTTGTTGACTCATATAATCTAAATATTAATCCGTGCATTTCCTGCAATTACTGCATTAGCCACGATTCTTGTTTTATGCCGGACTTTCAAAATATTGACTCACTATTAAAAAATGCAGACTTAATTATAGTTGCATCTCCGGTGTATAACTTGGGATTTCCAGCACCGTTAAAAGCTCTTTTTGACCGTATGCAGCCTTACTTTAATGCTAGGTTTAAAAGAAATACTCCGGTCTTTTTTAAAAAGAAAACTGGAATTTTACTTTTAACGTGCGGAGCTGAAAAAAGTAAATGTGAAGATATAATTGTTACTCAAATAAATATGATATTCAGCATTTTAAAAACTAAGCTAAAATTTGTAGTTACCATGGATAAAACTGATTTCAGCCCCAACCTTAATAATTCTTTAACACAAGTTAGGTTAATTTGCAGCAATTTAAAACAAGTTAAAAATAAAAATTAAAAAACGCAGGGCGAACAACTTTTTCAAGTTATCCGCCCTGCGTTCAATTAAAAAGAAAAGGAATTAAAAAATTTATAGACGTACGTGGCGCGCCAGAAGGGATTCGAACCCCTGACCTTTTGGTTCGTAGCCAAACACTCTATCCAACTGAGCTACTGGCGCAACTTTCAATTTAATACTTTGTAAGTTTATCATAAACTAAATTGAAAGTCAAGCAAAAAAACAAATTTCTAAAATTCATTTAATTAATAATCTAAATCTCTCAATAAACTGTGAAAAATTCACTATCAATTCATCAAGCTAGCCCAGCTACCTTTTGATATAAAATATATTAACACAATTATTCCTAAAATTATTCTATAGTATCCAAACACTTTAAAGTCATGGTTTCTAATATAACCCATAAGAAATTTAATTGCTACAATTGACACCGCAAATGCTGTTACAAATCCTGCAACCATAATTCCTATTTCATCGGCCGTAAAATTTACTCCGCACTTGTGTACATATTTTATTATCTCATATGCACTTGCACCTACCATTACTGGGATTGCAAGAAAAAAAGAGTATTCTGCCGCTACAAACCTTGATGCACCAAGTATTACAGCACCAAGTATGGTTGCCCCAGATCTTGATGTCCCCGGTATCAAGGCTAAAACTTGAAATATTCCAATTAATAAGGCTGTTTTATATGTTAAATCATCAAAGTCCTTAATTGTTGCTGGTTTATTCATGTTCTCTATTACAATAAACAATACTCCATACAAAATCAGCATTACCGCAACTGTAATTGGATTATAAAGGTATTTGTGTATTATATCATCAAACAAAAAACCTATAACCGCTGCTGGGATGCAACCTATTATTACCTTCCACCAAATGTTGAAAGTTTCAGAACGTTCGGCCGCTGTTTTGCTTAGCGCAAAGGGATTCAACTTATTAAAATACAAAAAAACCACCGCTAAAATGGAGCCAAGCTGTATTATAACTAAGAACATATCAAGAAATGTTTTTGAAACATTCAACTTCACAAATTCGTTAAACAATATCATATGCCCAGTGCTGCTTATTGGCAACCACTCTGTTATTCCTTGTATTATTCCTATAAAAATTGCTTTTATTATCTCTATAATATTCATTTTTTCCTCCTATAATAGTTTTATTAAGGTTGATTATTTATTGTTAAGGCTGTACTGTTAATAAGGTTCTATAATTCTAGCATAGATAAAATTTCTTTTTTATAAATTATAAAATTCTCAGAAAGGAAAAAATCCAAATTATTTGCACTTTTTACTTTAATTGACTTAGATAGCTTTCCGCTTTTGCCACTTAAAATATAAATTTTATTGCTTAAAATCAACGCCTCGTCAATGTCATGTGTAATAATAAGAGTTGAATTTTTCATTTTGCCTTTCATTTCAATATACCACTTATAAATTCCATTTTTAGTTATATTATCAAGTGCGCAAAATGGCTCATCAAGCAGCATTATCTCCTTGTTATACATGTAAGTTCTAAGAAGGGCAGCCCTTTGCCGCATTCCTCCCGATACTTCATGAGGGTATTTTTTTTCACAACCGCACAAATTAAATAAAGTAAAATATTCTAAAACCTTTGCCTGGGCATCTTTTTTTTTCATCTTATTAATTAAAAGCGGCAAACTGACATTATCAATTATTGTTTTGTAGGGTAAAAGCAAATCCTCCTGCGGCATGTAACTAACATTTCCGGGAGTTAGCAAAATGTTTCTTCCATCTAGAATAACTTCTCCTGAATCTGCCGGTTCAATTCCTGATATTATATTAAAAAGCGTTGTCTTTCCACTGCCGCTGGCACCCAGAATAGATACCGTTTCCCCCTCCCCTACGCTTAACGATATATTATCCAAAAACACCTCATTATTATAGCTTTTAACTAAGTTTTTTACTATTAAATTCCCCATGAACTGCACCTAACCATATAAAAATTCATTTGTGTATGTTTCAACCTTTATTTTTTCCTTTATAGCATTATTTTTATAAAGCCACTCGTAAAAACGATTCCACCTATCACCATTTATGTATCCCCAAACTTGCGCATCACCAATATAATTTGCTGACGACATCTTCTGGCTTTCTCTTATAAAATTTTCATCCAACTCCGGACAATTTTTAAGAAGAATATCAGCAGCTTCATTGGGATATCTAGATGCAAAATCATATCCCCTGGAAACCGCACGCATAAATTTTACAGCAGTTTCATAGTTTTGCTCCAGATAATCGCAATTTGCAACTATTATCGGCGTGTAATAGTCAAAAATAGGGTCAGCATCTCGAAACAAAACAAAGTTTGTTTCCACACCACACATATCAGTTTGAACCTTTTGTACGTTTTCATACACCCATACAGAATCAATTCCCATGTTAAGTGCAAGACATATATTTTCAGCGCTAAAGTGAACAAGCTCCACATTAAAGAAATCTCCACCGCACTTTTCAACACAATATTTTATAATTGCCAGTTCAATTTCATTGTCAAGTGTAGCATAATTTTTAAAACACATATCTTCAAAACTTAAAATGCCTTTTTCCTTTTTAGAAATTATACCTGAATTGTTGTGTTGAAATATAGCTGCAACAGCCTTCACATTTAGTGGATTATCTCCTGCAAAAACCGGTGCTATAAAATCCTGAAAACTTATGCCAAATTGTGCCTTACCAGATGCAACAAGTGAAACCGCATCCCCTTGAGCCGGTTGTTTTATGCTTACATTAAGACCTTCATCTTTAAAAAAACCCAGGCTTTCTGCAACAAATAAGCCTGTATGATTTGTGTTTGGTGTCCAATCAAGCAAAAATGTTATTTCGCTAACATCTTTTTTTAAATTGATAATAAAAGCATTTATAACAAGTATTGTTAAAATTAGCATTGACGCACTTAAAGCTAAAACCTTTTTAAACATCAGCTTTCTCCAAATTATTAAAATTTAACTTACTTAAAAAAATGCCATTAATAACATCAACTAATTTGACAAAGGCAATACTTACAATGCAAATAAGTATAATGACTGCAAATAATTTGTCAAATGCATATGAATTTTTTGCCCGAATCATGTAAACTCCAAGGCCTGAATCTCCGCCAACCCATTCTGATATTATAGCGCTTATTATTGCATATGTTGTTGCTATTTTTAGTCCAGAAACAAAATATGGCACTGCAAAAGGTAACTTTATGAATTTAAAAATCTGGAACTTACTTGCACCCATTGTTTTAAAAAGATCAAAATACTGTTTGCTTGGCGAATAAAAACCGTTAAATGTCGACACAGTTACCGGGAAAAAACAACAAATAGATGTTAGGAATATTTTAGGTAACATGTTATAGCCAAAAAACAAAATTACTAAAGGAGCAAGCGCCACAACCGGAATTGACTGTGTTATAACAAGAATCGGGTACAACATAAGTCGAACAATATTAAAGCAATCCATGGCAATTGCAAATAAAAGCCCCAAAATTGCTCCTAAAAATAAACCTATAAACGACTCTGCTACCGTTGTTGACATACAATCAAATAATATTTTCGCGTCTTTGTAATATACACTAACAACTTCTTTAATTGAAGGTAAAATGTAGCTCGGCAAAACATTATTATTTGACACTACTGCCCAAATTATTATTACAAAAGCTATTGGTATTAGCGATATAAATTTATGTTTCAATATAAAATGATCATCCTAACATATTTTAACTATTTGCCGAAAAAATCGCTACCGCACATGCAACAGTTGCACCAACCATAGGGTTGTTGCCCATCCCAATAAGACCCATCATTTCTACATGCGCCGGCACTGATGACGACCCAGCAAACTGCGCATCGCTATGCATTCTTCCCATAGAATCCGTAAGGCCATAAGAAGCCGGTCCTGCCGCCATGTTATCCGGATGAAGGGTTCTACCTGTTCCTCCACCTGAGGCAACCGAAAAATATCTTTTATTGTTTTCAATAGCCCACTTTTTATATGTACCTGCAACCAGATGCTGAAATCTTGTAGGATTTGTTGAATTTCCTGTTATTGATATGTCGACTCCCTCATGCTTTAAAATTGAAACGCCCTCCAAGACATCGTTTGCACCAAAGCACCTCACAGAGGCCCTCTCTCCGCTTGAAAATGCCCTCTCTTCAACAATTTTAAGCTCATTATTAAAAAAATCATACTCTGTTTTCACATATGTAAAGCCGTTTATACGTGAAATTATATATGCAGCATCCTTTCCAAGACCGTTTAAAATTACACGCAAAGGATTTTTCCTCACCTTATTTGCTGCCTTGGCTATACCTATCGCTCCCTCTGCTGCCGCGAATGATTCATGCCCTGCTAAAAATGCAAAACATTTGGTTGTTTCGTTTAACAACATTGAGCCCAACTTCCCATGCGCTATTCCAACATGCCTTTGTTCTGCTACAGATCCTGGTATGCAAAAGGCCTCCAGACCAATTCCTATAAGTTCTGCTGCTTCAGAGGCACTCTTTGCCTCTTGTTTTATGGCTATTGCACACCCTAATGTATATGCCCATACAGCATTTTCAAAGGCTATTGGCTGAACTCCTTTTACAATACTTTCTGGAAAAACATTTTTATCTTCGCAAATTTTCCTTGCATCTTCAAGTGAACCTATACCAAACTTGCTCATGCACTCATTTATTTTTTTTATTCTTCGTTCCTTGCCTTCAAAATCTATTTGCATAATCGCACACCCCTTAATTCTTTCTTGGATCCACGTAATTCACTGCTTCTTTGAATCTACCATATGTACCTATATTCTTTTTATAAGCTTCATTAGGATTAATGCCATTTCTTATGTCCTCAAGCATTTTTCCAACTCTTAAAAACTTATAACCTATAACCTCATCATTTTCATCCAGTCCCATTGAAAGTATATATCCCTCTGTCATTTCCATATACCGCACACCTTTTGCGTTTGTAGCATATATGGTTCCTACTTGAGAACACAAACCTTTGCCTAAGTCTTCTAAACCTGCGCCAATTGGTAACCCTCCCTCTGAAAATGCTGTTTGAGTCCTTCCATAAACTAGTTGCTTAAATATTTCTCTCATTGCAACATTTATTGCATCACATACCAGGTCTGTATTTAGACATTCAAGTAAGGTTTTACCTTGTAAAATTTCTGCTGCCATTGCTGCTGAATGTGTCATTCCAGAACAACCAATTGTTTCTACTAATGCTTCCTGAACTATGCCTTCTTTGATATTTAAAGTAAGTTTACATGCTCCTTGTTGTGGTGCGCACCAACCAACTCCGTGCGATAGCCCACTTATATCGCTTATTTGATATGGCTTAACCCACTTGCCTTCTTCAGGTATTGGCGCCGGACCATGATTAGGACATCTTGATATGGTACACATTTTTTCTACATCGCTGGAATAATTCATTAAAGTCAACCTCCTTGTTAATACAATTTAAAGTATAATATTCTTTGATATTTTTTGCAAACACTTAATTTTTAAGGGCCACGAGGCCCAGCAGCTAAAAGTTGCTGGAAATGGCTTTGCCATTCGCAGGCGAAACCTGCAGCCTCGCGGCCCTTAAAAATAGCTGCAGTTAAATTAAGCAGTTTAGTATTGACTTTACCTTTTTCTAAATATATAATTTAACAATAACATTATAAGTGAGGTAATAACAATGTGGATTATGGCTATTTCGTCTCTTGTGTGTTTTGCTATTGCTACCGTGCTTTTTACACCTAAATTTAGATCTTTCTTTCTTTACCAATCTTTTGCATTTTACTACATCTTCAAGGGATTTTGGTATACTATAAATTTTATTGTAATGACCTTATGGCCATGCAGCAATTTTATGCTTCCTATTGAGTACATAGGAACCATTATATTAGGCATTTACATTTTAGCTCGTGCCTATAAATATTTAAAAAAAGGTGAAAGTTAAACCTATGTATTATTAAGATATTCATAAAATAATATTTTAATATCAAACAAAAACGAAAATCAAGTAAAAATACTTGATTTTCTAATAAAACTATTGTATACTTATTTAAGTTAATTTTTTGGACGTTTAGCTCAGCTGGTAGAGCATTCGCTTGACGTGCGAAGGGTCAGCGGTTCGAGTCCGTTAACGTCCACCATTCTTAAGCTTCGATTATATCGGAGCTTTTATTTTTTGGGCTTATGTAGCTTCCTTTATTACAAAGCTAGCAACCAGACCAAAACTAATTGATAATGCTTGATCTACTCTCCTCATTGATACACTGTCGAGAGTCCCCATCTTTTCCTTTAATCTTTTTTTATCAATAGTTCTTATTTGCTCTAATAAAACTACAGAATCTTTTGCAAGCCCACTCCCTACCGCCTTTAGCTTTATATGCGTAGGCAGGTTAGCCTTAGAATTTTGACTTGTTATAGCAGCTGCTATAACCGTTGGACTAAACTTGTTGCCTGTGTCGTTCTGAACTATAAGTACCGGTCTCACACCACCTTGTTCAGATCCAATAACAGGGCTCAAATCTGCGTAAAATATATCTCCACGTTTTATTGTCACGATTTTCACGCTCCGAATTTTTAGAATTTAATTTTACAACAATATTTTTGCCTAAAAAAATATTTTTTAAACATAAAAAAGAAATAAATTTGATATCCTTTAATACATACTATTAATTTTCTTAGGTACGTGACATTAATAAATGCAACTTTCAAACATTTATAAAAAATATAATAATATGGCAAAAACAACAAAATTAAGCTAAATATATATATTATGTTACAAAATTCATTTTAATATATTGAAATATAAAGAAATTGTGATATATTTGAAAGTGGAATAAAGTAATTTTTATTGTAAAATTAAATTTTTAGGGGGACTATTATGAAGTTGCCGTTTAAAACAATTTGTTTTACTCTTCTGTTATTTTCAATATGTACAGGTCTAACAGCTTGTTCTTCTCCTAATGCCGCATCGTCCAATAAAGATTTATATATTTTTAGTTCTAAAGGCGAAATATCAAGCCAATTTGAAGAACTTTGCCGAGAATTTGAATCCGAAAAGGGCATTAAAATTAGTCTTCAGCAAGTAGGGTCGGGCATCGATCATTTAGAGCCGCTTAGAGTTCAAATGAACTCATCAACTAAGCCTGCAATATTTGCTGTTCAAGGGTTACGTGAACTTCCAGAATGGGAACTTAGCGGTACAATTCTTGACTTTAATTCCATTGATGACAATGATGAATTTAAACAATTGGCAGATAGTATTCCAATAGATTTAAGACTTTCATCTGATGGACAAAATAATTATGGAATTCCCTATTGCATTGAAGGATATGGGTACATAGTTGACAGGCAAATGATTGCTGATTTAATTGGAAAAAATAACGTTGATTCTTTCTTAGCTAATATTAAAACTGCATGCTATGAGGACTTTGAAAAATTCGTTTTGGCCGTCGATACATACATAAAAGATCCATCTGCTGCAAGCTTTACTTTAAATAAAGTTAAATATACTTTTTTACAGGCTAAAACAGGATTAGCACAAAACCTTACAGGAGTCTTTTCAGTTGCCGGAGCTGAACGCTGGACATATTGTGATCACATGATAAATGTTGCTCTCGGTGCTATTTATGATTCGCCATCAGCTGCTAAAAATGCAAGCGCTAATCAGATTCAATCCATGAAAGGTGCCTTAATTAAGTACGCACAAGCGCTTGATTTTAAGACTTCCCATGCAGCTGGCAATGATTCTGAGTTAAAACGCGGACCAGAATTTGTAAACTCCACCTTAAATGACTACAATAAAGCTGTCCGCCGATTTGCAGAAGGTAAAGCATTGTTTTTAAAACAAGGAAACTGGGTTATACCAAACATAAAAAAAATAAACCCCGATATGCAAAATAGCCTTGAGTTACTTCCCGTAAAACTACCTTTAACTCAAGACGATATAAAGCGTAACGACATGACTGTTGAAAAATTCAATTCTTCAATTCCTGTATATGTGCCAAACTATTTTGTTATAAATAAGCGTGCCAGTGAATCCGCGCAAAAGTTAGCCAAAGAATTTTTAGTATGGTTAAACACATCTGAAAAAGGCAAACAATGTATAATTAATAATTTTAATTTTATACCTTATAATGCTTCAAATGATTTGGTTTTAGCAGATTCAATAAGCAATAGTATACTAAATTATTTTAGAAATAATTTAACTTTACCTGCTGCTTATCACGGCATTCCTGAAACTTGGTCTAAAGAAATTGTAGGAAGGTATTTGCTTGAAAATTATATGAATAAGGAAATTTGGGACAGCAGCGCATATGAAGATATTGCAAACTTTGCTATTGTAAAGTGGAATGAAGTTCAGTACTAGCTGTTAAATTTTAATTGTTGAGGTGTATAAATGAAAAGATATTATAAACAATGGTTTTGGCCACTTGTATTGCCAGCCATAATATTATTCGCATTTACTACTTTTGTTCCATTTTTAGTTGGCATCTTTTACTCCTTTACAGGATGGAAAGGAACCTTCTTTTTAAAAGATAAAACCCCTTATGAAAGCCCATTTCAAGCAATTGTTGGATTTCAAAATTACATTGATGCCTTTAAAAATGCACAGTTTACTCACGCATTTTGGTATACTGTAAAATTCACTCTTATAGCCGTTATTGTGATAAACATTGTATCGTTAATTTTAGCATTAATTTTAACCAGTATAAAAAAATTTACCGGGTTATTTAGATCGGCATTTTTTATACCAAACCTGCTAGGAGGCCTTGCACTAGGGTTTGTGTGGCAATTTATTTTTGAAGTCATATTTTCAAAGATATTTTTTGGCCCAAACGGCATTATTCCTATTGAAGCTTTAACAAATATGACCCAAGGTGATGTTAAACCACTTTTTGCACTGGTCATTATGGTAACTTGGCAAATGGCCGGCTATATGATGGTAATTTATATAACAGGAATTAATAATATTCCATCAGATTTATATGAAGCTGCAGAGCTTGATGGTGCTGGTACATTTAAGCAGTTTTGGGTAATAACTGTCCCCATGCTTATGCCTGCATTTACTATTGTATTTTTCTTAACCCTGGCAAATTGTTTTAAACTTTTAGATCAAAACATTGCCCTTACAAATGGCGCATACCACACTCGACTCTTGGCTCTTCAAATACTTAGAACCCCTAGTGATATTCTTCCCCCCAACTACGGCCAGGCTCAAGCTCAAGCTGTAATATTTTTTGTAATTGTAGCTATTGTTACATTAATTCAGGTTGTTATTACCAAAAAGCAAGAGGTGGAAATGTAATGAATAAACCTTCTTTTTATAAAATAAAAAAGAGCTCTTTTTCTGCCCTTAAATATATATCATTAATAATTTTAGTTATATATACTTTGTTTCCGCTTATATTTTTGGCAGTTAATTCATTTAAAAGCCAGCAGGAAATTGATGCTGACCCCCTTTCTCTTCCTCAAGATTTTAATTTTTCCTATATCATTAACGCCGCAAAACAAATTCACTTTCTTAAATCTTTGTTTATAACATTTTTGATAACCGCACTTTCTGTAACTTTAATTGTACTTGTTTCATCACTTTGCGCTTGGATGATGGTCCGATATAAATCTAAGTGGTCAACGTTGATCTTTTTATTCTTTGTCGCTTCAATGTTGGTTCCATTTCAAGCCGTCATGTACCCCCTTGTTGACATTGCCGATAAACTTAACCTTAAAAACATTCCAGGTCTTATAATTATGTATGGAGGTTTTGGACTTAGCCTTTCTGTTTTTTTATACCATGGATTTATAAAAAGTATTCCGAAATCTATTGAGGAATCTGCCATAATGGACGGAGCAAATGTATTTCAACTGTTTTTTCACATTGTATTTCCCATGATGAAACCAACCACTATAACTGTAATTATTTTAAATGCAATGTGGATATGGAACGACTACCTGCTGCCATTTTTAATACTAGGAAATGATCCAAACAAAACTTTAACACTAGAACTTTATTTTGCAAAAATGCAGTCTTCACAGTTTGGAAATCCGTGGGAATTGATATTTCCAGCAGTTTTAGTTTCTATTATACCAATTATAATAATATTCTTATTTTTGCAAAAATACTTTGTAAACGGAGTCACTGATGGTGCTTTAAAAGGTGGTTAATTTACATCTTAAAAAATAAGAAACGTTCAATCAAAAAATAAATTTAAAATTTTTTTATTGTACCTAGCCATAATAAAATAAGAATTAATATACATAAGGGAGAGACACACTGTATAGCGTGTTTCTCTTATTTTCTTTAACACAGTAGGGATATAAAAATAGGAGCTTTTCATATTTGAAGGGAGCCGAGCTCGCTCATTGGGTACATTATTATGACTTAATATTTTATACATCATTATTAAAATTAATAAAACGATAACTAATTTAGCCACATAAACGCTCCCTTCCATTAAGGGAGTGGACAGCCCATCCTTCGCAGGCATCCCCCTGCTGCAAACATTTATTACAGAAAATTTAAATGATTTAACATCCCATTTTTGAACATAAAAGTATAAAAATCCATATAATCTCCTTTTACATTTAAAAACCTTTACAATATAAGGATATTAATACGGCTAATGCGCAGCACAATACCGCTTTTCTCCTTAAACACCATGTGTATACAATTAATAAGGAAAAGCTATTTTTAACTCTAGCCTATACAACAGCTATTTCTTATTTAGCTTTGGGAGTAAAGTTCAGTATTGTAGGTCAACTTCTAACAGTTAAGATTGTAATTCATATAAGAAAGCATTTTTTAATGCAATAATCAATAGTTTAACTTGTATCAAAATAAAACTTTAATCTACTCTATTTTTCTATTTTTTATTTTATGATAGCACATAAATCGTTGAAACATAACAGCAACCGATAACATTCTTAAAATTATATTTTGTTAAAATTTGTTAAACTTATAACAGCACTCAAAAATTTGAAAACAATTAATTTTAGTACCAAAGCATGCTTTCATATTTTAAAAGTAAAAACCAAAGCTACTTTAAAAGACGTAATTATTGTTGTATACTAAGTAAGGGATGTTAAAAAAGGGGATTATGATTATGGATATAGAAATTGAAAAAGAGATAATAAATCGATTTATTCAAAAAAATGCTAGGCAACGAGTGATTTTTGAGTTGTCATCTCCGAAAAAAGAAGAAACCAAATTGGGACTCTAGACACTAAATTCGATTATAGCTGTATAAACGATGTTAGTAAATCAGTTAATTCATATAAAGTAATTTGGAAGCTATTTGAAAGTTACGGAGCAAAAAGCGAAGATGATTGCTATTTACTAGACCTTACTGACAGCAAAATTATGCCATTGGAGCAAGCATTGAAAGAAAATGTTTTTAAAGGAATATTTCTTATATACTGGATAAAAGGAAAAATTGCTTTTTGGGAAGGCGAACGTTACTCCGCACCTCCAAGATATATACTGAAAAATGATACCAAGTAAATTTGATTTGTTAAAACATTTGCAGAAGTAACTAGGCTAGAGAAATTCTCTAGCCTAGTGTTTTTTTGTAGATTTGCTTATATCTCTGATAATAATCTTGCAACGTCTGATCTAATTGATTTAAAGGTTTTATCTTTATCAAATTTGCGTTTTCTTAAAACTTTTAAATGAGCTGAGTAAGTATTGAAGGAATCGGTACAATCCTCATGGGTCAATCTTTTAAATGTAACTGAAGTATGGTCATTAAGAAAGGATACATTAACAATGTCGTTTTCTCTCCATTTTTCGCTATTTAACTGTGCTAAAAAGTTCGAAAGAACTGAACGTAACAAATTTTCCGCAAATGACTGTCTTAAATATGCGTTTGAAGTTAATTTTCTATTATCAACAGCTTTCATTACGAATGAAATAATAGGTCTCAGCCTTTTGTACTTTTTCAAAACCTTTACAGTATTAGTACTAAAATATGCGTTCAATTTACTATAGACTTCCGTATCTCTTGTACATGAGAAGTCCCCGTAGAGAATATCAGCTCTTATATTATTACAACAATCATTTATATCGTAAACAACTGTCTTACAAAAGTTATCGTCACTGCTTATCTCATAAGAAACATTACTGCAACTTTCAATACCGCAATTCTCATCACCTTCATGGTCAAACTTCTCAAGTTTTCCAAATGCTCCGGGAATACTACTTTCTGTATACACAACATCGAAAGATTTTCCTGCTTCGTCGCCAATGTTTTCAGTAAACAGAGCCATAAGCTCATTTTTAATACGCCTTTTTAGTCTTCCTTGATTCACTTTGTCATTAGAAATAAGCTTTGCTAATTTCTCTTTGCTCTTATCGTCAATATAAAAGTCAAATAATTTAAAACTGCCTTTAAAATCCGTAATTTCTTCTTTTAGTTTTTCAATAATTTCATCTATTATTTTTCTGCAATCATCGTGTGTAAGCTCATTGAACTCAATTATATTAAGACGTTGGACACCTCCACCTTTAACTCCGTCTATTCCAAAGTTTTTCTCCAATTCTTCTCGCGTTTCATTTGTTGTTATAATGAAAAGAATTTTGCTGCAGTCTATTTCTGTATTAAAAACTCGATATTTTCCTGTATCTGCTATGGCTTTTATAATTTCATCAGCTGTGCGATCTTCTTTTGCTAAATCGTTGTCATAATCCAATTCATAATCCTTTCGCGTCATTTTTTTCATTTTATCGTAATCATCTATTATAACAACAGCTTCCTGCCACCTTAATATATGGTCAAGTATTGGACTTTCCGTTTCGATAGTGTATATACCTTCATTAAAGTCTGAAACACTCCTATTTTCGAAGCCGATGTTCTTTTTTTCGATGGTTTTAAATAGCTGAGAGCCCAAAGGTTCTTCGCCGTCTATGGCACCTGTATTTATTACTAATAAAGTTTTTTCCGGATATTTAAGAACAGCGTTTGCAATGGCCTTAGCCATTGTAGATTTTCCAACTCCAGATGGTCCAATCATGTATATTACATTTCCTTCAACATTAAAACTTGTTTTTCTTCCTGAGTTCAAGGTTTCAATATTATGTATACTCTGCTTTAAAATTGGTAAACACTGCTTTTTGGCAAGCTCTTGGCCATACACTTTATCTTCAGATTTCCCGTTAACAACGTCATTTAAAAGTTCCTTAGATTCATTCAACGGCTTAAAACCTTTGTATTTTTCTCTTTTTTTAATTATCTGTTTACATTGATACTTTTTCCAAAGATACTTAGCACCAAGTTCACTGTAATCCAGCCCTCTTTTTCCAATTTCCGCTAAAATTTTGCCTTCTACAGAGCCATTTAATATATTACTTTCCTTGCCCCTTTCCGCTGCAAAAACTACGCTGCTATTGAAGGCAAAAGTAAAAACCATCAATAAACTTAAAAACTTTTTTGCTTGCGTGCTTTTATTCATAATATGATCCTCCAATTATTCAAATTCCTTGCTTTTCTTTAAAAGGTCTATAATGTTTTTCCTTGTATATGATTTTAACACCATAAGCACAACTATACGATTTATAACAAATTGCAAAAAGCTAGATAAACATAATATCATCAAAATGTACTTATACTGGCTTATACCCAGAAAAGCCCAACCTATCAAAAGAGTAAAAATCGTAATTGGTATAAAAATCTTTAGGAATATTTTATTTATACTTATAGAATATATTTTGTTTATATTTTTTTCGCTGTAACCATATTGTTTTAAAATGCCTATGTCTTTTTGCTGCACTTTTAAATACGAATTAAATGAAAGAATCATATAAATAATTGTAATCAACAAAATTACAATTATTAGAATAGTGAAAATAAAAACCGTGTTGCTTATTGACGCACTAAAATTATTGAATGACTTAAAAGTGTAGTTTGTCGAATATCCCATGCTGTCTATCGTTCTTGCAACATTTTCAACTTGGCTCAAACTATCAACATATATGTAGAATTTGTGTATGGCTTGAATTCCAAAGATATTTTCTTCATCAAACTGACTTACAAAATCATTCCAGCTCATTTCATAAGCTTTCTCAACTATTTTTTTGTAAGTTTCGCTGCTTACGAATGCTTTATCTTTCTGCTCACCATACAAATTAATTGGCAAATTTTCAAAACTCACCTTATTATTTTTAAGTGCATACTGCTCTATATCACCGCTAAAAATCCCATTTTCATTTACGGAAACAACGGGTATATTTAAGTTTATCTCATTTCCTTCTATACTTTGCTGATATATATTATCATTGGCAAAATTAATACTCTTTAAAAACTTTGCCGCATTTTCAGACAGTCCATAAATAAATATAATGTTGCCATTGTCATCCTCAATTCCAAAGTTTATCTGATACTCCGTAATAACTTCATGCTTTAAATCTTTATGGCTTTCATTGATTTTATTTTTTATTTTTTCTATATCAGAAAATTTAAGCTCGCTTATATTATTTTGCTGGTTGCCATAGTAAACCTCTATAATGTGCGTATTGTCGTTGTCTATAAAGTCTCGTTCCACCTGAATATATTGATTTACAAATAAGGTTAAAAAAGTTGATAGCAAAACAAGCGAAAATGCAAAAAATGCTATTGAGATCTTTAAAAATTGATTTGATTTTCTTAATATCATCCTTGATATCTTTTTATTATTCATTATACAACTTACCATTTCTCATCTTTAATTTTTTATATTTAATATTAAACTTTTCGGCCTCGTGAGTTACTATAATCAACGTTTTACTCTTAAAGGCCTCTGAGATTAACTTTATTATTTCAGCTTTGTTTTCTTCATCCAGCTTAACTGTTGGTTCATCCATCAAAACTATGTCCGGATCTACCAAAAGCATTGACGATAGTTGCACCCGCTGGCGTTCTCCTCCAGAGAGCATATTCACCTTTTTATCAAGTAAATTCTCTATTTTCAATTTAGTCAGTACATTTTTTATCTGTTCGCCAAAGTCTTGAATATTTTCTTTTAAAGCACACCATCTTATTAGTAAATTTTCTTTAACCGTTAAATTAGAAAAAAGCAGTTCATCTTGAAACAAATATGCAATTTTAGAATTCACTTCTATATTGCCTTTGTCGCAAGACACATATCCAGCTATCATATTAAGCAAAGTTGTTTTTCCACAACCACTTTCACCGTCTATGATGTATCTTTCACCGCTTTCAAACCCATAGTCAACACTATCAATTACAATTCTATCGTCGTATATCTTTGTAACGCCGTTTAAAACTATTTTAAATGGCAACTTCTTCACCTCAAGTCAAAAATTAAATGTTTCTATTTTCTTATAGCAATAAGCTACAATTTGATTTTCCTTCACTTCAAACCCAAGTATTTTAGGTGCTGTAAACAATACTTCATTAGTGTTTGTGTCCGTTATTTTTAGTATCATCTCAGCACTGCTATTAATAAAGTATTGCACAAGCAGATTATCACCTATGAAGTAATTTTGACACCCTTTTAGAAACTTTTTACCATCGTGGCTGTATATGTATTTCTCATTTGTAAGGTATAGTCTACTCCCCTGTGAATATATATCATCAAGTTCAATATCTTGCATTTCTAAGTGTGGCTCTGCATTTTTATCATAAAAGTTCACCGAATATAAACTATACGGTCTTGTTTGGCCGTCTACTTTCTCGTATGTTGTATAAAATAATTTATCTCCAATTATTGCACCTTTGCAGATTCGGCCATTCACGTTAGGGTATTCAATTAAACAATTATTGTCCTTATCGTATTTAACCAATACTTTATTAAAATCATCTTCTGTATGTGTACACAAACCAAAAAATATGTTACTGCCCAATGCAGCGACTGGAAAAAGTCTCTTCCCGGTTTGAACTTTTAATAATTCTATAACCTTATTATTTTCTAGCTTTATAATTGAAAATTTATCAATTATGCAGTTTCCTGAAGAAAAATATTCGCAAGGGGTAGAAAATTCATATTGCATTAAATTGTCAGCTTTGCTTTTTTCTTCAACATCCATTTTTTCCACATTATATGAAAAAAACTGATAATTAAATCTGTCGTAAAGCAAAATTGTGTTTTGCCCGTCTGCACATGGGTAAAGATTTGCTATTTCACTTTTTTGATTGCATCCTGTCAGTATAACTAACAGAAAAACAATAAAACAAGTAATTAATTTTCTCATAATAGTTCTCCCTATTTTTTAGGGAAGGCTATGTAGCTATTAATTTGGCATTATGTTATACACCTGACGTAATTTCGTATACTCCACCATCATTAAGTTCGACTCTGGCTGTGTTAGTTACTGAAATAGTGCCGTCTCTGTAATCACAAGCAGGTGAGATCACTATATTGGATCTATACGAGGAGGACTTTGCACCATTGCTGTTTTCCCAGTATTTCTCGCTAGTGCTGACAGACTGCCATGATGATCCTTCGCCAGCACTTGCTCCACTCGCAGATATGCCAAGATTCATAGAGGCAGAACTTCTTAACGAAGCAGATCCTTTAAATGTTGTCCTTATTTTCTTTACGTTTCTGTCTCCACTATACACTGCAGAAACTTGGTAATCCCACTGTATAGTATTTCCAGATTTTGTACCAAACGTTGATCTCCATACATTTGAAGTTAAAGTTTCATTTTTATTTATTTTTGACTTTTTTGCTTGACAAATAGCAAAACATGGTTGACAGTTCGTGCAAGTAAAAAAAGTGATAATCATACTAAGCGCTACAAAAGTTGATATAAATTTTTTCATAATAAATCCTCCTACATTATTTTTTACATAGCCTAACCTTATTGATATGATAACAAAATGGTAAATTTTTGTCAATAAATTTATTAGTATTTTGTCGATAAGGATACTTTAATGAACATTTTAATAAGAATTATGTATAACTTTTATAGCTTACATACATTCATATAAGTTAATAAATTTAAAGCTTAAATTTTATAAAAGGAAGTTAAAGAATTTAATTTCTATTTTTATAATCCATCTAAATTTAAGTAGTTTACTAGGTCCTACATGAAAGACCTTCTCTATTTTAAACGGAGATTTTAAAGATATCAATTTTGCCCGTTTCATAATACACATATGTTGACCATTCAACCTTTAACCTATCTAAAATCTTGCACTAAGACAAATTTAAGCTTTCCCGCAAATACTTGATGTTTGCCATAAATTTTTCTTTGGTTTCTATGTAATTCATAAATACTCCATATCCTTTTCTTTAATAATTTTGAGCTTCTAGATTTTTATTTACAAAATAATTATAAGTAAGTTGACTTATCCTCAAAAAGTCGAGAAATTTTTTTGTCCATTCCATGTCTCTCAATTCTCTGTTCGTTTTTCTATCTGTTGGCCCTGCTACTTCAACCGCCGGCAAAGCAAACTCGTGAGACAATTAATATCAATATTGTACGGGCGTAACATGCAAAAAAAGCTTTCACATTTTAGTGAAAGCTTTTCATTTTGGTTCCCCCTGTTGGACTTGAACCAACGACCATTCCGGTCAAAGGCATTGTCGTTTTACTCACCTTCGTTCGTAATTCTCTGTGCCTTTTCCTGCTCATCAGCACGCCTGCTTCGCCCTCTGGGCGCGGCGCACTGCGAGCCAGTTAACAACCTCATCCTTGCGGCTGTAACACCGCAGAAACTAAAAACTCCACCCTCTTTTTAGGTGGAGTTTCTTAAACTTTGGCTCCCCCTGTTGGACTTGAACCAACGACCCTGCGGTTAACAGCCGCATGCTCTACCGACTGAGCTAAGGAGGAATATAAAAAGTTGGCATCTTCCTATTTTCCCGGGCCGTCACCAGCCAAGTATTTTCGGCACCACCAGGCTTAACTT
>CAKSIH010000008.1 GCA_934462705.1 uncultured Eubacteriales bacterium | reverse complement strand
CCATCAAAGCTAGGATTGAATGCGTAAAAATTATTTGAATTTAACTTATCTGTAGCAATTCTTAAGCCTTCACCAAATCTTTGATAATGAACTACTTCTCTCTGGCGTAAAAATTTAATAGGATCTCTTACATCCGGATCGTCACAATACCTTAATATATTGTCATAAGTTGTTCTAGCTTTTTGCTCTGCTGCTAAATCTTCATGAAGATCAGTTAATACGTCACCCTTAGATTGAATATATGCAGCTGTAAAGGGAACACCTGCAGCTGAACTAGGATAAATTCCTGTTGTATGGTCTACATAATAAGCATCAAAACCTGCTTTTTTTATTTCTTCCAAACTTAAATCCCTAGTAAGCTGATACACTATAGAACCAACCATCTCTAGATGAGCTAATTCTTCAGTTCCTATATCTGTTAAAATCGCCTTAAGCTCTGGATATGGCATAGAAAAGCGCTGACTCAAATATCTTAGTGAAGCTGCAAGTTCACCATCTGGACCTCCGTATTGACTTATTATTATTTTTGCAAGGGCTGCATTCGTATTCTTTATATTTATAGGATACTGCAACTTCTTTTCATAAACCCACATGCATAATACCTCCTATTCCAATGTATCCCACGGCCAAGGATTTGAAATCCATGCCCATCGATTTGCATCTCTGTCAGTTGCAACTATAGGACCAAATTTTCCTTCATATTCACGCCTTAATTCATTTGCTTTACTTCTATATTGATCTAATTTTGCTGCAGCTGCGTTATCATTAGGGTGAGTATCTAAAAATAAATGCAGTTCCGTTGTAGCAAAGTCATTGGCTGCTATTTTTCTTAAAAGCTTTTCTCTTTCACTCATTTGCTGTTACCCCCACAACCACGAAATGGTTTATCAAGACATGGAAACATTGTTCCTCTTTCTATACCCTTATCTGCAGAGTATATAGTAACCGGATTTTGATATGGCACATACGCCATTGCAACAACCGGATCTGAAGGAAACGGACTTATGCCCCCTTCTATTGGATACACATTGTAATTATTGTTTTCCAAAGTAGTTCACTTCCTTTAGCTTATTAAATCAAAAATTGACTTAATATATCATATACAATTAACTAGCCTTTTGGCACAAGTATTCCCTAAAAGGAAACCTTATCTCATAACTTCAAAAATTTATTTATTGATAAAGTTACTTGTTTATAATTAAAAAATGAGCTATAATTATAAAAAATTACATTTTATATAATAGAGGTGAATAGTTTATGGAACAAAAATTTTTTAGATGTGAACACTGCGGTAAAATCGTATCTATAGTAAAGGAAAGTGGGGTTCCTATTATTTGTTGCGGAGAAAAAATGAAAGAATTAGTGCCAAACAAAACAGATGCTGCTTGTGAAAAACATATGCCTGTCTATGAAGTGAATGATAAAATTGTTCAGGTAAAAGTTGGATCTTTAGAACACCCCATGACTCAAGATCACTATATTGAATGGGTTTCATTAGAAACAAAGTTTGGAGAGCAGCGTAAAGAGCTTCAGCCAGGTGACCTTCCACAAGTTTCATTTGCAATATGCGATGGAGATGAAGTAAAATCTGTTTATGCTTACTGCAATATGCATCAGCTTTGGAAGTCATAAATATTTTAGAAAAATAAAGGAGTTAAACAGTGAAAGTAACGAGTGACATTAATTATGTAGGTGTAAACGACCATAATATTGATTTATTTGAAGGTCTTTACACCGTTCCAAAAGGCATGGCTTACAATTCTTATATGATAAATGATGACAAAATCGCAATAATAGATAGTGTTGATTCAGGCTTTAAAGATGAATGGTTTGAAAATATATCATCTTTATTAAATGGTAAGTTACCTGATTATTTAATTGTGCAACATATGGAACCTGATCATTCTGCCAACATATTGAGCTTTTTAAAAAAGTATCCAAATGCTACTATTGTTGCAAACAAAAAAACTTTTTCTATAATAAATAAATTTTTTAATATCAATTTTGATTATAATAAAAAAATTGTGGAAGATGGAGAGAGTCTATCATTAGGAACTCACACACTAACGTTTATATTTGCACCTATGGTACATTGGCCTGAGGTTATGTTAACGTATGACAGCAAAGATAAGGCTATTTTTTCAGCTGATGCATTCGGAAAATTTGGAGCACTAGATGCTAACGAAGATTGGGACTGTGAAGCTCGTCGGTATTACATAAATATCGTTGGCAAGTATGGAGCTCAGGTTCAGTCTCTATTAAGCAAATTAAAAAAGTTAGATATTAAAGTTATTTGTCCCTCACACGGCCCTGTATTAAATAATAACTTAGAGCACTATATCAAACTATATGATGTTTGGTCTTCTTATAAAGTGGAAACTGAAGGCATTATGATAGCCTATACCTCCGTGTATGGAAACACAAAAAAAGCTGTAAGTTTGCTTGCAGAGAAACTCAAAGAAAAGGGTTGCAAAAATGTTATTTTATGCGACCTTGCCAGAACAGACATGTCAGAAGCTGTAGAGGACGCTTTTCGTTATGGAAAAATAGTATTAGCAACAACAACATATAATGGTAACATCTTTCCCTTTATGAATCAGTTTATTGATAATTTAATCGAGCATAATTTTCAAAATCGTACAATTGGATTCATTGAAAATGGTTCTTGGGCTCCTGTTGCTGCAAAAGTTATGCAAAAAAAATTATCTGCCTGTAAGAATATTACTGTGTTAAATACAGTAGTAACCGTTAATTCTTCTGTCAAACAAGAAACTTTAGAACAAATTAACGGTATTGCAGATGAGATTTGTGAAAGTAATAATTTTAATATATCTACAAAGTCAAATAAAAAAGGTTTTATATGCAAAATTTGCGGTTATATTTATGAAAACAGTCAATTATCTGAAGACTTTATATGTCCAATTTGCAAACACGGCGTTTCTGATTTTGAACCTATACTTTAATAGATAATAAAATAAAAACCCGAAAATTATAAAAAGTAATTTCGGGTTTTTTAATTGTTCACAAATACATATAAGTTTTATAAACGCAAAAATTTTTATAAATGAGTTATTTATGCAAATTTTAAATAGTAAGTCATCTAATATCAAATCCATATTTAATTAGAAATCAGAAGCAATACTAGTTAACAAGCAGAATAAAAACTTAATATAAACAAATTAATAAACTTGCTATCACTACAACATACAATGTGCGATAATCAAAAATCATATAAATAAACTGTTAAGTCAATTAACACAAAATAAAACATTCTTCAATAATACTACTTAGCAAAAATATATTTATAATGCCATGTTGGATTATACGGGTGTCTCATATAGAGTACTCTTCCCCCAAGGTGTCTAAAATTTAACCTTCTTATGTATGCTTTTACTTCCGCTATAGCACGATCATATTTATTTCCAAAAAGGACTTTAATAAAACCAAATTCTTCTTCAAGAACACCCATAATATCACCTTTATCAACTATGCTTTGTTCTTGCCACTTTATGTAAGCGATAGCCTTCATTTTTTGTTCATGAGTTCCATCCTTATTATAATAACTTAAGGTTTTTTCGTGGTCGGCTTTTTCCATAACTATCGACGGAGCCCAACTTTGATCAAAGTCAGATAAAAAGTTATTATACTTATTAAAGGAAATTTTTCTTGCCCACCCATTAAGTGTTCTTTTAGAAATTAGATGGTGGCATTCATAACGTTTGGAGTCTCCTGGATGCTCACGTCTATATTGAGACACTTCTCTGCGCAGCCTTTCATAACTGCCTCCAATATGACTAATATCACTTAAGTCTGCAAACGAACTAACCTGTGGAGATGATATTGCTAGCAATAAAGCACATATAGTAATTGTAAAAAGCTTCTCAATAGATTTTAAAATCATAAATCTCTCCCTTTCTTGACTTAATACACAAAAATTTTTACCATATTTTGTGTATTAAGTCAAGAAAATCTTTTTTTCTATTTCTTATATTTAATGTTGTAATTTATCTATTATATAGTTTAACTACAATAATAACTTATGTCATTCATTTTTAAATTTACGCAAATAAAAATAAGTACAAACTTTGAAAATTCAAGGCTTGTACTTATCTATTTGGTGAGCCATCGGGGATTCGAACCCCGGACACCTTGATTAAAAGTCAAGTGCTCTGCCAACTGAGCTAATGGCTCTTATTTAAATTTAACATGGCTGGGATGGCTGGATTCGAACCAGCGAGTGACGGAGTCAAAGTCCGTTGCCTTACCGCTTGGCTACACCCCAATATATCAAATTTTGTGGGGTGGATAATCGGATTCGAACCGACGATCTCCAGTGCCACAAACTGGCGCTTTAACCAACTAAGCTATATCCACCATATCTGGCGCGCCAAAAGGGACTCGAACCCCTGACCTACTGCTTAGAAGGCAGTTGCTCTATCCAGCTGAGCTATTGGCGCAGATTTATTTAAGATGGAGCGGGTGATGGGAATCGAACCCACGCGACCAGCTTGGAAGGCTGGAGTTCTACCATTGAACTACACCCGCGCAACTACCGGCGTCAATAACTTGCATCATTCATGTCCAATTTATTAACCTCACCGACGAGTTATATTTTATCACATAACCCGTCGAAAAGTCAATAGGAAAATTAAAAAAATTTTAAAAATTTAAAAAAAACTTTTATTTTTATAATATACTTACTTCTAACCCCTTATCATAATGAAGATTTATGCTTTTTATTGTCACCTCATCGTTGTCAATAATTGCACATGCTATCTTATCTTCTACATTTCTTCGTATTGTATGCCTTAAATCTCTTGCTCCACTCTTGCCATTTATTGATTCTTTGGCAATCCACTTTATTACATCCCTTGTATAAGTTAAATTTATGGATTTTTCCCGCAAAACTTCTACATATTCCTTCAGCATTAAATCTGCTATCTTTTCATAGTCCTCCAAATTTAAGTTTCTAAATACTATTATTTCATCAAGTCTACTTAAAAATTCAGGCCTCAAAAAATCTGATAGCGCTTTCATTGCCTTTTCTTTTGTAAGGTCATTTTGGCTTTTAGCAAAACCTACTGCACCATCTTTTTTATCGCTTCCCGCATTTGACGTCATTATAATAACTGTATTTTCAAAGTTTACAAGCCTTCCCTGCGCATCTGTTATCCTTCCTTCATCAAGAATTTGCAACAGTATATTTAAAACATCTGGATGAGCCTTTTCTATTTCATCAAATAAAATGATTGAATATGGTCGCCTTCTAATCTTTTCTGTTATTTGACCTGATTCATCATAGCCTACATATCCTGGAGGGGCTCCTATAATTCTAGATACCGAATGTTTTTCCATAAATTCAGACATATCTAATCTTATAAGTGTTTCAGGACTATTAAATAACTCCTTTGACAATACTTTTGCAAGCTCTGTCTTTCCTACTCCCGTCGGCCCAACAAATATAAACGACGCTGGTCTCCTTCTTGGGCTTATTTGTAATCTGCTTCTCTTAATAGCTGAAGCCACCGCTGCAACAGCTTCATCTTGGCCTATTAATTTTTCCTTTATTCTTTCCTCAATATGAGAAAGCTTTTTCATTTCTGTTTCTTTTATTTTTGACGCCGGAATTCCTGTCCAAAGTTCTATAACATGTGCAACATCATCTTCTGTTACCGGTGCTCCAAGTGCCTTTCCAGCAATAAGTTTCATTTCGTTGTCAAATTTTGCAAGGTCTGCTCTTACTTTTGCTAATTTCTCATAATCCACTGTTTCTTTTTCAGGATGAACAAGTTCATTTTCCTGCTGTTTCAGCCTTTCAACTTCTTGAGTCATTTTATCATATTGTTCCAGAGATTTATTTCGTAACGCAGCATATGCACTTGCTTCATCAAGTAAATCTATAGCCTTATCCGGCAAAAAACGATCCGTTATATATCGTTCAGATTGAGCTGTTAATAATTTTATTAAATTATCTGATATTTTTACTCTGTGATAATTTTCATAATATGATTTTATTCCAATTAAAACATCTATGGTTTCTTTAACTGTTGGTTCAACTACTGTAACTGGTTGAAATCTTCTTTCAAGTGCAGAATCTTTTTCTATATATTTTCTATATTCAGAAAAAGTTGTCGCACCTATAACTTGTATCTCGCCTCTTGATAAAGATGGCTTTAAAATATTTGCCGCATTCATAGAGTTACTTTCTGTCTCACCAGTACCAACTATATTATGAACTTCATCTATAACTAAAATAATATTTCCTGCTGTTTTAACTTCATCTAAAAGACCTTTTATTCTGCTTTCAAATTGTCCTCTAAATTGAGTTCCTGCTACAAGCGCAGTTAAGTCTAAAAGGTATACTTCCTTTTCCTTTAACCTTAGCGGAACTGTACCTTCACTTATCTTTATTGCAAGACCTTCTGCTATAGCGGTTTTTCCCACGCCTGGTTCACCTATTAAACATGGATTATTCTTAGTCCTTCTGCTTAAAATCTGTATGACTCTTGCAATTTCCTTATCCCTTCCTATTACAGCATCCAGTTCCCCATTTCTTGCTTTTTGCGTTAAATTATAGCAGTATAAATCTAAATGCTTTTTCTTTTTTGAATTATTATTTTTATTTTTTGCATTATTATTTCCTGTTGTAGCATTTGAATCTACATTATTTGAAGAATCAGAGAAGATATTTTTTAAAAAAGGAAATGTAGTTGCTCCACCTGGAAAAATATCTTCATATGCACTTTCATCATTATCGCCAGAATTAAAAATTGTTCCAAGCTGTTCTCTCATAGCTTCAAGGTCTTCGTCGGACATCCCTATTTTATTCATTATATCATTCACCGGCTCTATACCAAGCTCCCTTGCACATGTAAGACATAAACCCTGAGGTTCTAAATTATTCTTATCTGTTGCAACAAACACCATTGCCGGTCTTTTTTTACAGCGTGAACATAGCATAAAATTCTTCTCCTTTACTGCACTTACTTAAATTCTCTTTTTAATCTATTCCCCTCTATCTCCACATTTCATAAGTTTTAAAAATAGCATAAAGTAATTAATTAACGAAAACATCATTAAGATAGTAGTTATTGTTAAAAGTATCATCGTAAGCATTGGTATTTCCACCTCAAATATTGCTTTTACTCCAACTATAACTATAACTGAAAAATAAAAAAACGCTGTTGAAAGTTTTCCATACCATCTAGATGCCGGAGGATCAATTCCCCTTTTTAACAACATTGAACCCGCTACTATCATAGATAAATCTTTAAATAATAATATTATTACTATCACTAAAAGGCTATTAAATTTTATCCCCAAACAAATCATAACTGCTGCCAATGTTAACTTGTCTGCTACTGGGTCAAGTAACTTTCCAAGCCTTGTTATACAGTCAAATTTCCTTGCTATAAATCCGTCAAACATATCACTAATTCCGGAAAGTGCAAGCATAACTCCTGCTAAAATATAACGTTCTTTTAGAAAAAATATAACAAAGGGTATTATAATAAATATTCTTAAAAGGGACAGCATATTAGGCACATTTATGTCTTTTTTTTCAATTCGTTTCAAATCAGATGACCCTACAAATATTTCTTCTATACTCATCGGGCCTACTCCCCCTTTTTCATTTCAACTTAATCCTAAATAATTATGCTAACAAATTACTCATATACTAAAATCAAAATTAACTAAATATCTGGCTATTATGGTATCATTAATTGCACTTGTAACTGCAGAAGATGTATTTTCAGAACATAGTGGCATAATAGATTTTAAACTCAGCGTAACTATAAAAATTAAAATAGTATACTTTAGCCCACCAAAAGCTAAACCTATTACGGAATCTACTTTTCCTATAGAAAGATTTTTTGTAGCTTTTCTAAATCTTTTCAATATGAAATTGGAAATAAATGTAAATATAGCTGTAACAATAATTAATATTATAGGCATTAAAGTATTGCTCACTACAGGTTTCATTATGTTTGAAAATTCTTTTGCCGGATCGTTCCCTTTAATTAGCAATCTTGAAACGTCAGACATAGAAACATTGTTTGTTAAAAACTGTGGTAAACTCTTCATTATTAACGCAACCTTCTCTGTCAAACTATATGCACTTATATTAATGACATCATTTATTTTGGAAACTAAAACCTTCGATATAAAATTATCATATATATATGTAAATATTATTGGCGATAAAATTGAAGCTAATACAAATGATACTGCAAAACATATAAAGCCTATTCCTGATTTTATAAAACCTTGTTTATACCCTGAATACAAAAAGAAAATTAAAAGTACAATTAATAATATATCAATTATTATACACAAAAATATCACCTCAACAATATTTTATATCGTTGATTAAACACATAATAACACATTACGCAATAAAAATCAACTAGAAATCAAAAAATTTATAAATATTTTACATTGTTTTTAAAAGTTCAACTTGCTAATATTTGTGAGGCCTAAAATATATGCGTTCTTACTTGAAAAAAGTTTTATTTCCCTAGCATCATCTTCAACTCTAACTTGCTTTAACAAACTTCCAGAAGAATTATACAAAAATGCCTCATTAGTTGAAAGTACCCCTAGACGACGTTTAGCTAAAGATATTGACTTTATATTTATAGTTGTATTTATTCTGTTACATACATTTCCTTTCTTATCAAACAAAATTATTTCCGATTCATCTCCTCCTTCACATAACGA
Source organism: uncultured Eubacteriales bacterium (assembly GCA_934462705.1). Taxonomy (GTDB): domain Bacteria; phylum Bacillota; class Clostridia; order Oscillospirales; family Acutalibacteraceae; genus CAKSIH01. Next base: position 42,608 of record CAKSIH010000008.1, on the reverse strand, counting down.
TAACGATATTGCTGCTCCACTGTTTTTATTAACGTCAAAAGCAGTTACCGTTTTATTATCATATTTAAAGTCACTTCTTTTGCCTGTTTTTGAATTAACAAAACTTAACAAATTATCTCCTAAAACTACTATATTTCCATTTGCTAAATATTCTACATGCATAAGCATAGAGTCTTCATAGTTTATTTTAAATTTGGGCTGTTCACTTTTACAATCAAAAATATAAAGAGCTGAGATCATTTCACCATCTTGAGCGGAAATGCCTACTGCCGCTATAGATTTACCATCCATGCTAAATGCCATTGAAGATATATAATGATCCGCAAAATAAAATTTGTAATAAACATCCTTTGCATTAGATGAAAAAATGGAAAGTTCGCCCAAGAAATTTTTAGATTGAGTTACAAAACCAAAAGTACCATTTTCAGCAATTGCCCCCGCCAATATGTTGTTTTCCATATTAGATCTTTTTATATTGCAACCTTTCCTATCAATTTCATAACCCCTGGCATATAAATCAAAAATTAAAGCCTTACTTCCTGCAACCTTATAAATAGGATTTGAAAAGCTATGTTGCCTGCATACTTCCTCTTTAGCTGACGAATTTAAGCATACAAATGAAGTGTCACTAACAAAAGATACATCTCCATTAAAAAGCTTAAAATTTTTAGCACTAACCTTTGTTCCTTTTATGTTTGTAGGATAGCCCTTGCCTTTACCTATTTTTACAAAGTTATCTTTAATAAAACCTACTACATTTTCTGGTGCAAGATTCTCCCTACTTGCAAAACCTATTGTAAAAAGTGCACTTACTAAAAGTATTGCAAAAACTCTTAATACCGCTACATTAACCTTACTTTTATTGGCTTTTTTTATTACATCTTGTAATGCAGTTAATTTAAACATTTTTTTTTCTTTTTCAATGGATCTCTTCATTTTATGAGTTTTTTGAAGCAATAAAATCGTCCCCCTCATAAAAAACTTTATTAAGATAAAGAGCATACGGAACGGCCGTGGGGCCTGCCTTTGCTCTATCTTTTGCTATAATTATATCAGTTAAATCACATGGTAAAATTCTCCCCATAGAAACATGCAAAAGAGTACCAACCATAATCCTAACCATGTTATATAAAAATCCATCAGCTGCAACTTTCATAGTTACTAAATTTCCATTCCTTTTTACAGTAAACCACTTTATAGTCCTAATCATATTATTTTTTTTTCTTGCGTCCAAGGTACTAAAAGATGTAAAGTCATGAGTTCCCACAAACTTTTGAGCCGCTTCATTCAAGTAATCCTCATCTAAATTATACCAATAATGAAAAGCATATTTATAAAAAAACGGATCTCTAATATTGCTATTCCAAATTTTATATATATACTCCTTCCCAACACATGAATACCTAGCATGAAAATCTTCACTTACCTCTCTACAGCTAAGTACTGCAATGTCTTGTGGCAAATGCCTATTTAAAGCCATTACTAGTCGTTCACATGGAATTTTGCCGCTCAATTTCATACTTATACAATACATGTTTGCATGAACCCCCGAATCTGTACGACTACATCCCTTTATGTCTGGTAATTCACCAATAACACCATAAAGTGCATTTTGAAAAACCTCTTGCACCGTAAGCGCATTCCTTTGAACCTGCCAACCATGATAATTTGTTCCATCATATCTAATTGTTAAAAGCAAATTTCTCATTTTATCACCGCCGGCAAAATTACATTAGAGCAAATAATTACAATTGTAATAGCTAAAACAAAAATTATAGAATAAACGTCCCTAATTCCTAACTTTAGTACTCTCATTCGAGTCCTTCCATTTCCACCATTATAACATCTGCACTCCATTGCTGTTGCCAACTCGTAGGCTCTTCTAAAAGATGCGACAAAAAGCGGTATCAAAATTGGTGCAAGTGCTCTAACTCGTTCGTTAATATTTCTTGATTCAAAATCTGCTCCTCTAGCCTTTTGAGCAGCCATTATTTTATCTGCCTCCTCAATAAGCGTTGGTACAAACCTCAACGCTATTGTCATTATCATAGAAATATCGTGAACATTTACCTTTATAAAATTAAGCGGCTTCAGTAATCTCTCAAATGCACATGTTAAATCTGTCGGTGAGGTTGTAAAAGTTAAAATTGAACTTAAAATAATAAGCAGCAAAAGTCTTGCGGCCACAAAAATGCTATTGTTAATGCCTTCCTTTGTAATTTTTATAAACCAAATTTGAAAAATTGGTTCTCCCTGTCCATAAAAAAGGTTAAAAAAAGAAGTAAACAGAACTATAAGTACAATTGATTTTATACTCTTAAAATACATTTTAAATGGTATTCCAGACAAAAAGATGCATATTAATACAGATATAAACATTAAGAATAATGAAACATAATTTTTTCCCATAAATGTCATTATTATCATTAAAACATCCAGTATCACCTTTCCCCTTGGATCCAATTTATGTATCAAAGAATTGCCTGGAAAAAAATGACCCAATACAATGTTGTTAATCACTATAAATATTTCCTTCCCTGAATAATTTTTACTAATTCTTCTGCCGCTTCTTCAACTGTAAGTATCCCACTTTTAACTTTTAGTCCTTTACCTTGCAAACCTTTCATTATTTTTGTAATCTGCGGTATCCTCAGTCCCATTTTCTCTAAGTTTTCTTCCTTTGAGAATATCCTTCTTGTTTCATCAAACATTTTTAAATCTCCATTATCTAACACCATTACTTTTTGTGAAAGTCTTGCAACATCCTCCATGTTATGTGAAACTAAAATAACCGTTTTATTTTCTTTCTTATGATAGTCTTTTATATGGCTCAAAATTTGCTTACTGCCTAAAGGGTCAAGCCCAGCCGTTGGTTCATCAAGCACTAGCACATCTGGATTCATAGCAATTACTCCCGCTATTGCTACCCTTCTTTTTTCTCCCCCTGATAATTCAAACGGCGATTTATTAAGTATATCAGCGTCAAGCTCAACAAACTTAATAGCAGATAAAACACGTTCTTCTACTAAAGCCTCTGACAACCCCATATTCTTAGGACCAAAAGATATATCTTTAAACACTGTTTCATCAAATAACTGATGCTCTGGATATTGAAATACCATTCCAACTTTAAACCTTACATCTTTAAGTTTATTAGGGCTTGCAAAAATATCCACACCATCAATAAATACTTTTCCCTCTGTAGGCTCAATAAGCCCATTTAGATGTTTAATAAAAGTGGATTTCCCTGAACCTGTGTGACCAATTATCCCAATGAATTCTCCTCTTTCTATGCTCACACTTACATTGTTAACAGCTCTACACTCAAGTGGAGTCCCTTTTGCATAAATAAAAGATAGTTTTTTTACTTCTATTATAGGCATCCTTTTTCCTCCAGCAATTTTTGAAGTACATTTATACACTCATCAATTGTAATAACATTAGATTTAACATTATATCCTGCTTTTTTTAAAAGATATACAAGTTCAGTTGATTGCGGTACAGATAAGCTATGTTTTTTCATAAAATCAACATTAGAAAAAACCTCTTTCGGTGTACCCTCAAAAATTATTTTACCTTCCTCCATAACAACAACTTTGTCTGCATCTACAGCCTCATCCATATAGTGTGTTATTAAAATAACCGTAATATCGTTTTCTTCTTTTAGTTTTTTTATTGTGTCCATTACTTCTTTTCTTCCTTGAGGATCCAGCATTGCCGTTGGTTCATCTAGTACTATGCACTCTGGATTCATTGCTATAACTCCCGCTATTGCAATGCGCTGCTTTTGGCCACCCGATAGTTGATATGTAAGTGCATCCTTGTATTCATACATACCAACTGCTTTTAAAGCCTCATCGACACGCGCCTCTATTTTTCCTGGTTCCACACCAAGATTCTCTGGTGCAAATGCAACATCCTCTTTGACTAAGCTTGCAACAATTTGATTATCTGGGTTTTGGAGTACTAGCCCTACTCTTTGCCTTATTTTATAAAAATTATCACATAATAAAGTATTTATACCAGAAACCAGAATTCTCCCACCGCAAGGCAGCAACATAGCGTTAAATTGCCTTGCAAGTGTTGACTTTCCACAGCCATTATGCCCTAAAATTACTACAAATTCGCCCTTCTTTACATTTAGGGAAACATCCTTAAGTATGTATCTTTCATCATTTTCATACTTAAATGTTAGATTTTGAACATTTATGTAAATATCTGTCATAAAAAATCCTCATTAAAAAAATTATCTTCGCCATATAGCAGTTGAGCCACAAGGCAGTACTAATCCTCCTTTTGCTGTCACCGGCAAACCTATTTCGTCTGAAGAAATATTTCCTCCAAATTTTTCTTTTATGCATATTCCTAATAAAAATTCCATTACTGATGGCGAAAGCCCCGTTGTATACGAATTCAAAATAAAAAATTCTGCATTTTGGGAAAGTATATCTGAGCACAAATTGACAAGAGAAAAAAGTTTCTCTTCTAACTTCCATACTTCTCCCCCAGGGCCTCTTCCATACGAAGGTGGGTCCATAATTATTCCATCATATTTATTTCCACGTCTTTTTTCTCTCTCAACAAATTTTAAACAGTCATCAACAAGCCACCGAATCGGTTTATCTTTTAATTTTGACTCAGTAGCATTTTCTTTAGCCCACAAAACCATGCCCTTTGATGCATCCACATGGCATACTTCAGCACCCGCTGCTGCGCATGCAAGTGTCGCTGCTCCGGTATAGGCAAATAAATTTAAAACTTTAAGTTTTCTCTTTGAATTTATAATTCTCTCTCCTGCAAAATCCCAGTTAACCGCTTGCTCCGGAAAAATGCCAGTATGCTTAAAGCCCATAGGCTTTATCCTAAACTTTAAATCGCCATAAGAAATTGACCATACATCTGGTATTCTTTTAAGCTGTTCCCAATACCCGCCACCGGTCCTTGATCTATGATACACTGCGCAAGCCTTTTCCCACATTGATTTTTCCTTCTCGGTATTCCATATAACCTGCGGATCTGGCCTTATAAGGACAATCTTTCCCCACCTTTCAAGCCTTTCTCCATTTGATGCATCTATTAATTCATAATCCTTCCACTTTGCTACCCTCAAAATTAAACTCCTATCCCGCTAAGAAAGCCTTGCCTTAATTACGTCTTCAACTTCCTTTGCAAATTTTCTAATTATATCCTGGTCTTCTCCTTCAAGCATAACCCTTACAATTGGTTCAGTACCAGACAATCTAACCACTATCCTCCCGGCTCCGCTTACATTAGATTCAGAAACATCCGTAAATTCTTCTGAAAACTCTGTCATATTGGAAAAATAGTTCTGAACCTTTTCAATAGCACTTTTTACCACATTATCTGTATAAAGCCTTTCTTTTGCTTCCTTGTTAACATTAACATTAACAAGGATCTGTGGATATTTGTTCATTAGCATAGTAAGTTTAGAAAGAGTTTCTCCACTTTCTTTTAAAATACTCAAAAGCTGCGCTGCTGTAAGCTGACCATCACCCGTAGTTGAGTAATCTAAAAATATAATATGGCCTGACTGTTCCCCACCAAAGTTATAACCATTTTTCAACATCTCTTCAAGCACATACCTGTCTCCCACTTTAGTTGAAACAAAGCCTATTTCAGTTTTTTCACAAAACTTTATGAATCCCAGATTGGTCATAACAGTCCCTACAACAACATTTTTGGAAAGCTTTCCAATTGACTTTAGATGTGATGCACAAATCGCCATTAAAAAGTCTCCATCTACAGGATTTCCCTCATTGTCAACAGCTAAACATCTGTCTGCATCCCCGTCAAAAGCTATCCCTAAATCCATATTATTCTCTCTGACATACTTACATAGCCCATCTAGGTGAACTGAACCACATTGATCATTTATATTAATTCCATCTGGTTTATCATTTAGCATATAAACATTCGCACCAAGCTCTGTAAACAACTCCTTAGCTGTACTTGAAGCTGAGCCATTTGAACAGTCAAAAGCTACATTTAATCCATCTAAATTTATGTTTACTGTTGACTTTATGTGATTTATATAGTCCGAAACTGCATTTTTTGCAATGCTTAACCTTCCTAAATCATTGCCACTCTTAAAGTATTCAGATAAATCAATCTTATCTAATACCAATGATTCTATTTCTTCTTCAAGCGAATCCTGAAGTTTATATCCCGCTTTGTTAAATAGCTTTATGCCATTAAATTCAAATGGGTTATGAGATGCCGATATCATTATCCCAGCATCAGCATTATAACTTTTTACAAGATATGCAACTGCGGGTGTTGGAACAACTCCTAAATCCAAAACATCCGCACCTACTGAACAAAGACCTGCAATTAATGCACTTGCTATCATATCTGATGAAATTCTTGTATCTTTTCCTATAACGAATTTAGGTCTCTGAGTTCCCTCCTCAGCAAGCACTATTGCTGCTGCTCTCCCTATATTCATCGCAAGTTCACACGTAATCTCCACGTTTGCTACGCCCCTTGCTCCATCAGTTCCAAAAAGTCTTCCCAATTATATCACCTTTTCTAAAATATTATTTTTATAAAGTAGAAATTCCTAAATGCTCATATGCACGCCGGTTTACAATTCTGCCCCTTGACGTTCTGCTTATAAACCCTATTTGTAATAAATATGGCTCATATACATCCTCTATTGTAACTGCTTCCTCGCCAATTGCAGCTGCTAAAGTTTCAAGTCCTACCGGACCTCCTTTATAAAAATTAATCATTGTCTCAAGAATTTTCCGGTCGTTAGAGTCTAATCCCAGTTCATCTATCTCAAGTGCATCAAGTGCCGATTTTGCAACCTCAAGATTTATAACTCCTGATGCTTTAACCTGCGCGAAATCCCTTACACGCTTTAAAAGCCTATTTGCAATCCTTGGAGTTCCTCTGGATCTGGAAGCTATCTCCAAAGCACCGTCATCATCTATCGCTATTTTTAAAATACCAGCACTTCTTTTTATAATAGTGCTAAGCTCCTCCGGAGAATAAAGTTCAAGCCTCAAAACTACACCAAAGCGATCTCTAAGCGGTGCTGTTAATTGCCCCGCCCTTGTCGTCGCTCCTACCAGTGTAAACTTTGGCAAAGGTAAATGATATGAAGCCGCCATCTGTCCTTTTCCTGTTATTATATCAATCGAAAAATCCTCCATAGCTGGATATAATATCTCTTCTACGCTTCTTGATAGTCTATGTATTTCATCAATAAAAAGTACATCTCCGGCATTTAAATTAGTCAGTATAGCAGCAAGATCCCCCGGCTTTTCTATTGCCGGCCCGGAAGTTATTCTTATGCCTGTACCCATTTCATTAGCTATAATTGATGAAAGAGTGGTCTTTCCAAGGCCAGGAGGACCATACAAAAGAACATGATCCAACGATTCATTTCTAAATTTAGCCGCTTCCATAAATATCGATAAATTCTCTTTAGCCTTCTGCTGACCTATATATTCATTTAAATTTCTTGGCCTTAAAGGATTATCAAAATCTGCATCTTCTCCTATTTCCTCCGGAGCTAAAATTCTATTTTCAAATTCAAAATCCAATTTATTTATCTCCTCACCATAATACTAAATAAAAACTTTACACTTTGCTGGAAATAATTTTCAATGCACCCTTTATAAGATCTTCAACCTTTTGGTTGTCATCTAAAGTAGAAAGGGCTTTCATAGCCTCAGCTTGAGAATACCCTAGAACCGAAAGAGCATTTGCAGCCTTTTGTATATTCGGTGACTTAACTGCATTTTTAGTGCCACCTAAGTTTTCAAGCATTGATTCAGAAACTTTGCCTATTTTATCCCTTAATTCTAAAACTATCCTCTGTGCTAATTTATTTCCAACCCCAGGAACTACCGTTAGTGTTTTATAATCCTCAGATGCTATTGCTGTCGCTATTTGATTCGGGCTTAAGCTAGATAAAATTGCTATTCCCATTTTGGCTCCAACACCTGAAACCGAAGTTAGCATTTTAAAACAATTAAGTTCTTCTTTTCCGTAAAAACCAAATAAATCCATTGCATCTTCTCTGACGTTAAGATGTGTATAAACCATAACTTCATTGCCCTCAGCTGGTAAATTAGCAACAGTGTTCATGGTAACAAAGCACTTATAACCAACACCCGAACATTCAATCGCAATTTCATTCTCAGATTTATATATTAATTTTCCTTTCAAACTGTAAAACATAATTTATCTCCTTTTAGCAAACAGCTCTCCCTTGAAAGCACCTCTTGACTGAGCATGGCATATTGCAATAGCTAAAGCATCAGCTGTGTCATCCGGTTTAGGAACTTCACTTAACTTTAAAAGCCTCTTTGTCATTTCCATTACTTGCGGTTTTTTTGCTTTTCCATATCCCGTAACTGCCGTTTTAACTTGTAACGGTGTATATTCATAAATTGGGACATATGCTCTTTTAGCTGCAAGTAATATTACACCTCTGGCTTGAGCCACGTCTATTGCAGTCTTATGATTATTTTGAAAATATAACTTTTCTATTGCCATTGCATCCGGTCTGCATTTACTAAGCATTTTTTCCATGTTTTCATATATATAATCAATTCTATCAAAATACTTCATACTGGAATCAGTTAAAATCGCACCATGACCAATGTCTTTAAATTTACCTGAACAAAAGCATATTGCTCCATACCCTACAATAGCATAGCCAGGGTCTATCCCCAATATAATCAAATTTAAAACCCCAATCCAGCTTTTAGTTTTTAATAAATATTATCAAATGATAATTATACCATAATAAATTAATCCAATCAATAATATTGTATGCCCTTATAGCATGGGCCGCACGGCACTGCAGCTTTTAAGCTGCGGTAAATGGCCAAGCCATTTTGCAAGCAAAGCTTGCAGCCTTGCGGCCACACAGATTTAACTTTAGTGACAAAAGGGGGCTTAGAGCCGCTCTAACTTTATTTTTCTTAAAACATTTATATCCTCTTACCTAAAATTTCTCTTTGCTCTTTATAAAAGCTTTCAAATTTATTTTCATCAAGGGCTTTTCTTATCTTTTCCATTAGACCATTATAAAAATATAGATTGTGCATAACAGCAAGTCGCATACCAAGCATTTCTCCACTTTTAAAAAGATGCCTAATATATGCCCTTGAAAACTTCCTACAGGTCGGACAGTCACAATTTTCATCTATTGGTCTTTCGTCAATATCGTACCTAGCATTAAATATATTTATTATACCGGCAGAAGTAAATAAATTTCCATGCCTTGCATTTCTCGACGGCATAACACAATCAAATATATCAACACCCCTATATACAGATTCCAATATATTTATAGGTGTTCCTACTCCCATTAAGTATCTTACTTTGTCTGTAGGCATATGCGGTTCTACTACATCAATTGTTTCATACATTTCTTCTGCAGTTTCTCCTACTGCTAAACCTCCTATTGCATAGCCATCAAGATCTAATTCCCGTATTTTTTTCATATGGTCTATTCTAAGATCCTTATATGTACTGCCCTGATTTATCCCAAATAGCATTTGATTTTTATTTATTGTATCATCAAGTAAATTAAGTTTATCCATTTCCCTTTTGCATCTATATAACCAGCGCACGGTTCTTTCACAAGAAGCCTTGGCATAAGCATATTCAGCAGGATTTTCAACACATTCATCAAAAGCCATCGCCACCGTAGAGCCTAAGTTGGACTGAATTTGCATACTTTGCTCCGGACCCATAAAAATTTTATGGCCATCGATATGAGAAGAAAAATAAACCCCCTCTTCTTTTATATTTCTAAGTTTGGCAAGGGAAAAAACCTGAAATCCCCCACTGTCCGTAAGTATTGGTCCAGACCAACCAGTAAACTTATGAAGCCCACCCATCTTTTTTACCACCTTATCTCCCGGTCTTAAATGTAAATGATAGGTGTTGCAAAGCTGTACTTGGCACCTTATATCCCTTAAATCATACGCAGAAACTGCTCCCTTTATTGCACCGCAAGTTGCTACATTCATAAATGCCGGTGTCTGAACGGTTCCATGTGGAGTAACAAATTCCCCCCTTCTTGCGTTGCCTTCTTTTTTTATTAGCTTATACACATCATTAGTCCCCTTTCATATCAAATTTTTTACGTTTTAGTTTAATATATAAACATTGCATCCCCAAAACTAAAAAACCTATATTTATTATTTACTGCATTTTTATATGCCTCAAATACTAAATCCTTCCCTGCAAAAGCAGAAATTAACATAATTAAAGTGCTTTCCGGAAGATGAAAATTCGTTATAATTGCATCTATAACTTTAAAGTTATATCCTGGATAAATAAAAATATCTGTCCATCCGCTACACGCTTCTACTTGTCCCTTTTCTTTATACATTGACTCAAGAGTTCTACAACTAGTCGTTCCAACAGCTATCACCCTTCCACCTTTTTTTCTTGTTTCTCTTATTAAAGTTGCTGTTTCCTCCGGAATACTATAATACTCACTGTGCATTTTATGTTTCGATACATCCTCTACCTTAACTGGCCTAAAGGTGCCTAAGCCCACGTGGAGCGTAACGTAACCAATCTTTACTCCCTTATCTAGTATCTTTTGCAAAAGCTCCTTAGTGAAATGCAGCCCTGCTGTAGGCGCCGCCGCTGAGCCTAAATCCTTAGCATAAACAGTTTGATATCTCTCTTTATCCTCAAGGCTATGGGTTATATAATGAGGTAATGGCATTTGTCCAATTTCATTAAGGCACTCATAAAAACTTCCGTTAAATTCAAACCTAACAATCCGATTACCGTTTTCTTTTACCTGGATAACCGTTCCATACATAAGTCCTTTTCCAAAATTAAATTTACTTCCTTCTTTTGCACGTTTTCCGGGACCTGCCAATGCCTCCCAAGTGTCTTCCGATATCCTATTCAGCAAAAGAAATTCAACTTTAGCACCTGTACTCTCTTTTATTCCAAAAATTCTTGCTGGCAAAACTTTAGAATTATTTAAAATAAGACAGTCCCCCGGCATAAGTTTATTAACTATATCATAAAAATTACTATGATTAATTTCCCCTGTTTTTCTATTTAGCATCATTAATTTAGAATGATCTCGTTTTTCAAGCGGATCTTGAGCTATTAGTTCACTTGGCAAATCGTAAAAAAAATCTTTAGTCTTCAAAAAAATCCTCCTTTTAATTGACAGTATGACACATAAATGATATATTTATCTACGTTAAATATGCTTTTATTAACTTATTTTATAAAAACGCCAATAATTTTTATTATATTTCATCATCGGTATTATTACAACCGGTTTTTTTATTGTTAGTATGTTTTTATTACTCTGCACAAAAATCTCCTTTGAAAGGTGGGAAAGAAATACTTTTTGTATTTCAATTACAATGAAAAAGTTTAGCATTGGTATAATTGGGGCTACCGGAATGGTAGGTCAAAGGTTTGTTTCTCTTTTACAAAATCATCCTTGGTTTAATATATCTGTTCTCGCTGCCAGCGAAAAATCTGCAGGAAAAACCTATGAAGAAGCCTTAAATGGCCGCTGGAGCATGGAAACTGAACTAAATAATAATATAAAAAATATGGCCGTATTAGATGCTGTTAAAGATATAGATAAAATAGTTTCACTCGTGGATTTTGTTTTTTGCGCCGTTAATATGAAAAAAGATGAAATTAAAAATCTTGAAGAAATGTATGCAAAAAAAGAGTGCCCAGTAATTTCCAATAACAGCGCACATAGAAGTACTCCTGATGTTCCTATGATTATCCCTGAAGTTAATCCAGAGCATGCTGAAATTATTCCGTTCCAGAAGAAAAGACTAGGAACTAACAAAGGGTTCATCGCTGTAAAATCTAATTGTTCACTGCAGTGCTATGTTCCAGCATTGCATCCACTTTTAAAATTTGGTTTGCAAAAAATCTTGGCTTGCACATATCAAGCTATTTCCGGTGCTGGAAAGACCTTCGAAACTTGGCCTGAAATGTTTGATAACATTATTCCCTATATTTCAGGTGAGGAGGAAAAATCTGAGCTTGAACCTTTAAAAATTTGGGGCAAAATAAATAATAATGTAATTGAAAATGCTACCTTGCCAAGCATAACCTCTCAGTGTATAAGAGTACCTGTAAGCAATGGACATACTGCTGCTGTTTTTGCTTCACTTAAAGAAAAAATTAGTCTTGACGAAATAAAAAATAGGTGGCAAAATTATAAGAGTGAACCTCAAAAACTTAATTTACCAAGTGCTCCAAAACAATTTTTAACTTACTTTGATGATCCCTCAATGCCTCAAATAAAGTTACATAGAAAATTAGAAAACGGTATGGGAATATCTATTGGACGACTGCGTAATGATTCTCAATATGATATAAAATTTGTCTGCATGTCACACAATACCGTCCGTGGAGCTGCTGGTGGAGCTGTTTTAATGGCCGAACTTTTATGTGCTAACGGTTACCTAAATTAATTATTTAAAAATGGAGGAATTTATCGCTATGACTAAAAAAGTTGTTTTTAAGGGAGTTGGTGTTGCACTCATTACTCCTATGAACGCTGATGGATCCGTCAATTACAATGTTCTTGAAGAGCTAATCGAATTTCAAATTAATAACAAAACAAACGCTATCATAACATGCGGTACCACGGGAGAATCTGCAACCTTAACCCATGATGAACACAATGAAGTAATCAAATTTACAGTTGAAAAAGTTTCCGGTCGTGTACCTGTAATTGCAGGTACCGGAAGTAATAATACTGAGCACGCTGTGCAGCTTTGCAAAGAAGCTGAAGAACTTGGAGTAGATGCCCTTTTAGTTGTCACTCCATATTATAATAAAACATCCCAAAAAGGGCTTGTTTCGCATTATAATCGCATTGCTGATAATGTTAATATACCAATTATTTTATATAATGTTCCTTCAAGAACTGGAGTAAACATAGCCCCCGAAACTTACTTGGAACTTTCTAAACATAAAAATATAGTTGCCACAAAAGAAGCTAACGGTGATATTTCATCTATTGCAAAAACTATATCTCTTTGCGGCGACAACCTTGCTGTTTACTCCGGTAACGATGACCAAATTGTCCCTATATTATCTCTTGGAGGCATCGGCGTTATATCTGTATTCTCAAATATTTGCCCCTTTGAATGTCACGAAATAACCGAAAAATATTTTGAAGGCAAACATGGTGAAAGCCTTAAATTATTTTTATCATCGTTAGAACTTATGAATGCACTATTTTGTGATGTCAACCCTATTCCTGTAAAACATGCATTAAACTTATTGGGTTTTAAATGTGGAGAATGTCGACTTCCCCTTGTTTCTATGAGCAAAGAAAAAATTGAAAATCTTCGAGAGGCAATGAAAAACTATGGTATCACTAGATAATGTATTGCAAAGAAATCCACAAAAGCTAAAAGATGCTAAGTTAATTACAACTATAGCAATAAGTGGTGCTTGCGGTAAAATGGGTACCGTTGTTGCTGATACTATTTCTAAAAGGGAAAATTGTCGAGTGGTTGCCGGAATAGATCGAAAGGTTAATTTAAACGCTAATTTTCCAATCTTTAATTCTACAAAGGATATAAATGTGGACTTTGATGTAATAATTGATTTTTCAAACCCAGCTCTTACAGAAAAGGTTTTAGAGTTTGCAGAAAATAAAAAAATACCTATAGTAATATGTACAACAGGCTTTTCAAGTGAGCAAATTGATCGTCTTTATAGTGCTTCTAAAAAAATACCTGTTTTCTTTTCTGGTAATATGTCTCTAGGAATAAACCTATTAATAGAACTTTCAAAAAAAGCCGCTTCTGTATTATCTGACAGCTTTGACATTGAAATTATTGAAAAGCACCATAACCAAAAAATAGACTCCCCCAGCGGTACAGCATTAATGATTGCTGATGCAATAAAAGAAGTTTGCTCAAATAAAATGACATATATATATGATCGGCATGGATATAGAAAAAAACGTTCAAAAAATGAAATTGGTATACACTCGATCCGTGGAGGTACTATTGTCGGTGAGCATGAGATAATCTTTGCTGGAAATAATGAAATTGTTACTATTTCGCACTCTGCACAATCAAAAGAAGTCTTTGCCATTGGTGCAATTAATGCTGCTTTGTACTTATCCCAAAAAGCCGCTGGTATGTATAATATGTCTGACCTTATAAAATAAAAACTTCGAGTAAATTACTCGAAGTTTTTATTTTATACACATCATAAGATCTTATTAACTCAAGCTAGATATTACCTTAATTGGTTGATCAGTGTTAAAAATACCATTTTCATTGAGTTTCTCTTGTTCTCCACTTCGCCATATATTTTTAATATCAGAAACCAGGTGAAACAGCAATGATTTAAAAAAGACCATTTTAGATTCTTGTTTTTCAGAATCAATTTCAGAAACTTGCTCCTCCTGCTCTATATTGAGGTTCTCCACTCTATAATTAGAAAACTTTTCTGTTAAACTTTGAGGTAAATCTTTAATGTACGATTTTATATCCTCAAGCATATCTTTTATATTTTCCATGTTAGACTTTACATACTTTTTTGCTATAACAAAAATCGCTATACATAAAGCAAACTTAGCAATTCTAGAAAACCTGGAACCACTTGAAGCAGTTGCCTTAGACTCTGCTTTAGCTTCACCGCCCTTTGCTTGTATATCTATATTAACATTTATTGAAGGGGTTTTATCTGTATCTACCAAATAACTTTCCTCCTGTGCAAAACACGATGCTGCCGCTGCTCCCGTAAAAAGCATTGTAAATATAAGTATTGTAGATATAAATTTTTTCATAACGACTCTCCTAAAAATATTTTAAAATTATTATAACATGAAAACGCTCAAGTATTTTTCTAAAGGAGAAAAAAGAGATATATTTTTCAAATTTGTATATTGACACAAAATAAATAATTAAACTCCCATGTTTTATAAAAATATGAACGAAACATACTTTAACGACTTAATGTCTCCCACCGGTCTTTAGAAATTTTGCTTACATGCTCCGTTCGAATTTCATTCAATGGGTTCCAAAATTTTTCATGTGTATACTGATATGTAAAACCACACTTTTCTTGAACTCTTCTGGATTTAACATTACCTTCAAAACAACCGCACCAAAGCACATTGAGATTTAAATCTATAAAAGCATGTCGCATCAGTTCCTGCACTGCTTCAGTAATAAGTCCCTGTCCCCAATATGGAACACCAATCCAGTAACCTATTTCAGCCTCATCATATGAAATCCCAAGGTGGCTTGAAGAACCTATGCTTATACTTACACACCCTATCGCTATATCCTTATCTTTTAAAGTTACCGCATACGTTTCTTCTTTTGAAAAAATATCTTTTATAATTTGCCTACTATTTTCTACACTCGTATGTACTGGCCACCCCGCAGCCGGACCTACCCTTGAATCTTTTGCATACTTATACAGGCTATTTGCATCCTCTTGCAACCAGGAACGCAATATAAGCCGCTTTGTTTTTAAAATCATATCACTCAGCCTTTACTAATTTATTAAACTAATTCAAAATATTTTTTATTTTTAAAAGATTTCCACTACTTAGCGCATCTAGGTTACGAAAAATTTTATCCGCACTCCAATTCCACCACTTAAGATCTAACAAATATTTTATTAATTCTTCCTCAAACCTTTTTTTATAACCCTACACGGATTGCCAACAGCCACACTATACGGCGGAATATCGCTCGCAACAACTGAACTTGCACCTATTATTGCACCGTCTCCAATATGTACACCAGGCATAACAGTAACATTTTGCCCTATCCAAACATCATTTCCAACAATCGTGTCACCCTTGATAGGAAGTTCATTAATAGTTGGCACGATTTTATCCCAACCATTTCCCATAATATAAAAAGGATAAGTGGTAATGCTATCCATCCGATGATTTGCACCATTCATAACAAATTCTATGCCCCTTGCAATGGCACAAAACTTGCCAATAATTAGTTTATCCCCTATAAAATCATAGTGATGAGTCACCCGTTCTTCAAACTTGTCCGCTCCATTTATTTCATCATAATAGGTATAATCCCCCACAATAATATTAGGATTTTTAACAACATTTTTTATGAAGCATAGACTTTTAATATTTCTATTGGGAAACATACTCTCCGGATTGGGTCCATTCATATTAAGTGCTCCTTTCATAGCACAATTGCTCTTTACTTTAATACGATACTATAACATTATACTTGTAAACCATTTTTAGTCAATAGCTCAGCCTCATATTAGCAAGATTTCGTGTTACTCATAAAATTATTCTTATGTCTATTATAAAAATATGTTGCATACATAATTGCATTATATTGTAAAACACTAGTAAAAACAAGAATTGCAGGTGAGTAATCATTAAATCAGTATGGCATGAAAATGTTAAAATAAAAAGCTTTCCTAAATTAAATAGCAATAAAAAGACAGATGTCCTAATAATTGGCGGTGGAATAGCTGGTATATTGTGTGCATATTTTTTGGAAAAGCAAAACATAGACTACATGCTCGTTGAAGCTCGTAAAATTGGTATGGGTATCACTAAAAATACAACTGCCAAAATTACATTTCAAAACCCCATATATAAAAAATTAATTAAAAACTACGGAGTGAATTTTACAAAGCAGTACCTTGAAGCTAACAAAAATGCTGTTGAGACATACGAAAATCTTTGCCAAAATATAGACTGCGATTTTAAAAAGGTATCCTCAATCACCTATTCAGTAAATGATAGAAATAAGATAGAAAATGAATTATTAGCTTTGCAAAAACTAGGCTATAATGCAGATTTTTTAGAAACGGTTTCAATACCTATAAAAATATCTGGCGCTATAGAATTTAAGAATCAGGCTCAGTTTAATCCTTTAAAGTTTCTCGCTAAAATATCTGAAAAATTAAATATTTATGAAAACACATTTGTATACAAACTCAAGGGGAACACTGCTTTCACTGAAAGTGCAAAAATACAAGCAAAAAAAATAATTATTGCAACACACTTTCCCTTTGTAAACTCTCATGGTTCTTACTTTTTAAAAATGTATCAAGACCGCTCTTATGTTTTAGGCATACAAAATGCCCCTCAACCAAATGAAATGTATGTTGACGAGGCACAAAACGGTATATCCTTTAGAAATTATAAAGATTTATTGCTCATTGGAGGAGGAAGTCATCGCACAGGCAAAAGTGGCGGTGGATACACTGAGCTTAGAGAGTTTGTAAAAAAATATTACCCAAATTCAAAAGAAAAGTATTTCTGGTCAACTCAAGATTGTATGACACTAGACGATATCCCCTATATCGGACATTACTCAAAAAATACTCCTAATTGGTTTGTTGCAACAGGCTTTAACAAATGGGGAATGACTTCTTCAATGATATCTGCTAAAATCTTATCAGATATAGTACTAGATAAAAAGAATGATTTTTCTGAAATTTTTTCGCCATCTAGAAGTATTTTAAAACCTCAACTTTTTACTAATCTAGGCGAAACTATAATTAATTTTTGTACTCCGACCGTTAAAAGATGTTCTCATTTAGGTTGTGCTCTTAAGTGGAATAAACATGAACATTCATGGGACTGCCCTTGCCATGGTTCCCGTTTTAATCAAGATGGCAAAATTATCGATAATCCAGCAAAGAAGGATATAAATGTCTAAAAAATTTTTCGAAGGATGGTATTTTAAACACCAAAATAGTTTACAAACCTTAGCAATAATACCCGGAATTTCAAGTTCCGGTGCATTCATTCAGTTTATTACAAATGATGCATCATATAATATAGATTTTCCAAAATCACAATTTGTTAAAGGTGATAAAGTTATAATTAGCAATAATGTTTTTTCTTTTAATGGAATAAGCCTAAACATCAAAACTGAAAAACTAAATGTAAAAGGAAAAATTACTTATAGTAATTTAACACCTTTAAAGAATGACATAATGGGACCTTTTAAATTTTTTCCTATGAAATGTCGTCACGGAGTTATAAGTATGCATCACTATACCAATGGTCAAATTGAAATAAATGGAGAATGTTTTGATTTCTCCCATGGTACAGGCTATATTGAAAAAGATAGTGGAAATTCCTTTCTCACCAGCTATGCTTGGGTTCAAAGTAATGACTTTAATAAAAAATGTTCTATAGTGGTTGCTGTTGCAGATGTACCTTTTTGTGGCTTCCATTTTCCAGGAGTAATTTGTGCTATATATTATAAGGGAAAGGAATATAGAATTGCTACCTATAATGGAGGAAAAATTTTAAGATGTGAAAAAAATAATATATCAATTTGCAACAAAACTTTGCGTTTAGATATAAATATTCATGAAAATAAAGGTTTTATTTTAAAATCTCCCATTAATGGAAAAATGCTAAAAACAATTAAAGAAATTCCCTCATGCAAGGCTGCATTTAAGCTAACCGAAAATAATAAGTTAGTATTTTATATGGAAAGTCCTAATACAAGCTGCGAATTTGTACAAGGCTAACTCTATAAAAGTAATACTAATTTAGTAAATAATTAATTTGTATTAAAAAGGCTTAGGTTATACGAAACATACCCTAAGCCTCCTTTCTGTTTAAACACTATGGTTGCTGTTTAAGTGTAAATTTACCTTTATACCATAACACAAAAAATATATCCACCATAAAGCACTCTATTACAATCGTCCTTTAATTAAATTCACTATTAATAACCCTTATTTTAAAAACATTGTAATGCTCTACCTTAGCTGATTCATAATGTTTGCTTAGTACCGGACATTCATTTAACATCCTTTGTTTAATATCTAAATCATAGCATTCTGATGCAATCCCACTAACTCTTAACCAATCTCGGGTTCCATGCTTCAATGCAAGAATTTGTATGTTTTCATTTTCTTTTAATTGATTATAAACAGGCTTAGTATCCGCTGTAGCAATATACAAATAATTTTTATATTCCATTATTGCACCAAAAGGTCTTCCCACCGGACACTTTCCATTGATTGTAAGAACATAAAATACCCCACAATCTCTTAAAAAGCGTACAATATCATTTAGTAATGCATTCTTCAAAATATTCCTCCTAAACATCAACCTGCTTGACCCATGCAATTTAATCAATTAAGAAATATGATAAGCACAAACCTGTAATAACAGTATGATAACCCCTACATGGCACAAGAGGACAGTAAGTGCATTTTCATCAATTTTTGTCAGTTGCCCGTTTATGAGAACATATCCACTGCCAATTCATTGTTTGAGCCATTTGTGGAATATATCCACAGGCAAATTAAAGGTTACTTAACCGCTTTTAATGTACAATGATTACCCCATTTATTCAGCACCTCAACAGACGAGAACCCTGCCTGAAGCAACCCCTCTTTTTCGTGCTCTACAGTAAGAGGGATGTCATAATGATAAAATTCATTGTCTCTTATACCTTGCTCTTCTTTCAATGCGAGCAATTTCTCACGGTACATAGTTTCTTTAGCAGCCGAGGGTGCAAAATAATCGGTCAATATAAAATATCCGTTTTCATTTAACGCCTTGTGCAGCTTACTATATAGAGGTACTTTTTTTTCTTTTGTAAAATGATGCAGGCTTTCTACAGACACCGCAGCGTCAAAAACACTTTCGCCAAAGGGCAGGTCAAAATATGAACCTAAAATTAATGTAATATCCTTGTCAGCAAACTTTGATTTAAGTACAGATAACATCCCTTCTGATAAATCTATTCCTGTTACCTTAGCAGACGGATTTACCTTAAAATACTCTCCCAATTCAAGACCAGTTCCACAGCCTAAATCAAGCACATGGCAACCTTCTTTGGCAGGCAAGCACTTTGCAGTAAATTGATAAAACCTGTCTGCAAATTCAATGTTTGTCATCATATAATTATCGTATTCATCTAATCTCTTTTCAAAAAATTCACTCATTTTTTCAAGCATATATGCCCACCCCTTTTTTATTTTAGGCAAAGCCTTGCAAATACTCTGCTTTTCTTAACATCAATACTATAAAACTTTACTTAACATTAGCTAGATGTTCGCGCAGATAAAATTCCATTTAAGTCTTAAGCGGGGAAGTACAAACCTCCCCACCGTTAACTTAAAACCTTTTTTCGTTTAAAAAAGTTGACCTGGAAGTTTTAATTTTACCTTGGCGGGAAACGTTTTATCAAATGCATCTACATTATTTTCATTAACAAAATATACTTTTGGCGTAGCATATTCTCCCGACACACCGTCAAGATATCCTGGAATTAATTCTTTGCATAAAAAGAATGATGCATCTGCACCTTCGGGAAGCCCATGATAATGAATGCTAAATTCACTCGCATAAGTAAACCCACTCTTTCCATAAAAGTCTATGTTACCTTCAAAACATAGTGCTCCACAACCTAGCTCAAAAGCCTTCTGCATAGAATAATCTAACAAAATCTTACCATAGCCTTTCCTCTTAAATTCCGGAGCAATACAAATAGGTCCCATAGTCATAATTGGAATACTTCTACCGTCATCTGATTTTATCTCTGCCCTAACAAAGACATTCTGACCGATTAGTCTCCCATCCTGTTCCATAACAAAATCAAGTTCGTGAACAAATGCCGCATCATCCCTTAACTGATTTAATAAATAGTGTTCCACACACCCCGGACGATATACATTCCAAAAACTTTCTCTCACAAGATTTTCTACTTTCCTATAGTCTTCTTTTTCCTCTAAACGAATTACTATGTTGTTTTTATTCATTATTTTCCCTCCTGAAATTTGTCAACTCAAATGCAATTTTTGCGGGAGGTTTGTTTTGATTGTTCGCAAACCTCCCGGTTACGCTACAATCTCCATTGTTCTGTACTTAATCAAACAGCACTCTCCTAAAAAATATTTATAATCAAGCCTATAGCTGGTTAGCCTAGTTAATAAATCTTTCACCACTTACCAATAATTATAATACAATATTCGTTCTTTTTCTACATCTTAGCTACAGCTTTTCCTTAATCATTCTACATCCACACTATATCAGTCTTGCAAGGAACATTAACCTATTGATATTTTTAAAGCACTACAATAACCCCTCTCTAAGATTGCCCCCGTTAGTCTTAAAGCTTTGAAAATACGACATTGCTATCCTTTTCTATCACACCTTTAACAGCAATACTACGCACTCAACATGGCTTGTACGAGGAAACATATCTACCGGAGTTAACACCATTGGTTCATAACCTTTAGCTTTAAAAATTTTAAGATCCCTTGCCAAAGTTGCAGGATCGCAAGATACATATACCACCCGCTTCGGTAACAGTTTTTCAGTTATTATATGTATTAAGTCCTCACTGCAACCTTTCCTTGGAGGATCTATTATCACTGCATCAGGGAGTTCACCTTTCTTCAGCAATACTTCTACCGATTTTAAAGCATCTGCGCATATAAACTCTGAATTTTCTATATGATTAGCTTTAGCATTCTCTTTTGCATTTTCTATTGCCTGCTCAACTATCTCTACACCTATTAATTTTTTGCAGTCCCTTGCCATTGTAAGACCTATCGTTCCTGTTCCACAGTACAAATCTAACAATATTTCATCACTTTTTAAATCTGCATACCTTCTTGCTAAGCTATATAAATTCTCTGCTTGCAATTTATTTACTTGATAAAATGAGTTCGGAGATATGTTAAATTTTAATCCGCACATTATATCTGTTATATATGGTTTTCCCCATATTACTCTATTATCCTGCCCAAGTATAACATTAGTTTTGTCAAGATTGGAATTTATAACTATAGAAAAAATATTTTTAGAACAACCTTTTAAATCTTCAACAAGCTGTTTTTCATTTTTAAGGCTTACTGAATTTGCCACAACACAAACCATTATTTCTCCCGTTGATTCAGCTATTCTAATGTACAAATGTCTAAGCATACCCTTGCCTGTTTTTTCATCATACACCGAAGCCTTTGTCTGTGTCGCCCAACGTTTAAAAGCCCTTATTATGTCGTTAAAAACCGGAGGATGCAAAAAACAGTTTTTACAATCAATTACCCTATGGCTATGCGAAGCAAAAAAGCCCAACTCATATTGTCCATACTTATTTTTGCATATTGGTAATTGTGCTTTGTTTCTATAATTATCAACCTTTTCAGATCCAATAATCTTTTCTATTTTTAAATCCTTAATCCCACCTATTCTTTCAATAGTGTCCTTAACCCTTGATTCCTTAAGCTTAAGCTCTGCTTCATAATTTATATGTCTAAAAACACAGCCCCCACACTTTCCGGCATTTTCACAATCAATATCAACCCTGTCTTTAGATTTCTTTATATAACTCTCAATTTTTGCAAAAGCATAGTTCTTCTTTACTTTTAAAATTTTTACCTTTAAACTATCTCCAACTGCACAGTTAGCCACAAATACCACCATACCATTTATTTTCCCTATGCCATTGCCATCAAAAGTAATATCTTCTATTTTCAGCTCAATTAAGTCATTCTTTTTTATGGTCATGCAATCTCACCCTTTTTTTACTGCCTCATCTATTAACACATCCAAAATTCAGAAAAGTAAACTGCAATTATACTCGAGCTAAAATAATTGACTTTACCTCTTGACACATATGCTTTGTTATGCCAGTGCAGCTTTTATCATAATGGCACATTCCAGCCTTTTCTTCTCTAAATCGCAAGCTATTTTATGAGACTTTAAAATATCTCTTTCATACTGCCAATTGTTCGCATTACATCCACCACTGCAATAAAACTTTGCCCAACAATTCTTGCAGTCTTCTTTAGTATATACATTAGCCATTGAAAAAAGCTTTTTTAACTCTTTATTAAAAGTTTCATCCATAACATTTCCCATTTTCCACTCATCATTCCCCACAAATTGATGGCACGGAAAAATGTCCCCCCTAGGGGTAACTGCAATATATTCATTTCCGCAACCACAGCCTCTTAATCTCTTTATTGCACATGGACCCTGGTCTAAGTCTATCATGAAGTGAAAAAAGTTAAACTTATTACCCCTTTTTTTGTTTGCTATAATTGTGTTTGCCAAATTTTCATATTCCTTGAAAACTAATTCTATGTCTTCTTCTTTTATGGAATAATCAAGCTTGGGATCTGAAACTACCGGTTCAATAGACAGCTGCTCAAAACCTAACTCATTCATATGGAGGACGTCTTTGGTAAAATCAAGGTTATGCTTTGTAAATGTTCCCCTTACATAATAATCCTTGTCCCCTCTTCCCTTGACTAACTTCTGGTACTGTGGAACTATAACATCATAACTGCCTCTTCCAATTGGAGTAATTCTAAGTTTATCATTTACATCTTTTCTTCCATCCAACGAAAGCACCACATTAGACATCTCTTTATTTATAAAATCTATCTTGTCATCTGTTAATAAAAGGCCATTGGTTGTAATTGTAAATCTAAAATTTTTATTATGTTTTTTTTCTTCAATTCTCGCATACTGTACAATTTTCTTTACAACATCAAAATTCATAAGCGGTTCGCCGCCAAAAAAATCCAATTCAAGGTTATGCCTTGAGCTTGAATTTTTTATAAGAAAATCAATAGCTTTTTTCCCAACCTCAAATGGCATTAACTCTCTTCCAGTTCCAAAGTCACCTTTTGCTGCAAAGCAATACTCGCACCTTAAATTACAATCATGTGCAACATTTAAACACATTGCTTTAACCGGCGTATTTATCATCATTGAAGAGTACTTTTCATAAACATCTTTAGAGAAAAGCTGTTCTTCTTTATATAAATAATATAATTCGTTATATGTATCAGTTATACTGTCTTTCTTATACTTTTTCAAAAGTTCATTATATTCCTTTTCGCCTAAATTTTCATCCATATTTTCATCTATAAGGTCCAGAATATCATATGCAATATCATCAACTACATGCACAGCACCACTATTTACATCTAAAACTATATTATACCCGTTAAGTTTATATTTATGTATCATTATTTACCATCCTAACTTTCTTCTAACTACAAAAAAGACGGGGAGCCTTCCCCGCCATATAAGCGATTTTAAAACTATTTCTCACACTTTTGATTTGCAACAGTGCAAGATGTTTTGCAAGCAGATTGACAAGAAGCCTGACATTCTCCACATCCACCATTTATCGCGCTTTGTTTTAACTTTGCTTTGTTTAAAGTTTTAACGTGCTTCATGCATTAAACCCTCCTTTTTTTCATTTATAATATTATAACATAAATTGTAGAATTTTTAAATATCTATTTTGATCTCTTATTAACACTCAAAACTCCGCCTACTGCTCCCATTAATGTAAGAAATAAAAACTTTATTAAAGTAATATATGTAAATTTATCTCTCGATACAGCAAAGCCAACTATAGTAAGTATTAAAAAAAGAGCAAATCCTGCAGCTGCACCATATATTAAGCCATTTTTTTTATGAATTTTTACAGCTATATACCCCGAAACAAACGCGCCTATAGACTCACAAATTATAGCCAGCGTGTTAATCACAGAAAAAGGCACAGATTTCATCTTTACAAAAACAAATGCAAATGCAAACAAAAATGCTGTGCAAACAATTGCTCCCGCCAAAAGCCCCCATATCAACGATGTGAACAAATTTTTATAATTACTAGACTCCGCCTTTGTGTTTATCCTACCGTATCTCAAAACTTTCCCTCCAAATAAAGAATAATATTATTTACTTATCAATATTCAAAAGGAAACCTATTTATACTTATTTTTTAGCTGTTTCTACCTCTGCACTATTATTACTTGCAACAGCCCACTTTTTTATCTTTATTTTACTTCTATCAACCCCTGTTTCAATAATAAGGGCCTCTATATCATCTTTTATTCCAATAACTGTTCCTACTAATCCGCCTATAGTGGTAATCTCATCTCCTATTTGGATGTTGTTTCTCATCTCTTCTTCTTGCTTTTTCCTCTTTGCATTTGGCCTTAACATAAAAAAGTACATACCAGCAAAAACGACTAGCAAAATTACAATATTCATAATTCCTATTCCGCCATTTTCTCCATTCATTTAAATGCACCTCCAAAAAAATTAACATTTATCATTATAACAATAAAACTAGATATTTGCAAGTAAAAATTAAATCTCCAAAGAATTTCTTTGAAGATTTTTATCTTTATTTATCTACATTCAACGCCTTTTCAAGCCAAGCTTCTGCTAAATCCAATGCTAAATACAATCCCTTTCTCTCTGTGCTTTTCATAATCCTTTTTCTCGCACTTAGACTTTCATCTGTACTTAAAAGTTCAATCATGACTGAATCTGCAACCTCTTGACCATATAAATCTTTTTTACTTTTTATCTCCATTTTAATAACATAAGGTTCGCTCATACTTCCATAGTATATTGTGTCTCCGCTTCTCACAAAGGGTTTATTTTTATATGTCATAAATTCATTTTCCTGCAATTTTTTCCTTGCCATCTAAAATCCCCCCGCATAAATAATTTATTGTTTAATTTAAATCTAAGTATGATTTTACAAGTAATTTTAAAAGTTCATCGCGGTCTATTTTACAAATAAGGTTCCTAGCATTATTTTGAGTTGTTATATATGTTGGGTCCTCAGACAAAATGTATCCAACAATTTGATTTATCGGATTATACCCCTTTTGCTTCAATGAATCATAAACAATTGAAAGTATACGCTTTACATTTTCATCTTGATTTTCACATACAGAAAAAGTCATTGTTTTGTCAAACATAAATAGCACCCCCGTAAGTTAATGGTACAATATATTAAAATAAATTTCAAGTAATTTTGCAAACTATATATTATGAACGAAGTTCAATTCCTTCATTGCTAAGAGCCTTCAATATTTCATTCATGCTAGCATTAATATCTTCATCTTCTAATGTCCCCTCATTTGAGCGAAGTGTTATCTTGAAGCCTACACTTTTTTTGCCTTTCCCAACTTGAATTCCCGTATAAATATCAAATATCTCAATATTTTCTAAAATTTTGCCCGCTGCCTTTTTAATTATCCCTTGTAACTTTATTACCGGCATACCTTTGTCACACACAAGAGCTATGTCCCTGTTTACAGATGGATATTTAGGAATAGCTTCATAGCTTATTTCACTGTTATAATTGCTGTATAGGGCTTCCATATCTATTTCAATCAAATATGTTCTTGTTTTTATACCATAATTTTTACAGACAAGAGGGTGCACTTCACCTATATAACCAAAAACGCAATTTTCCATAGAAAATTTTGCACACCTTCCCGGATGATAGTATGTTTTTTCACTTACTGCTTCAACATCATATCCAGATATTCTTAATTGACCCAAAAGTTCCTCAAGAATTCCTTTTACTTCAAAGAAATCTATACTTGAGCCATAAAAGCCTGCAACCAACTTATTTCTTTCAAGCGGCAACATTTTATCTTTTTGAGGAATATATTCTTTGGCAATTTCAAAAAGCCTTACCTCCTCGTTTCGTTTGCTGTAATTTGTCGAAAGTGCATTTAGCATCCCTACAACAGCGCTGGTTTTCATAATGCTTGTATCTTCTCCCAAGGGGTTAAATATTTTAACAGCTTCTCTTAAACTATCATTTTGCGGCAACATCATTTTATCAAAATTTTTAGGGCTAATAAAAGAAAACGTGTTTATTTCACTTGTACCTAATGCTAACATTGTTTCTGCCACTTTTTTGTCGAACCTTTGCTCTTTCGTATATTTTCCAAAATGAAAACCTGTAAGGCCTGTAGAAGGAATATTATTGTATCCATAAAACCTTGCAATTTCTTCAGATAAGTCATATTTATTTTTTACATCTTTTCTAAATGAGGGAACAATTACAAAATCATCCTTAATTGCAAAATCCAATTTTAAAAGTATATTGGACATTTCTTCCTTTGAAAGATTTATATTTAAAAACTTATTTATAAAATCGACATCAAAATAAATTTGTTTTGTTGATTGATTTAACTTCCCCGCACTTAAAGTTTCCTCCAAAACCTCACCTGCATTTAAGATATTAACTAATTCACATGCTCTGTCAAGAGCCCTTAAACATAAATTTTCATCAAGGCCCTTCTCAAATCTAGAAGATGAATCTGTTCTTAAATTTTGCTGTTTTGCTGTGCGGCGTACAGAAGGCCCATTAAAGTTGGCAGATTCAAAAACCACCGTTGTGGTATCATCCATAATAGAATTAAATTCCCCGCCCATAACACCTGCAATTGCAATGGGACTTTCAGCATCAGCAATAACAAGGTTAGAACTGTTAAGCTTTCTTTTTGTTCCGTCAAGTGTTGTTATTTCTTCGTTATTTTTTGCTTTTCTTACAATAATTTTTCCATCTTTTATATACCTTAAATCAAAGGCATGCATAGGTTGACCATACTCAATCATGACATAATTTGTTATATCAACAATATTGTTTATTGGTCTTACTCCTACTGCTCTTAGCCTTTCTCTAATCCACCGTGGGGATGTTCCTATTTTCACGTTTTTAACAATTCTCGCACTATAAAACGGGCACAAATCTTCATCTTGAATTTCAACGCTTAAAAGCTTATCTGCACCACTTTCACTTGAAACCACATTGGGTTTATTTATTTTTAACTCTTTATTAAAAGTTGCTGCAGCCTCTCTTGCAAGACCTATAATAGATAAGCAGTCTGGCCTATTAGGTGTAATCTCAAATTCTACCTTTAAATCATTAAGGCCTATAACTTCTCTAATGTCTTGTCCTAACTTATAATTTTCTTCTTTTAGCACAAAAATTCCATTTTCATCAGCATATGGAAAATCATTTAATGTAAGACCAAGCTCAGCAATCGAACAAAGCATACCATTGCTAGCCACACCACGTAACTTTCCTTTTTTTATTTTGGTACCGTCAATAAGTGTTGAACCATCCAAAGCAACCGGTATAATATCATTTTGTTTTAAATTTTTTGCGCCTGTTACAATTTGAATTGGTTCATTTGAACCAACATCTATTTTACAAACTACAAGTTTATCTGC
This sequence comes from uncultured Eubacteriales bacterium, assembly GCA_934462705.1. Taxonomy (GTDB): domain Bacteria; phylum Bacillota; class Clostridia; order Oscillospirales; family Acutalibacteraceae; genus CAKSIH01. Next base: position 14,587 of record CAKSIH010000008.1, on the reverse strand, counting down.
ATTCGGATGTTTTTCTATCTCTAAAACCTTGCCTACAACTACTTTGTTTATTTCTGCACCTTCATACTCAAATTTCTCAACCTTAGAACCGCTCATCGTCATTTTATCTGCAAATTCTTTTGCATCAATGTTAACGTCCACGAAATCTCTTAGCCATCTCATTGATAAATTCATATTATTAACCGCCCCTCTGAATCCTTTTTAATTTTAAAATTGTTTTAAAAATTTCATATCGTTTTCATAAAATAATCGCATATCATCAATGTTATATCTTCTCATTGCAATACGCTCAAGGCCTATACCAAAAGCAAAACCACTATACACATCAGGATCTATTCCGCAATTTTCCAAAACCTTTGGGTGTACCATTCCGCATCCTAAAATTTCAATAAATCCTTCACCTTTACAAAGCCTGCAACCTTCACCATTACAAGCAAAGCATCTTATATCTACTTCAGCCGATGGCTCTGTGTAAGGGAAGTGATGCGGCCTAAAGCGAATTACTGCGTCCTTTCCATAAAGTTGAGAAATAAAAAACTCCAACGTCCCTTTTAAATCTGAAAAAGTTATACCCTTATCTACCACAAGTCCCTCAATTTGATGAAAAAGTGGTGAATGTGTCGCATCAACTTCATCTGCTCTATAAACTCTTCCCGGTGATATTATTCTTATTGGTGGCTTTTTTTTCTCCATAGTTCTTACCTGTACAGAAGAAGTTTGTGTTCTAAGAAGAGTTGTTTCGTTTATATAAAAAGTGTCTTGAGTGTCTCTTGCTGGATGTTCCTTAGGCATATTTAGAGCTTCAAAATTATACTTGTCAAGCTCTACCTCCGGACCATCTACTATCTCGAAGCCCATGCCTATAAAAATGTCTTTTACTTCATCTAAAACTATAGAAAGCGGATGTTTATGTCCTAATTTGTATTTTTTTCCAGGTATAGTAACATCAATCTTCTCTGATTCAAGTTTTCTTTTTATTTCTTCTTCCTTTAGGCTCTTAAGCCTTTTATCAATCTCTTCAGTAATCTCTCGCCTTACCTCATTTGCAAATTTCCCTATAATAGGCTTTTCTTCTGCCGAAAGTTTACCCATTTGTTTTAAAATGTTTGTAATCTCGCCCTTTTTTCCTAAAAAGCCTATTCTTATGTCTTCAATATCCTTTTCGGTATTAACTATTTTTATTTTTTCTTTAAACAAATTTAAAATAGATTCAATCTGTGTTCTCATCAGCAATCACCTCATAAAAAATTAAAATAAAAACGCCTTCATCCCTATAAAAAGGGACGAAAGCGAAACTTCCGCGGTACCACCCTAATTTTTGCTAAAAGCAAACTCTTCTTTTATGAATATAACGGTTCAACCCGGCGCAATCTACTTATATAGCGTTCAAAAGCGCAGCTCCAAAGTGAACTTCATTTAGCTACACATAAACCGCGATTTCAGCCACGTCGCAGTCTCTCTAATATGCATTTGCAAAATTACTCTCTTTATCATTGCTGTTGTAATTAAGTTTATCATTTATAAAAAAATTTTTCAAGCAAAATTTATAAAAATTGTTAGTGTCAATAAAAATGAATATTAAAAGCTTAAGAGCAAAGACTATTAAAGCGGAGATTCCGTATCTGAAATAAGGGGTGAAAAAATTTATGCTAGATAAAATTGCTTTAGTACTCCTCATAATTGGAGGAATAAACTGGGGTTCAATTGGTATATTCCAGTTTGACATTGTAGGATGGATATTTGGCGGCCAAGCAAGTGCCGGTAGCCGTATAGTATATACTTTAGTTGCTCTTGCAGCTATTTGGTGTATCTCCCTCTTGTTCAGAGACTCAGAGGAAGCAACACATCAGGTTAGCTAATACATCCTTCCTTGATTAACAATAAAAAAATCCTCCACTAAATTGGAGGATTTTTAACTTTTAAAACTTTATCTATATCTATTTTTGAGCCTGTTAATCTTTTGATCAAGCCACAGTCTATAATTAATGTTATAATTATTTTTCTGCAAATTATTTTTTACATAATTTTCATATATAAGTGCTCCTTCTGCCTTCTTTTTTGAATCTCTTGAAGTTTGTATTGAACCTTCTCTGCGTCTTCTATACGTGTAAAATTTATTTGAAATGCATTTAATTACTTTCGCATTTGGAATTACAATTGTATTAAAACAGTCATCATTAAAACATTTAGCATTTTCATAAAACTTTGCGCCGAACTCATTTAAAAATTCTCGTTTATAAAGTTTATTCCATATAGGTATATAGCTTGCACTTTTTAATATTTCCAGCGGATTATAAAATATCCCTTCTTTAACTGAAAGTTTCTTCTCTGCAAATATCAATATATCTGCATTTACTTCCTTTGCCTTGCTATAGCTAATTTCATATGCATCTGTGTCTATTGTATCGTCTGAATCAACAAAGGCAATATACTTTCCTTTTGCAATATCTAATCCCCTATTTCTTGCACTTGAGGCACCCTTGTTTTGTTGCGTTATTAAGGTGACCCTTGGATCCTCAATTCGATATTTTTCTAAAAGTTCTAGCGACCCATCTGTAGAACCATCATCTACAAGAATAATTTCTATGTCCTTCAAAGTCTGATTTGCTACACTATTAAGGCATTCACTAAGATATTCACAAGTATTATAAACAGGTATTATTACACTAACAAGTGGGCTTGATAAGTCCGCAAAAGTCAAAATATTTTTCATACATAAACATAAAAACAATATCATGAATACAATAAATTTTTTCATATATTCTCCTTCAAAATAAAAGTAACACTGCACTATAAAGTGCAATGTTACATTACTTATTAAACAACTATTGCCCCATCATACTCAGTTTCAAAGTCAAATTCATCTATTATGCTACCATTTTCTCCACAAAGTCTTAGAGTATATGTTGCTTCACTTTCTAAGTTTTCATTCACGCTAAATACTATTCCATCATCAGCATTAGATTTTCTTGTTATATCTACCGTTTCACCATATGCATCAAATATCTTTATGTCCTTTACCGAAGGTAAAACATCGTTAAACACTTTAAGTTTAATATCTCCATTATCTAAAATCTCCAGGTTTTCTTTTCCCTCTCCGTCAAAGGCTTTCCACTCGCACTTAAATGTTGCACCAATGTTTACATCCTGGCCACCAACCTTAATAGCCAAGGTAACTGTCAAATCTTTTTCATACGCTTTAACTTCTTCTACACCTTTAACCATGAAGCTTCCACCAACCAACAGTACACAAAGCAAAAGAGAAACCATATTTTTACGAGTCTTCTTTATTAAAAGAAGTGCCAAAGCCATTACTGAAACTGAAAGCCATATAAACAATATGACATTATCTCCGGTTTTCGGAGTGGAACCTTCCATTTTTGAGGTAGAAACTTCCGTTTTGGCATCAGCATCAGTTAGCTTATCTATTATAGCGTATGGGCTAAAGTGCGTTACATGCCACTTCAAATATGTTTTCCCAGATATTTCTTCGTAAAACTCTTCAAAATCCTCATCTTCCCCAGTACTAACAAATACTGCTTCAAGCTCACCAATATCCCAACCCTTTGGAACTTCTACCAAAATTGTTGCCTTTCCATTTAAGGTTGTATATTTTTCTTCAGAATTTGGTTTCTTAACACCTAAATGCATAAATTTAACATGTTCAACTGGAAAGTCATTATCTAAATTATTTCTCTCTTCATACCATTCACTCGTTCCGGGAAGAATCTCCTGTACATAAAATGTCGAACCATTTTCAAAAACATCACCTAACGCTCTAATTCCTACATTTAGTGTTTCCGAACCAATGTCCATAGTTATCCATTGTTCAAATGCATTTGAAGAGTCAAAGGAAGCTGAAGCATTTACTGTTGAACTTTGGTTTCCCTCAATTTTTGTTGGCAATGTTATTGGATTTAACTTTAATCCCTTAGGTAATACAACTTGATCTACCGTTGGATTTACTGCAAAATCATTTTCGTTATCTACTGATACATTTAAATTAACACTTTCACCAATCTCATATTCATCTTTGTCAGTTGAAACTGTAATCTTAACTCCATTTTGTTCTACAGTTTCTGATGCAGCAAAAGTTTGCAAAGAAAAACCTGGTTTTAAAAATAAGACTAAACCCATAAATGCCCATAAAATCTTTTTGGTTGACCTACCACAAAACAAATTACTCTGCATATTGCACTCTCCTTTAGTATATAAATAATTGTAAACCCTTTTTTAGTTTAAATAAAAACAAATTATACGTCAATATCCATTAAGTTAAAATTTTATGTCAAATAATTGTTGTTAATGAACAAATCCCGCTTCCCACCTTCTCCTTTTTAAATATGTATTAAATTCACAATAATTTTATGTATTGCATTTTAAAAAAATTACTATTATACTAATCCTTGTAAGCTTACAATAAATAAAAAAAGGGTGGTCATTATGATTAAACGAAAGTTCGTCTGTTTATTCGCATCTATTTTTATGTTTGTATGTTGTTTTAATGTTACCTTCGCAAGCCCGGATAACTGCAAAAATTACAAAATAGCCGTCGCCGGTCTTGGCTATGTTGGTCTTTCAAATGCAATTTTGCTCGCACAAAACAATGAAGTTTATGGATTAGATGTAGTTAAAGAAAAAGTCGATATGATTAATAATAAAATTTCCCCCTTAGAAGATAAGTATATTCAGGACTATCTTAAAAATAAAACCTTAAATCTTAAAGCTACCGTTTCCTCAGAAGAAGCTTATAAAAATGCAAACTTTGTTATTGTATCTACTCCAACGGACTATGATCCGGAACAAAACTTATTTAACACTTCCTTGGTTGAAGATGTTATTTCCGAGGTAATAAAAATAAATCCTGAGGCTGTAATTGTTATTAAGTCTACAATTCCCATTGGATTTACTGAAAATATGAAAGAAAAATATAACTATGATAAAATTCTTTTCTGCCCTGAATTTTTACGCGAAGGGCAGGCTCTATATGATTGCCTGTATCCATCAAGAATTATTGTATCTATTCCTAAAAATTCAAGTGAAGAATTAACCGAAAAAGCAAAAATATTTAGTAATATTCTAAAAGATGCGACATTAAAACCCAATGTAGATGTTTTAATTACAAATACAACCGAAGCTGAAGCTATAAAACTATTTTCAAATACTTACCTCGCCATGAGAGTTGCCTTCTTTAATGAACTTGATTCATACGCATTACTTAAAGTTCTTGATGCAAAACAAATTATAGATGGCGTCGGATTAGATCCCAGGGTAGGTTCTCATTACAATAATCCTTCATTTGGATATGGAGGATATTGCTTACCCAAAGACTCAAAACAAATGCGTGCTGAGTTTAAGAATATCCCCAATGACCTAATAAGCGCAATAGTTGAGAGTAATAATACAAGAAAAAATTTAATTGCCGATTACATTGCCAACCTAGGACCCAAAACCGTTGGAATATATAGACTAACAATGAAGGCAAATTCAGATAACTTCCGTTGCAGTGCAATTCATGACGTTATTTCTCGTCTTGCTGATAAGGGCATCAATATTGCTATTTACGAGCCTACCCTTGAATCTACTGAATTTAATGGTTACAAAGTAATAAAGGATATTGATGAATTCAAAAAAGGCAGTGATATCATTTTGGCCAACCGTTACACAGATGATTTAAGCGATGTTATAGAAAAAACCTTTTCACGAGATATTTATTTCAGAGATTAACAATTTAAAAGTGTATTTATTTGTAAAATTAAACGGTTCATTTCTTTACTTGGAAATTGAACCGTTTAATTTATATATTTCATCTGCAATTGATGCAAATTGCTGCATAGATAACCCCTCAGCCCTTAATGATGAATCTATATTAAGTTTTAAAAAAATCTCGTTTAAATCTTTCTTTGATATACCCTCCCCTGAACCTAAAGAATTCGCTATCGTTTTTCTTCTTTGAGAAAATGCCACCTTTACAATTTTAAAAAATGTTCTCTCATCTAAAACCTTATATTTAGGCTCTTTTAATACGTTTAGCTTTACAACTGCTGAATCCACCTTTGGTGCCGGTATAAAACTACCTGGACTAACTGTAAATAAATATTCAGGATTAGAATAATAACTAACGGATACCGTAACAGCTCCAGATTCTCTTGTTGCTGCACCGGCACAAAGCCTTTTTGCAACCTCCTTTTGAACCATAACCGTAATCGACTCTATATTAAGCTTTCCCTCAAGTAACTTCATAATTATCGGAGATGTTATATAGTATGGTAAGTTTGCACAAACCACTACTTTCATACCTTTAAATTTTTCTTCTATTAACTGATTTAAATTTATTTTTAAAACGTCAGCATTTATAATCTCAACATTATTATGTTCTGCTAATGTTTCATTAAGCACAGGGATTAGTCTTTTATCAATTTCTAAAGCTACCACATTTTTAGCTTTTTTTGCAAGTTCATTAGTTAAAACCCCTATACCAGGACCTATCTCTATTACTCCAGTATTGTCATGAGTTATACTTGCCTCAGCCATCTTGGGGCAAACGGTTGGATTGATAAGAAAGTTTTGTCCCAAAGCCTTTGAAAAATTAAATCCATGCCTTTTTAAAATTTCCTTAATCACCCCCATATTTGAAAGATTATCCATTTCTATTCTCCTCTGTTGGTTGCTCTAAGTTCGAACTTATAATTTTTTGAGAATGCTTGGCAAAACAAAATTTGTTTACTACCATTGCAACTAATATTCCTATGGATGTATCAATTACTCTGTTAACAACATACATAAACGTATCTCCATTAGTATAATCAAATTGTATTATAACGCTCAGCACAACTATACATCCAATAACAATTGAATCCTTGCGATTTATAAAATTAAAAATATATATTACTACAAGTATACAAATAGGTGCAACAACAATGCTAACGTAGTCTTTGTGCGGTATATACTGCACACAAAGTAAAAATAAATACCCTACAACACCGCCAATTATGGTCCCTATAAGCCTATGTAGACCTGTATCGTAAGTTTCATTATAAGTTTGCTGCATACAAATAATCGCAGCTATACTTGCAATAAGGGCATCTGATCTACTAAAAATTACGGAAAATAAAAGGCAAAGAAATACTGCTATTGCCGTTTTTACAGCCCTAAGTCCAAGTTTGTACTTCTGATTTATCATACTTAATACCCCATTAAATCCGATATAGAATCATCATCACGCACCCAATCACTTACAAGTACTGTTTTAAAATTTTTAGGATCTTTTCGTATAACAACCTTCTCTATCCCCGCATTTATAATAAGCCTTTTACACATAGAACATGAAGATGCATCTTTAACATAGTCTCCATTTGATTCCTTTCCAACAAGATATAGCGTTCCTCCAAGCATATCACTTCTGGCTGCGTGAATAATTGCATTTGCCTCTGCGTGAACGGATCTACAAAGTTCATACCTTTCTCCTCTTTTTATGCCCAATTCTTCTCTCCTACAACATTTTCGATCGATACAATTTTTTCTTCCTCTTGGTGCGCCTGTATATCCTGAAGAAATAATTTGATCATTGTTTACTATAATCGCACCAAAATTTCTTCTAAGACAAGTCCCTCGTTCCATAACAGTCTGAGCTATATCAAGGTAATAGTTTTCTTTATCCACTCTGTTCAAAATTTTCACTCCCTTTACTTTATAATATTGTAGTGCATTTTACTCTAAAAATCAATCCGTTTTACATTCAAATATTTTTATCCCTAAATACAAAATTTACTTTAATTCTTTTCATTTTCCCCGTTTTATGATATAATACTTTGAAGAATCCAAGTAAAATGGAGGACATATTTATGAATCCCGACCCTGTGGATATTAATTTAAATTTATATATATGTAAAGGGTAAGCGCTGCGTCCATTGGCTCATGCCCTTTAAAAAGTTGCAAAAAAGGGGATAAGCTTATGATTAATTACTATAAAAATATAAACGGTACAGTAACTGAAATTGACAAAGATGAATTTGGCTGTTGGATTAATTGCATAGCTCCTGATGAAGACGAAATTAACAGACTTATGGAAGATTTCGATATTAATCCAGAGTTTTTGCGCGCAGCTCTCGATGAAGAAGAAACTTCACACATAGATAATGAATATGGTAATACATTAATAATTATCGATATTCCAATTGCTAAAAAGGAAAATAATAGTATAACATACCACACTACACCACTTGGAATAATTCTTACTCCTAACAATGTAATAACCTTAGCTCTAAGAGATAACCCGGTTATAGCAGAATTTGCAGATGGTGTTGTTAGAAATGTCTTTCCAAACTTAAAAACCCAATTTGTTTTAAGTATTATTTTAAGAGCTGCCATAAAATATTTACAGTATTTAAAGCAAATTGATAAAATTAGCGACCATGTTGAAAAGCAACTTCGAAAATCTATGAAAAATAAAGACTTGTTGCAACTACATGAAATAGAAAAATCGCTTGTTTATTTCTCCGCTTCTCTTAAAGCAAACGAAGCAACTCTCGAGAAAATTCTTAGAGGCAGGCGCCTAAAACTCTATGAAGAAGATCAGGAACTTTTGGATGATGTTTTAATAGAAATAAAACAAGCCATTGAAATGTCTAACATTCAAATGAAAATACTTGCCCGTACTATGGATGTCTTCGACTCTATTATATCTAACAACCTTAATGTAGTTATGAAAATATTAACATCTGTTAGCCTTATTATCTCCATTCCAACTGTTGTTTCCGGTATTTATGGTATGAATATTGGTGATAACATAAAAGCATTACCCTTTGATAACCTTTGGTGGTTTCCTTGCGTGCTTTCCTTAGTATTGATGGTAATATCTGCTCTCATTCTAAAAAAGAAAGACATGCTTTAAAATACAGTTTTTGTGCTTTTAGCATTGCACGGCCGCGAGGCCGCAAGCTCCGCTTGCAAAATGGCTTTGCCATTTGGTGCAGCTAGCTGCACCGGCCTCGCGGCCTAAATAAAAACAGAAGCAACTTAGACTTAATCTAAATTGCTTCTGTTTTTATTTCTAATTTTTTTTACTTCATCGGATATTTTTTGAAGTTCTTCTTTGGGAAGATCCGGCAAATTTTCAAGCTTATCAAAAAGAACAGCTAAATTTTCCTTGGATTTTGCTTTTAAGACCTCAGAGTAAAAATTAACAACTACGCCCGGAATCAATGCTGCCACAAAAATTCCAAATACACCGAGAAAAATAGAAATGACTCGTGAAACTACATTAGTCGCAACAAAATCTCCAAAACCCGCCGTTGAAACCACCGAAAAGCTATACCATATAGCCTGCGCATACGTGTGAATTGTAGGTTCTGTAAAAATAAAAACAAACGAACACAAAAAGTAAAACGCAATAAATACAATTATTATCCTGTATATACCAGTAGACTTTAATATATTATTTAGCAACCTTAATTTTTTCATAATCTTGCCCCTACTTTTTTTATTTAAGTATACATTATAACAAAAAGAAAAGTCAACACATCAAAAATTATTTGTGTGCTGACCTTTCGCTTTAAGATATTTTCAGGATCATCTTCTTTGACAGTTTACAAGTGTACTACCATTTAACATTACTTCAATAATTCCTTTACCATCATCAGTCTTTAAAGTATAACCTTTATTTCCATATTGCTCAACTAGTTTTTCTAGAGCCTCTCTTTTGTTGCGTCTGCCTTTATTACCCCTTTTTGTATTTTTATAGGCGTTTGCCGCATTGATTATTTCTATTTTTATCTCTTCATCAGTCTTTTGTTCGTTGTTATTTTGGCCGCCTTTCTCTTCCACCTCATCTGCCTTAGCCTTTAATTCACTCAATCGATCGAGCTGTAGGCTACCTATGTCTTCTGTTTTATCTTGTTTCGTATTCAATGCTATTGTTACCTTGCCCTTTTCATCCATTTTTAATACATAGTTATTTTGTCCATCTTGCAGTTTTCTCTTAAAAATATCAATCTCTGCATCAATGCCAACAATACCTACCTGTAAATCCTGTAAATCCTCATCATCCTTCAGTTCATTAATCTTTTCGTTAATTGTTTTTATTTTTTCTTTCCACTTTGTTTTTAACTCTTGTTTTTCTTTCTCGAGTCTTTCTCGCTTTTCTTCTTCTTCTTGTCTTTTTTGCTTTTCTTTCTCCTGCAACCCTTGTTTAAACCCACCAATATTTATCTTACCTACTGTTTCATCCCCTCCATCTGTATTTATTATTACATCACCCGTTGCTTCATTTATTTGCAATTTATAGCCATTAGGCATTTCATCCGTTCTAAGACGGCTTATGTTTTCTTCAATAATATCTTTCGTGCTTTCATCACCGTCAGCATTCAGACCCTCAATAACAGAATTAATTCCATCTATCCGCTCTTTTATCTTTTTTATTAACTCTTGTTTTTCCTGTTCGTTCTTGTTACCGTCTTTGTTATCATTGTTCTGCTCTTTGTCCTCTTTCTCTTCGTTCTTCTTGTCGTTCTCGTTCTTTTCTTCTTCTTTCTTTTCTTCTTCTTTGTCCTCTTTCTGCTCTTTCTCCTCTCCGTCCTTCTTGTCTTCGTTGTTTGGGCCGCCTTTGTCGTCCTTGTTCTCTTTGTCCTCTTTCTCTTCTTTCTTCTCTTCGCCCTTCTTCTCTTCGTTGTTCTTGTCGTTCTCTTCTTTCTTCTCTTCGCCCTTATTCTCTTCGCCCTTATTGTCTTTCTCTTTCTCTTCGTTGTTCTTGTCGTTCTCTTCTTTCTTCTCTTCTTGCTTTTCTTCTTCTTGCTTTTCTTCTTCTTGCTTTTCTTCTTTTTTGCCCTCTTTCTGCTCTTTCTCCTCTCCGTTGTTCTTGTCTTCGTTGTTTGGGCCGCCTTTGTCGTCCTTGTTCTCTTTTTCCTCTTTCTCTTCTTTCTTCTCTTCGCCCTTTTCTTCTTCTTCTTCGCCCTCTTTCTTCTCTTCTCCTGGAGCTTGCCTCATTTTCTGCCCCTCTCCTTCAGTCTTCATGTCTTCCTTTTCTACTTCCTTATCTACTTTAACTTCTTCTTGTGGTAACGCATTATTATTTTTTATTCCGAAAAAGTTTTTAAAAAAGTTTCCAAAACGTTGCCATAAGCTAGGCTTAGCCACATTTGTTTTCACTATTCTTCCCTCATCCATCTGCGTAGAAAGTTGTTCACTCTCTCGTTCTGTGTCCCCCTGCATTAAATTATCATTACTAAGTTTCTCGTTTTCACTGGAAGCCTCAGCAGCATTTTCAACATCAACAGTTTCATCGGCATCAGTATCCTTGTAATTTTTATCCATTTGAACTATCGCAGCATCACTCCCAGATGACAGTGCTGCATCTCGCGATCTCACTATATTCACCGCAGCTCCAGAACCTATAGATATCCCTGTAAGCAGCAAAAATCCCATTGCTACCCCAGCAGTAGAAAATCCTCCTGCAACATTTAAAAGATCTTCTTCCGTCATCTCTTTACCAGCCTCCTTTAAATAGTCGGCCAAGTCATTTTTTGTAACATTAAAATTATACTTCTTAGCAATTTTTTCTGTTTCACTTAAAATAATAGCCTCCTGATCTTCCGCTTTCATATCGCTAAAAGTATACCTTTTTAAGTTATCCTCCAGCTCTTTCTTAACATCCTCATTTTCTCTTAAGTATTTGTAAAAGTCTTTTACATTTTCTCTCATCATAAAAACGCCCCCTTATATTTTTATATATATTGTACCATAACATCAGATTAATATCAAGTTTTTTATCAAAATATTATCGAAAAAGATTTTTTGATACTGTTAAATTTAAAATTATTAAAAATATTTTTTTTTATACTTGACATGCAGATACTTTTTATGATAACATATTGGTGTTAAGTGGTTTTGCTTGGAGGGGTGTCCGAGTGGTTTAAGGAGCTAGTCTTGAAAACTAGTGATCCCGAAAGGGACCAAGGGTTCGAATCCCTTCCCCTCCGCCAAGTTAATATTATGGAGAAATACCCAAGTGGTGAAGGGGCTCCCCTGCTAAGGGAGTAGGTCGGGAAACCGGCGCGAGGGTTCAAATCCCTCTTTCTCCGCCATAAAAATAGCGTTTTTAAAACACATCGGAAGCTCAGATATTTTGGGCTTCCTTATTTTTTTTTAAATACAAATAAAACCTTATGAAGCAAAAAAATGAAACAACTTTTACAGCTTTTATTTGTAAAAGTTGCAGAAGTCACTGTGACACGGTCAAAGAATTGTTTTAACCTTTTATGTAAATAAAGACATAAACAAGTCTACTATGCTGCTAACCCTAAATTTAATAATTAGAAACAATCAGTTTTTTGTACCCAGATACAAAGATTTCAAAAATAGAAAAATTGAAATGCGAGCTAAAAATCATCAAGCTAAAACAGAGTTAAGAACTGCTAACAGACTTTGATGAGAAACTGTGGGATGCGTTAATCGAAAAAGTCATAGTAAACTCAGATGGCAGCATAAAGTTTGAATTAAAAATTGGAAAAATAATTGAATAAATAGATTAAGCCGGCCAATAGAATGGGAAAACCCATTCTATTGGCCGGCTTTTTTTATAGTTAAATTCAAAAAATATTTTCTAATATACAAAATTAAAATTGATTTTTTTACGATCATCTCCTTTAGCATCGAGAGCTATTTTGCCCGAGCTTAGCATGATAGTTCTGTTCCCCAATGATAAGACATTTGCCATATTATGAGTGATCATTAAAGTTATCATTTCGGGACTGTTGGCAATTTTTTCAGTTAATTTTAAAATATTACATCGCGATTTTGGATCCAAAGCTGCTGTGTGTTCATCTAAAAGCAAAATTTTTGGTTCTACAATGGTTGCCATCAAAAGAGTGAGTGCTTGCCGTTGGCCGCCGGAAAGTAACCCAACTTTTGTTTTTAACCGATTTTCTAGCCCTAAATTTAATGTTAAAAGCCGTTCTTGGAACAACTCTGTGTTTTTTTTATTAATGCCAAATTCTAGACCTTTTACTGAATTTCTAAGCATTGCTAACTGCAAATTCTCTTCAATTGTTAAGTTTGGTGCGGTTCCCTTGAGAGGATCTTGGAACACTCTTCCAATAAACCTTGCTCGTTTATGCTCATGCATGTAAGTTACGTCTTTATTATCAATATAAATTTTGCCTGCATCCGGAAATATTGACCCTGAAATTAAATTCATTAAAGTCGATTTTCCAGCGCCGTTTCCGCCGATTATAGTAATAAATTCACCTTTGCTAGCAGTAAAGTTTAACTTATTAAAAATTGTTTTTTCATCAGGATTGCTGGGAGCAAACGTCTTGCACAGATTTTCAATTTTTAACATTTTTTACACTCCTTTTAATGATTTTTCTAATACTCGGCAGGGCCAATAAAACAGCAGCGACAATAGCTGTGAAGAGCTTTAAGTCACTTGGATTCATACCTAAATTTAACACTAAAACAATTATGAGTATGTAGCCATTTGCCCCCAAAACAACGGAAATAAGCTTTGCTAAAAATGAGTTATTAAAAATTAAAGTTTCTCCTATTACAATTGAAGACAATGCAATAACAATTGTACCTGCGCCCATGTTTACATCTGCATAGCCCTGACTTTGAGTGAGCAAAGCGCCAGCTGCTGCACATAAGAAGTTGCTTAACATCAATGCTAAAATCTTCTTTGAATCCGTATCTGTACCTAAAGCTCGCATCATTTGCTCATTGTCACCTGTTGCCCGAATCGACAGACCTAAATTGGTCTTAAAGAATAAATTTAACATTAAAATCAATACTGCGCAGATCATAAGTACAATGGCAAAATTAGAGAGTTGCACGTTTCCAGACAATTTAAAAATTGTATTTTTTTCAAGTAAAGAAAGGTTAGCTTTACCCATTATTCTAAGGTTTACTGAGTATATTGCAACCATAGTTAAAATTCCAGAGAGAATTGCTTGAATCTTAAACTTAGTATGTAATACTCCGGTTACAAGACCGGCCGAAGAGCCCGCTACCCCTGCTGCTATTATACTTATAACAGGATTTACACCATTTATGATGCAAACGGCACAAACATTTCCACCAAATGCGAAACTCCCCTCTGCTGTCATATCTGCGAAGTTCAAAATTCTGAACGAAATGTATACACCGAGAGAGAGAACGGCGTAGATTAGCCCCTGAGCACCAGTTGAAATTAAAATATTCATTGCAAATCCCCTTTCAAATCATCTGGAATGATGATACCCAACTTCTCAGCAGCTTCGATATTCAAAAATAGTTTAGGAGTATTTAAATATTCTATTGGCATATTTTGGGGTGTTGCTTCACCATTTAATATCTTAACCGCTTGTCTAGCTGTTAGCTTTCCAAGCTCATAGAAATCTATTCCGTAAGTAGCAAGTGCACCGTTTTTTACACTGGCAGCTTCACTGCATATGATAGGGACACCATTGGAAGTTGCAAGTTTACTTACAAGTGGCATACACGAAACAACTAAATTGTCCGTAGGAACAAATACCGCGTCTACAGACTTCCCCATGTAATCCATAACTTGCGGCAATTCATTCGAATTTGAAACTGTATAGTCTGTAGTTTTCAT
>CAKSIH010000007.1 GCA_934462705.1 uncultured Eubacteriales bacterium | reverse complement strand
TGGGTCAGTAGTCGTTGGCTAACTCTAAAAATACCCTCAAAAGAAGGCACTAAATATAATAGTGCCTTCTTTTTATTGTTGAAATTATTAATAGATCAAAAAGCTTTATAAAAAAGTAAATAATATATTCCTTTTATTTTAAGGCTTACAAATACACTGTCTTGAATTAATTATACTTAATCTTATACTTTTTAGGGCATTTTTATATTCTTAAGAGCATAAAAATTTAAAGGGTGAGAATATTGAAAAAACTAAAAGCTAGAGATACTTTATTTTACACAGTTGTTTTGTGCGGGTACATTGCATTTGCTCTTCTTATGGTAAATGCATATTTTAATGCTGAAAAACAAACTATGGCTAAATCTAGGGAGTCATTTCCAACTATAATTATTGACCCTGGTCATGGTGGAATGGACAGTGGTGCAAGTAATTCTGATGTACATGAAAAGGACATAAACCTTGAAATTTCAAAAAAACTATCGGAATTGCTAAAAATTTCAGGGTATAAAGTTGTTATGACAAGGAATGAAGATGAATCTATACATGATGATAACGCTAATACAGTAAGGCAACAAAAAGTGAGTGACATAAAAAATCGCACTGAAATAGCCAATTCAAATTCTAATAACATTCTTGTAAGTATTCATCAAAATAAATTTTCAGACAGCAAATATAGCGGTGCACAAATGTTCTTTTCAAAAAACAATCCCAAGAGCAAAGATTTAGCAGTTAGTATAAAAACCGCTATACAAGAATTAGTTCAACCTAAAAATGAAAGAGAAATTAAGCCAGCGGAAAAGAATATTTACATATTAAATAATGCAAGTGTTCCAGCGGTTATTGTTGAGTGTGGTTTTTTGTCTAACGAAGAAGAGCTAAAAAAACTGACAAACAGTGACTATCAATCAAAACTTGCTTTTGCAATTTATTGTGGTATACTTAATTATCATAACTCTATTTAAACTTAGTGAAAGAAGGACGTGCAAATGGCTTCTAAAGTTAAAAGTGTTTGGGTATGTTCAGACTGTGGATTTGAATCTCCAAAGTGGAATGGTCAATGCCCATCTTGTAACAACTGGAATACATTCCAGGAGGAAATAAGGGAAAACAACTCATTAAAGAGCGGATCAAAGATTAAAATTTCAAGGCAGTATTCTAAACCAATCAAAATTTCAGAAATTTCAAACCATGATGAAAATAGATATAAAACCAATATTAATGAACTAGACAGAGTATTAGGTGGCGGAATAGTAAAGGGTTCTATAATACTTTTGGGTGGGGACCCAGGAATAGGGAAGTCCACCATACTGCTTCAAGTTTGTAAAAATTTGGCTAATTCATTAAATATTCTTTATGTATCAGGGGAAGAATCTCAAAGACAACTAAAATTAAGGGCAGAAAGACTTAATGCGACCAATGATCACCTTTATGTGATGACAGAAACGGATATTGAATCTGTTGCCGAAGAGATAAAAATTCAATCCCCTGATTTAGTAATAATTGATTCCATCCAAACCATGAATCATAGTGAGCTTGCTTCTGCAACCGGAAGTGTTACTCAGGTAAAGGAATGTACAAATGTGCTCATGAGGCTTGCTAAGACACTTGATATACCTATTATTGTTGTGGGGCATGTTAATAAAGATGGTGCAATTGCGGGTCCAAAAGTGTTAGAGCACATAGTTGATGCTGTCCTTTATTTCGAAGGTGACAGGCAAATGTCTTATAGAATTCTACGTGGAATAAAAAATAGATATGGTTCCACAAATGAAATTGGTGTATTTAGTATGGGACCAAAAGGTTTGGAAGAAGTAGAAAATCCATCATTAATGCTCCTTTCAGGAAAACCTAAGGGTGTTCCTGGAACTTGCGTTGCTTGTGTTATGGAAGGTACTAGACCTATATTTGCAGAAGTTCAAGGTTTAGCTACAAATTCAGGTTTTGGCAATCCCAGGAGAATGTCAACAGGATTTGACTATAACAGAATGGCATTAATTTTAGCTGTACTTGAAAAGAGGGCAGGGTATTTCTTTTCCAACCTTGATACATATGTTAACGTAGTTGGAGGTTTAAAATTAGATGAGCCTGCATCAGATCTATCCGTTGCTATGGCGCTTATATCGAGTCTTAAAAATGTTGTAATAGCAGACAAAACAATTACTTTTGGGGAAATAGGGTTAGCCGGAGAAATACGAACAGTATCTCATGCAACAGAGCGCATTATGGAAGCAGAAAGATTAGGTTTTGAACGTTGCATATTGCCCTTTCATAATTTAAAAAATTTAAATGACGATATAAGAAATTCCAATATAGAATTGATAGGAGTAAGAACCATTAGACAAGCTTTTGAGGCTTTGAGTTAATCCCTTGTTTATTTTGTGATTTGTTTAATTTAATATAGTGTACACATCCGGTACTGGTGTTGTTTGTAATGGCGGTTGGCATTTCGAGCATACAGTACCCTTCTTTTTGATATACACAATCATCACCACATGGAATTATTGACATATTTAATATCACTCCTTTTTTTTAGTTTAAAGAAAATTTTTTTCTATATTCATATATTTATGTAAATAAAATGAATCTTTTTTCTAATAATAAAACCTAAAGAGACGAATGGGGAGGTTTTTATTTTGAAAAAGTATAGAGGTTTAGTTTTTATAACCTTATTTTTAGTATCTGGAATTATAATATATGGAAGTATTTTCAAATCTAAAATAAAGACAGTTAGTACAATTACTATAACTCCCTGCAAAGCGGAATCTTTTGTTGTGTGTACAGGAAAAATTGAACATGCAAATAAACAAGATGTTTATATTGATAGTCCTTGTATTATTGATGACATTTGTGTTAACATTGGAGATAAAGTTTCTAAAGGAGATACGCTTTTAAAATTTAGCAAGTTAGATATGAATGCTAACCCTAGTGTAAGTAGGTATTATTCCGATCAAAATTTGCAACAAGTTTACAGTAATATAGTCAATCAAAAAAATTTTAATGTTGATGATATACCTTCAAAACAGTCAAGAGAAAATACCCTTGTTTCTCCAATATCAGGAATTATTTCAGGTATACAAGCTGAAAATAATTTACCTGCAGATGATAAAAACCCAGTTATTACTATATCAAACGGGGAAAAGCTAAGTGTTTTATTAAATGTAAATGAAGCAAAAATTTCAGATATAAAAATAGGACAAAAGGTAATTGTAAACGGAATAGGGTTTAAGAACAAGGAATATACTGGGGTAGTAAGGAATATATCAAGTGAAGCAAAAACAAATCTAACTACTGCAGGCCAAGAAACAAGTGTTGAAGTTATTGTTGATATTAATAAAAATGAAAATGACAACACCATAAAACCTGGTTTTACGGCCAAGTGCAAAATTATAACAGATACCGGAGATGCCATGTTAGTTCCTTACGAATCTGTAAAGTCAGACGAGGAGGGAAATGAATACGTCTTTATTGTAAGTAATGGCTTAGCCAAAAAAACTTATATAAAAACTGGTAGGGAATTTGACCATGGGTTTGAAATAGTTGATGGTATTTCATCGAATGATTTAATTATTGTTAACCCAGATTCAGTTAAAAATAGTGACAAGGTAAAGGTAGCGTAAAATGTTTATTGATATAATGAAAAACTCTTTTAAAAGCATAATTAGAAAACCAGGAAGAAGTTTGCTTACAATTATAGGAATCTCTATAG
Organism: uncultured Eubacteriales bacterium; assembly: GCA_934462705.1. Classification (GTDB taxonomy): domain Bacteria; phylum Bacillota; class Clostridia; order Oscillospirales; family Acutalibacteraceae; genus CAKSIH01. The sequence continues at coordinate 68,489 of CAKSIH010000007.1, read as the reverse complement.
GAGTGGCTTCTGTTGTTATAATTGGAAACATAAGCAATTGTGGTACAGTTGCTGTCAGCTCTGAAATTAGCAGTCTTGGCCTTGGCGGTATGTCTATCTCTTCTAATTTCGGTAGGAACAGCATTATTTCTATGAAAGAATTAAATCTTATTTGCAAAGTAAAAGGAGTAAACAACGCCATGCCTGTAATTGTAAGAAATTCAGAAATCTTGTCACATGATACAATTAGCAATGCAATAGTTTGGGGAATAGATTCTAATGCAGATAAAATTATATCGCTAAAGCCTATATATGGCAGAAATATTAACAAGGCTGATGTCAAGTGCTGCAGAAATGTCTGCATGGTAGACCAAAATTTTTCAAAATCCCTCTATAAAAGAGACAATATAGTAGGAAAAAGAATTTCTATTTCTACAGAAAGCTCGCACGAAGATTATGAAATAATTGGTATTGTTAAAACAGGTAGCGGCCTTTTGCAAAATGTTTTAGGAGATTATATACCCAATTTTATTTATATTCCATATTCTACTATTCAAAATTCTCTTGGTACAGAAAATTTTGATCAAGTTGCAGTAAAGGTTAATGACGATGCGAACGTTGATGATGTTGGTAATAATATAATAAAAGTTTTAGAGAAAGAATCCGGACAAACAGGAGGCTATAAAGCAAATAATATTGTTAAGCAAAAAGATGGTCTTATACGATTAATGAACATAATAACCATTATATTATCAGCAGTAGGAGCAATTTCTTTGGTTGTTGCAAGCCTTAGTATAATGACGGTAATGTTAGTTTCAGTAAATGAGCGAAAAAGAGAAATCGGGATAAAAAAATCCTTGGGCGCAAAAAGAAAAACCATAATGACAGAGTTTTTGTTAGAGTCTCTGTTCATTACAGTTTTTGGAAGTATAGTTGGAGTCATAATTGGCTTTTTAATTTCGTATATAGGTGCACTTATTTTTAAAACAACTTTAAGTGCGAGGTTGGATATTATTTTAATTGCTATGTTGTTTTCCATATTTACAGGAACAGTGTTTGGAGTTTATCCTGCATTTAAAGCATCTAAGCTAAATCCTGTAGATGCTTTAAAAAATAATTAAATTATCTCCGCTTAAACGATGAAAGTGGATTAGCTGAAAATGCTTGCTGCAGTTGTTTATTGGAAAGATGCGTATATATCTCTGTTGTTCCAAGATTTGAGTGTCCTAGAATATCCTTTAAAATTCTTATATCGACATTTCCATGTTGATACATTAAAGTAGCTGCCGTATGTCTAAGTTTGTGCACTGAGTATCCTTGATTTTCAAGTCCACATTCCTCAAGATATTTAGATACTAAATATTGCACAGTTTTAGGGCTTATACGGCGATTTCGTTTACTTATAAATAAGGCATTTTTGTCTATAACATTATTAATTGGGCGAACTCTTTTATAAGCACGAATTGCATTAACACATGCATCATTTAAATAGATAATACGCTCTTTATTTCCTTTTCCGGTAAGCTTTAAAGTATTGTCACCACGAATATCATTTAAATTTATACCAACAAGTTCTGATAACCTCATTCCGCAATTCAAAAATAAAGTTAAAATGCAATAATCTCGTTCTTTATATTGGCCATTTACACACTTTAAGAGCTCCATGCTTTCTTCTAATGTTAAAAATTTAGGTAACGCGGCTTTTCGTTTAGGCATATCCAGTTCTTTGGTGGGATCGTTTTTCAGTTGCCCGGTTTTATTTACCATATATTTAAAAAAAGATTTTAAGCTTGATATTTTTCGAGAACGAGTTGAAGCTCCATTGTGGCGTTCTACAAGAACAAAATTAAGGTAATCATACAAGTCGGATAAAGTTATTGTCTCTAAAAGAGGAATATCCACATCATCAATTTTAATTTCTGTAAAAGGCATGTCATATGGAACTAAATTTCTAGATTTTTTGATGTATCTGAAAAATGTTCTTAAATCAAGAAAATATTCATCAACGGTTTTTGGAGATTTTCCTTTAATGGTTTGCATATATCCTAAAAAATCCCGTAGCGCTTTTGGCGATTCATTTAGCATATTGATTTTCATAAATGGCCTCCGACTAAAGTTATTTCTATAAGTACATTATATAATTTTATTTAATAGTTTTAAAGGGTCAACTTTAATAATCTTTAATTATACAAAATAAATATTTTGTATAATTAGGTTTGGCTTAAAAACTAGGTTTATAAAAGGTACAAATAAAAAGAAGGCACTATTATATTTAGTGCCTTCTTTTGAAGGGTATTTTATTGTTGTCATATCACATTGTAAAGGTTCGTTCAATCTATCTGTAGGATTAAAGGAAGAGTCACCTGCATTCTGTTCATAATTTTCATCCCCATTCCTTAAGTAATTGTAAAAACTTTTGATGTTATTAATCGTTATTCCATGATTGGTCCATTGATTGATCCCAATTATTCCAGTTGTTGTCATTTTGTCTGCTTATAAAGCGATCTGAATGTTTTTCTCTGTCAACTCTTGATACTTTTCTAACATTTTCTTCAGAAAAATGGTTATTTTTCTTATTCATAATTTCACCTCCATTCCTTAAATATTTGTAAAAACTTTGAGTTAATAAATGAGATATCTCATTTATTTTTTTCTTTTAAGTTTTTACAGTTATATTATAACATATATTTCACCAAATTGCAACATATTTATTGAAAATTTTTATTATTTTTTCATAATTTATCTTTTTTCTAAATATGTAAATAAAAAGAAGGCACTATTATATTCAGCGCCTTCCTTTGAGTGTATTCTAGTTGTTATATAAATTGTTAATCATGTCACCTTGTGAAGGTTCTCCGGATTCATTTGTAGGGCCACCTGCATTATGTCTGAGCCTATTTTTTCTTGCTCCCCTTAAGTCATGCGCAGCTAAAGCTCTTTTTGCTATCTCAGCATCCTGACCATCAAGTTCAAGTTTTCCGTCATCATTGTATTGTCTTGAACCACCTGCCACTTGTCCTAAGTTCTCATCTGACAAAGCTCTGTTTTTCTTGTTCATAATTTTCATCCCCATTTCTTAAATAATCGTAAAAACTTTTATTTAATAATAAGCTTTTACATTTATATTATGCCATATGTTCGATAAAAAATTTAAATATATTTTTAAATATTTTATCATTTTTGTCAATTTATGTTTTTAAAAAAGAAAGAACTTAACAATTTAAGTTCTTTCTTTTGTTCTAAAATTGATTTTTTATAAAATCCAATGCACCTTTTTCAAGTCTTGAAACCTGAGCTTGGCTAATACCTATTTCATTTGCAACTTCCATCTGAGTTTTCCCTTTAAAAAATCTTAGTGATAATATATTTTTTTCTCGTTCACTTAAATTTTTAATTGATTCTTTTAAAACAATTTCGTCAATCCAATTGATATCTTCATTTTTGTCTCCAATTTGATCCATAACATATATAGTATCATTTCCGTCTGCAAAAACCGGCTCATATAAAGAAACAGGATCAACAACAGACTCTAATGCCAAAACTAAAGTTTCTCTCTTTATGTCTAATTCCTTTGCAATTTCATCGACAGTTGGCTCTCTATTACTATTTGATATAATTTGCTCCTTAATTTGCATTGCCTTATATGCAATGTCCCTCATAGAACGACTTACTCTTACGGAATTATTGTCTCTAAGGTAACGTCTTATTTCGCCTATTATCATTGGAACACCATAAGTAGAAAACCTAACCTCTAAGGAAGTATCAAAGTTATCAATTGCCTTTATAAGACCAATGCAGCCAACTTGAAAAAGATCATCTAGGTTCTCTCCTCTATTAACAAAGCGTTGAATAACACTTAAAATTAGCCTTAAGTTTCCGTTTATTAATTCTTCTCGTGCTAATTTCTTTTCTTTTTCAGAACCATTTTTAACTATTTCCAAAAGTCTTCTCTTTTCCTTCTCAGAAAGAACTTTTAATTTAGCTGTGTTAATACCACAAATATCAACTTTACCATATTGCATATATTTTCCTCCCGATAATATAAACATTATAAAATAATTATTGGAAGAAAGTGAAACAATAATACACAGATAAAATAAATTTTTAACTCACTCATATAAAAGACAAACATATTATAATTATAAAAGGAGAAATTTATATGAAATATGATAAAAAAATAAAAGTAAAAAGTACCAAAAATATAAGCGGCGGAATAAATCCAAAGGTTGTGTACCACGAAACAGGAAGAATAATTGCTAATCCTTTTTTAAAGAATGATTTTTCATATTACAAGGAAAACAAAAAATAACATTAAGGGGCCCCATGTCAGTTTATTTCATCTAGTATAAAGTAGATTATAAACTGACATGGGGCCCCTTAAATCTTAATTTAAATAGTGTTGTCTTCTAGTTTAACTACAAATGCAGCTGTTGCTTTATATTTACCAGTTTTACATACATCAGCAACTTCACCGACTAAATCTTTGCCAAGATTAGTCTTTTCACCAGGAACTATTTCTAAAATTTTACCATCATCTGTCAAAAGTGGCAAATCATTCAATTCCGTCGACTCGCTTTCATTGCCCTTTCTTAGTTCCATCACATATTCATGTCCATTAATTTTGTCAGCATTTCCTTCACTATCTTGCTCTTTAAACTTTAATGAACTTATAGGTACCCCCTCGTTACCAGTTTTATCATGCAAGTACACAACTAATTTTTTACCATTTTCAAATCTAGGGGCTGCATCAAATTTTGCATTTAATTTACCTTTAGATAAAGTAATTTTATTATTGGCAGAATCAAAAGTTGCAGCAATGTTCGTAGGTACTGTAACAGTCCATGCGTCACTAATATCTACTGTAACTGTTAAACTTTTACCTTCATTAATCTTACTTATAGCATCAGTTACATCATCGGCGAAAGCTGGACCAGCCACGCAAGAACCAACAAGCATAGCTGCTGCAGTTAAACCTACTAAACCTTTTTTCATTTTACTCATTTTAAGCACTCCTTTAACGCAATCTTTATGTATATTATACATTAAATGATTACAAATTGTCAATATGTAATTTGTTTCAATATCTTTATTGTTTATTTGTACGCAATTGACAAACAACAAAAAAAGTCAATAATATATTGACTTTTTTTGCTATTTTACTGTCAATTCTAGTTTCATGTTTACACTGTTACCTTCGGTTAAGTTGTTATCTATTAAATACGATTTCCACAATACAATAGCATTATAAACCCCGGCTGGAAGGGGCCTCGAAAGGGTTATCTGGGTAATTGCTTGACCCGCCGGAACCATTTTGGAACTATATAAAACTTCACCGGTATCCTCCAAGATCAGATCATAAGAGAAATAAACTTTATCTTGGTTAGTTTGCGGGTTTCTAAGCAGCAATGGCACAGTGGTTTGATTTGCCGGAATAGTAGCTTTGCTATAACCTGCAATACTCATTTGACCGGGCTCGGTAACTTCTGTTTCCTCGTCTTGATAAACACCTGCATTAGGATCGATATCAGGGGTTTGAGTTTCTCTCTGCAAAGAGGATTTATTAGATGAAGAGAAATTTTGAGCTATTAAGTTATAAGATAATGAAACAATTGCAATTAATGCAATGGAAGATATTAGGGAGATAAGAACAGTATGGAAGCTTACCGAAGCAGTATTTGGCTTTAAGTTTTTACCAATATTCATAAAAAGACCCTTTCGCACAAATATAATGAAAATATTATATGTAAAAGGGTAATTTTTATTCAGTTTTTATGTAAAAAGCAAATTACTTTTTAGCTGTTTTTGTCAACAAGTCCAATTGAAAACACAACTTTAGCTACATAGTCACCTTGGTATTTAGGTTGACCATTTTGAAATTCAGTACCGTCTTGCTTACCAAAAATGCCGTTTTCCTTATTGTCAGAAGTTCCTGCATTTGACGTAACAATAATACTGTCATCCATTTTATCGCTGAAAGCATTATCTCTATATAAATTAACAGTAACTGTATCATCAGCTTTATTGTCTGCACCTACATGTTGAAACTTAATTGTACCATCATAGGTAGGAGTTTCATTATAAGCTCCTTGAGCATCCAATTCTTTATAACCTATTTTAAGTTGTAATTTTTTATTTGGAGCTATTTTATGTTTGCCTTTTATTATACCCTTCAACTGCTCTCCCAAATGGATACCTTTTGTGACAGCATCATACTCAACTGTAGTGCTAGCAGGAACAGTAACTGTATAAGCGTCACCAATATTTACTGTAAAGTCTACCGTTGTTGCAGGGTTGTCTTTGTCTAAATCTGCGAAAGCTGGGCCAGCCACGCAAGAACCAGCAAGCATAGCAGCTGCAGTTAAACCTACTAAACCTTTTTTCATTTTACTCATTTTCTTCATTTCAAACACTCCTTTTTAATTATACTTTACTTTTAATGTACATTATCTCAAATTATATTTGAGATAACAATGGACTTATTCCATTAGCTGCAGTATTTTTAAAATACTGCCAAGACCTATGTGCTATAAATAATTCATTCCTTTCACATCACTCCTCTCAATTTTTCTAGGTTTATTTCATTAAAAAAATAAACCCACCAATATGATCTTTATGTATATTATACACTAATTGATTACAAATTGTCAATGTGTAATTTATTTCAATATATTTAGTATTTATTTGTGCACAATTAATAAACAATAAAAATAGCCAACATATTGTTGGCTATTTTTACTATTTTGCTGTTAATTCTAATTTCATATTAACACTATTTCCTTCTTTTAGGTTTTCATCCACTAAATATGATTTCCACACAACTGTTGCATTATATACTCCAGGTGGCAGTGGTCTTTTTAGAGTTACATTTGTTATTGCTTGACCTGCTGGAACCATCTTTGAACTGTACAGTACTTCCCCTGTACTGTCTAGCACCAAATCATACGAAAAGTATACCTTTCCTGTATTAATCTCCGGATTTTGAAGTAAAAGCGGTACATTAATTGCATTTGCTGGAATTGTAGCTCTGCTATATCCGGAAATACTCATTTTTCCAGGTTCTACTACTGCAGATTCATTTCCTTCACCGGTATAATCCTTGGCATTTGGGTCTATATCTGGATTTGCAATAGTTGTCTCACTTTGATGATTTAAATCATTGATATAATAAACAAGCCCACCAATTCCTACAATCAAACACACAGAAAGGAGCGCTGATCCAATCATTGACCCCCATGATATTCCAAAGCCTGAAGCTACACGACCAGTAGTTTTATTCTCTTTTGATACATTTTTATTTTCTGAATTTTTCATATGACTCCTCCAATTTATTATAATTATATAATTAACCTTAGATTACATAATTAATTTTATCACTTATTTTAAAGGTGTCAATATGGCATTTTTTTTAAAAAATCGACCTATTTTTTGTATAGTGTGCATTCACAACTAACTATGAGCCAAAGTCGCCTAACTCCAATTTGATAATTTTTCATTTGCTCGCTTATTTATTGCGTTCCCAATTATATTGTATATTACAACAAAAACTGGTACACCCAAAATCATTCCGGGAACACCGAACAGGCCTCCCCCTATTATCACGCTGAACATAATAAATATTCCGGATATCCCCACTGAATTTCCAAGTATCTTAGGTCCTATTATATTGCCATCTATTTGTTGCAAAATTAAGATAAATATCGCAAACCATAATGCTTTTACAGGATCTATCACTATAAGGATGAATATACTCGGTATCGCCCCTAAAAATGGGCCAAAAAACGGAATTATATTAGTTATGCCAACTACAACACTTATCAAAAGTGCATATGGAATTGCAAGTATACTTGTCCCTATAAAACATAATATACCTATTATTAATGAATCAATTATTTTTCCAACAATAAACTTTCCAAATACATTATGTGACATACCTAGTATCTCTGATACATTACTATACACTTTATCCGACATACATACAATTGCTATTTTCTTAACTTTTTCAATTAAATCATTTTTATTAAATATTAAATATATTGATACGATTATTCCTATAGTCCAATTATATGTTATAACAGCAAAATTTTTCATGCAATCGATTGCCTTCGTAAAAAAGTAATCGGTATCAATTCTGGCAACGACCTTCTCAAAAATTGTTTGAGTTTGTATGTAATCTAAAATGTGTATTCTCTGCAAAAAATTTTCCGTATGTTCTTTGAATGATGACATATATATTGATGAATTTTTTATTAATTGATTAATGCTTACTATAATTTGAGGAACTACTATTGTTATTATAAAAACAAAAATTCCGAAAACCAATATATAAGAAAGCAAAGCAGAAATTGTTTTATTCAATATGTCTCTTGAATTTTCCTCTCTTAGTTTATAAAACACTTTTTGTCTAAAAAACTCAAACGGCCAATTTATAATATATGCTATTACAAAGCCGTATATAAATGGCATAACAATATTTACTACCTTGCAAACTCCATTCCAAAAAACGTTTATATTGTTAAAAATAAAAAATATTGCTACTGCATAGGTCACTAGAAACATCATTTTTTTAATGTTTTTATTAAACATAGCATCTCCCTCTCAAAAATAATTTAAAACAATGATAGCTGGCTGCTCTGAGGTATCCCATCAAGTGCCCCAGATTCTTCTAACATTTCGATTACAGTTTTCGATGCACCTGTTCTAGCTTGCAATTCATCTATAGAAATGTATTTTCCCTGCCTCCCAGCTATAGCCAAACTGTTTGCAGCGGCATCGCCAACACCAGGCAAAGAAGAAAAGGGTAGTCTAATTTTTCCGTTTTCAATTATATATTTATATGAATCAGATTTATATACATCAATTGGTAAAATTTCTATTCCTCTCTCAAGCATTTCATTCACTATTTGTAATGTTGCAAAAGTAGCATGTTCTTTTATAGACGCTTCTTTACCTTTTGCTTTTATTTCTTCCATTTTGTGCTTTACAGCATTTTTTCCTTTAATTAATAAGCTTCCGTCTAAATCCTCACTTCGCACAGTAAAATATGCAGCATAATACTCAACCGGCTTATATACCTTATACCAACCAAGCCGTAGGGTCGAAATCATATATGCTGTCGCATGAGCTTTTGGAAACATATATTTTATTTTCATACAAGAATCAATATACCAACTTGGAACATTATGCTCCTTCATTATATTTATATGCTCTTCAGTTAAAAGTTTCTGTGCCTTTCCCTTTCTTACTATTTCCATAATTTTAAATGCCATTTTAGGTTCAATGCCCTTCTGCATAAGATACGTCATAATGCTATCTCTAGTACCAATCACTTCAGAAATCGTACATATTTTATTCTTAATTAAATCTTGAGCATTCCCTAACCAAACATCAGTCCCATGAGATAATCCTGAAATTTGAATTAAATCTGAAAATGTTTTAGGATTTGCATCTAATAGCATCTGTCTTACAAAATGAGTTCCAACCTCTGGCAAAGAAAACGTACCCGTTTTTGATCCTATAGCTTCCGGAGTAACACCAAGCGCCTCTGTTGAAGTAAATAAGGACATTACCTTTTTATCGCTCATGGAAACGTCCATAACTGAAATCCCTGTAAAATCTTCTAAATACCTATAAATAGAAGGAACATCATGCCCTAGCTCATCAAGTTTACATATTGTATCATGAATAGAGTGAAAATCAAAATGTGTTGTTATACTATCTGACTTTTGGTCGTTTGCTGGTCTTTGTACCGGACAAAAATCATATATTTCCATACCTTTAGGTACAACAACCATTCCTCCGGGATGTTGCCCTGTAGTCCTTTTTATTCCTGTGCATCCAGCTGCAAGCCGCTCCTCATCAACTTTGCGTAAAACTATTCCTCTTTGCTCAGCATATTTTTTTACAAAGCCAATACCTGTTTTATCTGCTATTGTGGCAATTGTACCAGCTTTAAAAACATTGTCTTTTCCAAAAAGTTTCTCTGTATATCTATGTGCATCGCTTTGGTATTCTCCTGAAAAGTTAAGGTCTATATCCGGAGTTTTATCTCCATCAAAGCCCAAAAATGTCTCGAATGGTATATTATGACCATCTCTATAGTATATCTCTCCACATCTAGGACATCTTTTCTCAGGCAAATCAAAACCGGACCCATAACTTCCGTCTGTAACAAATTCACTATTTTTACAGTTCCTACAAACATAGTGTGGAACAAGAGGGTTTACTTCCGATATTCCAGACATCGTAGCTACAAATGAGGAACCAACAGAACCTCTAGAACCAACCAAATACCCATGAGCTTCCGAATCAGCAACCAATTTCTGTGCCGTCATGTAAAGAACTGAAAAACCATGTTTTACTATGGAGTCAAGTTCCTTTTTCAATCTCTCATATACTATATTAGGAAGTGGATTTCCATACATTTTTTTTGCTCGTTCCCAAGTTATAGAAACTAATTGTTCCTCTGCGCCTTCTATAAAAGGTGGAAATACCCCAGAAGGTATTGGACGTACATCATCTATCATGTCAGCAATTTTGTTTGTGTTTGTTACAACAACTTCATAAGCTTTTTGACTTCCCAAATAAGAAAACTCCGCAAGCATTTCTTCTGTTGTTCTAAAATATAAAGGAGCTTGGTTTGACGCATCAGCATATCCTTGTCCAGCCATTAAAATTTCCCTATACTTAGCCTCATGCGGATCTAAAAAGTGTACGTCACAAGTAGCTACAACAGGCTTTTTTAACTTTTCACCTAAGTCAACGATAGTTTTATTGAATCTTTTTAGCTCATCTATGCTACTCACTCGGCCTTCTCTGAATAAATATTGATTGTTTCCAATAGGCTGTATTTCAAGATAATCATAAAACTTAGCTATCTCTAAAAGTTCATCTTCAGTTTTTCCTTCCAAAATAGCTCTAAAAAGTTCCCCTGCTTCACAAGCGGTTCCTATAATCAAACCTTCTCTGTATTTTTCTAGCTCAGTTTTAGGAATTCGAGGTTTTTTATAAAAATAATTAAGATGTGCCTTAGAAATAAGTCTATAAAGATTTTTTAATCCTACTTTATTTTTTACTATAATAATTTGATGATATGACCTTAATTTTTTTATATCTTTCTCCTCTCCCGTATTATCAACAAAATAAGCCTCTACACCATAAATTACCTTAATGTTTCCACCGTTTTTTTGAATCTTAATAGCTTCATTCATGGCATCCGGAAAAGCCTGAGCTACTCCATGATCTGTTATAGCTACTGCTTTATGGCCCCAATCATACGCTCTTCGTATAAGCTTAGAAACCGGTGTAACTCCATCCATAGCTGACATGTTGCTATGCAAATGTAATTCAACACGTTTTTCATTCGCATTATCTATCACTTTAATCTTATCTATCTTATCAATATTCCGCGGGCGTATTACAACCTCCTTTATATAAGTATCAAATGTTGCTTCACCCTTTACAAGCAATGTCATTTCTTTATTTATAGCATCAAAAATTTTCCACTTTTCTTTATCCGCTATCAATTTAATTGTTATGGAGCTTGTATAATCTGTAATATTAATTGAATATATTTTTTTTGTTCCATCTTTTGATTTTTTTGCATCGATAGAAATTACTTCTCCCCAAACTGTGACCATACCAGAATCTTGATTAATAGACCTAATTTCCACAGGTTCCGTTTTTATTCCCTTGCCCAAAATCGTCCTTGCAGATGACAAAACAGGCGATGGAAATAAGTTTTCCTCTTTTCTCATAGATATAGCAACCCTTTGCGGTTTTTCTTCCATATTAGATTCATATAATTCTACTTTTTCAATAAGTTTTTTCCTTATTTTTCTCTCAGTTTCAAGAATTTTTTTCTCTGCAAATGTTTTAACCACCTCATCAACAGATACATTCCCATCAAACTTAATACTTAAATTAATTCCAAACTCTCTTTGAATCATTCTTGATAACATGAAATCAAATTTTTTACTGATTAAAACATTTTTTCCTCCATGCTTTAGAGAAACAATCAAATCTTCACCACAAAGCTTCGCCGTAGACCCTTGTAAGGTGCCTGAAATACTAAAGTGCCTTCTTATTATTTCTTTTACAATTTCTGTATAATAGCTTTCACAAAAACATGATTCAGGAAATTTAGGAAATATAGTAGTGCTTTTTAAATTTAAATCAGTTGTAACTAACATTTTTTCTATATCAAAAAAAACGTTACGCTTTACAAGCTCAGAAAACGTAACGTTAAGCTCTAAATTTCTTTCTTCCTTATTTATTTTTAAAGAATTTACTATACCAGAAGTAACAACTAAGGGTATATCTTTTATGTCTATATAGTTTTCTAAAAACTTTCCAAAGCTCTTCAAAACAAAAGGCCTCCTACAAATTAACCCTAATTATAAACTTTCCACTTCCAACATTAATTCATTAACTAAATTTTTTTCATCCACTTTTTTTATTACTTCCCCTTTTTTGAAAATAAGCCCTACACCATCGCCACCAGCAATACCAATATCAGCTTCTCTTGCTTCCCCGGGACCGTTAACAGCACAGCCCATAATTGCAACTTTTATATTTTTTTTACAATTAAAAAGCCTTTTCTCAACCTCATTCGCTATTTTTATAATGTCTATCTTAGTTCTGCCACAAGTTGGACAAGCAATAATCTTAACTCCACCTTCATGAGGATTAACTGCTTTAAGAATATTTTTGCCGGCTTCAACTTCCAACAGCGGATCCGCTGTAAGTGAAACCCTAATTGTATCACCTATTCCCTTAAGCAAAAGAGATCCTATCCCTATTGAAGATTTAATTAACCCCATTTTAGGTGTACCTGCTTCGGTTACACCTAAATGTAGTGGATATGTACACCTTTCTGCAATTAGCTCATATGCTTTAACCATTGTGTTTAAATCTGATGACTTTAATGAAATTACAATATTATCAAAATCAAATTTTTCCAATAAAGCCACATGATAGAAAGCACTTTTACACATTGCTTCAGCAGTTGGAGCTCCGTACTCTTTTAATATGTTTTTCTCTATTGAGCCCGAATTTACACCTATTCTAATAGGAATGTCTTTTATTTTACAAGCGTCAACAACAGCCTTAACCCTACTCTCATCTCCAATATTGCCAGGGTTAATTCTTATTTTATCAACCCCAGCAGCAGCAGATTCAACTGCTAGCCTGTAATCAAAGTGAATATCAGCAACAATTGGAATATTAATTTTTTCTTTTAATTTTTCAATTAGTCTAACACTATTTTTATTTGGTATAGCTACCCTTATTATATCGCAGCCAGCTCTTTCAAGCTCAAGAGCACTCTTTATATTCTCATCTATATTTTCCGGGGGAATATTAAGCATCGACTGAACTGCAATTTTCTCATCTCCCCCTATTTTTACATTTCCAACTTTAATGGTTTTTGAAAATCGTCTTTTCATAAAAATCTCCCAAATTAAACAAAATTACGTACCAGCTCTAAATAATTTAAATACATCGTTTAAAGTAACCGCCAAAATTAACAACATTAATATTACAAATCCGATTGTGTGTACCATTCCTTCATACTTTGGACTTAATGGTCTTCTAATAAATGCTTCTATTGCTAAAAATAAAAGTCTCCCACCATCAAGTGCCGGAAATGGCAATAAATTCATTACACCTAAACTAACTGAAAGCAGCATCATTATCATAATTATATTATTTATTGCTTGCATTAAGCTAACTTTAAGCCCTTCCGATGCAGAATCTGTTATAGCTTTAACTATACCAACCGGGCCAGAAACCTCATTTACACTAAATTTTCCTGTTATTACACCAATAAAGCTTGAATAAGTCATTCGAATATTTGAAACCATTTCTAAAAAAGACCTTTGTGTAAGGGTTATAATATTTTTTTCAATTGGTTTTACCAAAAAATCCCTAACAATAATTTCTTTACCATCATCACCAGCGTTACTTCCAAACTTTACATCTGGTAAATCTACAATTTGCCCATCCCTAATAACAGAAATATCTGCAGTAAAGGTTTTATTAATAGCTAACATAAAATTTAAATCTGTAGCTGTTGCTATTTTATATCCATCTATAGATACAATTGTATCTCCTACTCTCAAACCAGAATTAGGTGTCACAGCGTTATCTGCAAATTTAGCAATTGTCGTAGATGCAAATTGAGGCTGCTGGGCTAAAATTATAAACATAAAAATAAATGCTAATATTATGTTCATTATAGCACCTGCTGCAACAACTATAATTCTTTGCCAAACAGGTTTTGAGGATAACGCCCCTTCTGATTTGCTTCCGTTATCCTCTCCCTCCATTGCACAAAACCCACCTATGGGAAATGCTCTTATTGAGTACTGGGTATCATTTTTTTTAAATTTAAATAATGTTGGTCCCATACCTAAAGCAAATTCATTTACCTTAACACCAAATGCCTTTGCTGTCATAAAATGGCCAAGCTCGTGTATAAATATAATAAGGGAAAAAAGAAGTATTGCTAGTATTATTAAAATTACAGTAATAAACATTTTTACTCCTCCAATTTAAAAGCGTTCATATTAACAAATGCCCTTGCCTTTGTATCCGCTTCTAAAATATTATCAAGTGATGGCGCATCTATATTTTGAAAATTCTTCATTGCTCTTTCAACTATATTACTTATTTCTAAAAAGGAAATTCTATTACTAAGAAAAAGTCTAACAGCTTCTTCATTTGCACCATTCACAATTGCCGGCATAATTCCCCCTGCTTTTATGGCATCGCGACATAATTTCATACTCTTAAATGTTTCTTCATCTGGTTTATAAAATGATAAATTGCAAACATCGGTTAAATCAAGCTCATTAACATTGCAATGATACCTTTCAGGATAAGTAAAGGCATACTGTATTGGTATTTTCATATCGGGGACACCAAGCTGTGCTATCATAGAATTATCAGCATACTCAACCAATGAATGGACAACACTTTCTCTATGAATAACTACGTCTATTTTATCAACCGGTAAGTCAAACAACCATTTAGCTTCAATAATTTCAAGACCCTTGTTCATCATAGTCGCAGAGTCAATAGTAATTTTTGCACCCATGCTCCAATTGGGATGCTTTAACGCTTGAGCTTTTTTTACCGTGCTTAAAAAATTTAAATTTTTGCCAAAAAAAGGCCCACCAGAAGCTGTAAGAATAATCTTTTTTAAAGCTTTTTTGCCTTTCGGCGCACCCTGTAAACATTGAAAAATAGCAGAGTGCTCACTATCTACAGGCAAAACTTTAACATTTTTTTCTCTTGCTAATTTCATCACTATAGAACCACCAGCAACTAAAGTTTCTTTATTCGCAAGAGCAATGTTTTTTCCTGCTTTAATAGCGCAAACAGTCGGAAGCAACCCAACCATGCCAACAACAGAATTTAAAAGCATATCTGCCCCAGAAAAAGATGCAACCTCACAAAGGCCCTCCATTCCTGAAAGTACTTTTATCTCGGTACCTCTAAGATCATCTTTTAATTTTGTTGCTGCATTTAAATCATACACCGCAACAATTTTGGGATTAAAATCCTTTACTTGCTTTTTTAAAAGTTCTATATTTTTATTAACAGCAAGTGCTAAAACTCTTATGTTTAAATCTTTTGCAATTTTAAGAGCATTTACACCAATTGACCCCGTACTCCCTATCACTGCCAAACTGCTTATCACTTTATCACCCAAATCTATAACAAACTAACGATATTAACATATCTTAAAATAATATAAATAAATGGTACTGTAAAAATAACGCTGTCAAACCTATCTAAAATTCCACCATGGCCAGGAATTATATTTCCAAAATCCTTTATATGGCATCCCCTTTTTACCATTGAAAAAATAAGATCACCCATAACAGAAATAATTGAAGCAATAACAGCAATAATTGCTATTTTAAAGTAATGCACATTTACATTAACCTTTAAAAAATACATCTTACAAATTACACAAACAAGTAAGGTTAAAAGGGTAGAAATGATAATTCCTCCAACTACACCTGCAATAGTCTTTTTAGGACTTATCTCTGGACAAAGCTTTCTTTTTCCAAAAAACTTACCAGAAAAATAAGCTCCCGTATCACATAACCAAGGGATAGCTAAACCTAAAAGCACATAAAATGTTCCAAAGTTCTGCCCGCCAAAATCTCTTAATTTAATGAGGTACCCAAGCGAAATTGATATAAGCATGGTCATGCTATAAATAACTGCAATATCTTTAAAGCTAAGTGCCCTATGCAAAAACACAAGCATACAAAATATTATAAAAGTATATAAGTACCAAGAAATTTGCCACACAAACCCAAACCCAAATATAGGCATAATTATAGAAAAAATTATGCTTGGAAGTGTAATTTCCACCATTTTATAAATGCCCATTGCAGAAAATATTTCATACGTCGCACTTGCACAAACCAACGCAACTATTATATTTAAAAGTATTGGTATGCTCTGATTAAACACTAATAGTGCAAGTACTAGTACAACCCCTACTAAACCGGAAATTGTCCTTTTTAGCATTTATACACCTCCAAAACGTCTATTTCTTGACGCATATTCATTTAAAGCTTTTTGTAAATCCTCAGGTTTAAAATCTGGCCACAATATATCCATGAAAACATATTCTGAATAAGCTGACTGCCAAAGTAAAAAATTTGAAATTCTATACTCACCACTTGGCCTAATTATAAGGTCGGGGTCTGGCTGGCCACTTGTATATAATCTATCTGAAATCATCTGCTCAGTTATTTCATTTAAATTAATGCCATTTTCCTTTGCATCAAAAATCAAACTTTTAATAGCGTAAATTATTTCTTTTCTACCACCATAGTTCATAGCTATATTTAAAACCATTCCATCTTTGTTTGAAGAAGCTTCCTCAACTTTTTTTATTAAGTCTTGTAAACTTTTCGAAAAACCTTTTTTATCTCCTAAAAATATAACCTTTATGTTCTCCTCTTTAAAATCCTCTAAAGCTTCCCTCAGATAACTATCAAAAAGCCTCATTAAATAATCTACTTCTTCTTTCGGTCTTTTCCAGTTTTCAGTAGAAAAAGCATATACAGTCAAATACTTTATTCCTATTTTGCTGCAATATTTAACTATTTTCCTAAATGTATTAGCACCTTTTTTATGTCCTATCGATCTTGGCAAGCCGCGCTTTTTTGCCCATCTTCCATTTCCATCCATAATAATTCCTATATGTTCAGGAAAATCTTTACATACATTATTTTTATTAAATAAACTCAAAATAAATCACAGCCTATTGGTAAATAAAATTTATATTTCCATTATTTCTTTTTGTTTTTTGTTAGATAACACTTCTATATCATTACAACACTTGTCTGTTAAATCCTGAACTCTTTTTTCTGCCTGTTTTTGATCGTCTTCTGTTATTTCTGAATCTTTTTTCATTTTCTTTAGCTTATCAATTGCATCACGTCGTATATTTCTTATAGATACCTTTGCATCTTCAGACATTTTAGAAATATCTTTAACAATTTCACGTCTTCTGTCTTCTGTTATTGGAGGGAAAACAATTCTTAAAAGTTTTCCATCATTCTGAGGATTTATTCCTATATCTGATGTTTGAATTGCTTTTTCAATGCTCTTTAAAACTGAGGCATCCCATGGCTGAATTACCAAAGCCCTCGCTTCGGCAACAGAAATCGCTGCTAATTGATTAATTGGTGTAGGTGTATCATAATAATCAACCATTATTTTGTCAAGTACAGCAGGGTTTGCTCTTCCAGCCCTTATTGACGCATAATCATTTGCAAGAGCATTTATTGTTTTCTTCATACTTTCTTCTGTTTTTTTAAATATTTGTTGCATATAAAAATCTCCTTTATTAATTAAAATCTCCAACTAACGTTCCAATTTTCTTTCCAATAATCGCATTAAAAATATTTTCCGTATCCCCAATATTAAATACCAAAAGTGGTATATGATTATCATTACAAAGAGAAGCTGCTGTGCTATCCATAACAGCTAAATCTTTAGCTAAAACATCCTTAAAGGAAATAGAGTCATATTTTTTCGCATTTGGGTTCTTCTTGGGATCTGAATCATATACACCATCTACCATCGTTGCCTTAAGTATAATGTCTGCATCTATTTCAGCTGCACGTAAAGAAGCCGCTGTATCTGTAGAGAAAAATGGATTACCTGTTCCACATCCAAAAATAACTACTCTTCCTTTTTCAAGGTGATGCACTGCCCTATTCCTTATATATGGCTCTGCTACCTCCTGCATTGAAATTGCTGTTTGTACCCTAACATTAACACCAAGATGTTCTAACGCATCTGCAACACCTAATGCATTTATAACGGTAGCCAGCATTCCCATATGGTCAGCCCTAGTTCTATCCATTTTGCCACTGCTGCGGCCGCGCCAAAAATTGCCTCCACCAACAACGATTCCTATTTCAACACCTAAATCAGCACATCTTTTTATTGGTTCACAAATTGATAAAACTGTATCAAAATCAATTCCATAGCTATTTTTCCCAGCCAATGCCTCCCCACTAAGTTTTAACAATACCCTATTATACTTTGGTTTCAAACATAACACTCCCATTATAACTATTTTATATTATTTTACAATAACATAAAAATTATGTAAAGTACTTCCTTACAAATATATGATAAAATAGAGCGTAGATAACCCACGCTCTATAATAATTAAAACAACTTACTTTACCATGTTTGCAACTTCATCAGCAAAATTGTCCTCACGCTTTTCTAAGCCTTCACCTTTTTCAAAACGTACAAAATCAACTATTTTAATCTCTGCACCTAAATTTTTAGCTGTTTGATCTGCATATTCCTTAACGGTAATGTTGTTATCCTTAACAAAAATTTGTTCAATCAAGCAGTTTTCCTTATAAAACTTACCAATTCTACCCATAACTATCTTTTCAGCAATGTTCGCTGGCTTCCCATCATTAATTACTTGTTCTGTAAGAATCTTCTTTTCATGTTCTAAAACATCTTCCGGGACAGATTCTTTGTTTAGGTAGCTTGGATTAACAGCTGCAATTTGCATAGCAACGTCCTTTGCAAATGCCTTAAACTCATCTTTAGCTGCAACTTCAGGTGTTGTATCAAACTTAACCATAACACCAATTCGGCCAGAAGCATGAATATATGTTGAAACGATACCTTCAAAGCGTTTAAATCTGCGAATTTTTATATTTTCACCGATTGTTAAAACTTTTTCACGAACTAACTCCTCTACTGTCATATTGCTACCGCTAGCCTTACAAGCCATTAATGCTTCCATATCTTTAGGACTATTTTCAATAACAGTGTCAGCACACATTTTAACAAAATTATTAAAATCTGCATTTTTAGCAACAAAATCAGTTTCAGCATTTACTTCAATAGCAACACCAACAGTGCCTTCCTCATTTGTGCAAGCAAAAGCTACTCCTTCCGCTGCTATTCTTCCTGATTTTTTAGTTGCTGCAGCAAGACCTTTTTCTCTTAAAATGTCAATTGCCTTGTCCATGTCTCCATTTGATTCCGTTAAGGCTTTTTTACAATCCATCATTCCGCAACCTGTTTTTTCTCTCAGTGATTTAACATCGCTAGCTGTAAATGCCATATATTTATTCCCTCCATACAATATAACATGCGCGCACCTTCAAAAAGAAGGAAAACGCGCAAAAATAATATTTACTTTAATTAAGCTTCAACAGTTTCTTTTACTTCAATCATTTCGTCATCTTGCTCTGCATCAACAGAACTAACTTTGCCTTCTTTTCCCTCTATTATAGCGTTTGCAATAACACTTGATAAAAGCTTTACAGCTCTTATAGCATCATCATTTCCTGGAATAGCATAGTCAACTTCATCAGGATCACAGTTAGTATCTACAATAGCTATAACAGGTATACCCAATTTTTTAGCTTCAGAAACTGCAATTTTTTCTTTTCTAGGATCCACTACAAAGAGTGCACCTGGAAGTTCGTGCATATCTTTTATTCCGCCTAGGAATTTTTCAAGCTTCTCTATTTCAAGGTGAAGCTTAATTACTTCCTTTTTGGGTAACATTTCAAATGTGCCGTTTTCCTCCATTTGTCTTAATTGCTTTAAACGATTAACTCTTCTTTTAATAGTAGCAAAATTAGTCATCATTCCGCCAAGCCAACGAGCGTTTACAAAATAAGATTCACTGCGAATAGCTTCTTCTTTCACAGAATCTTGTGCTTGTTTTTTTGTTCCAACGAAAAGAACAGACTTACCTTCTTGCGTAATGTCACGAATAAAGCTATATGCTTCTTCTAATTTTTTAACGGTTTTTTGTAAATCTATAATATAAATACCATTACGCTCCGTGAAGATGTACTCTGCCATTTTAGGGTTCCATCTTCTTGTTTGATGCCCAAAATGGACACCTGCCTCTAAAAGTTGTTTCATAGATATTACTGACATAAAAATCCTCCTTGGTTTCAACCTCCGCTGAGCTAAATAACTTAAAACCAATGTTTGGCACCAAGAAAAAGCTACAGCGTGTGTTCTTGTTAATTATTATATCATTTAAAAATCGATGATTCAAGGCTTTTTTACAGATTTTTAAAAATGTTATAAAAAATCACCTCGAAAAATCTTTCAAATTGTGATTTTTGTGCACAACGCTAATATTTTAATAGGAAATAAGGAGTTCAACATATCAACAGAGAAAAAATCCACTAAGAAGTTCCAGATGCATTAATTAAAGATACTGGCGGGCACAAAAAATATTGATTTTAATCTTTTTTTGTGACATAATACTAATATCTTAATAAGCAAGGAGGAGCTTAACATGTCAATAGAGGAAAAGAGAAATACACTAAATGATGAAGACTTAAATGACGTTTCAGGTGGTTACACACTTGGAAGAAACGATATGTCAGGCGTCGATATTTTGAACAACAAAACAGGAGAAATTCTATATACTGTTACAAACAAGAAGAAAAAAAAGTAATGGATAAAAATAAACAAGCCGGTATGCTGGACGCATACGAGGAAGCGGCAAAATTGGATCAACAACTTAACCGTTCACATTTAGGGTAATGCCTAATTAAAAAAGAGTGTACCAAACCTTTTGGTACACTCTTTTTTATTCCTTTTACTCTTTATCGTCTTCTTTATTATCTTCAGTTCTTTTTAGTAAATATTCCCATAAATCACTTTGTTCTTCACTTGTCATTCCACGATAAAAACATACTAAAGACTTCTCATCTTTTGGAAGTTCATAAACCTTTTCTGTGATATTAAATACATCACTTTTTTTATTATAAAAATCATAATCATAATCATTTAAAACATATTCATTTGTTTCCTCTTCTTCAAAAATCTCAGTGTATGGAACATTAAATATTTTAGATAACTTAATTATTGTATTAACATCTGGTCTTGTTTTTCCTATTTCATAATAGGCATATGTAGACCTGTCAATTTTTAAAGAATCAGCAACTTGCTGTTGAGAAAAGCCACAATTTTTCCTTAACCTTTTAAGTGTCCTAGACAACATAACTTACCACCCTTTACTTTAAAATTAAACATACCCCTTTAAAGTTATATTATAACAAAAATAATATAACATTTCAAGCTTTTTTTATTTATTGCAATACCTATAAAGCCTTAAGTATCTTTTATTAAATTTTAAAATTATACATGACTTTTCTATTTAAATATGTTATACTATATATTCAACGTGTTGTTTACTCAGCTGAACGTAAATCCAGTTGAGCAAATTACATGTTTTTTATATTGCATAGAAAGGATGATAACCACGTACCAAATAAACGATGTAATCATATATGGTGCTCAAGGTGTTTGCAAAATTGAAGAAATAATAGAAAAAAATATTTGTAACAACAAAATTGAATACTACGTTCTTAAACCAATTTACGATGAAAAATCAACAATATTTGTTCCCATTAATAATAAAGCTCTCACAGCAAAAATGAAGCAAGCGCTAACTTCAAACGAAGTATATGAGATTATTAAAGATATGCCTAACGAAGAAACCATTTGGATTGATAATGAGAATGTGAGAAAAGAAAAATATCGTGAAATAATCTCCAACGGAAGTAGAAAAGAACTTGTTCAACTCATAAAAACTTTATATCTTTACAAACAAAAGCAATTGAATAATGGTAAACGCCTACACAATGTTGACGATGCTTTTTTAAAAGAAGCCGAAAAGCTTCTTTATGATGAATTTGCATTGGTTTTAAACATAAAAAGAGAAGATGTTTTGCCATTTATCCTTGAAAAAATAAATGAAGTCAAGTAAAAAATGTCTTGTCAATATAAATGGCGGGACATTTTCCATTCCATTGTTAACAATTTATTACATTATAACTCCGGCACCTAAAAGGTTAACCTTTTAGGTGCCGGAGTTTATTATTTAAAGTCTATTAACTTTTCCCAAATACTCCTAAAAGCAGTACTAACAATGTAACTCCTATAAATACATAACGTGTCAATGGTTCAAACCATTTGCCAATCTGTTTACTTCTTCCCTGCTGAACTTCTTTTCTTGCAAAGCCCTTTTCATAAATCCAGAAAAACATAACACCAGCCATTAGAGCCCCTATGGGAACCACATATACAGTTAAAAAATCCATCCAGCGTCCTAAAAAAGCTCCATCTTCAATTAAGACTCCAATTAAAATAGCAATTATTAAATTTATTCCTATAGACAGCTTTCTAGACAAGTTAAACTGTGTTTTTAAAGCTTCAACCGGTACCTCAAACAAATTTATTAGCGAAGTAACAGCTGCAAATAAAACAGCAACAAAAAATATAATTTCTGCTATCCACCCCATTGACATATCATTAAAAACCATAGGCATAGTTATAAACATAAGTGGTGGACCACATGAAACGTTGCTTTGCAAATTAAACGCAAAAACGGCCGGAATCACTACTAGTGCTGACAAAATTGAAGCTAAAAGTGTGTAAAATGATATATTTTTTGCACATGATACAATATCTTCAGACTTTTTTAAATAACTGCCATATATAATTGTTCCGGACCCTGCCAAAGACAAAGAAAAAAAAGCCTGACCCAAGGCAACTGCCCACATTTTAAAATCTTTAAGCAATTCCCAGTTAGGTTTAAATAAGTACGAATAGCCTTTTAGAGAGCCTGGCAAAAATGCTATTCTAATTCCTAAAATTATAAACAAAACGAAAAATATAGGAATCATAAATTTATTTGCCCTCTCTATGCCTTTTGAAATCCCTCCAAGCATTACAGCAAAAGTTAAAACCAATGCTAAAATATGCCATAAACAGTTCGTGGTATTACTCGAAACCTCAACAAAATACTCTATTGCATTTGGATATAAAGGTAAATTAAACAAAGCTCTTAAAAGATATCTTAAAATCCAACCTACTACAACAGAATATCCAATTGCCAGAAATAGTGAACCCAAAACCGGTATCATACCTAAATATTTACCCCAGTTTTTGCCGTTTCTATGCTCTACTGCCTTCTTAAATGCTTCTATCGGTCCAGACCTAGTATTTCGGCCAAAAGCTATTTCCCCTATTACACCAGAAAAGCCCACGATAATAATAAAAAATATGTAAACAAGCAAAAAAGTGGCTCCACCATATTGTCCAACACGATATGGAAATAGCCATATGCTGCCCACCCCAACTGCTGAACCTATACACGATAATATAAACCCAGCTTTAGAGCCAAATGTTTCTCTATTAGTTTTTTGTGTAATCTTTTGTCTCATATGACTACCTCCTCTTTGTGATAATATAGTATATAAAAATCTCCTATTACTAAGTATACAACAAAAAAAAATTATTTTCTACTACTTAAGTTTACAATTTAACACTATAAATACTAAATAATATTATGTTTATAAAATTGCAAGCAATACTTCATAAATATTAAAAATAGTACTTAGCTATATTAAAATCTAAGTACTATTTTTATTTCAATAAATATATAATTAAATAAAAAATATTTATTCATTTAAGGCAACTAATCTAGAAGTTTTACTTTTCTTATTTGGAAGTACAAAAGAAGTAATTGCAACATTACTGTATAAACTTGCAAAAACATTTACTCCTTGATAAAAAGATACTGTAGAAACAAAAATTAATGTCATTAAATCTGTCGGAACTCCAATTGGTTGAAGAATAATATTAAGCATGGTTGCTGAAACTATGCCTGGAACGCCTGTTATTGAAACTGAAAACATAATTGATGCTAGTAAAACAATAATTAATGTTTTTGCATCAATTGCCACATCATAAATTGTTGTTGAATAAATTGCTAAAATCGCAGCTGCAACAATTGTACCTGTTTGACAAAGTATAACGCCTATAGGTATAACTGATTTAACAGTTTTTTTATCCAGTCCTAACGGTTCCGGAATATCTTCAATCAGTTTTGGTATGGAGGCAATACAACTTGACGTAGCTATTGAAACAAACAGCGTTTGTTTTACAGCACGCCAATGTTCGTTTAATGAACACTTCGTTTTAAATTGAATTAAGATAAATGACACAATAATAAGAATAATAACTGCAACATAATTTATTACAATATACTTAGCCAATGAACCTAAAATAGAAATTACACCTTCATTTGAAAATTGTTCCGCTAGCAAAGAGCAAATTGCTATTGGAAGAAAGATCATAAGGTAATCAATAAATTTGCAAAGTGCCTTATAGACTCCAGTTGCAATAATTAGAAAAGGTTCAGAGTACTGCTTGTCAATAAATGCAAATGTAATACCCAATATGCAACAAAATATTAATACTTGTATAATATTATTTTCTGTTAGCGCTTTAAATATATTTGAAGGAATAGAGTTTGTTATAAACTCTGTAATTGTTAACTTATGCACCTCTTCAACTTTATTTTCTTCATAAAACGATAGTTCACTAAATGTTTCTGTTGTGCTTTTATTTTCTTGTTCACCTGTGTCCATTTTTGACAATGCAACCTTTGTATCGTTATCAGGTGCAATGAAATCCCGAGTCATAAGCGTTAGACTAATTCCAAGCAAAGATGCAAAAATCATGGCTATAATTATACTGATAGCCCATTTACCAAGAATCTTTCGAAGTTTCTTTTCAAAAAGTTGCCCAATATTAATTAATATTGCACATGCTACAATAGGTATAACGCATACTTGCAATAAAGACAAGTATATTTCATTCAAAACTGATAAGAGTGGCACTAGGAAACTTGCGTAAAGCCCTATTAGAATTCCTATAAAGATGCTAACAAACAACGTGATAGGATTTTTTAATATCTTAACTAACACTCCCTGCCACCACCTTGTCACCATTGTCTTTAATTAAATGCTTTTTTGGAGAACTGAGAAATGTGATAGCGAGATTTGAATAAAGGCTAGTAAAGGTCGATATTCCTTGATAAAATTGTACTGAAAATATTAAAATAATTGACATCACATCATTTGGAATTCCAAGAGGCTGTAAAATTATAGTCAGCACTGTTGCAGAAGCAACACCTGATGCACCGGAGATACAAATGGAATATAAAATAGAACTAACCGCAACAATAAATAACGTCCTTAAATTTATCGGTTTACCGTAAATTATAAGTGCATATATAGCTAAAATCGCCGAAGCTAATATCTTTCCACTTGGGCAAAAAATGGTTCCAATAGACATTACCACATTTGCTGATGTTTTATCTGCATTCATCTCCTTAATGGAGTCTTCAATTGTGACGGGTACAGTAGCCTGGATGCTAGATGTACCAATTGCAACAAAAAAAGTTCTTTTAATCGCATGCAGGTGTTGTTTAAGCAAAGTTTTTGAATATATAAAAACTACTATAAATGATAATATTATTAATGTAATCATAGCTATATAAGTTACTATAATAAGATGCATTAAGGATTGCAAAATGTTTAACATTCCACTATTTGAAAATAAAGATGCCATCATAATAAATACAGCAAAAGGAAGAAAGAGTAATATTACATTCATAAATTTATAAAGCGCATTGTTAATACCTTCAAATAAATTTATAATTGGCTCAGAATATTTCTTTTCAATAAAGGACAGCATGAAACCGAATATAATAAAAAATATAAATACCTGTAAAGTTTTATTATTAGAAAGTGCATTAAATATGTTTTGAGGAACTAAGTTTACTAAAAATTCAATGAAAGAAAAATTACTTTCATTTGAAATATCATTGTCACCATACACATTAATTTCAGAAAAAGTATCCGTAATTCTTTTTTCCTCATTAGTTTCACTTTCCTTAGACAGTGCTACTTTAGCTTCATCACTAGGAGTTAAAAAGGTTTTCATTCCACACGAAATAGATATACCTATTGTACAGGACAAAAGCATAACAATTAGTGTAAAGAAAATCCATTTTTTTAATATTGGTCGAAAAAATTTCTGAGTAAGTTTTCCAATATTAATTGTTATCGCACATATGATAATAGGAAGCGAACAAACTTGTAAAAGTGATACATAAACATTTTTTAATGGTTCCAAAAATGGGACAACTACTTCTAAATAAAGTCCCGTTAAAATTCCAGCTATTATACAAACAAACATTGTAATAGGGTTTTTTAATATCTTTCTCAAATTAATTAAACCCCTTCCCCATTAAACTTTTCATTACACTTGTCTTCAACATCTTTTATTGTTGTTACCTTCGAAGAATCAATTAAAGCATTAACAAACTTTAAAAGGTCATTGTTGCTTGGAGATACCCCTACACAGTAATACTCTGCTGCATCGGAAAAGGCAAATACCTTAGTATATAGGGCCAGTTCTGGGTCATGATTGTAATCAAATAGAAATTCTACTTCACCGCAAAGATATCCAAAAACATCATTATTGCGAACTGCTTGACAAATTTGTTCATACGTATCCATTTCTACGATTTCTGCATTAGGAAACATTTCCGATATTAATTTTACATGAGATGAATTTTTAAGTGCTGCCAGTTTAATATTATTATTTTTCATGTAGTCAATAGGGTTATTTTCAATTTGTTTTTTAACCAATTCTTGTTTATTTACCATAACACCTAATCTACTTGTTAAATATGATTTAGAAAGGTTAACATAAGCTGCGCGTTCAGTTGTTGGACTATATGTTGATATTGCTAAATCAGCATTTCCATTTATTAAATACTCCGTTAGTTTGTCATATGTGTCACAATCTCTATTAATAATTAGCGTGACTCCTAAACTATCTGCAATACTTTGCGCCCACTGTACATCTATTCCCGTAACTGTTCCATCTTCCAGTGTTTCACAAAATGCATCTACATCATTTTTAATCATTGCAACTGTTAAAGTTCCCTTTTTTATTATTTGTCCAAGTCCCGGAAGCAATGCTGGCTCATTCCACTGTTTAGCCTGTGCCACTTTTTCAGGAGAAGAAACTTCTGAACTAACTATTTGGCTATTTTGATTTTCAGATCCTTCTTGTCTATTAGAGCATCCCGCAAAAAATATAAATATAGTGCATAAGCATACAAGAAAACATAACCTTTTCATCTTACAACACTCCTTTTATAATTCACTGCATTGTTTTACAATTTCATCTAATGAGACGCCCTTTAAGAATTGCTGTTTTTGAAACTTTGCCGGACACTGAAGTGTTTTGATTCTCTTTTGTAAACAATACAAATGCTTTTCTTCTCCAAACCCTCTCTCTATAAGAGCCGCTTTCGCCAAATTATAAAGTTTTTGAAGATATTCTTGCATAATTTTGTCATCTACAATTTTTTTATCATTAATAGCCATTGCGCGTAAAGTAGAGTTTGTATATGTGATTTTATTATCTTTAAAAAACTTTAATGTTAACTCAGTCGCTTCATTAACCCTCCGTGAAATTCCAAGATTGAAAGCAGTCGGAGCAAAAGTATCTTTGAGCGGTTGAATGCAATCACTTCGAACCTCTAATGCTGCATATCGATTTAAAACCACATTTTTAAAATATCTAAAAATACTAAATATATCATCAATTTGCTGAGGATCTGAAAAATATTCTTCGATGCTTACCTCTTTAAAATCCTTGTAATTATCACCACATTTCCGTAAATATACTTTTAAACTCAATATATAATCTAGCAGTTCATCAATAGTTTTAAATTTTTCATCCACACATCCTGTATCGGGCAATTCTGTATGCAACCAATTAAAATCCCTTGCACACAATGTTTCTTTAGGGTAATCTAAATTAGGAGGTGCAGAAGTTGCATTTGGTAATGAATTAGAAAAAAGGATCCCCCTTACAAAATCAAGCATATTAAAAAGATTTAGAGCATTTATAAAAATCTGCTCCCCTTCTTTTTTATTTTTAATAGGAATATCAATGTGTGTTTGAATTGACTGCATATTTGTTAAAAAATACTTTGGGTTTTTATATGAGGTATATTTCTTTATATATTCATTCAAGCCAAAACAGTATGGATCCATCGTATGATGAACTCGCGTCGCACTACTTGTTAAGTTTGTCCCCATTCCTGTTAAGAAACATCCATTTTTTATTAAAAATTCTTGCACAATTTTAAAATACTTATAAAATCGATCAGCAATGCTGTTAAGGTTTAAGTCCTTTTGCATTGCAAACTCAATGATTTCATATCTATAATCTGCACCAATTCCATCGCCCTCATTATTCTTTACTCGAACTAAGCAGCCATCTTTACCCATTTTATCATCATAAAATCCATAATTTTTCTTTAAATATTCAAAAAGACTTAATACTACCTTCTTTGAGTCAACTGTATCATCAGCCAAAATTAGTGGATATTCGAGTTCTACCCCAATATATTCCTCACTTTTTTTAAGATATGGTAAAATAAATTTTTCCTTAAGCAATTCACGTCCCCGATTCAAAAAAAGCCCCCCATTTTTAAATATTATTCATTTTTAGAATATTTTAACACAATATTTTCGCGTTGTAAACAAAATTATCAATCATACAATAAAAATTAAACGTAATCAAATTTTATACACTAAATTATATCTTTATATTGTCCGTTTTTTATTGTATTTCATGCAATAACATTTAAAAATTTTTATTTATATTCCAGCTTACGTTAAAATTTCTTTTAATCATGTTATGTAATTTCAATGACACTAGCGTCAAAAATTTTAAAATTCCCAAAATAAAACTATTAAAGAAAGCCAAAAAATATAAAAATATTATTCCTTTTTTGCATTGCAGAATTCAAAATATTTCCATTCTAAAGCAAACAAATAATTTGAACGACACTTCCAGTCTCAATTAGTTAGTATTAACTCAAAGCATGCTTTGAGTTAATAAATGGGATATCCCATTTATTAACTCAAAGCATGCTTTGAGTTAATAAATGGGATATCCCATTTATTTTTTATAGCAATATTATATCACACGTTCAATATATATTCAATGAAATTTTTCAATAATTACGTAGAAAGTTGGCAATATAATTTAAAACTTTTGACTATTAATGATTCCCCTCTATTTCCTTTATTTAAAATTTTTTATATTCTATTTCCAAATACAATTATTTTACTTTGTTACTACATCTTCCTTTTTACTAACCCATTAGCACTAATCTTAATTTTTAAAAGTATAAATGCAATTGGAAATTCATTTTTATTGTCAAAAATACAATCCCTACTATATTTTTGTATGATGTAAACATTTACAATTTGATATTAAACTATATATAATAAATATATTATCAATTATGGAGGGTTTTATATGAAAAAACTGGTATCTATATTTATGTTACTTTTCTTGACACT
The DNA here is from genome assembly GCA_934462705.1 of uncultured Eubacteriales bacterium. Taxonomy (GTDB): domain Bacteria; phylum Bacillota; class Clostridia; order Oscillospirales; family Acutalibacteraceae; genus CAKSIH01. The sequence continues at coordinate 38,718 of CAKSIH010000007.1, read as the reverse complement.
TGTTAACAACAATGGTTATGCAATCAATTATATCTCAAAAAATCTCGCCCTTAGTCAGTCTATAGTAGGCAGTGAACTAGATGGAAAAACAGTTTATTTTTACCCACAAGGAATCAGTAAATCCATAAGCATAAAAAATGATATGGCAATTTTAGGACAACCCCTTCACTTGCATTTTATGGGAACAAATAACGGTTTTACGCTGAAACACTGTGGAGAGGGTTGTTACCTTATTTACCCTGCTTCTAAAAGATTTAGCTTAAATTATGTAATAGAAATGTCAAAACATAACACACAAAAAAATGAAAAGCTACATATTTGGGCAGACAAAAAGGGAAAAAATCAAAATCAGTTATGGAAGTTTTACAAAAATGAAGATGGATCATATCAAATTCAAAACTCTTACAGCAAATTGTATATGTCTTTAGATAAAAATGTTATTGTACAAAATAAAGATCCTATAAATTGGGAGGTTATATGCTATGACATTGAATTTGCTGACCCATGGATGAAAAAAGTCGATGATAATAAGCTTCTATCTGAAATAAATATACCCGGTACGCACGATACGGGCAGTCGTCTTGTAGATGGTTGCGCAGAACAAGTAACGCAAAGTCAATGTCAGTACTTAAGTCCAGAAGAACAACTTACTGCAGGAGTGCGAATGTTCGACCTAAGATGTGCAGTAAATATGCATGAAAAAGATCCTTTAATTACTCACGGTACAGCATGCTATGATAAATCAATGAAACACATGCATTTATCAGAGATTTTTAATAAGACAGAAGCATTCTTAGCAAAGTACCCTTCAGAATGTGTAATTTTTTTAATATCCATAGGGGATCCCGTTGCATCTTCTGGCAAGGCAAAAAAACTGGAAAATGTTATAGCTAATTACATTAATCAAGGACGAATTTGGTCTGGTATTAGCGTGCCGCAGCTAAAAGATGTTAGAGGAAAAATTGTATTAATGCGCCGTTTCGATATAGTAGGAAATAATCCATATAAAATTGGAGAAAACCGCTTTGGATTTAATTTAGCTGCGTGGGAGGAAAACGTAGACTATTCTTCTGTAAAGCAAGCAATTCCTTTAAAGAGAGGAACCCGTGCATGGATTCAAGATTACTTTCAATGTTCCGGGAAAGAAAAATATAAATATTTTAAACCTACTTTGAAACAAGCTGAGAATTTTTGCAAAATTCCTCCTAATGAGTTTGTTTTTAATTATTCCTCCTGTCGCTTTAGTAACCCCTTCTTTGCAGCACGCAGCATTAATAAAAAAATATTAAAAGATAATCTGTTTGAATGTGGGAAACGTTTTGGAATTATAGTTATGGATTATGTAACTTTTCCCTTGGCAAGAGCTATATACCAAAGTAATTGTAGTCCATCATAAAATTTATTTTTTTCAACAATAAGTTTTGCAAATGTTTTTTCTTCAATGAACTTGATTCGCAAAATCTGGATGCAGACTACATACAGATTGAAGCTTAACAAGATTTAAAATTACGTTTTTCTCTTATGAATCTACGGTGTGAAAATTTACGCCTCTTTCTGAGTAAATTAGTCCGTGCTCGTCACTGTTGCAACTACTATTTTCAAGGTTCTCGTATTTAAAGTGCTAAAGCCCTCTCTTAAATATAAAAAAGAGCACAGCTTCTCACCACTGTGCTCTTTACTTTTAAATTCATCATTGTTTCAGCTAGCAAAAATCGCGTTCACGGTATGCCCTAACTCTGCAGACTTCCAATTGCCTTATGTTTTCTTTTACCGTCAGATTCTTGCTGCCCTGCCAATTTCGCCTGCAGCTTTACAAGTATTTGCCTTTATTTATTGTATACTCTTACTCATTAACGGTTTCTTTATAAAGGCCATTGACTTTCAGCGTTTAAGAACTTTTTCTGCTGTTTAAGCGCTTTGATTAAATATAATATTATTCATTTAAGTATTGATAATTTTTCTAAAATATAGCACAATAATATTACACCGTAAAATCTTAACTATATCGTCATTGCCTTAAATAACATATATTTAAAAGATCTTTGCTCCACTAGTAAAGGATAAATTTTAAAAATATTATTAAAGGGGTTTTAAATTATGCAAAAACAAACCGCAGGAAGAAATACCTTAAATGATTTTGCTCCAAAATTTGCAGAACTAAATGATGATGTGCTATTTGGAGAAGTTTGGTCAAGAGAAGATAAGCTGTCTTTAAAAGCACGTTCTATTGTAACTATTACAGCTCTAATAAGCAAAGGACTTATAGATAATTCTTTGATATATCACCTTTCAACCGCTCGCAAAAATGGTGTAACTAAAGCAGAAATGGCCGAAATTTTGACGCATCTTGCTTTCTATGCCGGTTGGCCAAACGCATGGGCTGCCTTTCGTATGGCAAAGGATGTATATAAAGATGACACTTTGTTGCAAGAACATGGAGGCTTCTTTGGCCTCGGTAATCCAAATGTAAGTTTTTCTCAGTATTTTATCAGCAACAGCTATTTAAAACCACTTACAAACCCTAAAGAAACTGTATTTGTCGCTAATGTAACATTTGAGCCAGGATGCCGAAATAATTGGCACATTCATCGCGCCACAAAAGGTGGAGGTCAGATCCTTTTATGTGTAGATGGCAATGGTTGGTATCAAGAAGAAGGAAAACCTGCACAAAGCTTGCATCCTGGAGATGTTGTAACTATTCCTACCAATATAAAGCATTGGCATGGTGCCAAAAAGGACAATTGGTTTAGTCATTTGACCATTGAATGTCCGGGTGAAAATACTTCAAATGAGTGGCTTGAACCAGTAATAGATGAAGTATATAATAATCTTATATAATATAATAGGAGGCATGAACTTATGGAAAATAAAGTATTAGTAGCATATTTCTCAGCTAGTGGAGTTACAGAAAAATTAGCAAAAGCGCTTGCTGAGGTTGCAAGTGCAGATTTATTTGAAATTAACCCCAAAATACCTTATACAGACGCAGACCTTGACTGGACAAACAAAAATAGTCGAACAAGTGTGGAAATGAACAACCCAGACTCTCGCCCTGAGATTGCAAAGAAAGTTTCAAATATTGATATTTATGATACTATATTTATAGGTTTTCCTATTTGGTGGTATGTAGCTCCAACTATTATCAATACATTTTTGGAAAGTTACGATTTTTCCGGCAAAACAATAATACCATTTGCAACCTCTGGTGGTAGTACTCTTGGAAAAACAGAGGAAGTTCTTAAAAAATGTTGTTCTCCAGATACAAATTGGAAAACCGGAAAAAGTTTCGGTAGCTTTGATAAGTCACTCATAAAAGATTGGATCGATTCTCTTGCTTTATAGTAAATATTTATAATAAATTATTTAGGAGGAAGAATATGATATTTAATGAAACTTACAAAATGAATAATGATATAAAAATTCCCAAATTAGCACTAGGTACATGGTTAATTGATAACGATAAAGCCGCAGAGGCTGTTCGTCAGGCAATAAAAATAGGTTACCGTCATATCGATACTGCTCAGGCGTACGGCAACGAGTGCGGTGTAGGTGAAGGTGTACGTACCAGCGGTATCTCTCGTGACAAAATATTTGTAACCAGCAAAATTGCTGCTGAAAATAAAACATATGAGTCAGCAGCAAATTCAATTAATGAAACTCTTAGAAAGATGGGCTTTGATTATATTGACATGATGATTATTCACAGCCCTCAACCCTGGAGAGAAGTTAATAAGTCTGAGAATAGGTACTTTAAAGAAAACAGGCGGGTTTGGAAGGCTATGGAGGATGCCGTAAAGACTGGAAAAGTTAAGACAATCGGAGTCTCAAACTTTCTTAAAGAAGACATTGAAAATATTTTATCCTACTGTGAATTTAGGCCCGCTATAAACCAAATACTTGCACACATATCTAATACACCTTTTGATCTTATACGTTACTGTGAAAGTAAGAACATCTTGCTTGAGGCTTATTCTCCCATTGCTCATGGTAAAGCCTTGGAAAACAAATTAATTGCAAAAATGGCAGAAAAATATAATGTAAGTATCCCACAGCTTTGCATCAAATATGATCTACAGTTAGGTATGGTTGTTTTGCCTAAAACTGATAATGCTGAACACATGAAAAACAATGCTAACCTTGATTTTACAATTTCCAACGAAGATATGGAGACACTAAAAAATGTTCCGCACATTGAAAACTACGGTGAATTTGGAGCATTTCCTGTTTTTGGTGGAACCATAAAAGCATAATTTAGTAAATATAAAGACCATTTGATAATATCAAATGGTCTTTATTGACATTCATAATTACACAGTTTGCAAGTTGATATATTATATTCAAACATCGTATAGGCCTTTTCTCATAAAAAGCCCCGGATTATGTTGAAAAGTCTTATAAACATTAAGGACAACAAATTTGTTATCCTTAATAAAATTTAACTATTAAACATTTTTTCTAGGTCACTTTGGTAATCTTTAGCTACCTGATTTGCAGTATCTTCCTTTACAAACCGACCAACTTCAAAAATTTGACCTCTTTCTCTCATAAATCCAACAACCCAAGCCTCTCCATCTTTATAAACACCAAGTTCATTTTCTTGAGTTGGTTTTTCATTTATAATAACAACCCCTCCACTCACTAAAGCATCATCATCTTTACTTAATTTTTCAATACCTCGGCTATCACGAAATTCCATAAAATATACCTCCTTATATTTTACTACACTTCTATTATAAACTAACTGGTTGCATTTTGCAAGAACCCTAAGTCTTTTAATAAAGCTACACCACAAGGCAGTTCTATTTGCGTTCCACCACCTTGTTGTTTAAATGCAGGCGCAATTTCTCCTGAATTAACTTTTGCATTTTTTACGTTATCTGTAAGATTTATAAATCCACCCTTAACATTATTCTGTAATGATTGGATTTTATCAGCGTCATTTGCATGCGTACTTTTAGCAGATTCAAATACCCCATCTATTTTATCTAAAACTTCCTTTATTTCATTAAACTTTGCTTGAACCTCCTGCGAATCTGCACCTGATACAAGCAATTTATCAACATCATTGTCAACGAGAGACTGTAATTGTCTGTAATTAAAACCATCTTCTACAGCATAAGGGTTACTACCTTTATTGTGTATTTGAAAATCTGGCTTTATTTTATCCTTAACTTCCTTGTATGCATCTACAGCTTGAGCTTCTAATTCAAGACATTCATTTAATCCAAGTTCATCTATTACGTTTGATAGTTCCGAAAAACTTCTTGTAACACTGTATTTATGATAAAGGTTATTATTTTCTCTGCTAGCCAGTGCCCTTTGTGTATATGAAGAACTGGTATTATCATTGGCCGAAGCGACATAAAACCCATATTCACTACCATACCTGTCTATTTTATAACCAGGGTTCAAATCATCAATAATATCTTTAATTTCGCTTCCTGCCTGATAGCCATTATTATCAGGCCAAAAAACGTTTCCGTTTTCATTAATAAAATATGGACTCGCTGTTAAAGACGCATAATGACTAAATCCATTTAAATTTGCCCAATCATCAATAATTAAATTTGCTGCAACTTTCTCCCTAGCTGTTAAAGATGTTTCATTAATTTTTCCAAAGACATTATTTAAAACTTCACTATTATTTTTAACTAATTCATTCAAAGATTTAAATGAAGGTTGAGAATTAAGCTTATGTGCAATTTCTTTTGATTTGTTGTCAAATTCTTTAATCAAATTAGAAAGTGCATCGGTATTGTTAGTACTATGAAGATCTTTTGTATCTATAGATGTAGTAAAATCATAACCTTCTAACTCTTGCAATATATCCTTTACTACAGTTTCTATTGTTTCTTCTTCTGACATTGCCTGATTATTGCTTATATCATTAGTCGTATCATTAGATGTCCTGCCTTGATCTACAGATTGGCTGATAGAAATAGATGTATCAGATGACATAGCTGACGCAGGGTTGTCTGCAAAGCTCATTGCTCCTGTTGACAGTGATGATAACCCAATTATAGCAAACAAGCTTACAGCCGCTGTTCGCACTCCCAAGCCACCATTAACATTTTCTAAATCCTCAATGCTAAGTTCTTGCTTTTGTGGGCTATCATTAGCACTGCTTAATTTATTTTCATAGTCAATTATATCTTTAGCTGAAATATTAAATCCTGCCTTTTTAGCTATAGGTAATATTACTTCGTTTATAATTTCAGTGGAATATTTTTCTTTATTGCTACCCTTACGATATTCTAATATCTTTGTTTTGATTTCTTCCGCCAACATTGAATTTGAGTGTATCTCATCATAAAATGCTGATACAGCCTTATCCATCCATAAACTCCCCCTTTTTATAACATATTATAGGTTAAATTTCAAGAATTTTTTAGCACAAATTCCATAAAATTTAATTACTGTCTTTTAAATCTTAAATCTATTATTTGCTAAACTTCTTTAATATATTAAAGAAAAAATACCTTTTTTCAGAGGCTTAAGTTTATTGCAAATCCTAAAACCGTTCATCACATGATATTAGTTAAACATAAAATATTTCCTTATAATAAAAAAGTCAATGTACTAAAAACTAAAGTAATAACGCTTATTTGCACATTTTATTTTTGTAATAAAATGAAAAAATAACAAAAAACAGCAGTACAACCGCTCTGCCATTTTTCGTTTTAATATTTTTTATTCATTACTTTATGTATCATGGTCTTTTTACATTAGTTCTTGATAAATAGCAACTTATTTTCCATTCATATCTCTACTTACTTTATTGACTTTAAAACTATTGTTTTTAAAGCTATAAAAAAGACTATTATATCTGTTTGCTTTAAAAAATATCTGCAACAAAATAATAGTCTCAGTTTTTCATACCTATAAAAAACACCTTATAAATGGTATGATTTTGATCCATACATAAGAGTGTTTTATATATTTACTTTTATTCAATACTTTCTGCAATTTTTATTAATTTCTGTATTTTATGATTCACACCTGAACGTGTAAGTGGCTTGGAAAGATTCTCACCTAAATTTCTAAGCGACATATCCGGATTATCAAGCCTTAAATGCGCCAGTTCTTTTAAATCATTATCCATGGTTTCAAAAATCCCACTGCTTTGAATTTTCTTTATAGATTCTATTTGAATAGCAGCAGCAGACGTTGTTTTACTTAAATTTGCCGTTTCAAAATTAGTCGTTCTGTTAATATAATTTCGCACTTCCTTAAGCATAGATACTTGAATAACCTCCATAGCATATAAAGGTGCCTCTATGTAAGTTAAAAAGCTTACAATATTATCATTTCCTTTCATGTAAACAATGTAACTGCCTTTCCTCTCCATTACACTAGGAATAATAGTTAAACTCGATACTTCGGAAATTATATTTGCTAAATCATTTGCAAGATTCATATAAGGAACAACAAATTCAATATGATATGATGTCTTAGGATTAATTATCGTTCCACATGATAAAAATGCTCCCTTTAAAAAACTTTTTACCTTTTCATCCGTGTTTATGCTTTCTTTATGTATTCTTAAATTTATTTCATTTTTATCATATCCAAGCGATTTTAAAATTTTAGCTCTATCCTGGTAAAAAGGTATATTTAAAATAAAAGTAAACTTTTTTTTGTAAGCTGGAGAAACTACATCAAAAATAATATCATTATACCAAGCAGAAATTAAATTTCGAGATCTTTCAAAAACATTTTTATTCTCTGTTGTAAATGTTATATTATTAAATTTAAAACTCTTAGAAAATAATAAAAGTCCATATAACTCTGCTTGTCCTTCAAATGATTCACCCTTGCAAAGTTCCCCCTTCACTTTTGATGAAAACGTCATATTTATAAACCTACCCTTAGTAACTAATTATTTTAAAGCAATAACTTCCCTTCTACCTCTTAAAATGTCTCTATGAACCGATGATGCTTTATTTCCTTTCTCTAAAAGATGGTCACACAAAGTCTGTGTAAGTGCAACTGATCTGTGCTTTCCACCTGTGCACCCAATTGCTATAACAAGTTGACTTTTTCCCTCATTGCAATAAAGTGGTAACATAAAGTCTATAAGTGGAAATAATTTAGAAACAAAGCCCTTAGTTTGATCCCACTGCATTACATAATCTTTCACTTCCCTATCTAAACCGGTTAAAGTTTTTAAACTTTCAATGTAAAATGGGTTTGGCAAACACCTCACGTCAAAAACAATATCTGCTTCTGTTGGAATACCATACTTAAAGCCAAATGACATACAAGTAATCATAAGAGCATTGGAATTTTTGGTTAAAAATAAAGAAGATATTCTTTCTTTTAGTTGCGCTGGTAGCAAAAATGAAGTGTCTATAATATAATCAGATTTATCTCTCATAAGTTTTAATTTTTCACGTTCAATAGAAATTGCTTTTTTTACAGATCCATTGCATTTTTCTACAAGTGGATGTTTTCTGCGGTTTTCCTTAAACCTTCTTATAAGAACATCATCTCTTGCATCAATAAATAAAATTTTATACTGTCCCTCATTACTAATTTTGCATAAAGTATGAAATATGTCGTCAAAAGTTTGTTCTGCACGTATATCAATTCCGACAGCTACTCTTTGCATTTTAGGATCAATAGCCTTTCTACAAATATCATAAAAAGTAAATACTAACATTGATGGTATATTGTCTACACAATAAAACCCAATGTCTTCAAGAGCATGTAAAGCGCTGACTTTTCCGGCACCCGAAAGACCTGTAACAATAACAAAATCCATAGTAATCCCTTCCTTAAAACTTATATTTCTCCAACAAGTTTAACTTCGCACTCTAAAATAATACCTGTCTTTTCAAAAACTACAGCTTTAATATGATCAATAAGGTCAATAACATTTTGACATGTTGCTTCGCCTGTATTTACAATAAATCCAGCATGCTTTCGACTAACCATCGCTCCACCAATTGACTTTCCTTTCAAGCCGCATTTCTCTATTAAGGTTCCGGCAAAATTCCCAACAGGCCTTTTAAAAATACTTCCTGCACTCGGGTAATTAAGTGGTTGCTTATCCTTTCTTCTTCTTATAAAGTCATCCATATTTTGTTTAATATGTAGTGGATCGTCCTTTTTCAATTTAATAGTAACTCCAGTTAAAATATGACTTGTATTTGAATAAACACTTCTTCTATAACTAAAGGCTAAATCCTCTGAAAAAAAACTTTCCTCCTGCCCACTTTTAGTTACATGATTACAGCAAATCAATACATTTTTCATTTCACTTCCATATGCACCTGCATTCATATAAGCCGCTCCACCAACTGTACCTGGTATGCCAAAAGCAAACTCAAGTCCACCAAGTGAATTTCTTAAAGCAAAGATACACGCTTTAGAAAGCAAAGCCCCTGCACCACATTCAACCGTTACATCATCTACTAAACTTACATTACAAAATTTTCCCCCAAGTTTTAAAACAATTCCACGAATTCCTTTATCAGATACCAAAAGATTAGATCCATTACCAAAAACAAAATAAGGAATGTTTCTTTCATTAATACTTCTAAGTAAACTTTTCAGTGATGCCTTATCATTAACTTCAATAAAGACATCTGCATTGCCACCTATATTAAAAGACGTATGTCTGTTCATAGACTCATTTAAAAATAATTTACAGTTTAAGCTTTTTGCAATACTACAAATTTTATCATAATCATACATAAAATCACACCCAATAATTACACTAAGGCAGTTCGTCTTGCCATGTATTCCTCTAAATATCTCTTAAATCTATCTATATCAGAGTTTATTATAAGTTCCTTTGGAAAATTAACTTCTTTAAGCAGTTCCAAAGCGTCATCAACCACACCAACTTGATGTGAAAAATGCGCATCCGAGTTTACTATAATTGGTACACTATTTTTTTTGCAAATTTCTGCTATTCTTTTACAATTTTCAATGGCTGTTTTTCTAATTTTAAATGAACTGTTATTTATCTCAACAAGCTTTCCGCTTCTTCCAAATTCTGGAATAACTTTTTCATAATCAAATTTAAATGCCTCAACACCACTATGTCCAATTGCACTTACATACGGGTTTTTACAAACATTAAGCCATGCTTCAGTACAAAGATCCTGGTCAAAATTGGGTTTTAATGTATTTTCATGCATAGATGCAACTACCCATTCAAGAGAGCTTAAAACAGTATTATCCGTGTCAAAATTGCCATCATAATCTATAATATTTGTTTCTATACCTTTTAAAACCCTAACTTCATTAATAAAATCCGGAACAACATGCAAATTTTCAAAATACCATTCTCTGGGGGATCCCGGCATAGTTTTACCATGGTCTGTTATTGCAATAGCATAAAGATCCTTTTTAGCCGCTGCGTTTACCATTTCTTCAAGCGTACTGTACGCGTGCGTTGAAGCAAGTGTATGAGTATGCGTATCTGCTACTATTTTCATATTTTACCTCCTTAATAGTTATAAGCTAAAGTTCTAGCGTAATCTGATTAGACGTTATTGAATCAAGCTCATTGGTAGTCATTCCAATGCTCTCCAGCAATTCTTGAGCTGCGTTATATCCCATTTTCTTTTGTCTATTATTCATGGCTGCAACTTCTATGATTACTGCCAAATTTCTTCCCGGCTTTACAGGTATTGTAACAATTGGAACTTTTACCCCTAATATATCAGTATATTCATTGTCAACGCCTATTCTGTCATAAATTTTATTATTATCCCAAATTTCAAGTTTAATAACCATATCGATTTCCTGGGTAACCTTAATGGATCCCATGCCAAAAATTCTTCTCGCATTTATAATTCCAATACCCCTAAGCTCAATAAAATGCCTTATATTTTTAGGCGATGACCCTATAAGAGATTTGTCACTAATTTTACGTATCTGAACTGCATCATCAGCTACCAAACGATGCCCTCTTTTTATAAGTTCTATTGCGGTCTCACTTTTTCCTACCCCACTATCTCCTATCATAAAAACTCCATGCCCATATACTTCCATCAAAACCCCATGCCTAGTAATTCTTTCTGCCAAATGTACATCAAGGAATGCTACTGCTGTAGCAATAACATTGGCTGTTTTATCTTTAGATTTCAAAACCGGTATTCCATTTTTTTTAGCAGCACACATAAGTTCCGGATATGGATCAATATTTTGAGTTATAACAACGGCTGGAGGATTAAGAGAAAAAACCTTATCAAGAATCAACTCTCTTTCTTCTTTACTAATCCTTGAAAGATAAGTATTTTCCGTCTTTCCCAGTATTAAAAGACGCGTATTATCAAAATACTCAAAAAAGCCCGTAAGTTCAAGCCCTAAGCGTGCAATATTTTTAGACTCAATTGTTATATTTTTAGGGTTAAAAGGCATATAAGAAATAGTCAAATCTAACTCTTTAATTAAACTTTCTAGGGAAACCTTAAACATTTTAGCCATACAAGCTCACATCCAATAAATATTTTCAATATTTATTATACTCTATAAAAAAATATTTTTAAAGCATTATTCTTCAAATAAACTAGAGTTTTTACCCATGTAATTTACTTTTACGTCTACATCTATACAATACTTTGCTTTAATTAGTAAGTCAGTTATATTTTCTCTGTTAGATTTAAAATAATCAATATTTTCATTCATAAGGTACCTTGAAAAATTAAATATATCACATTCATATTCGATTAAGGCTTTGTTTATTGATTTGCTTGCTAATTCACGTAATTTTTTTTCAATGGCCGGCTTTACGTTTTCGTTGTCTTCCAAATTATCATTATAAACGTTTACTGTCGCCTTAATAAACATATTAAATTGTGGTATCCCATCCTCTATTAAAGTCTTTATTTTGCAGCTAGACTTTTTTATAAGGCAACTTAGATTGTTTCCATCTACATTCACATCTTGCTCCACATTTTTAAGTTCACCTGAAATTTCTAAAAAGCCCTTAGTTTCGTCTTCATCCAAAATTCCTTTCATAACCTCATCTTTAAAAACCGCCATATTACTTATTTGTAAAACATTGCTTTCAAGTGTGTCTTGTGTTGAATTAATGCAAAGAGCCTTTGCCGATTTATAATTACTCTGCACATTACCTAAAAAACTTTTTAAAGAAAATTTCAATTGATCTTTTTTATTATAGGAAGTTTCTAACATGCTCATTATGTCGTCGGCTGTTATAAGCTTATCATCATTTTTTATATTCAAAACATCTTTTGCCGTGGTTTGAGAAATTAAAACCTCCACAGACGGCCTTAGATTATAGTCACTAGAAAAAAAACTTAATATTTTATCCATATAAAGCCCCGCAGTTTCCTTGCCCACCACAAGTATTAAATTATGCGAGTAAAGCGCTTTTTTCCCACTGCTTTTTTCTATATTTGAAATTGCATCTAAAAGAGTATATCCACTTTCAGAAATAACCTCAATCTCCTCCTCTTTGTCTCCCCCTTCATCCGATAGCGCATTTGTATTTAAAACATGCATTGTTACAGTATACTTTTCTTCGTTTTTGTCAACTCCAATTCCATGTATAATAAGTTTTTCATTTATACCTTCAGAAGAGCACCCAGATAGGAACAGTACATTCAAAATAATTATAAATAAAAAAGTCCATTTAATTTTCATATTGTTGTTCCTTTCTTTGTTTCTTTTGAGTCCAAATTTTTAAAAGTATAATACATGGTACTATAAAAGCCACAATAATTGTGAAAAAAAACACAACATACATATTATAAAATGCAAATATTAAAACTTTAAAATGTGGAATTAAAAGGCTTAAAATAAGTATAAGCGTTGCTCCCACTACTACTGAACCCCTTCCAACATATTTACTAAATATTTTTGTAACAATTAAAGAAAAAGCAAATAAAAATACAGCTATTTCAATAAAAAGCCCAGTTGTAAAAATACCTAAGTAAAAGGCATCCAGCCGTCTAAATACACCTATTTCCGCTACGCTTGCTGTAGCATATAAAGGAAACACTTGCGTTTTAAGGTAATCACCCAACCCACCAACAACTAAAGTTATAACAAAAATTATAAATATAAAGGTTGTGAAATTAATTCCTATTATGGTTCTTTTAACATTTCCATTAACAAAAGGTAAAAGCATTATCATAAGAGGTATATAAAAATCCCGTGATATCATATAAATAACACCGTTTGATGCATCTGCAACACCATTTAGCAAAAGCGGAGAGTAATTCATTACATCTATCTGAGAAAAAAGTGTAAAAACTATGAAAATAACAGCTGCCATTATTATAAAAAGTATAATGGAGCAAGTTCTAGCGAGCCCTTCTATGCCTTTACATGCTGCGTATGCTGTTACAATAACTACAGCTAACGAAAGCAAAGTCGTTGATATATTAGGATTCATAACATTAGATACAAATTTATTAAAAAGAGAAAGTGTATAGCAAGATACAAAAATATAATATAGCCCATATATTGCAATAATAACTATTCCAAATTTACCAAAAAGCTCTAAGCACCTATCTGTTACATCTATATTAGGATTTTTAACATATAGCAAATAAATCGGAATACAAATCAATAAGCTAATAACAAGAGCTACACCTGCCGATATAACATGATCCCACATCTCCGTACTTTGAGCACATTCAAGGTTATAGGTAAAACCAACTATTAGCCTGCTTAAAAACAAAATTGAAAATAACTGCGGAGTAGTTATAATATTTCTTCGTTCCAAGATTCTTCGCCCCTCATTTCATAATCTCTTCATTCATATTTGATCCAGGCATATTCTGTACCTTTCCACTGCTTTTTGATAGGCTTTTCCATCCTGCACGAATAAGAACATCCCTCATACCATAAAGCCCAAATGGTGATATAGGAGCCATAAACGGAACCGAATAGTTACTCTTGGAGCATATGTTTACTAATACCGCTGCAAATAAAAGCATAACACCCCATATTCCTAAAACTCCACCTACTATTATAAAAATAAACCTTAAAATGGCAACCGGTTCATATAAAGTTGGAATCACGTAAGATGAAATAGCAGTCAAAGCAACTACCATTAAAGTAGGAGCACCTATAAGCCCTGCATTTACAGCAGTTTCTCCTATTACTAAAGCTCCAACTATACTTACTGCATGTCCAAGGGCCCGTGGCAACCGCAAGCCCGCCTCACGCATTATTTCATAAATAAAATGTATTATTAATGTTTCAAGCATTAATGGAAACGGCGTATTATCTATTGCAAATGCTATTTTATTTATAAGTTGATCCGGAAAAACTTCAGGGTTAAACGTTCCAAGCGCAACATATATTCCCGGCAACAAAGACGATATTATAAAAGCTAAATACTTAAGCCACCTTGTAAGCGTTGCAAAGTATGGTCTTATTGCATAATCATCTATAGTTTGAAAGTATTCAACGAAAAGATATGGCACAATTACTGCGTTGGGAGTCCCATCTACTAATATTGCAACTCTTCCTTCAGAAATTTTTCCACATACTGTATCCGGCCTTTCAGATATCCCAACACTGCTAAAAAATGATAAATCCTGATTTTGCTCCAAATAGGGAGTAATATATTCCGCAGATAAAACATATTTTAAGTCAATTGTTTTTATCCTCTTTTTTACCTCCATTAATATCTTGGGATCTACCACATCTGTAAGATAGCAAAGACATATATCAGTTTTGCTTTGCGATCCGATCGTCATAGTTTCAAACTTAAGTTTAGGATTTTTTATTCTGCGCCTTACAAGGGTCATGTTTATTCGCAGTGCTTCAACAAACCCCTCTTTTGAACCTTTTTGCATAACCTCAGACTCAGGTTCCGCTATACTTCTAAAGCTGAATCCTTGAATTCCAATTGCCAGCATTTTATTGGTTCCATCAATTGCAAGTATAACAAATCCGGACATAATAAACTTAAACGCATCCTCAAATGTCGTCACATCAACTTGTTCACTAGTTGCTAGAACATTAGTTTTTATAAATTCAAACATTTCATTTGAATCTTTAGCTTTAAAATCATATGCTAACAATAACGGATTTGCAATGCTATTGCCCAATACCTCTTTATTGACCATTCCTTCTATTGTAATAATTGCAGCCTTAGTTCCTAAAAATTCTAACTCCCTTATTGTTAAATCTGCACTGTTGTCAAATTCATCTTTGAAATAATTTAAATTTTCCTCTAAGGATGTTAGCGTTGCATGTTTTACTTCTTGTTTTACTATTCTTTCATTGTTAGGAATGTATTTGTTTAAAAAGTTTTTAACATGTTTTATCAATGTTATCTCTCCACCTTATTAAATTTACCTTATTTTTAGTTTTTAGCAAAAAAAAGAAAAATTATACCTAAAAGAATTAAATTATATCTTGTATAATTTTCTAAATATAATGCAAAATATTATCGGGTGATATTCATGATAATCTCTTTAATTAGAGCCATATTGTTATATATAATAATAATCTTAGCTATAAGACTTATGGGAAAACGTCAAATTAGCGACCTACAAACTTCAGAACTTGTAGTAACACTTTTAATTTCGGACATAGCTGCCATTCCCATGCAAAATTCTGGTGTTCCTTTGTTAAGCGGGCTAATTCCAATGGCAATATTAGTTGTTTGTGAGGTTATACTTTCTGCGGTTATGATGAAAAGTTCAAAGTTTAGAAAGCTTGTGTGCGGTAAACCTGCTATAGTAATAAATGACGGAAAAATAGATCAAAATCAAATGAAGGAGCTGCGAATGAGCACTGAAGATTTAAATGAGCAACTACGTCAATTAGATGTATTTAACATTTCTGATGTTGCATTTGCAATAATTGAAACAAACGGAAAAATGAGTGTTTTAAAAAAGCCGGAAAAACAACAGCCAGATAATAATTTGCTCGGTATTGCCGTTCCCAATACTGGTATTCAAACAATAGTTATAAGCGATGGCGAGTATTCCGACTTTTCTCTATCCTTATGTGGGCTTTCAAGAGATTGGGTAGATGGAATTTTATCGGCTAAAAAATTAGATATTAAAGATATTTTTATAATGACAGCAAATAAAAATAAAGAATTTGAAATCATAAAAAAGGAGATTTAATATGTGGCGAGTTATTAGTGCCATAATTATATTGGCCGTTAGTATTTCTGCATGTATTTCAGAAATTTTAATATTAAACAGTTCTATAAATGAGTTAAAAGGTGATATTCAATCTATAGAAGCCTACGTACAAAATAATGAAATTGAAACTGCATTAGACGAAAATAAAACTCTAGAGGATAAATTTCAAAACAAGTATTTATATATGTCAACATTTATAGATCATGATAGACTCGAGGATATAGAAGAATCTATTTTATTAATGAGCGTAAACTTAGAAAACGATAACAAAGAGGATTTCTTTGTAGAAAGTTCTAAAGTTAATTTAGAATTAGACAATTTAAATAATACAGAATTACCTTTGTTGGGCAATTTGCTATAATCCTTGAATCGATATTAACTAAATTTTATAATAATACTATTGACTTTAACTAGTATATGTGTTATTAATTGATTAAATTAAATTCTGAAGCTTTATCAAGCGTATCTAGCGGAATGATTGTGATCGAAACAGAAGATAATATTAACGGTGAAATTTTTGTATTTTCTCCTATAACCTTTAAGGTGGTTGCAAAATTTTCTTTCCATTCTGAGAAAGAAAAAAATAATGCCTGTTTTAAGGCTTCTCAAATTGACAGGAAATTTTATGGCACTGATAAATTTTTTCCTTTAATAGATAATAATTTTTAATAAACTTTAAATAAAAAGATCTCCCAATATCTTGGGAGATCTTTTTAACTTGCACTTTTAATTTGCAACCGTAATTTATCAGATATCATAGCAATAAATTCACTATTTGTAGGTTTTCCCCTACTATTATGAATTGTATAACCAAAATAAGAATTAAGTATGTCTACATCTCCTCTATCCCATGCCACTTCAATAGCATGTCTTATTGCCCTTTCTACTCTTGAAGATGTCGTAGAATATTTTTTAGCTACCGAAGGATAAAGCTGTTTTGTTACAGCATTTATTATATCCGGATTTTCAATAGACATAATAATTGAATTTCTCAAATAATGATATCCTTTTATATGTGCCGGAACACCTATTTGATGAAGTATTTCTGTAACCCTACATTCTATGCTAGAATCATTGGGATGTAAAATTAAACTGGGTTTTACGTTGACTGAGTTCACGTTTCTCTCTGCAGAAAGATCATTAATCCTCTCTGCTAAATTCTTTTCATTAAAAGGTTTAAGTATAAAATAAGAAGCTCCTGCTGACATAACTTCTTTTTCTAGCGCTGGGCTATCAAAATTTGATAAAACTATAAAAATTGGAACTGGGGTATAACTGCTTTTAATGGTTCTTATAACACCAATGGCATCTACCCTCGGCATAAATAAGTCCATTATAACCACATCTGGTAGGGATTCTTTTACTGTCTCTAAAACTGAAATTCCATCTTTTGCTACAACCTTACTTTCAAAACCAAAGTCTTTGAAAGTCGCTAAAGTTTGCTGAGTTAATTCTTCACAATCTTCTGCAATGAGTACTTTTAATTGTTTTCCCATATTTTTTCCTCCAGTTATTATAATTTAGTGCTATCATAATACCATATAATGGAATTAATGGCAATACCTACCATTTATCTTTTCCGTTATTTGTATACAAGCCTAAAATTTGTTTCATTCACGAAGCTTTTTTATTGGTTATATCCACAGCGTTTTCGCATTTTGAAACCATATTTTCTGCAAAGATAGCATAACCTTTCTGAGGATCATTTACAAAAACATGCGTTATTGCTCCTACAAGCATACCATTTTGTATAATTGGACTACCACTCATACCTTGTATAATTCCTCCAGTTTCATTTATAAGCCTTTCATCAACAACTTTTATTATCATATTTTTATTCGGTGAATCTTCATTGTAATTTATGCTTTGAATTTCTATACTATAAGTCTTAGGAGTAGCTCCCGAAACTGTTGTTAAAACTTCTGCTTCTCCTGTTTTTACCTGCTGCTTTAATGCAACTACAATAGGCTCTCTATCTAACAATTTTTCATTTAATGTACCGTATACCCCTATATTGGTATTTCTATCAATTTCTCCAATTGATCCTGTATCTATAAAATATCCTTTTAATTCTCCTGGAATTCCTCTAACACCCTTTGTTATACCATTTATCGTAGCCTTTATAATTTCTCCATGTAACAGTGGCATTAATTCTCCTGTATCTACATCACAAATTCCGTGACCAAGCCCACCATAAAACAATGTTTCAGGTTCATAAAATGTTAATGTACCAATACCAGCAGAACTATCCCTTACCCATAATCCAACTTTATAATTACCATCTGAAATATTCTTAGCAGGATTTATAACGGCATTAAAACTTTCCCCATCTCGTAAAATATTCGTAGTAATATTATCACCATTGCAATTTTCTACTATATCTATAAAATCATCATTACTATTAATTTCAAATCCATTAACACTTAAAATTATATCTCCACTTTTAATTCCTGCATCCTTTGCAGGACGCTCAATTCCTTTATCACTTTTAACATCAGATACCCCAACTACCATTACGCCTTTAGTAAATATTTTTACGCCAAAGGGGCAGCCACATGGAACTACACTCACTTGTTCGCTTCGTTCAACGTGTATTCTTTTTATAGGTATTACATTCATAAGTAAAATATCTGCATCATAGCTCCCCCTGTCAGATACATCTGTATCTACATTTTTATTGGCCGATACCGAATTGACTTTTACAGAAAGATAGCTCTTTAAGCTAAAATCACAATCCTCATTTATTTTATAATTATCTGGTAAACTTGCATTTGAATAAATACATATTCCTAAAACAAAAGTTAAAGTTATAGTTAAAAATGTCGATAATACTTTGAAAAAGCGTTTCATTTTATCACCTCTAAAATTACTTTTCCATGTTATCGTCACATTATATTTGTTAAATTTTAAGTATACTGTAATTTAAATCTTTATTTGATAAAATTTTTAAAATTAAATCATTATGACTTACCAATATAACAAGTTTTTTACTATAATAGCTTTCCAATACTTTTAAAATTTTAATTATAGAACTTTTATCTAGACCTGTAAATGGTTCGTCCATTAAAAAAACATCCCCATTAAATGCCAATGCCCTTGCTATACTAAGTTTTTTCTTCATGCCACCACTCATAGCATATGCTTTAGTATTATAGTCATTTTCTAAGCCTACTGAACTCAGAAATTTCTCTAATCTTTTATCATCTAGTTTTTTTATTATTTTTAAATTTTCTTTGGCAGTTAACCAAGGAATTAATCTGTCATCCTGAAAAACATATGAAATTTTTTTATCTTTAAATCCTAATATCTCTCCACTATCTTCAGCGATTAATCCGGAAATTATATTTAAAAGTGTTGTTTTGCCACTTCCAGTATCGCCTTTTATCCATACAAGCCCATTGTCTGGAAATTTATAGGATATGTTTTTTAATACAATTTTGTTATTAAACGATTTGTAAATATTCTTTATTTCGTATCTCATAAAATCACCCTAAAAGTTTAGTGATATAAGCCTAAGACTGTAAAACTTCACTTAATATTTTATATTTGCTATAAACCGTTGTCAATGCTACTGCACAATATCCCATAAATTAACAATTTAATATCATATTATTCTTATATAAAAAGAAAAGCAGTTTAGAAATTAATTCTAAACTGTTTTATAATAAATTGAAAATTAATCATTACTAAAAGGCAATAAAGCAAGATGTCTGGCACGCTTGATTGCTAAAGTTAATTCACGCTGATGATGCGCACAAGTTCCCATAACTCTTCTTGGCAAAATTTTTGCTCTCTCTGAAATAAAACGACGAAGCTTTGCAACATCTTTATAATCTATATTTTCAACTTTATCAGCGCAAAAACTGCAAACCTTTTTACGGCCCTTGCGAATACGTCTATTTTCTTTCTCTGCCATCTACAAATTCCCCCCTATTCGCTTGACTATTTTAACTAAAATGGTAAATCATCTTCTGTTTCAATTTCTTTAAAATCATCACTACTGCCGTTTTCAAAAGATGCCGAAACGTTATTCATATTTTGACCATAATCAGAACGTGTAGTGCCATCCTTCTTACTATCAGCAAAATAAACGTTGCTAGCAACAACTTCAAAAGCCTTTCGGTTGTTGCCTTCCTTATCTTGATAGGTTCTTGTTTGAATTGATCCTTGCACTGCTACCAATTGACCCTTTGTAAAATACTTAGAAACAAATTCTGCTGTACTTCTCCAGGCAACGATATCAATAAAGTCAGTAGCTTTATCAGAGCCTGCTTTAGCATATGAACGATTAACTGCAAGCGTAAAACTTGTAACTGCAATATCATTAGGAGTGTGACGTAATTCAGGATCTGCAACTAACCTACCCATTAAAACAACATTGTTAAGCATTATTAATGCACTCCTCAATTTTCCTATTTCTTAACTATTAAAGAACGTAAAACACCGTCAGTAATTTTGTAAACACGATCTAGCTCAGCTGGAAAATCTGCAGTACTTTCAAAGTCGTAAAGAACATAATATCCTTCACTTTCCTTGTTGATAAGATAAGCAAGCTTCCGCTTTCCCCATTCATCAACACTCTTTAAAACAGCATTGCTTTCAATAAGATTCTTAAACTTTTGAACCATTGCCGCAACGGATTCTTCTCCCATTTTAGTTGAAAAGACAACAACTGTTTCATAGGAATTTTTAATGTTTGACATAACTTTCGCACCTCCTTTTGGACTTAAGACCCTCGAAAGGGTAAGGATAGTAACACAAATTGGTTACTTTGATATTATATAATTTTTCCTTTATTAAGTCAAGAACTTTTTGTATCGATAAGATTTTCACTTGAATATAATGTAGAAATGCTATAGGGGCTGATTGATATGATTAAAGAAATTTTATACAACAGACCTGAAGTTTTGGACTATGCAAAAAAATGGGCATTTGACAGAAATCCCAAATACCTGGATTTTGAAAATTTGGGCGGAGATTGTACAAGTTTCGTATCCCAGTGTATATATGCAGGATGTAACGTAATGAATTATACACCAATATATGGATGGTACTACAATAATCCCTATGACAGATCTCCCTCTTGGAGCGGGGTTGAGTTTTTATATGACTTTTTAATAGAAAACAAAAGTGTTGGACCTTATGCTATAGATGTAGATAAAAGTGATATAATAATAGGTGATGTAATACAGTTTGGTAATAAGAATGGCTCATTCTTTCACAATTGTATTGTCACAAAGGTTGATGGCGAAAATATATTTGTAGCTGCACACAGTATCGATTCATATATGAGACCGCTATACACCTATAATTATGAACTAAAAAGATTCCTTCATATTGTTGGAGCAAGAAAATTTGTTAATATGTGAATATGAAATTGCTAATCGTAGATAATATGTGTGGAGGTGATATTTACGATTAGCAACACACCAAATATACCAATGGGACTAAGCATGGCATTGGCTCAAAATGTTGATTCCTTAAACTATTTTTCATCACTTTCTCCTGATGAACAACAAAAAATAATAAACCATACTCATACTATACAGTCAAAAAAAGAAATGGAAGAATATGTAGATGAAATTAAGTCTTACTTCTAGTTTTAATTTAACCTGTAAACAAAATGAGGGATTCACATTCAATTTTTGTGAACCCCTTTATTTTATTTACTAGTGTTTTCCTTTAAGCTTTTAAAACTCGATTTTGACCCTTTTCCTTTTGTTAAATAGACAATTGGAACAGATAATATCCCCCATAAAACCGAATAAAGCAAACAAACTTGTCCTAAAATATTAAAAGGCATTTTAGAATAATCCCATACATCCATTTTAAATAAAATATTAACTATACATCCAACTAAAAATTCGACTATAGTTATTATCAATGCGCTAAACACACATTTTTCAATCAAACTTCTATTTTCTATGATTTGAAGAAACCTAACTAAAATTAAAAAACAAATTCCTCCTGTAAAAAACATTGTCCAATGACTATAACCCCTCCAGGCCATTTCTATGCATATATAGCAAAATCCACTTAAATTAAAAATAATAAAATTTTCTTTAACATTTCCCATTTAAATCACCAAGTATATTCTTTCCTTTGGTGAAATTAATATTCTAAACATTAATTATTTTACTTCATTTTTAAGCGATTTACCATCAAAAAAGCTTTTTAAGTTTTCCAGCGTAATATGAGCTATTTTCTCAAGTGCCTCATTCGTAAAAAAAGCTTGATGAGAAGTTATTAAAACATTGGGAAGCGATGTAAGAACTGTTAAAGTATCATCGTTTATTATTGAATTAGAAAAATCCTCAAAGAAGAAGTCTGACTCCTCCTCGTAAACATCAAGTGCTGCTGCTCCTACTTTTCCGGACTTTAAAGCATCAAGCAACACTTCAGTATCTATAAGTGCACCCCTTGATGTGTTAATAATATAAACACCTCTCTTCATAAGATCTATTGATTTATTATCTATAATATGATAAGTATCCTTCGTAAGAGGGCAGTGTAAAGATATGATATCTGACTTTTCAAAAAGCTCGCCAAGAGTAACATATTCTACACCTAATCCATCTGACGGATATAAATCATATGCCAATATGTTTAACCCAAAGCCCTTACATATTTCTATAAATGCCTTCCCTATCTTTCCTGTACCTATAACTCCTATTGTTTTTCCATATAAATCATAGCCAATTAGCCCATTAATGCTAAAATTTCTATCTCTTGTTCTGCTATATGCCCTATGAATCTTTCTATTTATAGATAATAATAATGCCATTGTGTGCTCTGCAACAGCATGTGGTGAGTAATCCGGAACTCTTACAACTTTAACTTTGCCTCTTGCTGCCTTCATATCTACATTGTTGTATCCTGCACTTCTCATCGCAAGTATTTTTATACCATGTTTATATAGTTCATCTATGGTCCCTTTATTAATTTCGTCATTTACAAACGCAATTACCGCATCGCATTCTTTTGCCAGTATAGCCGTATTTTCATTTAATTTATTCTCAAAATATAAAATATTAAAGTTATAATCCTTATTTAATTTTTCAAACCATATTTTGTCATATGGCTTAGCATCAAAAAAAGCTATTTTTTTCATATTTAATCACCCCACTTTATTATATACTAAAACCAATATTTTATAAAGCAAAATTAATATTAAAAGACCGCAGCCAACATCTAAAATAAAAATTTCAGCTTGACTGCGATTCTTTATATTTTAATAACTGTTAAAGTATAATGCAAATTAGACCATTACAACCTTCATTTATTATTTTCTCTATAGTCTCTTTAACTTTGATCCTTGCATCGTTTGGCATTCTGTAAAGCTTATTATGAAGCCCCTCATTTACCAATTCATAAAGTGATTTTCCAAAAATATTCGATTCCCAAATTTTAGCAGGATTTTCCTCAAATTCTTTAAGTAAATAATTCACCAGCTCTTCTGATTGTTGTTCAGACCCTACAATTGGTGTTACCTCAGTAGTTATTTGTGTTTTCATCATATGCACAGACGGTGCTGCTGCTTTTAACCTTATGCCATACTTTCCTCCCTGCTTTATTATTTCAGGTTCTTCTAATGTAAGCTCCTCTGTGGATGGCATTACTATTCCATACCCTGTTTCTAGAACGTCTTCGTATGCCTGGCTAATTTTACTATATTGTTCCTTTACAGAAGATAATTCAGTTAAACAATCTAAAAGACCACCTTCGTCTTCTATTTGAAATCCAGTTTTTTCACAGACTATTTTGTAAAATAAATTTGGCAAGAGATCTATGTTAATTTTTGCATCCCCTAGACCTAAATCTATAGACTCTATTCTTACATCATTAATGTGATCACATGTTGATATTCCACTAACTGTTTCATTCAACTCGCGAATTTTATTAATTTTTTGCGCAGAATTTTTAATAGATGAATATACGGAATCTCTAAGCCAATGATCCCTTTCCAAAGATACAAGCCATTTAGGCATGTCAATTTTTATTTCCTTAACTGGGAATTCAAATAAAACTTGTGCTAGTATACGTTTTATTTCATTTTCAGTAAGTTCCAGGCAGTTTACAGGAACTACTGGAACACCATAATTGGCACTTTTTTTCTTGCATAACTCAATTGTCTCGTTTGTTTGGGGATAAATACTATTCATCAAAACTATAAATGGCTTATTAATAGCTTTTAACTCTTCCACTACTCTTTCTTCAGCTTCTTCATATTCATCCCTCGGAATATCACTTATGCTACCATCAGTTGTAACTACAAGACCTATTGTTGAATGATCAGTTATAACCTTTTTTGTCCCTAATTCAGCAGCCATATTAAATGGTATTGGTTCTTCAAACCATGGTGTCATAACCATTCTTGGTTGACTGTCTTCTATGTAGCCTAGAGCACTCGGCACTATATAGCCTACACAATCTATCATTCTTACTCTAAATTTTGCGGTATCATCAATATTTACCTCTACTGCTTGTTCCGGTATAAACTTTGGTTCTGTAGTCATTATAGTTCGTCCTGATGATGATTGTGGCATTTCATCTATTGCTCTATCTTTTTGAAAATTGCTTCCCATATTAGGTATAACAAGAGTATTCATAAATCTTTTTATAAATGTTGATTTTCCTGTCCTTACTGGCCCAACTACACCTATATATATATCCCCATTTGTCCTTTGGGATATATCCTTATATATATTTCGTTCTTCCAAGAGTGCTCCTCCTTCATTTTTAAAATTTACTTAACTAATGCTTAATTTACATACGGAATTAAAATCATTTTTCTATTTTCAAGCACCTCTTCTTCTAAATCATTTTCTTCCTTTATAGAACTAACAGAAGTTCTATACATCCTTGCTATTTCCCATAGGCTCTCTCCCTTTTCTGCGTAATATATCGTCAAGGCCTCATTTGTCCCTTTTTCCCTTGGGTTTTCTTCATCAATTGATATATCTACAATTGATTTAAATGCCTCTTCTACATATACAAATGTTTCAACCTTTATTTCTGTTTTTACTTCTATGCTTCCGGTGCCATTATTATTATAATTTAAGGTTATTAAAGATATGTTTTCATCACATTGTATATTCTCAGGTTTATTATCCCAGTCATAATCATGTTCAAAATTTATCACCCGCTCTGAATAAAAAGGCACTCCCTCACTATCCATTGCCAATACACATACGTTGAGCTTTCCTTTAAATACTATTTTACCTTCATTTACCTGTGAATTCACACTTATCATTTCATTCCAAACATCAATTATTTCTGATACCCCATTATCAGAAAGTTCCACAATATTTTTATCTGTGTATGTATTGTTTATATAATCAAAAAGATTAACAATTTTTTTAGTTTCATATTGTGGTTCCACTTCATAATCTATTGAGTACACATCATTTAACACTTCTACCTCCTTATTTTTATATGCTACAGCTGAAATTACAAGTTTAGCTTCTAAAGAAAGTAAGTCTTCATCTTCCATGTCATTACGCAAATTAATGTCATGATTCAATACATCTATCTTTATGTCCGGCTCACAGTCATCAGTTATGCCCTCTATATCCACTATCTGGCTTATAGGAATAGTATACTGTCTTTTTTCTGTTTCACCAGTTTCAATGTTGTTTATATAAAGCATATTTAAAATGACTTCTGCATTTATAATAATCTTATTTGTAACTGTTTTATAATCATTCAGAACAACAGAAACCGAACTTCTTATCAATGCTTCTACATCTGGCACTGAACTTCCGTGAGCAACCACTTCGTTTATACTAAACTGCTGTTGACCCAAACCGATTATACTGCTAGCACTAATATTTTTCTTTTTTTCTTCTATTCCATCACCAGAAATCCCACAGACTATTTCATCTGCAATTCTGCAACTTACTTTAGCACAAACAGAAAAAGCACCATGTATGTCAAGTCTTCTTTGACTTACTGCTCTGCAATTTACATACTCTACCTTAGTTTTTGTAAATATTATGGCATCTTGAGGTGTTGTTTTTAAATTAAATGAAGCTGAATACGGGCTAGTATGTTCACAACAATGTACTGTTAATTTTTCCGCATCAAGATAAATTAAATTTATTATTGCTATCCCCTCTACCTCAAGCCTATCCCCCGATATATTTCTTCCTGTAATTCTTGGATCAATTTGGCACTTTAAAATTTTTTGTATATCCGGACAATAATCCGGTAAGCTAAAGTCTAAATCTACCGGCTGTTCAGAGCATCCCTCAAAAATGGATTCATTAATAGATATCTCCTCTTTTTTGACACTGTAGTCCATAATTCAATCTCCCCTTTTTTGTTTCTATACTAAACTATATTCTCGTCCTGTTATCTTTATTCACACTTCATATCCTTTATAACTTTAACTTTTTAAAATAAAATGATATTTCTGATATAAACTTTCTACAAATGCATAAATATTAAATAAATTCAATCTATATGGAGCGATGAAAATGACAGAAATTTTATATTACATAGAAAAAGCTAATAATATTATAAATTCAATAGTCTGGGGATCACCTATGTTAGCATTTTTTATAATAATAGGTTTGTATTTTAGTGTAAAATTAAAATTTTTCCAAGTAACAAAAATAAAACTATGGCTTCAAAAAACGGTAGGTTCTCTATTTAGTAAAAGCCATAACAAAAGTAAAAATGGAATTTCCCCATTCGAAGCTGCCATGACAGTTCTCGCAGGTGCTATAGGCACTGGTAATGTAGTTGGGGTTGCAACCGCAATAGCCCTTGGGGGACCCGGAGCTATCTTTTGGATGTGGGTTGCGTCCATTTTAGGTATGATGACTATTTTCGCCGAAAACATATTAGGCGTAAAATATAGAAAACAATCCTCAAACGGAGAATTTGTTGGTGGACCCATGTATTACATAGAAAAAGGATTGAAGTGTAAATGGCTTGCAATTATTTTTTCTATTATGTGTATTTTTGCATCATTTGGAATAGGAAATATGACTCAAATTAACGCAATTGCTGTTTCCATGCAAACATATTTTAATGTTCCACCAATATTAACAGGGGTAATAGTTGCAGTTATTGTTGGGGCTGTTATCTTTGGTGGGCTAAACAGAATTGCAAGCGTCACCTCTAAAATTGTTCCATTCATGGCTATTTTTTATGTAGTAGGGGGCCTAGTTGTTATAATTTTTAACCATGAAAAAATACCTTATGCTTTATCAGAAATATTTAAAGGAGCTTTTGGAATAAATTCAGTGTGTGCAGGAAGTGCTGGGTATTTGGCTAAGGATGCTATTAAGTATGGCATTGCTAGAGGTTTTTTTTCTAACGAAGCAGGTCTAGGTAGCTCTCCAATGGTCCATGCCTCTGCCAATACTGATGAC
The DNA here is from genome assembly GCA_934462705.1 of uncultured Eubacteriales bacterium. Lineage (GTDB taxonomy): Bacteria > Bacillota > Clostridia > Oscillospirales > Acutalibacteraceae > CAKSIH01. The sequence continues at coordinate 11,240 of CAKSIH010000007.1, read as the reverse complement.
CCTATTGTTCAAGGAATGTGGGGTATATTTCAAGTTTTTGTTGACACAATCGTAGTATGCAGCATAACTGCACTTTGTATATTAACCACTGGCGTACATACTCAAATTCAAGACGGCGCTATGATGAGCGTATCTGCATTTAGTTGCGTGTTTGGCAACTTCGGCGAAATATTTGTTTCCTTATCCATTGTAATGTTTGCCTTTGCAACGCTCATAAGCTGGGCCTTTTACGGAGAAAGAAGTGTTGAATATATTTCATCAAAAAATAATATAGTAATTTACAGATCTGTTTATCTTATCGTAATTCTATTTGGAGCTGTCATGGAACTGAACTTAGTTTGGAGTATATCCGACACGTTTAATGCCTTAATGGCAATTCCAAATTTAGTTGCAGTTGTATTTCTTTCAAAGGAAGTAATAAACTCCACAAAGTCTAAGTATTTTGCATCTACTAAAAATAAAACTAAAGCTGCTGTAACTAAGCCAAAACCTTACTTACAATAATGGTCATAGGTATAAAGTTACTTGATATTGTCTGTAAAAAAATTGATAAATGCGGAGTAAAAAATATTAACAGCCTAAAATACGTATGAAACATAAAAAATACCATCGAGTTAGTTCTCAATGGTATTTTTACTACCTACAATAAAAATTAATTGATTTATTTATAAATTTAGATAAACCTGGAGCGTGCTTATCAATATTTGAGCTAAAGCGTTCATCTTTCACATACATTTCTCCAAGACTTTTTAACGTATCGTTATCACATTCATAAAAATTTTTCGTTATAAAGTCTTTCCATTCCTTTACAAGATTTTGAGATTCCTGAGAATCGGCTCCCGTATCCATTACACTAGCAAAATGCTTGAAGATACCATTTATTGTTTGGCCTATTTTGTCCCAATCACCTTCACCATATTGTGCGGTTTTTTGTTGATACTGTGAATACTCATCTGTATTACAGTACAACTTTTTCACCTCTTCTGCATACTTTTTCTGCATATTCTTAAATTCAAAATTGTCGAATTCTTTGAAACTCATACTGTTTTCTCCTTTCAATTCTTTGTTAATAAACTTTATTAATCTATTTAATCGATTCCTCTTTAAAACTAATAAGTCCCTGTGATTTATTAATGCTTTTTTTCTATCAAATGATGGGTTTTCTATGATGCTCTTTATTTCTTTTAAAGGAAAGTCAAGTTCTTTAAAAAATAGAATTTGTTGTAAAATTTTTAAGTCTTCATCACTATACAATCTATAACCAGATTCAGAGACTTTACTTGGTTTAAATAAACCTATTTTATCGTAATAATGAAGCATACGAACACTAAGTCCTGTCAAATCTGAGACCTGCTTTACTGTTTTCATAAATTACCTCACTTTCGATAGATTTTTATTTTAAGCCATTAACCCTAGATAAAACCTAGCCGGCATAAATTTGGAATTAAGGATCTTTGGCTATATTGATATAATAAACTATGACATTATGTCAGAGTCAATACTTTTTTTATTTAAATATTTTAACTGCAATTAATTGGAATTATACTACATGATAAAAATACATAACACAAGGCTTTATAAAAAGAAGCTCAGTACTTTACTGAGCTTCTTTTTTGCGTGTAATATTACTTACAATAGACTTCACAATCTTTACTAAATATTTAAATTCCTCACTTCTATAAAAAATTATTATATTTATCGTGTTAGGAATAATCACACATATAATTGCATTAATAAGAACTTTTATAAATCCTGAATATACAAAAAACGAGCAGCAGTAAAATGTAATAAACCCACTTATAACTGTAATAAAAAAATAAATTGCATACTTTTTATAATATGAAAGGACCGACTTATTAAAAACATTAGTATAGACTATATAAGGCTGAGTCCAAAAAGGTATTAAAATAGAACTTATTAAATTTGCCCACAGAATCCCATTTAAACCTAATTTTTGAACCAAAAAAAATGCTAAAACAATGTTTATTAATGATTCTAAAAGTGCAAAATACCTATCTGGTCTATATAAACCTGCACTGTTTTTTACCATGGTTATTGACTGCCTCATACCTAAAACATATAAGTTTAAAGTAATTAATAAAATTGTATTTGTTGGCAGTATATATGAGCCACCCATCCAAAGTGATATAAACGGTACGAGTAGACAAAAAAGAGAAACTGAAAAAAAGGAAAATATAAGATGATTTAAAAAATATATTTTCTTATAAACATTAAAAACTTCAACTTTAGTGGCTTTTGCAAGTAAATTGCCAAAGCTTGATAAAATTGAACTAAAAATTTGGTCTGTTACTCTCATTAGCCCACTCGTAATTACCGTATATGGATAATACATACCTGTAACAGCTTCTCCTAATTTATTTGTCATTATTACAGTGGAAAATGATGTTAAACTTTGATAACCTACTTTATGATAAAACAAAGCCCCCAAATTTTTAAATAAATCCGTCTTTTCCCAATCGGATAATTTATCGCTTGTTTTTAAATCAATATAAGAGTACCTTCTTTTATATTGAAAATGAATAATCAAACTTTCAAGTACCGTAAAGCTTAGCTTAACAACAACATATAAAGAAAAAGATTTAAATATATAAATTACAGCTATTTGTAAAATAAACATTAATAATTGGCAACCTGTTCTACAAATATTTACAACATAATTTTTTTGATCTGCAATAAGCATAGCCCTTTCATGTCCGAAAAGATATGTTGCAATAGTGTCAAAAACATAAAGCATAAAAACACTGCTAAGCCAAAAATCTGAAACTACACCAGAGATATATTTAGCTGGGACTATTAAAGGTATAAAAAATGCCGTAATAAAGCCTAAGGCAAATATTATACATGAAACAATTTTAAATGCTTTTTTATAAAAGTTTAGCAATACAGCAACTTTTTTAAAGTTTTCATCTGCTATTGGCTTATACAACTTATAAATAATTCCAAAGCTTATTCCAAGCTCTACTACACTAAGCAGAGATACAATATCTGAAAATGTTTTTTGTATACCAACTATATTTTCCCCTAAAATTGCTAATGCCGGCGTTACAAAAAATGGACCAAAAAATAAAAGTGCATATGAAAACAAACTTACAGCACTATTAATAACAGAATTTTTAGTTCTCATATCTTTTTTTCCTTTCAAAAAGATATTTCTTTAAAATAAAAAAATTATATATAGTATTTAGCCTATTCATTTTAATAAGCAAAAATAATAGCCAGATCTGTCTATCATTTAATATTCTTAATGAAATATTTTTTACATCCTCATGAGCTAAATAACTTTTTAGAATGTTTAGTTTGTCCATTTTTTTCATCTCAGGATTCTCAATAAGTTTTTTGACACAATAATACACTTCTTTTGCAAAAACTCTGTCAATAGCACACTTGGTATCGTTTGTTAAACTATTTTTACAAAAGTCTAAAACACTGTAATACAATAATATTTCCTTTTCAAACAAGTCTTTTTTATAAACAGATGCAAGAGAACATTCTCTATTAATAGTATAATTATACAGAGACTCCTCAATTAAACTAACCTTATTGCAATTTTTAAAATAGTTAATATTAAAAATCAAATCCTCTCCTATTGAAAAATTCTCATCAAACCAAGATGTAATTAAACTTTTTTTATATATCTTATTCCAAAGGGGATTAAAAAAAGCATTTTCAAAAATAAATGGAAACTTCTCCATAAAGCATTTTTTACTATTAATAGTTTCGTTTATAAAGATTTTCTTAATATAAGAGCCTCCCTCCACTCTTCTATATCCACAAATCACTGCATCAGATTCTTTCACCTTTAAAAGTAAAACAAGCTTTTCGCACATAGTTGCATCTAAAAAATCGTCTGCATCTGCAAACATAACATAAACACCCGAAGCTACAGCAATACCTGCGTTTCTTGCTGCCGATACTCCTGTATTATCTTTATTTATTGCAATTACATTGTCACAAGTATTACTATACTTTTTGCAAATACTGAATGTTTCATCTGTAGACCCATCATCAATAAGTATGAGCTCTATATTTGTATATGTTTGATGTAAAACACTTAAAATACATCGTTCTATAGTTGCTTCCGCATTATAAGCTGGCACAATTATGCTAATTTTTTCATTTGGCATTTTCAGGTCCCCCATCTTCATTTTCAATTTCAATAAAGTAAAAGGAATATCCCATGAAGGTCCAAAAAGATAAAACACCTATTGTACATACGAAGAAAATCTCAGATAAAAACATCGCTGAGCATGCAACTGATGCTACGATTGAGATACACATGACAACTAAGTTGTAATTTTTCTTTAAGCCATCTTTGAAAATATACTTACACATATCTATTATATACTTTATAAAAAATCCCAGCATGACCAACGCACCTATAATTCCTGTAGAAACCATAATGTCAATATAAGCATTGTGTATTGCATAAGATCTTATGGCTATAAAGTTATTGGGAAATTCTGCTTTTGCATATGCTCTCATATTTCTTGGAGAAGTCCCAAAAATTGGTTTTGATTTAAACAATTCAATAGCCGCTGACCAAATCTTTATTCGACAATTCGATATGTCTGTTGTATTGCTAACATCCTCCCTTTGAGTATTAACAGGTTTAAAATATACCTGATCCTTTAAAGGACTTGAATCAAGATTATGAATTAAAGAAGGACCAAAGCTTAGAACCTTTTGAGAAGCACCAATAGATAAAATAAGTGCAAGACTTACAAGTAACCCTGTAAATATAGTTCCTAGTTCTTTTAGCCACCTACTTTTTAGCCCTTCCTTTAAAAGACTTTTATTCCTAAGAATTAAATATACAGAAATAAAAATTGCAACTGCAGCGGTTACTATTGCTGTCCTCGACCCTGATAGCACCAGGTAAATATAATCCATCAGCATACATATTATGTAAAAAACCTTTGTTAACTTTTTTCGGCAAAGTTTAAAATTAAAAATTGATAATATAAATAATATAATTGAAATGATAGCTGCAAAGTTAGGATCTTCAAATATTCCAAAAAGTCTTTCTTCAATAAATCCTTGTCTTGCAAAAGAATTGGGTTCTACATTAACATAGTAGCCAATTTGAAATAAAAACATTATAAAAGAAATTAAAACTGCGAAAAACCAAATTACAATTAAAACATTACTTATTAAAACAATTTCTGAAATTACATCTTGCTTGTTTCTTTTAAAGTCTACAGGGTACAGTAACAAAAAGGATATAGCAAGCCAAACTATATTTCTTATATTGCCGAAAACCCCATACTTTAAATTAAGTATACTTGATAAAATGCATATTCCTAAAAATGCATATAAAAATATCATGTTTTTTTGCTTAAAAAAAACTTTATCATTAAAAAAATCAAAAATAATAATACTTGCACCGAATATTGCTGTAATAGCAAATACAATTGAATTAACAGTTTGAGTCTCATGGCTTGCAATGGGCATTAAAACCCTTGTAAAAACCGCAAACGAAAAAATAATAATATATACTTTTCTTAAAAAAGTATAATTAAAAAAGATTTTTTTTTGCATATAGTAATTAACCTCATTTATACATAAACTTAATTAAACAACTTTCTTTTCCTAGTTGCATTATATTTAACAAACCTTGAATATAGACCTTTACTCATAAGTAAAAAAATCATAGAAATTTTTCTTTTATAAGTAAAAAACGAATTAAAAATTATTCCAAATAAATTTCTTCTTAAATATGAAATTACCATTTTATACTCATCCCAATTATTAAAACATTCACTTAAAATCATTTTGTCTAATACATAAATATACGACCATATAAGACGAGCTTGCGCTAAATTTTTAAGCTCAGGAAAATTTTGATTTGCAAACTTTAAAATCTCCTCGTAACCTTCTATAACATTTAAGTCATTTATTTTAAAATTAGAAGTTGTAATAGTACCAACCCTGTGCATATAATTATACTTCGGTTCTGTTGTATAAACAATCCTTTTTGCATTTGCTAAAATTCGGGGTATCGTAAATGCGTCTTCAGATAATTTACCTTTAGGAAACATAATATCTTTAAAAAGTTCTCTCTTATACAGCTTATTAATTGCATTTACCGAAAATTTTTTTCCTTCAAGAGCCTCTTTTAAAGCCTCTTTACCAGATAAAACACCGAAACTTTTCTCACCGCATTGAGGAACTTTTCTATCCGTATAGCAATCAAAAAGGCCGCAAATAGATACATCCGCTTCATTTTCAGATATATTTTTGTACAAAACATCAAACATATCCGGTTCTATAGTATCATCACTATCTATAAAACTTATATAATCACATTCGGAATGATTTATTCCAAAGTTTCTTGCATCACTAAGGCCACCATTTTTTTTATGATATACCTTAATTCTTTTATCCTTTAACTCATACTCATCACAAATTTTGCTGCAATCATCAGTTGAACCATCATCAACTAATATCAATTCATAATCCTTAAAAGTTTGATTTAAAATTGAAGTTATACAGTCCTTTAAATAATGCGAAACATTATAAACAGGAACAATAATGCTAACCTTTGACATCATAATCACTAATCCTTTAAATTTTCCATTCAAAAATAGTTTTAAACGGCATACTATAGTCCGTCAAAAACGCTCTATGAATATCACTTATACTACATACAGGCAAATCTTCAAAAAGAATCGCAGCCAATCTCTTTTCTACTTCCTTATTTTTCATTAGAGAAATAGCTTCAACAAAATCTTCCCTGCCAGACCTACTACACCCAATTAATGTTAGCCCCTTCTCCAAAACATTTCTTGTGTTAATTGGTACTTTATTCTCGCTAACCCCCATTAGCACAACAGTTCCCTGCGGTCTTATGTACTTAATTATATCATCAATAGCATAGTAACTTCCATTACCACCAGCACACTCAAAAGCATGATCAGTTCTAAAATTGTCCGGCAAATCGTTACATATATATGTTTTATCTACAAATGAAAACTGAGACAGTTTACTCCAACTTCTGCCTACAACAACTATTTTTGAACTCTTAAACTTCCTTTTTAAAATACAACATACAACATATGAAAGACTTCCATCTCCCCAAACAGTGATAACATCATGGTAACTATTCTTACATTCGCAAAACCTTTTTACACCGTGTACGCCAACACTTACAAATTCGCAAATAGAAGCTACCTTTTCATTTATCTCACCAAATGGAACTACCCTATCCGGAGTTATACTAACAAATTCCTTCATAAAGCCATCATATCCGCTTGATAAGAATTTAGAACCTTCAGAATAATTTTCAAAAATCCCATTTCTATTAGTCCCGGGAACATTAGGAATCAAAACAACCGTCTGTCCTACATTAAAGCTTCCTGTATTGTCACAAACAACTACCCCACAACATTCATGGATAAGTGCCATTGGAAGTTTACTTTTCAAAATATTTGGTTCTCTCATGCCTAAATAATATCTTTGGTCCGCGTGACAAATTGACATATATCTGGGCCTTATTATAACATTATTTTCAAAATTTATATCACTGTATTTAATTGAAAAGACTTTTGGCGCAACAAGCTGATAAATACAATTAATCAAGCTATATTCCTCCCACCATCGCTTTAGCTATATTGTAATCACTGATAGTTGTAATTTTAATATTCGACACTTCTCCTTTAACTAACTTAACAGGAACATTTCTAAAAATACAAATTTTACAAGCATCTGTAAGAACAGCTTTTTCATCTTCAGTTAAATTATTATAAAGGTCCTCTAAAAGATTTATTTTAAAACTTTGAGGTGTTTGACCTTGATACATTTTTCTCCTATTGGGAATACTTGAAACTAAATTTCCATCCTCAGATTCAACAATTGTATCTATAGCTTCAACTACTGTGTCGCATGCTCCATATCTAATTGCCGCATCTATATTGTCCTCAATAATTCTAATAGTAACAAATGGTCTGACTGCATCATGTGTTACTATTATGTTGTCATCGCTATTATCGATGTTATTTTTTATATACCTTATAATGTTAAAAATTGTTTCATTTCTATCTGTCCCACCATTTACAACTTGTATTTTATTTTTATTTAAATTGTAGTGTTCAACTAAATCTTGCATGTAAAAAGTCCAATCTGAATGTACACCTACAAATATTTTATCAAACTTTTCACAAAGCAAAAATTTTTCAATCGTATGAATAATAATTGGTTTATTACCAAGCGATAAAAATTGTTTCGGCATATCAGAAATATTCATCCTAGATCCTATACCACCTGCTAAAATTGCTCCAAAAATCATTTGCTGTCCTCCTTGCAATAGTACTTACCTTTATACTTTTTATAAGAATTATTTAAATCACAAAATACAACATCATGCTGTGGAAGTTGTTTTTCTTTTGGCGGTAATTTCATATAGTCCCCAAAGGCTGTTTTTAAATAATCATCATAACCAATCGGAATTGGCATTTTGTGCCCTTCAAAATCAACCCAAATTGCTTCTTTAAAAGCATCTTTAGGATATTTTTTCATCATGTAATAAGGCCCTGAACACAGCTCTGTTACATAATTGCAATCCTCTATTTTATATTTTGTCATTTGTTTTTCTGCAAACTTCCAAATTTTATATCTAATCTTCTTTGAAGGAATTAAACCTAATATTATTTTTCCTATAATATTTACTAACTTTCCATGGTTAACTGGAGCCATTTGAGCACAAAATATTGAATATGTAAGCCCCCAAAACACCTGAATTTTTCTTTGAAAGTCATTGTTAGGATACCCATCAAGAGGTAATATGTCAAGAACCAAGCCATGATTTATATCAAGATCTGCCTGATGAGTTTTAATAAACGTTGTGTTGTTATCATTAACAGTTGCAAACAAATTTTTGCTAAAATAGTTTTTACTTGGCCTACAAAGAGAATACCTACTTGTATCAGCATATTTGTCCCAAAGTTTTAAAAGTCTTTCATAATCTTTCCTTGGCATAAATACATCAATATCATCGTCCCAGGGAATAAAGCCCTTATGCCTAATAGATCCTATACAACATCCCCCACAAAAATAAAACAAAAGATTATGCTTATTGCAAAAATCTTGAAAATACAATAATATTTCAAGTCCCTTACTCTGAACTTTCCTTAATTCCTCCTTAGAGAATTTATATACCTTTATTTCATCTTTCACTATTGTTCAACCTATTTTCTATTAAAATTTTTCTTACATTTTCAATTTCTTTACATTCAGATTTTCTCGCACTCCAAAAAGGCATCTTTAAAATACCAATAAAAGTTCCTATCCCATATGCTAAGTGTAATGTCAAAAATATTCCAGGCAGTAAAAGCATATGTGAAGTAAATTTTTTTTGCAAAGAAGCTAAAATAGACATGGATATATTTCCTAAAAAATAAAACGACAATAGAAAAATCAAAAAAATTGGAGCATAAAAAAAAGCCAGCGCACTAAAAACAATTATGCTTAATACAAATAAAAATGGTACTAAATGATAAAAAGAAAAACACTTAGGACAAACACCCATGGTCAAGCCTATCCAAAAACCGTTTAAATACTTTTGCTTTATCATAGCCTTAAAGGAATTTCTCGCATGATGAAAAGATTTTATTTTACTTGAAAAATAGAACTTAAAACCCGCTTTTCTCATTCTATAATGAATTTCATTATCTTCAGTTCTAGCAAGTCGTTCATCATATCCTCCAACAACCTCAAATACTTCTCGTGAATATGCGGCATGCGCAAGAGTATTAACATATTTGTCTTGCTGACTTTTTCGATAATCCGCTATGCCGCTTCCAAACATTGATTGCTCAGCGAGCAGCAGTACCTTCTGAAGAGCACCTTTTTCGTCAATGACACTTGGTCTCGGTCCACCCACAATCTTTTCTCCCTTTTTTATAAGGCTAACTGCATTACTTATAAAAGAAGGTTCCATTTCAGAATGTGCATCAATTCGTAAAATAATATCTCCTAATGAATTTTTTAAAGCAATGTTCCACGCACAAGGTAGAATTTTTTTTTGATTGTCTAAAATTAAAAACCTTGAAAACTCATGTTTATGCTTTTGTTTATAATCCAACATAATCTTTTTGGTATCATCCGATGATTTCCCATCTATCAAAATCACTTCTATTTTACTTTTATCATAATCTTGTTTAAGAAGACTATCAAGTGCATAAGATAACTTTTTTCCTGCATTATATGCAGCTATAATAAAAGATACAAGCAATATTTTACCTCCTGTTTATATTAGTTAAATTTTAAAATCACATAATAATTTATAATTATACCAAAGATTTAAAAAAAAGTAAAACACTCAGCACGGAAAGTCTGAGTGTTTTAAATATAAAAAAGTTAGAGTAATTAGAAAGAGAAAACTAATCTTGAAACGTTAGCTATAATAAAACAAACGATTACTCCAATTACTGTAGGTATAGCCATAGACATAAGCGTCCATTTTAAACTTTTTGTTTCACTCTTTATTGTAAGGCAAGTAGTTCCACACGGAAAATGTAAAAGTGAAAAAACCATTGTACAAAGAGCTGTTACCCACGTCCAACCGTTATTTACAAGAAGATTTCTAAGTTCATCATATGTGGAAAACTCTGCAAGGCTTCCCGTACACATATACGTCATAATTATTATAGGAATTACAATCTCATTTGCAGGAAATCCTAAAATGAATGCCATTAATATAACTCCATCAAGTCCAATAAGTCGTGCAAATGGATCTAAAAAGTTAGAACAGTGATTTAGAATATTAGTATCACCTATCATAATATTAGACATAAGCCATATAATAAGACCAGCCGGTGCCGCAACAACAACAGCTCTGCCTAGAACAAAAAGGGTTCTGTCAAAAATCGATCTTACTATTACCTTCCCTACTTGAGGTGCTCTATAAGGTGGAAGCTCTAAGGCAAAAGATGAAGGAACACCTTTAAGTAAAGTCAATGAAAGAAGTTTTGAAACTAAAAGGGTTATAAGAACACCAAAAATTATTACTCCAACTAGCAATAATGTAGATACAAGTGATTGATAGGCAACAGACACTTCAAACGCAAAAAACATGGTTATTATAGCAATAAGTGTAGGAAATCGACCATTGCATGGTACAAAATTATTGGTAAGCGTTGCAATTAACCTTTCTCGTGGAGAATCAATAATTCTACAACCAATTACACCACAAGCGTTACAACCAAACCCCATGCACATGGTTA
>CAKSIH010000006.1 GCA_934462705.1 uncultured Eubacteriales bacterium | reverse complement strand
AAGAAAGAACTTAATTTACTAAGTTCTTTCTTTTGTGCCATATTATTGACTTTCTTGCTCACCAAATTTCATGGACAAACTAACTCTCATCTTATCAAAGTCTTCATCAATGATTTTAACTTTAACAACATCTCCTACTTTCAAAACATCTTCAACCTTGTTGACATGCTCATTAGATATTTGAGAAATATGAATCAAGCCATCAACTCCGGGAATAATGTTAGCAAAGGCACCAAAAGGTGCAATCCCTACAATTTTTACATCAGTTATTGTTCCTACCGGAAAATCATTCTTTAATTTTTCCCATGGATTTTCAGTTGTATCTTTATATGTTAGTGATATTTTTTGGGACTCTCTATCTAAGTCTTTAACAATAACTTTTATTTTATCTCCTATTTTTAAAATTTCTGATGGGTGCTTTACTCTATTCCAAGAAAGTTCTGATATATGAATCATTCCGTCGATTCCACCCAAATCTACAAAGGCACCATAATTTGTAAATGACTTAACAATTCCTTCGTAAGTATCACCCACATTAATGTTTTCCCAAAATGCCTTTAAGATTTTTTCTTTTTCTTCATTTAGAACGGCTCTTACAGACCCCACTGCCCTTCTACGTCGGGGATTTATATCAATGATTTTAAATCTAACATTTTCGCCTTTTAAATCATCTAATAGTTTTATTTTACGATCACTTACTTGTGAAGCTGGAATAAATACCTTTGTTTCATCTGAAAGTACTATAACGCCACCTTTAACAATTTCTGTTACTTTACCTTCAAGAATAGTACCATCTTCTTCTGCTTTTACGATTTTATCCCATCCCTTCATAGAATCAACCCGCTTTTTAGATAGCATAATTGTTCCATCTTGATCATTGGTCTTCATGATTAAAACTTCTATTTCATCTCCAACTTTTACTATATCTTCAGGTTTTGCATTCGGATCAGAAGATAGTTCATTAGCAGGGATAAACCCAGCTTGCTTTCTGCCAACATCAACGCATACTTCATTTGGAGCAATACTAACAACAGTACCCTTAACCCTGTTATTATTGTCCATTGAGCTTAGAGATTCTTCAAGCATTTGCTCAAAACTTACAGACTCCTCATTTTGATTTACATTCTTTAAAACTTCATTCATAACCTTTGCTGCCTCCTCTATTATATAAGCTGGTGTTGATGCACCTGCTGTAATACCTACCTTGGTAAAATTTTTTATTTGATTTATTGGTAATTCATCCTTACTTTCCACATGATATGCTTTACAATTTTTTTTACAAATTTCATAAAGCTTTGTTGTATTCGAGCTTTTTTTGTCTCCAATAATTACCATCAAATCAACTTCCCTAGATAACCAATCTGCTTCCTTTTGACGCATTAAAGTAGTACGACATATTGTGTCAAAGATCGCTGCTTTTTTGCAAGATTTTTTTAAAAAGTTTAAGCACCTATTCCATTCATCTATACTAAATGTAGTCTGGGAAACAACACATATACTAACAGAAGAAAGATTATCAGATTTTACAATCTGCATAAGTTCCCTATTGTTTTTAAAAACAAAACATTTTCCAAGACAATGGCCGACAATCCCTTGCACCTCAGGATGCATTTTATCACCAGCAATAAGAATAGTCTTTCCGTTTTTTGAATTCTCAAAAACAATTTTATGTATCTTCTTAACAAATGGACAAGTAGCATCTACATAATCTACTTTTAATTCTTTTATGTAATTTACAGATTCCCTCGAAACACCATGAGATCTTATAACAAGCGTTCTACCTTTTTCTAACTCATCTATTGTATTTATAACAGTAACACTTTTTCTTTTCATGTTATCTATCACTTGGGAATTGTGAATAAGTTCGCCTAAAGTACTTACTTTTTTTCCTTGAGATAAAAGGCTTTCAACGATTTCAATTGCCCTGTTAACCCCAAAGCAAAAACCTGAATACTTAGCTACCTTAATCATAGAATAATACTCTCCTATCAAATACATTTTTAATTATAAATTATAATTACTTTAAAATCAACTAAATTTTTTCTAATATTTAAATTTGTATTACCTTTTAGGACTTAATTCCTTTATTTTTTCCATTATAATGCGACTTGAATTCCTAAGCTCTTTACCGTTTCCTTCTTTAAAACAAAGTTCATCTTCACTTAAGGGTTTACCTATGTGTAAAGTGTTTCGTCTAAATAACCTTACCTTGCCACCGTTTTTTCCACTAATACAAATTGGAACGACAGAAGCTTTTGTGCTATAAGCAATAAACGAAACCCCTGTTTTAGGCTTTAAAAATTCTCCTGTTTTAGATCTTGTTCCTTCAATAAAAAGGCCTAGTGCTCCATTTTGCTTTAATATATTACAAGACTGCTCAAGCGCACTTGTATCTCCCTTTCCACGGTTTACAGGAAATCCACCCAATGCTTTAAGAAATTTTGCTACTATAGGCTTTTTAAAAAGTTCTGCTTTTCCCATATAATAAATTTGTCTTTTTATAGCCATTGCCAGTAAAATTGGGTCAGCCATTGAAGTATGGTTCGGGCAAAGTATTACCTTACCGGTACTAGGTATGTTCTCCTTACCTTTTATATCATACAAAAATAAAAGCTTAATGGCAGGAAGAAATATTATTCTAAGAGTTTTGTATAATAAACTTTGCTTCATTTTTATATTCCTCATTTATTTGCATTTTATTTTTTCTTTTATTACGTCTACAAGTTTTTTTACAGATTCTTCAAAGTTTAATTTGCTTGTATCAATAATAATAGAATCAATAGATGGCTTAAGTGGAGCTATTTCTCTATGAGAATCATTATAATCTCTTCTTTCTATATCTTCCAATACTTTTTCATAATTACACACTACACCTTTACTTACAAATTCTTCATATCGTCTTTTTGCTCTCTCCTCTTTCGATGCAGTTAAATATATTTTAACATCCGCATTTGGTAAAATAACTGTACCAATGTCTCGCCCATCCATTAAAACGTTGTTACATTTTGCGAGATTTCTTTGTAAATTTAAAAGATAGTTTCTAATCATTTTATTAGCAGAAATTTTAGATGCTAAAGATGCTATCTCGGAAGTTCTAATAAAATCACTAACATCTTCTCCGCATAAAAATATTTTTTGCTCCCCATTTATAAATTTTACTTCTATTTTTATATTATCAATTTCTTCTTTAAAACTATCAATATCACGAATATCGTTTCTTAAAAAATAGTACGCCAGCGCCCTATACATTGCACCAGTATCCACGTAAATGTATCCTAACTCTTTGGCAGCTTGCTTGCATACTGTACTTTTACCAGCCCCTGCTGGACCATCAACAGCTATATTTATCATTATTATAAATTGCCTCCATTTCTTGATGCCTCTTTTCCAGCTAAAAAGCCGGTAGAAAAGGCTATTTGTAAGTTATATCCACCAGTATAAGCATCTACATCTAAAACTTCGCCACAAAAATATAAACCTTTTACATATTTTGATTCCATTGTTTTAGGATTTATCTCTTTTGTAGAAACTCCACCTGCTGTTATAATAGCTTCATCGATCGGCCTAAAGCCTTCCACACTTAAATTTAAGTTTTTTAGCAAACTTACAAGACTTTGTCTTTCAGCTTTTGTTATTTCATTGCATTTTTTATTCCCTGGAATAGAAGAAAGCTTAACTACTATAGGAATCAATTTCCGCGGTAATAAATCGGCCAATGAGTTTATAAAATCCTTATTATTAAATTTTTCAAAATCACGAATTAATCTTTTATCTAATTGTGTAAAATCAAGGGCTGGTTTTAAATCTATTGTTATTGCATATTTATTGATATTTGCTTCATCAATATGTGCACTCAGGCTTAAAATAACAGGCCCAGATATTCCAAAGTGAGTAAATAGCATTTCTCCAAAATCCTCGTAAACAATTTTATTCCTTTCTTTATTTTTCAAGCAGACTTTTACATTTTTTAACGACAAGCCTTGCAAATCCTTACACCAATTTTCTTTTATTACAAGTGGTATTAACGAAGGCCTAATACTTACAATAGTATGGCCTGCTTGTTTTGCAAGCTTATATCCATCTCCAGTTGAACCGGTAAGTGGATAGGATTTTCCTCCAGTTGCTACAATAACTGAATCTGCAAAAAATTTTTCCCCTGTTTCATTTTTTACTCCTATGCACTTTCCATCGTTTATTAATAAATTAGTTACTTTTCCCACTACTAACTTGCAACTACCTGTAAACTCCTTTAATACATTTACAACATCTATTGCTTTATCACTTTCAGGAAATACTCTATTTCCTCGTTCCACTTTAACCCCAAGACCATGATCTTTGAAAAATTTAATTGTTTCAACCGGCGGAAATCTGTTTATAGCACTATAAAGAAAACTTCCGTTTGAAGGAACATTTTTTATAAATTCTTGCGGATCACAATTGTTAGTAATATTGCAACGGCCTTTTCCAGTTATTCTTAGCTTTTTTCCTACTATTTTATTTTTTTCTATTATTATAACTTCGGCTCCATTTTGAACACCAGTTCCTGCCGCCATCATTCCGGCAGCTCCGGCTCCTATAACTATAACTTTTTTCATTGTGTCTCCTTTTAGTTTACAAACATATTTACAGAATAAAAAGTCCGGCATTAACCGAACTTTTTCTATTTGACTTTTGACATATTAGGATACATAATACTTAAAAATTCATCCGGATAAGTCTCATCCAAAAAAACTTCAATGGAATTCCTTGCTTCAATTCCTTCAAACCTTAGCGTTTGCCTATATACTGCTGCTGCTGAAATGGTGATATTAAAAATCATATATATGCATACGATCCATGTTAGTGTAGTCCCAACTTTTTTAGGTATCTTTTCTATCAGTCTAGATAAAACAGGATATAAATCCTTTATCCATATAAGACCTAAAATTCCCCAGAAAAAGCCAAAAAGCATACTAGTTCTTCCACCAAAATTTATCCTATCTGCACTGTAATCCCATGAGATTGTGTGAAATATCAGTTCCTGAAAATAGCTGCATAAAAACTCGACAACACTTCCAATAACCATACATATAAGAAATATCCATAAATCCCTAAGGTTTGACAACTTATTAAGACATACTGTCATTATGACAGCTCCAATACCATAAACAGGATTAAAAGGCCCATATATAAGCCCCCATCTGCACTCATAAGAACGGGTAAATACAAAGTGTGTTATAGTCTCCACAATTACTCCCAAAAAACATCCTATCATAAAAATCCAAAACAGCTTATAAAACCCTATGCCATAGGCGAAAGTGTTTTTTCTCGAATTTACTATAAGAATAGTGTCTTCTTTATTTCTCATATTCCACCTCAATAATAAAAATTTTATTGAGAATATTAAAGCCTTCGCTCTGTAATATTTATACTATTAAAGGATTCTATTTTGTGCCAAAAATCCTATCACCAGCATCGCCAAGTCCAGGAACAATATAACCATGTTCATTTAGTCTTTCATCAAGAGCTGCACAGTAAATCTGGACATCCGGATGAGCTTCAACTAATGCTTCAATACCTTCAGGGGCAGCTATTATACACATAAATTTGATGCTCTTAGGATTGCTCCTTTTTATAATATCTATAGCATCAATAGCAGATCCTCCAGTTGCTAACATCGGATCAAGTACTATTACATCTCTTTCTGTAATATCGGAAGGAAGTTTATTAAAATATTCCTTCGGTTTTAGAGTTTCAGGGTCCCTATACAATCCTATATGTCCGACCTTTGCGGCTGGAATCAAAGTTGTTACCCCGTCGACCATTCCAAGTCCTGCTCTAAGTATGGGAATAAATGCAAGTTTTCTTCCTGCTAAAACGTTAGTTTTTGCTACTGCAACGGGGGTTTCAATATCTACCTCTTTTAGTGGCAAGTCTCTTGTTGATTCATAACACATAAGCATCGCAATTTCTCCGACTAATTCACGAAATTCCTTTGATCCTGTATGCTTATATCTTAAAAGAGAAATTTTATGCTGTATAAGTGGATGATCCATTATAAAAATTCTATTATCCTTTTTTTTCATATTAACACAACCTTTAACAAATTTTTTACTTTTATATATCCATCTCGCCATTTTCTATCTTAGAAATTTGATCTATTCTGCGAGAATGTCTACCGCCCTCAAAGTCAGTGGTTAAAAATATTTTTACAAGATTTAAAGCTTTATCGCTACTAATAACTCTTCCACCTAAACACAAAATGTTCGCATCATTGTGTTTTCTAGTCATTTCTGTAGTGAACTCATCTGTACAAACAGCGGCCCGAATTTTTTTTACTTTATTTGCAGCTATAGATATTCCAATACCTGTACCGCAGCATAAAATACCTTTATCGCAAATACCATCTGCAACAGATTTAGCTACTTTATAGGCTATCGGCGCATAGTCAACAGATTCTTCGGTAAACGTGCCAAAATCTTTATAAGGTATAGCTTTACTGTCAAAATAATTCGCTATAGCTTTTTTTAAATTTAATCCTCCGTGATCACATCCCAATGCTATCATGATATCTGCTCCTTTAAATTTGATTTTTTATTAAATTCTCGTTCTGCCTGAGGTATTCTTAAATAAACTGGATTAATATCTTCACAATTTGACATTTCACCATTTTTTAAAAGTTCATAACTTGAAAAAGCCACTCCGCTTGCACGTTGATACCTTCTATTTTCAGGAGCAATCTTTATATTGTTTTTTATGTTATCTTTTTTATTATAACATATTTCCGTTCCATCTCCAACAAAAATTACTTTTTTTTCAGTTTTTTTTATTTCTTCATATAATTCTTCAATTGATATCGTTCTATCCTCTGTTAATCTTGTAATTCTGCCATTAAAAATATCAAACATAGCATTGTAAACCTGATTACATCGTGCATCCATTACAGCACATATTATTGCATTAGCATCAATAAAATTATAAGCCATTGAATATAATGTTGAAACTGGTATGCACGGTTTATTCTCAGGCATAGCCAGTCCCTTTATACACGAGATGCCTATTCGCACACCGGTAAATGAACCAGGACCTGCAGATACTGCAAAAGCATCTATTTCATGAATGCTTATTTGCGTGTTTTTAAGCAAATCTTCAGTCATACTCATTAAAGTTTGACTATGTGTTAACTTTACATTTATAAAGGTTTCACCAATGAGCTTATCATCTTCAAGTATAGCAACGGATGCCGCTTTTGCCGATGAATCCATTGCAAGAATTTTCATATATTCTCAATCCCTTCAATCTGAATTATTCTCTCATTTTCCTTTTTGCCGTAACTTATGTTTATTTTAATTACATTTTCAGGTAATATAGAATCTATATTTTCACTCCACTCAATTATGAGTATGCCGTTGTCAATATAGTCAAAATATCCGGTGGAATATAAATCATCTATACTTTTTACCCTATACATATCAAAATGATAAACTGTAAACTTCCCCGAATATTCATTCACTATTGCATAGGTCGGACTAGATACGCTATTTTTTACATCAAGACCTTTGCAAATTCCCCTTGTTAAAGCAGTTTTTCCTGCTCCCAAATCCCCGTACAGTGCAATTATTTCATTGCCATTTAGCTTATTGGCTAATTTTTCACCAAGTTGTTCCGTTTCTAAACATGAATTGCTTTTTGTACTTAACACTTATTTTTCGCCTCTTTCATGTCATTTCTTTCAAAATAAGCCGGATACAATGCTATCATTGTTTATATCAATGCTATTTGCAGCCGGTATTTTGGGAAGGCCAGGCATAGTCATAATATCTCCTGTAAATACTACAATAAACCCAGCGCCATTTGATATTTTTACGTCTTTTACAGTAATGTTAAAATCCTTAGGAGAGCCCAGAAGTTTTGAATTATCCGAAAATGAATATTGAGTTTTAGCAATACATATGGGCATGTAATGTCCAAACAAGGTTTCAATATTTTCTATTGACTTTTCAGCATTAGCTGTATAAACTACCTTTGCTGCTCCGTAAATATCACTTGCAATTATATTTATTTTTTCTTTCAAAGGTAAATCAAGGTTATAAATTGGTTTAAAATCAGATGGTTTTTCACATGCCTCACAAACAAGCTTTGCTAATTCAAGTCCACCATTTCCACCTTTTTCAAAGACCTCAGATAATGAGAATGGAACTTGTAAATTTTCGCAATAATTTTTTAGCATAAGAAGTTCCCTTTTGCTGTCACTTTCAAATTTATTGATTGCAACGATAACCGGAATACCATATTTTTTCATGTTTATTACATGACGCCCAAGATTACATAGTCCTTTACTTAGTGCATCCAAGTTTTCTTCTTTTAAATTTTCTTTTTTTATCCCACCATTATATTTAAGGGCTCTGATAGTTGCAACAACAATGACTGCAGATGGCTTTAAATTTCCAAATCTGCATTTTATATCAAAAAATTTTTCAGCACCAAGATCAGATCCAAAACCTGCCTCTGTTATGCAATAATCTGCAAGTTTTAGCGCAAGCTTTGTTGCTCTTATAGAATTACAACCATGTGCTATATTGGCAAAAGGCCCACCATGCATTATTACCGGTGTTCCTTCTAAGGTTTGAACTAAATTCGGCATAAAAGCGTCTTTTAACAAAGTTGCCATAGCACCTTCTGCTTTTAAGTTTTTTGCAAAAATAGGATTTCCATCATAATCATATGCTACCAAAATGTTTCCAAGCCTATTTTTTAAATCAATAATATCACTTGCCAAACATAATATAGCCATAACTTCACTTGCAACTGTTATAATAAAACCATCTTCCCGTGGAACTCCGTTTACTTTGCCACCTAAACCTATGATTAAATTTCTCAATGCTCTGTCATTTATATCAAGACACCTTTTGATTAAAACCCTACGTGAGTCAATGTTCAATTCATTCCCTTGCTGTAGATGGTTATCAAGCATAGCACATAATAAATTATTCGCTGAAGTTATTGCATGCATGTCTCCTGTAAAATGAAGATTTATGTCCTCCATTGGTACAACCTGCGAATATCCTCCACCTGTCGCTCCGCCTTTAATACCAAAAACAGGACCTAAAGATGGTTCTCTTAAGGCTATTATTGCATTTTGGTTGATTTTCTTCATGGCCTGACCAAGACCTATAGTCGTTGTTGTTTTTCCTTCACCAGCCGGGGTTGGATTTATCGCTGTTACAAGCACTAATTTTCCATCTTTTTTATTTTTTAATCTATTATAAATTTCATTGTTTATTTTTGCTTTGTATTTTCCGTAAAGTTCAAGTTCCTGCTCTCTAATATTTATTTCAGATGCTATTTCGCTAATCGGCTTCATTTTTGTTTTTTGAGCGATTTCTATATCGTGCAATATTTTAAGCCCCCTAAATTTATTTTCTTAATTATAACATAATTAAAACTTTACTTAAAGTGCTATTTTAACTTATTAAAATGTTTTATACCTTGAACTATTTTTTTAATCATAATATAATTGTTTTGTTGGAGGTAGATTTATGGCACGCTTTTTAGAAAAAAACAAAGATTACTTTAAAAGAACGGACATCATTTTATGGATAATTTCTTTTGTTATGTCAGTTTTTTCGCTCGCCTTGCTTTTAAGTGTTTCTAGAACCAGTAATTTTAATTACTTTAAAACACAATTTATAGCAATAGTTTTAGGGTATGTCGGTGCATGGCTTATAACTAAATCAGATTACAGATTTTTGGCTAATAAATGGTACTGGGTAGCAGGAGTATGCATTTTCCTCATTTTGTGTACATTGATTTTTGGAAAATCCGTTACAGGAAACTCCGGTGTAGACGCAAGGGCTTGGCTTGTTTTACCGGGAGGAATCACTTTTCAACCCTCTGAACTTGCAAAAATCGGGTTTATTGTTACTTTTTCAAAACATCTAGATTACTTAAAAACACACGACAAATTAAAATCTTTCACAAACGTACTTTTGTTAGCTGCTCATGCTCTTGTTCCCATGCTGCTTACACATCTTCAAGGAGATGACGGTGCTGCTGCTATATTCTTTTTTATGTTTTTATTCATGTCATTTGCTGCCGGTGTTCAGATAAGGTATTTTGGAATAGTTTTTGCTGTTTTAATTTTGTCTGTTCCAATTCTATGGAACCATGTTTTCGCTGAATACCAAAAACAAAGAATTTTATGCCAGTTTAATCCTGAGTCAGATCCATTGGGAATGGGATTTCAGCAAATACAGGGAAAACTTTCTATAGGTTCGGGTGGACTTTGGGGATATGGGTTATTTTCCGGGCCTAGAGTAGGATATAATGCTGTGCCTATTCAAGAAAGTGATTTTATTTTTTCGGTGGCAGGTGAAGAACTTGGTTTTATTGGTTGCATCGCAATAATTATAATTCTTTTTGCTTTATTGTTTAGAACATTACAAATAGCAACGTATTCATGTGATAAAATAGGAACTTATATGTGTTTCGGTTTTTTGGGGCTAATAGCATCTCAAACTATTTTTAATCTAGGAATGTGCCTTAGCGTTTTGCCTGTTATGGGTGTTACTCTTCCATTTTTTAGTGCCGGCGGATCCTCGTCTGCGTGTTTTTACTTAGGTATAGGAATAATTCAAAGTGTTTATATGCAGCGTCAGGACAAAGATGTTAATAATGCCTTAAAACGATAAATTTAAATAAAAGCCGCTCTGTATCTATTTGTACAGAACGGCTTCTTCGTTTAATTTAAGTTGTATTTCTTCAAGAGCTTTTGCAAGTTGATCTGGGCAAGACGTTCCCCTACTGTTACAATCTATGTTTTTGCATCTTTTTATAACCTCCTTTATATTCATACCCTTAACCAATGATGCTATTCCTTGCGTATTTCCATTGCAACCACCAACAAATTGTACATCTTTTATTATATCTCCTTCCGTTTCTATAAAAATCTTTTTTGCGCAAGTCCCCTTTGTAGAATAAGTATAAGTCATAAAAAAGCCTCCTATTTGATGTATATTTAAAATTGTAATTTTTCGCGTGCTAATTGTCAAATAAAAATATATTCTTTAAAGATTAAAAATATGATATAATAATTTTGAGGTGTATTTTAAATGAGTTTATCTATAAATCTTGGTCAGTGGAACACTATATTTGCCGTTCCTTCTTGTGTGGTTGACGAGCATATAAAACTTGCAGGCTGCGCACAATTAAAAGTTTTATTGTTTGTTTTGCGACACGCAGGTGAAAATTTATCCTACGATGATATAGCATCTTTTTTATCTATGCATCCTGTAGATGTAAAAGATTCATTACAATATTGGATTGAAACAAAGCTTATTTCGAAAAATGATGACACCATAATACCGTTTCCTTCTCAAGAGAGTGCATCATGTAATGTAAATAAACCTTTAGAAACAAAGAAAACTGAATCTATTATTTCTGATGAAACTAGTCAAAAATCCAGGCTTCTTTCAAGACCTCAAAAACCTGATAATCTTTTTGTTGCACAAAGAATCAAAGAGTCTGCGGAAATTGCTTTTTTGATGCAGGAAGCGCAAATCATTTTGTCAAGACCTATTTCAAATGGAGACAGTGCAACCCTATTAATGCTTCACGATACTGATGGTCTTCCAATTGATGTTATATTAATGTTAATGCAATATGCTGTAAGCATCGGAAAGGGCAACATGAGGTACATAGAAAAAATAGCTATTTCTTGGGGAAATGAAGAAATAGATACCGTTCAAAAGGCTGAAAATAAGTTAAGACAACTTGAAAAATATAACCAGGCATGGAATATTGTTGAAAAAATCTTGGGAATAGAACATAGATCTCCATCATCAAAAGAACAAGAAGCTTCCAATCGTTGGATTAACGATTGGAAGATATCGTCAGATTTAATAAAAGAAGCTTATGATAGGTGTGTGAATTCAAAAGGACGATACATTTTGGGATATATTGACAGCATTATTAAAAGATGGCATAGCAGTGGAATATCTACCATTTCGGATGTTGTTAATGATAAAAAACAGTCTTTAAAATCAAATGGCAAAAAATATTCACATTCACCATCTTATAACATTGAAGAATTTGAAAAAATGGATATGTTTGTATAGACCTTGTTTTAAATGGGGGGAAAATTTACTTTATGGGGTATAGCAGCGATATTTATAGACAAGCTGAAAAAGTAATTTGCGATATTAGAAAAAAACAAGATGAAAAAAATGAGATGAAAAAGCAGCTTTTTTATAAGCGATTTAAAAGAGCTAAGGAAATTGAGAATGCACTTTCGAGAACAGCCGTTATTGCAGCTAAATCAGTTTTAAATGGTTTTGATGTTCATAAAAAATTAGAAGAACTAAAACATCAAAATTTAATTTTACAAAAGGAACTTGAACAAATTTTAATAGATGCAAACTTACCTCTTGACTATTTAGAACCTGAGTATTGTTGTAATTTATGTCATGACACCGGGTTTGTTGATGGAAAGATGTGTGAGTGTTTTAAGAGAATTTTAAAGGATATAGCTTATAGTTCTTTGAATAAAACATCTCCATTATCATTATGTACTTTTGAAAGTTTTAATCTCAATTTTTACCCACAAACGCCAAATGAACGAGGTATAGCGCCTAAAACAAAAATGGAAAAAATTTTTAATTACTGTAAAAATTATGCAAATGGATTTTCTCTTTCTTCAAAAAACTTATTTATGCAAGGCGCAACAGGACTTGGTAAAACCCATCTTTCATTGGCAATTGCAAACACAGTAATTAATAGCGGATTTAGCGTTATTTACACTTCGTGCCCAAATATTGTTTCTAAGTTGGAAAAAGAAAGGTTTTCATATGGTAATAAAGGCAATAGCTGTGAAACGGAACAGTATTTAATCGAATGTGATCTATTAATTTTGGATGACCTAGGAACAGAATTTCAAACAAATTTTTCAAATGCAACTTTGTATAATATAATAAATTCAAGAATAATGTATGAAAAACCAACAATTATAAGCACTAATCTTTCTTTAAAAGAAATTCAAAAAAGTTATTCCGAAAGACTGGTGTCAAGACTAATGGGAACTTATATGATGCTTTATTTCATTGGACAGGATATACGATCACTCCGAAAATGTTAACAAATAATTTACATTTAAAAAATTGACTTTTTAAACAATATATGTTAAATTATTTTTAAAGAGTGTTAGCACTCAATCTTTATGAGTGCTAATATTTTTTGTTCGGGGGTGAAATGTGTGGACCTATCTGAAAGAAAACTGAAAATTCTAGCTTCTATAGTAAGTGGTTATGTTAAAAGTGGTGACCCGATTAGCTCTAAATTTATATGTTCTTTGCTTAATAACAATTTGTCTTCTGCTACTGTTAGAAATGAAATGGCAGAACTTACCGAATTTGGACTTTTAAAACAGCCTCATACATCAGCCGGAAGAATACCGACACAATTAGGATACAGGGTTTATGTAGACGAACTAATGGAAAGAAAAACCGTATCTAAGAAAAATCGACGACTTATAGATGAGATGGTTTTAAATAAAACAGATAGTCCAGAAAATATTTTAAAGAATGCAAGTAAATTGTTAGCAAATATTACAAATTTCGCTGTTGTTGTAACAGCTTTGTCTATAGAAAAAAATTTTGTTAAAAGCATTCAATTTTTAAAAATAGGAGCAAACTCTGCAATGCTTATAGTTCTATCTTCTTCTGGAACTATTAAAAATAAGTTTTTAAAAAGTACTTTTATAATTGACTTTAATCTTACAAAGCTACTTAATTCGGTATTAAACGAAAATTTTATGGGAGTTCTTTTATCTGAAATAACAAAAGATTACATTGAATCTATAAATAAATCTTTTAATGATAACAGCCATATTATATCCGATATCTTAAATGCAGTTTTAGTAATTGCAAGAGAAATTGAGAAATGTGATATTTACACTGAAGGACAAATGAACTTGCTATTAACTTCAGAAATTTCCCCTGATACTGCGTTGCGTGTAATTAAGCTTTTAAAAAAACCTGATATGCTAGAGGATTTTTTCTTAGATAATAGTATAAATAAAACAAATGTACTTATTGGAAAAGAAACGCATTTTAAAGAACTTGAGCAATTTAGTGTGATTGCAACTAAATATTCTGTTAAAGGTAAAAATTCAGGCTCTATTGGCAT
The DNA here is from genome assembly GCA_934462705.1 of uncultured Eubacteriales bacterium. GTDB lineage: Bacteria > Bacillota > Clostridia > Oscillospirales > Acutalibacteraceae > CAKSIH01. The sequence continues at coordinate 64,250 of CAKSIH010000006.1, read as the reverse complement.
TATTGGTCCCACAAGGATGGATTATAGTAACTTAATTGCAAATCTTGAATATATGGCACATTCTGTTAGTAGTGTTCTTGAAGATATTTTAGAATTAGAATAATGAAAGGGGTCTTTATATGTCTAAAACCGTAAAAGAGAAAAAGAAAATTCAAGTGGAGGATGAAGATATTAACATTCATGAGTTAAGTGAAAAAATTGAGTCACTTGAAAAAGAAAAAAGTGAGCAAAAAGATAAATTTTTGCGTTTAGCAGCTGAATATGATAATTACAGAAAAAGAACAGAAAAAGATAAATTTCAAATTTATGATAATGCCGTTAGTAATACAGTTGTAGAAATTTTACCTATAGCTGACAGTATAGATATGGCTCTGAAGTCCAGTGAAAAAGCTGATGAAAATTATAAAAAAGGACTTTTAATGATAAAAGATCAATTAAATGCTTCTTTATCGAAATTAAATGTTGAAGCTTTTGCCGAAAAAGGTGATGACTTTAACCCTAATATTCATAATGCTATTTCGCATATTGATGATGAAAACTTAGATGAAAATGTTATTTTTGAAGTTTTTCAAAAAGGATACAAACTTGGTGATAAAGTAATTCGCCATGCTATGGTTATTGTTGCAAATTAAGGGGCTAGTGCTCTTTTATTTAATTAATAAATGTTTCAATTTTTTAGGAGGTTTTTTATTATGGCAAAAACAATAGGAATTGATTTAGGAACAACAAATTCATGTGTTGCAGTTATTGAAGGCGGTGAACCAGTAGTTATAGCTAATGCAGAAGGAAACAGAACTACCCCTTCTATTGTTGCTTTTTCTAAAAATGGAGAAAGGCTTGTAGGACAAGTAGCAAAACGTCAAGCTATTACTAATCCAGACCGTACAGTTAGCTCAATAAAAAGAGAAATGGGCACAAATTACAAGGTTAGCATAGATGATAAAAAGTTTTCCCCTGAAGAAATCTCAGCTATGATCCTTCAAAAACTTAAAGCAGATGCTGAAGCTTATTTAGGCGATACCGTTACTGAAGCGGTTATAACTGTACCGGCTTATTTTACGGATTCTCAGCGTCAAGCGACAAAAGATGCTGGCAAAATAGCTGGTCTTAATGTAAAACGTATTATTAATGAGCCTACAGCTGCTGCACTTTCCTATGGTATCGATAAGGAAAATGATCAAAAGGTTATGGTTTACGACCTTGGTGGCGGTACATTTGACGTTTCCATCATCGAGATGGGCGATGGTGTTCAGGAAGTTCTTTCAACTGCCGGAAACAATCGTTTGGGCGGAGATGATTTTGATGAAAGAATTATCAATTGGATGATTTCCTCTTTTAAATCTGAATCTGGAATTGATTTAAAAAATGATAAAATGGCAATGCAAAGACTTAAGGAAGCCGCAGAAAAAGCAAAGATCGAACTTTCGGGCGTTACATCCACAGCTATAAATCTTCCATTTATCACTGCTGATGCTACAGGTCCTAAGCATCTTGACCTAACTTTAACAAGAGCAAAATTCAATGAACTTACTAAGGATTTAGTTGAATCGACCATGGGGCCAGTACGCCAAGCCCTTTCCGATTCTGGCTTATCAATTAACGAAATCGATAAGGTTTTAATGGTTGGTGGCTCATCAAGAATCCCAGCTGTTCAAGAAGCCGTTAAATCTTTAATTGGCAAGGATCCATTTAAAGGTATTAATCCAGATGAATGTGTTGCTATAGGTGCAGCCCTTCAAGCAGGTGTTTTGGGTGGAGAAGTACAGGGTTTATTGCTACTTGATGTTACTCCTCTTTCACTTGGCGTTGAAACAATGGGTGGTGTTATGACTAAAATTATAGAAAGAAATACCACTATTCCTACAAAGAAAAGTCAAATATTTTCTACTGCAATGGATAACCAAACTCAAGTTGAAATTAATGTATTGCAAGGCGAACGAGAATTTGCCAAGGACAATAAGAGACTTGGACTATTTACATTGGACGGTATTGCTCCTGCTATGCGTGGAATTCCGCAAATTGAAGTTACTTTTGATATAGACGCTAACGGTATCGTTAATGTACATGCTAAAGATCTTGGTACTGGAAAAGAACAAAAAATTACTATAACTTCAAGCACAAATATGTCTAAGGAAGAAATTGATAATGCAGTTAAAAATGCAGAAAAATTTGCAGCTGAAGATAAAAAACATCGTGAAGAAGTTGATAGTAAAAATGAAGCTGAAAATCTTTGCTATTCTGTTGAAAAACTAATTAATGAAAGTGGCGATAAGATTGACGCTACAGACAAAGATAATCTAAATACTAAGATCACATCGTTAAAAGAAGCTATTTCTTCAAACAATATTGAAAATATAAAGACTATGAAAGAAGAGCTTCAAAAAGCTATGTATGAGATATCTGCTAAGCTTTATCAAAACGCAGCACCTAATGCAGAAAATGCTGCCAATGTTAATACGGGTAATGAAAATACAAATGAATCTGCTGATACCGGAAACGTATATAATGCAGACTTTAAAGATGTAGATAACAACTAATTTTTATATGGTGCTATCTTTGTATGAGCTTTCAATTTATTTGATTATAACAAAGGTAGCACCATACGTAGCATTACAAAGGATATTTATTTTTAGGAGATTTATAATGAAAAAAATAATTGCATCAATTTTAATATTAGGGATGGTTTCCTCCATTTCTTGTGCGTCTTTTGCAGTAAATCCTATTCCTGAAAGCCAAATTATATATAACAGTAAAAACTGTTCTTGGCAAAACCTTTTTTCTTGGTACATGGCCCAAAAACGTGAATCTTTCATGCCTATAGCACAGAATGCACAGGAGCTTATGAAAAAAAATACAGGCCTTGAAAGAACATTTGACTCTACAATAAATATTTTTGAGGACGACTCATCGTCTGCTAATTTTATAAAAGCTATGTGTGGTGGCGGTGCCTATAGCCCTACAGAAGATTTAATTTTATTAACGGAAAAAACAACTAAAGACGTTAACACAGTTGCACATGAAATGACTCATGCTGAACTTTGCAATAGATTAAAAACATGTAAAAAATATGCTAAATTTCCATATAAACATTCCATTAGCTTTGAAGAAGGCATAACATCGCAGAACAATCCGAACCTTTATGATAAGGAAAGCATTCGCAAATTAAGTCATGAGATGGTTGAATCAAATTTAAAAAATAATAAATTTTTTTCTCTTTTTATAAAGTTCCCTACTCATGATCAAATAGACAAAAATATTGATAAATTTTACTCTGATGAGTATAAACCAAAGCTTATTTTTGCGCCAGTCACCAAAGGCGGTGGAGCTTCATATTTAGTTCATAATGAACTTGTCTCTGAATGGAAAAAAGAGAAGGGACCAAATGTAATTGCAGACATGATTAACGCAGTAAATGAAGGAAATATTTTACCAGAGGAATACTTTTTACAAAATGGTGGAGAGAAAATTGTTTTAAGTAAATATGGTGAAGAGGGCTTAAAAACAGCAAAGAGAAATATACGCTCATTAAAAGTTCGTTCTTTTGCACAATATGCAATTACTCCGCTTTCAATACTTTTAATTGATAGGTCAATTCGCAGTGGCGTAAATTTAGCTAAGCTTATAAGACAATTATTCTTTACTTTAAAATCTAGAATAACAGAAAAAAACAGCACACATGCAAAAACTGTAAATGAGAAATCCAATAATGATATTAATGAGCTAAATGTAAATGCAGAAAAGGTTTTTGCCGATGGAAATTTAGAAATTCAAAATAATAATGAATTAAAAGAAAATTTCAAAGATACTGAAAATGTTTCTGAGAAAACAGTACTAAATAAAGATAAAAAATCTAATATTGAAGAAATCCAAAATAATGATACTATAGAAAAAGATACAGAACGCGTTACGGAAATTCTTGATAAAGATATTAAAAATTTAGATGACTTAAACCTAGAAAATGATTCCAATAGTATTGAGAAAAATAAGAACAATCTTAAAGAATTATCTAAAAAAGCAGGTAAATACTGGCTTCAAACGGTACTATTAAGTACAATTTCAATTTTACTAACCTTATATTGTCAACAACAAATTTAGCATTTTTAAATTCAATTTATTATCAAAATTTTTATTGTGAATTGCATAAAAATCTTTTATTTAAGATAAGGAGATATGAAAAACTTGGCTAATAAAAGAGACTATTACGAAATTTTAGGCATTTCAAAAAATGCTTCAGATGATGAAATAAAAAAGGCTTATAGAAAACAAGCAAAAAAATATCATCCTGATTTAAATCCGGGAAACAAAGATGCAGAAAAAAACTTTAAAGAAGTAAATGAAGCATATGAAGTTTTATCGGATAAACAAAAAAAAGCAAGGTATGACCAATTTGGCCATGCCGGTGTAGATCCCACATATGGAGCTGGTGGTGCCGGTGGATATGGATCTGGTGGGTTTTATCAAGATATAGATTTGGGAGACATTTTTAGCAGCTTTTTTGGAGGAGACTTTGGCGGATTTGGTGCTAGAAGTCGTCGTGCAAACCCTAATGCCCCAAGGCGTGGTTCAGACGTTCAAATTAATCTTAATATATCTTTTGAGGAAGCAGCAAAAGGCTGTAAAAAAGAAGTAAGTTATACTGTTATAGCTGCTTGCCCTGAATGTCATGGTTCTGGTGCAAAACCCGGAACTTCAGCTAAAACTTGTTCCGTATGCGGAGGGTCAGGTCAAACTACGGTTACTCAAAGAACGCCTTTTGGTGTGGTTCAAAGCTCACAGGTATGTAATAAATGTCATGGTTCCGGAAAGGTCGTTGATTCTCCCTGCTCTAAGTGCTCCGGTGCAGGAAAAGTAAAATCTTCCAAAAAAATTGAAGTTAATGGTCCTGCTGGTATTGATAATGGTCAAATTTTAAATGTTAGCGGACATGGCAATGCGGGTACAAATGGAGGCCCTGCAGGAGATTTACATGTATATATAAGTGTTAGACCTCACACTATATTTGAACGGAAAGGTTACGATGTATATTGCGAACTTCCTATTACATTTACACAAGCAGCGTTGGGGGCTGAGGTAATCGTTCCAACTATCGATGGAAAAGTAAGTTACAAAGTGCATGAAGGAACTCAACCAGGTGATGTATTCAAACTTAGGGGTAAAGGAATAGAAAAGCTTGGCAGTAAGTCCAGGGGAGATCAGTATGTAAAAGTAACTATTGAGGTACCATCTCAGCTTACCGCAAAACAAAAAGAACTTCTTATGGAGTTTGATAAAGAAATTACAGAAAAAAGCTATAAAAAAAGAACAGGCTTTTTTGAAAAATTAAAGAATATCTTTGGAGATTAAAATGAATTTTACAGAAATTATAATAAAAATCCCTGTTAAAAACATTGAAACTGCATCTAACATTGCAAATATGATAGTTCCTTATGGAATTTACATTGAAGATTATTCAAACTTGGAAGATGAAATAAATGAGATAGCGCATATTAATTTAATTGATAAGGATCTTCTTTCAAAAAATAGAGAATACGGTTTTATTCATGTGTACATAAGCCCGGAGGAAAATCCAATTGAAGCTATAGCATTCTTAAAAGAAAGACTTACCTGTGCTAATATAAAAAATTCTATTGAAACGCAAAACTGCGATGTTGATTCATTTATTAACAATTGGAAAAAATATTTTAAACCAATGCCTATTGGAAATAAAATTTTAATTTGTCCGTCTTGGGAAAATGCCTCAAGCTACGAAAAAAAACGTATTATTCTTAATATTGATCCAGGTCTTGCATTTGGTACAGGAACACACGAAACCACAAGACTTTGTTTAGAATTTTTAGAACAGTTTATTTATGGCAATGAAAGTGTTTTGGATGTAGGCTGTGGAAGTGGGATCTTGTCTGTAGCATCTTTACTTTTAAATGCTAAAAAAGCAATCGGAGTAGATATTGATGAATTAGCCGTTAAAACCTCTCTAGAAAATGCTAAAATTAATAATGTAGATAGCAAATTTACTGCTGTTTGTGGTAATCTTACAGACAAAATTTCCGGTAAGTTTGATATTATTATTGCAAACATTGTAGCAGACGTTATAATTGAACTTAACAAAAATATTAAAAATTATATGCATAAAGACACAATTTACATAATGAGCGGAATTATAAAAGAATTTAAAAATCAAGTTATTGTATCTTTAGAAAACGAATTTAAAATTCTGGATATAAAAGAAGAAAATGGCTGGGTTTCGATCGCATCAAAAATAAAATAAAATAAAAGCAGTAATATCCTTTTGTAGATACAAATTATTCTATAATTTTTAAGAAGTTATTTGTATAACTAATGTGAAGATAATTACTGCTTTTATTTTTTATTTATTAAAATTTGATAAAAATCTTTACTTTTGGTAAAAAATGATGTAAAATAGTAAAAAATAAATTTATTAAGGAGCTGATTTATGTAATATGAAAAAGATTTTTAAATATCTTAAACCTCATATTTTTATTTTACTCGTTTGTTTTGTACTTTTATTTTTGCAGGCATTTTCAGACCTAAACCTACCAAACCTCATGTCTAATATAATAAACGTAGGCATACAACAAAACGGAATTGAAAATGCTGCCCCAGATGTGTTAACTGAAAATAATTACAGATTAGTAAATGTATTTATGACTAATGATGAAAAAGAAGTCACAAACAAAGCCTATACTCTTGTGAAAAACAATGGCGGCGATGAAAATTATGATAAATACGTCAATACCTATCCCAAATTAAAGGATGAGAACCTTTATATTCTTACAAATAAAGATAACATGAAAAGTTTGAACAATGCCTTTGAGAGTGCATATATTACATGTATTGCATATTTTAAGGAAAATTCCTCTAATGAAATAAACGCCAACTCTAATAATATTGATATAAGTAATATCTATCCACTACTCTCTAATTTAGAACAACTTCCCTCCACTACCTTTGACGAAGCAAGAGAATCTATAAACAGCGTTGACCCTTATATTGCAAACTATATTGCCGTTTCTATTAATAAAAATATTTATACTGAAATGGGCATGGACATAACCTCAGTTGAAACAAATTATATAGCAAATACTGGTATTCATATGCTAATATTTGCACTTATAAGCGGAATAGCTGCAATACTAGTAAGCTTTTTAGGCTCAAGGATTGCTGCAAAAACAGCTAGCGAATTAAGGCACTCTGTTTTTAGCAAAGTTGAAAGCTTTTCAAGCAATGAATTTAATAAATTTTCAACTGCATCCTTAATAACAAGAACTACCAATGATATTACACAAATTCAGATGCTTATTGCTACTGGCATAAGAATTGTTTGCTATGCCCCAATTTTAGGAATAGGTGGAATAATTATGGCGCTAAATAAAAGCGTCTCTATGAGCTGGGTAATTGCACTTGGAGTTATTGTTTTATTAAGTTTAATTGCTACTATCTTTTCCATTGCTATTCCTAAATTTAACAAAGTGCAAAAGCTGCTTGATAAGTTGAATCTTATTACTAGAGAAAATTTAAGCGGCATAATGGTTATAAGAGCTTTCGGCACACAAAAATTTGAAGAGCAGCGCTTTAATGAAACAAATAAAGACATTACCAAAAACAATTTATTTATAAATAGGCTCATTTCTGTTCTTATGCCTTCCATGATGCTTATAATGAACTTATCTTCTCTATTAATAGTATGGGTTGGAAGTAAACAAATTTCCGAGTCTACAATGCAGGTTGGAGATATGATGGCTTTTATGCAGTACTCCATGCAGATAATTTTAGCATTTTTACTTATTTCAGTTATGTTTATAATGGTTCCACGTGCAGCTGTATCTGCAAACAGAATTTGTGAAGTTTTAGAAACTGAACCTAGCATAAAAGATATCTCGGAACCTAAAGTATTCTCCAAAGATAAGGTTAAGGGAATAATAGAATTTAAAAATGTATCATTTAAGTATGAAAATGCAGAAAATAATGTAATTGAAAATATTAATTTTACTGCTTTGCCCGGAAAAACTACTGCATTTATTGGCTCGACTGGGTCTGGTAAATCGACACTTATAAATCTCATTCCAAGGTTTCATGATGTAACTGAAGGTGAAATATTGCTTGACGGAATTAACGTAAAAGATATCTCACAGCATGATCTACATGAAGCTATAGGGTATGTCTCTCAAAAGGGAATATTATTTTCAGGTGATATTTCTTCAAACTTACGTTATGGAGACTCAAGTTCATCTGATGAAGAAATAAAAAAAGCTGCAGAAGTTGCTCAAGCAATGGAGTTTATTAACGCTAATAAAAAAGGATTTAAAAGAGAAATTGCTCAAGGTGGAAATAATGTATCTGGTGGGCAAAAGCAGAGACTTTCTATTGCTAGAGCCTTAGTAAAAAAAGCACCTATATATATTTTTGATGATAGCTTCTCTGCCCTAGATTTTAAAACTGACGCTGCTTTGCGTAAGGCCCTTTATGAATATACGCAAAACAGCACAATACTAATAGTAGCTCAAAGAGTAAGCACTATTATGGACGCTGAGCAAATTATAGTACTAGATGAAGGAAAAATTGTAGGTAAAGGAACGCATAAAGATCTTTTGAAAAATTGCGAAACATATAGGGAAATAGCCGCATCACAATTATCAAAGGAGGAATTAGAATGAGTTTAGGAGGGAAATCCGTTTCTTCTGGCGCAAAAGCCAAAGACTTTAAGGGAACATTTATAAAATTAGGAAAGTATTTATCAAAATATAAACTAAAACTATTTTTAGTGGTTCTATTTGCTATATTATCTACAATTTTTAATATTGTTGGACCCAAAATTTTAGGTCAAGCTACGACAAAAATATACGAAGGAGTTATGTCAACTTTTGTAGGAGGCAGCGGAATTGATTTTGAAGCTATTGCTCAAATTCTTTTAAGTTTACTGTTTATATATATTTTAAGTTCAATTTTTGCTTATATCCAGGGCTTCATAATGTCTGGGGTATCTATGAAAACAACTTATAATTTAAGAAAAGAAATCTCAGAAAAAATTAATCGAATTCCCCTATCCTACTTTGATACCACAAGTCGGGGAGATGTTCTATCTAGAATTACAAACGACGTTGATACTCTTAATCAAAGCCTAAATCAGAGTGCATCACAGCTTGTAACCTCAATTACAACTATTATCGGGATATTCGTAATGATGATTTCTATAAGTTGGGAAATGAGCCTAGTTGCTTTTTGCATTATTCCTATTGCATTGTTCATTATAAGTAAAATTGTTAAACACTCTCAAAAGCATTTTGCAGACCAACAAGAATATTTGGGTAAAGTAAATGGGCACATAGAAGAAATGTATAGTGGGCACATCATTATGAAAGCCTTTAACGGTGAAAGTGCTTCTATTAAAAAATTTGATGAATACAATAAAATTTTATATAATTCGGCATGGAAATCTCAATTCTTATCAGGAATAAATATGCCTGTTATGACTTTTATTTCAAACATTGGTTATGTAGCTATCTGTATATTAGGTGGTTACCTTGTAATTACACAAGGGCTACCTGTTGGAGACATTCAAGCCTTTATACAGTATGTTAGACAGTTTACTCAGCCTTTAAATCAGATTGCAACAATTTCAAACATGTTGCAACAAACAGCTGCCTCAGCTGAGCGTGTGTTTGAATTTTTGGCTGTTGAGGAGGAAATTCCTGAAGCCTCAAACCCATTAATTATAAATACAAATAATAATGAAGACAATCAAAATAAAATTAATGTCAAAGGGAGCATTGAATTTGATCATGTAAACTTTGGCTATACAAAAAATAAAACCATTATCAATGACTTTTCCGCAAAAGTTAAGCCGGGTCAAAGCATTGCAATAGTTGGGCCGACAGGTGCTGGCAAAACTACAATGGTTAAATTATTAATGAGATTTTATGATGTTACCGGCGGTGCCATTTTAGTTGAGGGACATAATATAAAGGATTTTTCTAGAAATTCTCTTAGAAGTGCTTTTGGAATGGTCTTGCAAGAAACCTGGTTATATAGTGCATCAATTAAGGATAATATTCGGTACGGAAAACTTAATGCAACTGATGAAGAAGTATTTAAGGCTGCCAAAGCTGCTCAGGTAGATCACTTTATTTCTACTTTGCCTGGGGGATATGATATGATTTTAAATGAAGATGCAGATAATGTGTCTCAAGGGCAAAAACAGCTTTTAACAATAGCCAGAGCTATAATTGCAGATCCTAAAATTTTAATTTTAGACGAAGCTACGAGTTCAGTAGATACAAAAACAGAAATTTTGATTCAGAAAGCCCTTGACAATTTAATGAAAGGTAGAACTAGCTTTGTTATCGCTCATAGGTTATCTACCATTCGTGATGCCGATCTTATTTTGGTAATGAAAGATGGTGACATAATAGAGCAAGGAACCCATAATGAATTGATGTCTAAAAATGGATTTTATACAAATCTCTATAATAGTCAATTCGCACATTAAAATAAATGCGAGGCAATTGAGCATATTATTAAGCACAATTGCCTCGTTTCATTGAATAATTTGATTTATTGTGTTATAATAAAATAAAATAAGATTTTTAGGATGGTAAAAATGAAAAAGACTAAACAACATTTTAAAACAACAAAAAAATCAAGCAAAAAGGTTATATTTACAGGCATTGCTGTAGCGCTAGTTGGAGGAATATCAATAAGTTCGTATTTTTTATTCAAATTAAATCCTTCACCATCTCAAGAAAAAAGCTTGAACGAGTCTAATTCAGATTCAAACATCTCATTATCGCAAGAGCAAGACTTTAAAGGTAATATCAGTGATCCTCAAGAAAGCACGGAAGCCATTTCTGTGTCCAAAGTCAAAAGCCCTGAAATAACAAGCGAGATAAATAACCCTTTATCTCAAAATACAAACTTTGAATCATGGAACCAAAGCTGTGAACCTAATTTAATAGTAGTTAACAAAGATAACCCTTTACCAAAAGGTTATCAAAGCGATATTGTCAGCTTTAAAGAGGTTCAGGTTAGCAGTATAATGAAAGATAGTCTTTACAAAATGATTAATGATGCTTCAAAAGAAGGAATAAATTTATGGATTTCATCAGCGTATAGAAGCCCTGCAAGGCAAGAAGTACTTTACAATAAAGAAGTTGAGTCTCAGAGAAAAAATGCTCGTAATTTAGAAGAAGCTAAACGTTTAGCCTCAAATGTTGTGGCTGAACCTGGTAAAAGTGAGCATAACACTGGTCTTGCAGTTGATTTTAATGGTGTGAGAGATGACTTTTTTAAGTCGAAAGAATATAATTGGTTAGAAAAAAATAGTGCAAACTATGGATTTGTTTTAAGGTATCGAAAAGAGAAATCTCATATTACTAATATTGTTTTTGAACCATGGCATTTTAGATATGTTGGTGAGGAACATGCTAAAATTATGAATGAAAAAAATCTATGCTTAGAAGAGTATATAAACTTTTTAAATAATTAAGTAATAAATAAAAGAGAACCACCCTTTAAAAGGTGGTTCTCTTTTATTATAAAGTCTGTGATAAATCTTTAATATACTTCGCAAACGAATGTCCAATTTCTTGATGTTTAAGCGCTACTTCTACACAAGCTTGAACAATTCCAAATTTATTACCTATATCATACCTCTTTCCAGTGAATTCAACAGCAGTAATTCCGCCATTTTGAGCTAAGACTTTCATAGCATCAGTAAGCTGAATTTCACCGCCAGCTCCAGGTAAAGTATTGTCGAGAATGTCGAAAATATCTGGCGTTAACACACAACGCCCTAATATGGAGTAAAGAGACATTATTTTGTCTTTTGAAGGTTTTTCGATCATATCTGTACAGTTAAAAATATTATCCCTCAAAGGCTCTACTTTTAAAGAACTGTATTTTAAAATTGCCTCTTCAGAAACTTTATTTACCCCAACAACCGATTTTCCAAATTCCTCATAAGCTCGTATAAGCTGAGCACAAGCAGGGTCCTTCCCTATAATAACGTCGTCACCGTAAAGAACAGCAAAAGGTTCATTACCAACAAAGGACTTTGCACATCTTACTGCATGGCCAAGGCCTTTAGTCTCTTTTTGTCTAATAAAGTACACATTTGCAAGATTAGAAATTTCTTTAACCTCTTCAAACATTTCAGTTTTAGAATTTTCAAGAAGTTTAGATTCCAACTCCGGAGCCCTGTCAAAATGATCCTCCATTAACCCTTTTCCACGGTTTGTTATTATTAAAATATCAGTAATTCCTGATCTTACAGCCTCTTCAACTATGTATTGAATTGCCGGTTTGTCAACTATTGGATACATTTCTTTGGGTAATGCTTTCGTCGCAGGTAATACCCGTGTGCCTAGCCCCGCTGCTGGTATTATTGCTTTGGTTACTTTCATATTCGTATGCACTTCCTTATTAATTGGTGTTGTAGCAAATGTATTAATACTTACAGAAACAAAAGAAATAGCTATAAGCACGTAAAAAAATACTTTAAAAAATTTTCGAGAAACAAACTTGCCTATTTTTTTTAACATACAATTTCCTACTTTCCTATAAAATTTATATACGTATTATAAATTAAAAATTCTAATAAGTCAATAAAAAAAGCTGAGTAATATTCTCAGCTTTTTTATTATATTTGTAGAAAATTTAATTTTATCTTACTTAATTTATGTATCACCTTAATTTAATTTATATAAAGATATTATCGTAGAGCAATACAAATATATTGACCACCGTTAGTATTCAAGTTAATATATGTTCCACCTTCGGCAGGATAATTCTGGCTTTGGTTTAACTTTAAGCAATTTTCATTTAAAGTTATTCCCTCTGTACCACCACAGCCGGACACTGCTATACCACAATTACATACTGTACATGAATTATTAGAATCATACTTTATTAATGGTTTATTTTTTAAATATACCAGTACAAATTTGGGAGTTATATCAAGTGTGTGAGTATAAGAACTTGCTCCTGTACCCACTAATATATCAAAATAAAATGGATTCGCCAAACTTTCTCTGTCACTAGTTGATAAATGCATGATTTCATTTGCTATATGTGAACCTAAAATATTGTCTATAATATTGTTGTCGCTTACAAAATCCTCTCTTTTTGGCTTATCCGTGCTAAGCCAACTATTTAAGTTTAATTTTGTTGTTTTATTAGATGTTGGCATATAAGTCACTCCTTTACATATAATTATCTATTTCGTCCCATGTTAAATCGTTAGAATCCATTTCCATAAAGGTTAAATCCATACTATCTATGTAACTCCATTGCAATGGCCTAAAATCAAAAATAGTTTCAATGTGTGCAGGCATAAATTTCTTAGCTCTACTTTCAGCTTCCTCATTTGACACTTCTGTATCTATCACCTTAAGACAGTTAATGTGCATTAAATATTCACTTGGGACTTCTATAATATACCCATCTATGCCAGAGGCCACTAACGCGTCTTTAATTTTTTCTTTATTAAAATTATTAGATGTAATACTACTTCTATAATTAAGCATTTCTCTTCTTACAGTCGTTGAAACATTGCTTCTTTTATAGCCAAATGCTTTTTCTCTTAAAGTAAGACCATAGCTTTCTGCTGTATCTACAAACATTTCTCTTTCTATTTCTTTTAATTTATCATAAATAACATCAAGCGCCACTGCATATGATGCAAGTTCTGCATAAATCAATGTTCCCTGATTAAGATTATACAGCCCGAGTGGTTTTAGTTTTGATACAAATAAATTTATACTTTCCATTAATCTTTATGTCCCTTCATTTATGATTATCCCCTCACAAACTATTAACTGACTCGACGTAGCACTCACATCTAAATTTCCTCCAAGTGGATAAATATAGTTTTTTACACCTTCTATATGATAAATTACTTCACCAATGTCAGCAAGCAGCAACGGCTCGCCTATTCCCAAATTGTTATAATAATCTGTAATTGCAGAAATACAGTCATTTTTTACATTACTAAATGTATATCCTTCCTCAACATAAATATTAACCTTTACCCCTGTTTTAACTAGTGTAGGGCTTTTTATTTTTATATCAACATTTATTTCCCTTAATTTGTCTATACCTGACTGTATCTTACTTATAATATCACTGCTTAAAGTTTCCCCTTTACCGGCTACATATATATCAACCGTACCATTTCCCCTAGCCAATGGAACAACACTAACAGAATGTACTCCATCATACTTTAAAATTTCTTCTTTATAAAAAGCTGAATTTGTTCCATTAGATATGTTTTTATAACTATTTAAAATTCTAGCTCGCAGTTCATCGTCTGTTTCTTCAGCAGCACAGCCAATAAATGCCGCTTCGTTAGTTACACTCGTTATACCAGCCGGTGGATCCACCATAACTGTGACACTTCCTTTAGACGCATTTTTATCCGCTCCACCTTCACAAGATTGCGCATTGACAGTAATTGAAAGCTTACCTGCATCTAAAACTGCATCATCTGTAGTTTCATATCTAGTCCCATTGACTCCTGTTGTTGAACATACAGTACCCTTTGGAATTAATACATCATAGTCAAGAGCAGATTCTCTTGAAAATGAAAGTGTACCAGTAGAACATAAAGCAGCCTTTCTTTTAAGGCCTCTTTCAGAAGCATGATATTCAAGTTGCTTTCCTGTTGCAGTTTGTGCAAACATTTGATTTTTTAGCCAGTCAATATTTGCTTCTATAGATAATAACTCACCTGCTAAAACTTTTAATCTTATTCCTATGTCAGAGGCATCATCGGCATCACATCCTGTAATTTTTTTGTATTTATCTTGCATTCTTAATAAAATTTCTTCATATGTTTCCATTATATAGTCACCGTCCTTTCAAATTTTTCATTATGAATTATTAAAATAAAGTTTAAATTTAGGTTATTTAAATTATTTGAAAAACTTACTTCTACATCATCAACAGTAATACCATTCATATCTAATAGTGCTTCCTTAGCGTAAGCAATCACCTTGGTTTTAATGTCCCTGGTATTGTGTGTTAAAGTGTAAAGCCTGCTTCCTAAGTTTTTATCGTAAATGAAGCTTCCCCTTTTTACACAAAGCCTTATAAGCGCTCTTTGTAAAAGTTCTTCATTATCATAAATTGTAACAAGACGATTTCTATCATTAGTATAAAAGTCGCCCTTGTTTAAAGCTGTATCCAATGGTTAACACCCCGCCTACAATCAATATGCTGCTCCGTTTATTAAAACTTGTCCATTATTTTTTAAAATTATGCTTGCTCCACCCCATGAATATAACATTACTTCCCCTGGTTCCAATTTTATATTATCCGGTATAGTTCCTGAACAGATATAGCCATTTTCAGTTGACATAACTACCCCCTTAGTTCCTTCCTTTGGCTTTGCTATAAAGCCAAAGGGAAGTGATAAAGGTATTTCTCTATATTCTTGCTTTCCCTGAACGGTAACTGTGTTCCCTACAATACCATTTATCGGACCTATATCTGCCTTATTAGAATCTACTTTACCTTCACAAATTTCCTTTGAAAGCCACATTTCACATTACCTCTTATATAAAGTTATTTCAGTTATCTCATTACTTTTATTAAGGACATATTTTACATTTGAAACGTACATATCTTGAATTTCCCCTAAAACAGTATCACATATATAAGCTCTATCTCCTATACTTACATTTATAGCCCCACAACAAACAATCCCTACTTCATAAGACCTTTCTTTTGAATTATCTATTAAAAGCTCCCCACTTATGGCTGCTTTTTCCGTTTCTACTGCATTTAAATACCTTTTTCTAATAATACCTCTGTTCAGCACATCTACATCCCGTATTGCCATATCATAAGAGCCTTCTTTTTTAGTTCTTATGTAAACATTAGATATCATATCATACCTTTTTATGTTCTCAAATAAAGAGATATACTGAACCCCCTTTTCAATATTTGAAAACTTTATAGGTTCACTTTGTGATATTCCCGTTGCATCTATAATACCATTTTCCTTTACAATCGGATAAACCTTAAGATATTTACTACAAAACTGTTCCAAAACCTCCCACTCACTCATACCTTTAGAAACTACAAATTGGGTAGCAAAAGTTTGCTTATTTCCTATAATTTTTTTAAACCCATATGGTTCTATATTTTTTTTAAAGATTAAATCTAAAGATGGCAGACAATACGTTGTTGGTAATGCTTCATTGTCAAGCAAATATGCGGCCATATTTCTTGCAGTTAGTCTTAAAAATAAACCTTGATTTGAATAAAATATTTTTTGTTCATCTATTAATCCATAAAAATATAGTTCTTCATTTAAATAAGCTGATATACTAATAAGTTCTGGAATTTCTTTGTAAATTGCAAAATTCACCGTTATATCATCTGCAGGTACTCCCTTTGTTTTATTAAGAACTACACTATAAGCACTTCCCAAATATACCATTTCTTTATCTACAGTTTTTCCTACGTATATCAACTTAAAATCACCCTTTTACCTACCTCTAAGCTGTTTAAATTTTTTATTGATGGGTTTAAATTAAAAATATTAGCTAGAGGAACCCCATACATTTTTGCTATAGAAAAAAGATTTTCCCCTTCTTTTACTATATGATACTTTTTATTGTTATTCTCATTCCCATATGCAGTTTCAGTAACCTCCCAAAACTCAAATTTGTACATTATTAAATTGGGAATTGTATTACAGGTAATTTCCAGATTTTTAAATAAAGCAGTAAATTGTGATATCTCAGGAATATAAAGCATATTTCGATTTTCTTTATTATATACATAAAACAATTCTTCAAACTGATCTGTACATTTTTCGCCAAAAAATTCTCCTGTACCTTTCACGACTCTTTTTTTTCTTCCATAGTCTTGAAACACACTTCCTGCAAACGGTAAAAATAGTTCTTTTACATTACGTAAACTTGAAATATTAATGTTCTCCGGATTATGAGGCCATATATAATCACCAAATCTCATATTGTCAATAATCATATATATATCATCTTTCCATCATCCCCTAAAAACTTTTTATAACGTCTTGCATCTTGCTCAATGTTACTACAAATTTGTTCCATACTTATTTCTTGATTTACTTTATTTACTGGATCTTCAATTAAATTAGTCGGCATATTTTCAAAAACAAATTCCATTAATGTCAATCATCTCACTTATAATTAATTTATTCCCATAATTATTAAAAGCTTATAATTTCAACAATAATTTTATTCTTTAAAATTAAATTGCAAATACATGACGCTTTTTAGAGATTAGCATTGCTTCCTCAATTAGCATCCTTTGTTCATTTATACTTTCAGAAATTTGCGTCCATTTGCAATTTTTATAAACAACCCTTTTCCCAGGTTTTACTAAGACTAAATTAAAATCTGACAATTCAAAAAAGTCCTGGTAATTGTTAATCCCATTACTGTAAAGATAAATCCGTGAAAGTTCAATTTCATGTATCACATCCCCGGCCAAAATGCCAATGGGATCGTTGTTCCAAAATGACCGGATGTATCTTTTATCACATTTTGATTTGATTTTATATCCATTTACCGCGGCTAATATTTTCCCTTCTACTTCTATATGCACATCTTTATTTGTAGGAAAATTGATTCCAACCATAAAAATCACCTACAATCTTATATTTGTAGTAATGCTTAATCTGTTTACAAGAGTAATTGGTGTAAACTCAATTTTTACATCACATATATTATTTTCATCTGATGCAATTTCAGAAACTGAAAAATTACTAATAATGCCATTATTAAAAAAATCATTTAACAAAATTCTCGTTTGAATTCCGATTGCACTTAATGTTAAGCTATCATTATATTCTTTTTTAAACATTGATTTTAAATCAGCTCGCAAAGACTTTACTACATAATCTATAATTAATATGGTGCTAACATCATTAGAGCCACAGTCAGAAGTAACAACCTTCATCGGTTTTAACTGGTTATTTTCATATTCAAATGGCGTAATTCCCGCATTAAGATAATTATCGACTTCAAATAATGACAAATCTTTAAAAGCAGCCGAAATACCATTAAGTTTTACGTTTTTGAAGGGGATAATTACCTCTTTAGACCCTGCAATAATACCTGCAAGTGCAGCCGTTAATAAGCATCCATTACCCATTTCATTACCAATGCAATCTTGGGCAACTATAATAATTCTTTCACAGTCGAAATTTTCTGCACATGCAATCTTATCACTTGCGTTACTTATAGAAACAATCCCCATTCTTTCCTTTTGATTTTGAGATGCAACTTTCACACTGTTTTTTAAAAGAAGACCTACATCAACACTTTCATTATCACAAATCACAACAGATACTTCAGGAATATCTGCAAGAAGAGAAAACCCATATTCATACCCTAAAGATGAGTTCTCAACAGCAATTGCAATTACCCTAGGAGCACCATTTTTTAAGGCAATTTCACAAAGTTGTGAAATTGTACTATTGCTTCCAAATATCTTTTTAGAAACATTTATTCTTCTCATTTCGTGTATTTCATTCATTTCGCAAACAGATGATATCCCTACAATCCCAACTGCCCTGCTTTTATCCTTCGAAAAAAGCAAACCGGAATCCTCAAAAACATTAAAAATACAGGGAACTTCTGTAACCAACCCATTCAAAATTTAACCACTCCTAATCTTTTATAACATGAATATCGGAAAAAGAATTTAAACATGAATCTTGTCTAGACATAAATAAATTAATATTTAGTTTGCAAGATGATTTAAAACAAAACGTATCATCATCATATTCTATTTTCCCGCAATAAGCATCGTTAATAATGTAAGTATTGCAATTTGAAAAAACCTCGCAAATTTTAAAAAACGTATTATAGCAACCATTGCAGCCAATATCTCTTGGAGAATATATGTCAAGAACAACTGTAACATCTGTAAAATTTCCAAAATACTTACTGCCATTAAAAATCCCTAAATATTTAGGTGAAGTTAAATTTTTTACATTTACTGCCTCTACTTCAATTGAAACATAGATTTTAGTCATAGGATTCGGAGTTGCATTAGAAGAATAAGACTTAATAAACACTACATCAGAAAAATTCACATCGTTTTCAAGGGTCTGCTTTATTTCATCCGGAATATTACCTATTATGTTCAAACTCAAGCCTCCCTTATTAATGGCTGAAGTATTGCCCAAATATAAAATAATTTATCATTAAAGTAAACCTTCTCAGCCCTTTTAAGAACAAATTGATCTTCATGACTCTTTATAATTGTATTTAAAGGAAATTTATCTAGTCTAACATCTTTGTTACCTATATACAGGTACTTTGCTCCCTTAATTTGGCCTATATTTTTAAATTTCCCACCCATATAAGTTTCATCTTTATATCTAAGCGGCTGAATAAATGCTCTTGTGCCAACTTGATTACCTGTATCGGAGTTTATAATTGTAACACTCTGACCATACTTTTTTATAGAAGCTTCTACGCAATCATTAATCATAAGTAGTCACCTTTTGGAAGCAAAATTCATCATCCTGTAAAATATCACAAACGGAGGCTTTAGCCTCATACCATATAGAACGTGCATTTTCAAGTTGTTGCTTTATATCTTCTTTTATTGATACATCACCAGCTGAAAACGATTGTGTACCTTGTAATGACGCCTTATACAAAATATACTTATAAAAGCTAAGTGCAGCGGCGGCGGCTTCAAGCCGCCCACTTTCTGCACTTTCATTTACATTGGATTTAATTTTTAATTGTATTTCTGTTTTTGCATCATTGCAAATTTGCGTAAATGAAGCTGCTTCAGTCAAAGTAAGACCAGATAAAAATGCAAATCTATTTAAAATAGCATTTAAATCCAAGTTGCTACCACCTTTCAAGAATTAAAGTATATGAAAAATTAAGTTGTTGCATTATATGTTAAAATTTTTACAGCATCTTTAAATACTTTTGCAAAACCAGCTGTACTGCTAATGCTTGCTTTTTCCAGTTGCGCGTCTATTAACTTATCACAGTCTATTACTAAATCTCCGGCTGTTACCATTTCTAATGCACATGTTTTATCCATTCCAATTAGTTTTCTTGTTCCTGCAGCTGAAGCACAAATTAAATTAGCTCCAAGGGGTGTAATCATTTGTCCGCTTCCCTGGAAGTTCAAACCTGCTTGTGAATCTGCCATTTCTTTAATTGATAAAAGATCTTTAATAGATGCGGCATCAGCTATAATTGTATTTAATTTATATGGCAATAAACCTGACCATAAAGCTAACAGATCTGTATAAGCAACACCTTTAGAGCTTACTACATTTACTGTCTCAGCAGCTTCGCTTGAATTTGCCGCACCTGCACCATTATCTCCACTTACAAGTACACTAACTGCATCACCCAATTGAGCCCTTGCTATGTATGCTCCAATTTGCTTAAGTGTTACCGTAAATAAATCAAGTCTTTTTAATCTCAAAGCTTCAAAAGATGTCTTAAGAAGCCTTCCTCTTTTTTTCATAGTCACAAGTGTGCCTTTTTGATTTATAGTTGTTGCTGGCAAATTTGAACCTTCTGTAGTAGCATTTGAAACACTAGAATCATCTGTTGCAACAATAGTTCTGTAATCATTTCCATTTATGTTTGTAACTGTTGCTACAATTGACGACAAAGTATTTGACTCTTCCATTCCTTGCTTAACCGCACGCCTTACATACTCCGGAAATAGAACAGCAGAATCAGTTGCCTTAAAAAAGCTTTCAACTGTATCAGAATTTTGACCACTAACTCTAATTCCAAAACGATTAAGTTGACGTTCATAAGCATCAAGGCCTGCAAGTTCAGTTCCTTCATAATTTTCAGATGGATCTAAGTCCTCTAAAGTTTTAGTAAAATCTAAGTTGTACATTCCTTTTTCAAGTTTTAAATTATCATAAAAAGCCATATTATTATTATTCCTCCATTTATATTATTTATTTTCCTATTTTAAATTCTGATTTGCTTACATCCTTTATAGTTTTGTCCTTTAATATTGGTGAAAGTTGCGGTTTCGGTGGCATCAAGTTGTCCACACGACTTGAAAAAGCTTTTTTAAATTCTTTAAGTTCGTTTAAACTCATTTTCTCAGCAACATTCTCCATAACTTTACTGTTAATTTCAGGCTGTGCAATAAAACAAAGCTTTAAAACTTCTTTCTTTAGGTCATTTCTATAAACTTCGCCTTCCTTTGCAAGCACCTCAAGCTTATTTATGTATGAATAAAGTTCTTCTGACTGAGTTTTAGTTATAGAAACTTCCTCTTTATTTTTTATCTTTTCAATTATATCCATAAAGCAATTAACACCTCCTTTCCTTTTAGAATCAAAGACCTTAACAACTCCAGCTCTTTTTTGTGCCGGAACAGCCACAAATGACCATTCATAAGCATCGACAGGATCTTCAAGTATCGCATGACAAACAGAACCTTTGTACTTTCGGCCTTTTTTGTGGTTACAACCTTCAACCCTTAAGTTCTTGCCACAAATAGAGCATATCGACTTTTCTACACTGCATCCAACACTTACTTCTTTAATTATTCCAGAGTCAATTTGCAAAATAAAATTATTGTTTTTTTCACACCTTGGCATATAAGCCCTCGCCATAAGTCTATAATATGGTTCACCAAGTTTATTTTTTTTGTCTTTTACCTGCTCTACACTACATGAAAAAATTCTTGCTGTTTGATTTTTACTCTTATTCTCGTGATCTATAATTCCTGTTTTTCCAACAAAAAGTTCTGCAAGTTTAAAAAGCGAAGCATTGCTAAACCTGTCAAAATCCCTGTCAATATCGTTATCACAAAGAACCACCGAAAAAATATATACTTCATCACTTTTTAAATTTCTTCTTGTATACTGATTTATAAGCCTAAGTTCCTCTTCAATATTATTGTTAACAGTCGTGTTTTCTACTACATATCCTTCTTTCATTTTTGCATCTCCAATCTTTGTTCAATTTCTTTTGCCTTTGCCGTAATTAACCTTGAGTTAGCAAGTTCTACTTCATCTTGTAAGTTTATGTTATCCCATTCTATTTTAAATCTTTCAGAATACCCATTAAAGGCCATCCACATAGAACAAACCTTTGATATAACAGGGTTTAAAAGTCTTCTGTAAGATTCAAGCTCACTTGTTAAAATGTCCGCTTGTTGAGTTGACATCTTTTCTGTAGTCGACCAAGATAGCCCTAAAATAAAAGGGGGTATCCCCATTTTAGCAACAATTTGCTCAAGCATTTGTTTCACCGGTACCTGGCTGTCAAGCACTTGATTATCAGCACCTATAACCTTTATACTTACATCTCCAACAGAAACAAAGTCACTAACGCCACCTTTACTATTCATAGCTTTTTGCCATTCCGCAGCAATTTGCATTGCACGTTCTTTGGCATATGCTTTTTCACCTGACTCTGAGTTCGGCTTATATGTAACAGCAAATCTTACATTGCCTACTCTTTCCCAATTAACACCTATGGTATTATATATGTTAAGCAATATTTTACTTACAAATGGAAGCCCTTTTAAAACAGACCTACCATATACTTTTGATTGCTCAGGATTAAGAGCAGAAACCACAATGAATTCCTGTGCTCTTATAGGAGTAAGCCTTCCTTTTTCATCCCTTACATATACTTTAAGATCAATTGGGCCGCTCTCAGTTTTCAGCTCTACATCTTTTAAAGATGCATTATATAAGGCAGCGATTCCATTTTCTTGTATGTTAGGAATAATTTCTCCCACTGCGGTCCCATATGTTATCATTTGATCAAGGTATGATGCAATAAAAGCTTCTATACCATGTTCACAAGCATTTACCGGAACACCTTTTAAAAATTCATTTAATTCTTTCTCAATATTTTCATTTTCACATCTTATACTAAACCCTCCAACCAGCCTAACAGTTTTGTTTATTGCAGCATCAATAATAGGAACTGCCTCTCTTAACAGTTTATATATTCTCAACTCGCCATCTCTGCACGGCATGTAGTTTTCAAGTTCGCTAAAAGGATGTAAATTTTTATGAGAAGATACCGTTTGCACAGAAGATGCAGAAGTTAATTTACTCCTCTTTTTAAATAAATTCATTTAATCACTCCTTAAATTAGCGTTAAGATTGTCGATCCATTGCTATAGCAAAAAAATCATCTTCATCGCATTCCATTAGCGTTGATACAAAATATCTAATGTCATCCATAGCATGGTCATTTTCTTTTATTGGAATATCTTTACTAAGAGAATCTTCCCATCTATAAAGTCCAAATTCTCTAATACTGTTTTTACAAACATCACATATCTTTATGCCACCATTTTTCAAAGCTGTAGAAACCTGTCTTATTCCATCAACAACATTGTTTTTAGCTGGAACAACTGTAAACTTTCCTTCTTTACGTATCAAAGTTATAAAACTTGCTGCAGAGGGATCAACTGTAATTTTCTCAACTTTTATTCCATCAGTTAAATCACAAAGAGACTTGTAATGATCTAAGTCTGTTTTTTGATATCCTTCTTTTCTGGAATCAAAATAATATTCACGTATTCTATACCAAACACTATTATGTTTTCCCCAAAGACCAATTGAAGTTGGGTTTACTGTTCCATAATCACAAGAAACCATATATTTATCAAACTTAACAAAAGGTAAAGAATAAAAATTCTCCTTATTTGTCATGTCTGGGTAAACAAGGCCCTGAGTAATAACCCATCTTCCTTTTATAAACCGTTCATAAAAAACTCCACTGTATAAACTTTCATATCGGCTTCGAATTTCTTCAGTGATAGATGGATTGTCCTCCATAGTAAAGTGAATATATAAAAGATTTTTGTTATTTTTATTTTCAATCCATTCCTTGTAAAACCAATGCTGAGGATGTTCAGGATTACAATTAAACCAAAACTTAGAACCATTAACAGAGCACCTTGCTAGAGCCTGTTCAACAAACGACTTGGGCATTAATGCAACTTCATCAAAAAGAACTCCACAAAGTGTCATTCCCTGAATTAAAGCTGCCGAAGACTCATCTTTACCACCAAATAAATAAAATATGTTTTTATGCTCACTTGTACTTATTTCCAAAATATTCTCAGATAATTTTAGGCTACACTTAAATCCCAAATCCTCTAAAACCGGCAATAATGGTACTACCAAATTTCTTTTTACAGATCTAATAGTCTTTCCGCAAATTGCAAAGCTTTTTTTATCAAAGTGTGCAAATGCCCACATTACAAATGATATTCCCATACATATAGTTTTTCCGCTTCTTATTGCTCCGTCGCAAATTATTGCGTCTTTGTTTTTGTTTTTGCTGTTATTACACCACCATGAAAGTACTTGTAATTGTTTTGGTGAAAACGTTTTAAACTCCAGGTTTATCACCTCTTCAATTTAACTTTTCTGCACTTTTCTCAAGCACAGAATAAAATGATAATCCTTGATTTTTATTACTACACGCAACATTTTCGAGCTTTTCCAAGGCTTTTAGTCTATCAAAAAATTTTACTTCAAGCCCTCCATCTCTATTTTTTTTAATTTCTGAAATATTAAAATAGTCTAAACCTTCTAAATCTTTTTCTGAAAAATTAGGCTTACAGATCAACTCAACTATATCTCCAACAGATCCAAAAGCTAATCTTTCATAACCGCAATAAGCCCTATCTAAAAGTATTTTTCTCTTTTTTTCACATATTTCGTAAATAAACTCATTTATTTCATTCTTCATAAGAAGATTTAAACCATTTTTCTCAGGTGCAATAATATATCCAGCCTTAAATGCTGCTTCTTTAACGCTCTTACCGTTCACATAATAATAACAAAAGGTCTTTTCCCTTTTACTAATACAATTTTCGCAGCTAATATTTTTTCCCCCTTTCTAGTGTTTTCAATACATACTAAAAAAAATTACTTTTTTGCCTTTTAAAATGAAACTTTAAAAAAAATAAAAATGCTAACTCAGCAAATCTAAAAATTCGTCTGAATTAGCATTTCAGCTATAAATAAATTTAAATAAATTTAACAATTTTTATTAAAACTTTTTCCAAAACAAAACTTAACATTATAATAACTACCGTCCAAGCAAAAACATCTAAAGTTTCCATATAAACTTTAGAGTTCAAGATTTGAGCTCCAATTGAAACCGATGTATTAGCAATTACCTCAGCTGCAATTACTGACTTCCATGCAAAACAAATACCAGTCGTTATTGCAGCTAAAAAATAAGGCTTTAAACAAGGCCAATATATGTTTTTTATTTTATTCATTTTTGAAAACTGGTATATGTCACTCATCTGTAAAAGCTTTTTATCAACTCTATTCATTCCTTCATATACATTGGCCCAAACAATTGGCATCACCATCAAGAATGATATAAATATTGGCAAATAATATGATTTTATAAAAACTAAAGCCAAAATAACAAAAGAAGCTACAGGAGTTGTTTTTATTATTAAAATTAATGGTTTAAAAATATAGTAAAGAAAACATGAAAAATACATTAAAATTGCTAAAATTGTACCCACGCTAATAGCTGAAACAAATCCCAATATAACTCGTATTAGTGAAAAAACTATACTTAACCAAAAGTTATAATCAAATGATAAAATAAAAATTCTCTTAAATACAGAAAATGGAGAAACTAAAAAAATTTCTTTATTAACAAGTATATAACAAATTTGCCATATTGTAATCCAAAAAATCAAAACCCCTAATGATTTAAAGAATTTATTTTTTATAATAAAGCTCTTCATTCGGCACCTTGCCTCCAACAGATTTAGGTTCAAACTCAAATAAAATGCCTAAAAATTCATTAACCCTTTTTACCATTGTTTCACCTGATATAAAAACAACCTTACATTTCGGGATAGACTTAAAAGCAACATCTTTCGGCATAATGTTATATTTATTGGAAAGTTCTGCTGCTCTTTCTCTATTTTCATTTAAGAAATTAACCGATTTTTCATATTCACTTAAAAACTTGTCAAACTGCAATGAATTCTCTTTTATAAATTGTCTTCTAACTGCTATACATCCCATAGGAAGTGAAGTATCAGTCAATGTAACTTTATTCCACTCATCTGTTAAATCTATTTTTACTTTAAAGCTTGGATTTCTATAAACTACCTGTGTTGCAAAAGGTTCTGGCAACAGTGCAATATCAATTTTTTCTGCAATAGCCAAAGAAGCTAATTCTTCATGATTTGATTTATACTCAACATTAACATCTTTATTTATCTTTAAATTATTTTGAGTTAAAACGTATTTTAATGTATACTCAGGTGTTGTCCCCTTACCACTAACAAATATAGTCTTGCCCTTTAAATCAGCAACAGATTTAATATTATCATCTGAGGATAAAATATATAATACACTTAATGTATTAATTGCAGCAATTTTGATATCTCCACCGGTTTTATTATAAATCATAGCTGCCATGTTAGTAGGAATTGTAGCAATATCAACCTCCCCGCTTATAAGCCTTGACGCAACGTTATTGGGATCATTAAAAACAGATACATTATAATCATTTATTTCACATTTTTCACTGTCATCAATAATCTTTAACATACCAAGTCCTGTTGGCCCTTTTAAAATTGCGACATTTATACCAACTTTTCTATATGTACCTTTACTGCAAGCAGAAAAATTAAATAAGCAAAATATAAGCAATATAAAAATAACAAATTTCTTTAGCATAACTTTCCCTTCATTTATCAAAACATAATTATAAAAAGGGAACTTTCATTTAAGAAAGTCCCCTTTCATTTAAATTAATATTAATTTACTGAACACAGGTACAGCCATCGTTGCAAACGTACCCATCCTCACATTCACAATCAGAACTACAATTACATTCATCGCTACAATTACAAATGTCGTCAAAGTCAAATTCTAAATTCTCTCCACAACCCGGACACTCAATTTTACCATCTAATATAACAGGTTCGGAAACACACACAGTTTCATTGCAGGTAGGACAAGTTACCTCATAAAAAACATCGTCATCACTTTCTTCAGACTCATCATAAAAGTCTTCTTCTAACATACAAAGGTCTTCGTCAATTGCATCCATCTGATCTACAACATCATCATATGCATCTTCTAAATCAGATACAGAAAGTGATAATTCATCAAGCAAATCCACAACCTTTAAAAGAACCTTTACCTCCGGTTTTTGCTCATCAAGGTTTAGCCCTTGAACAAGCCCTTTAACATAAGCTACTTTCTCTGTAATAGTCATAAAACTTGTGCCTCCTTTAAATCTCAATTAATTATATTATTACAAACAAGTTAAAAGTTATTCAAATTATTTCAAACCTGTTTATAATTTCAAAATACATATAAATAGCTAATAATTATCATGCTCTCTCCATATACTCGCCGGTTCTTGTATCTATTCTAATCTTTTCCCCTTGGTCTATAAACAAAGGAACTCTAATCTCAGCACCTGTCTCAAGAGTTGCTGGCTTTGTTGCGTTAGTTGCTGTATCCCCCTTAAAGCCTGGATCAGTTTCTGTAACCTCAAGTTCAACAAAAAATGGAGGTTCTACACCAAAAACATTTCCCTTATACGAAAGAACTTTGCACTCCATATTTTCTTTTACAAACTTAAAGTTTTCTCCTAAAACACTCTTATTAATAGGAAGTTGCTCATAATTTTCCATATCCATAAAGTAATACAAATCGCCATCATTATAAAGGTACTGCATTTCCTTTCTTTCTATAAATGCAGTCGGGAATTTATCATTTGGGTTAAAAGTTTTTTCAACAACACTGCCTGTTATAACATTTCTTATTTTTGTTCTAACAAAGGCTGCACCCTTTCCCGGTTTAACATGCTGAAATTCTATTATACAATAAACATTGCCATCCATTTCAAAAGTAATGCCATTTCTAAAATCTCCTGCTGATATCATAAAAAATCCTCCAGTCAAATGCGTCTAATAGCATTTTATATCAAAATAAAAAAAACTTCAAGTCTAAATTTTTATTTTTTTAAATTATTATTAAATCTTTTTTTATATTGGTAAAGTTCTTATACCCTGAATCATTAATTAAAACCATGTCTTCTATTCTTACTCCAAAGTCATTTTTAATGTATATTCCCGGTTCAACCGTAACTACCATTCCTGGCTTTAAAAGCTCCATATTTTTAGGTGACAAGCTAGGGCTTTCATGAACTTCTAACCCTACACCGTGCCCTAAAGAATGGCCAAAGCAACCTTCAAACCCAGCATTATAAATAATATCTCTAGCAACCTTGTCTACATCACTGCACCTTACCCCTGGTTTTAATATGTCAAGAGCAGCATTTTGAGCCTTCAAAACCGTATTATATACTTCTTTTTGCCTATCTGTAATTTCACCAATAGCGATGGTTCTTGTCATGTCACTATTGTAGCCTTTATAAACTGCTCCAATGTCTATAGTAACAAATTCTCCTTCTTCTATAGCTTTATCACTTGGTTCTCCATGTGGCAATGAGCTATTTTTACCACTAACGACTATTATATCAAATGCTGATGACGAAGCACCATTTTTTCTCATAAAAAACTCTAAATCAAGCGCTACGTCTTTCTCTCTAATACCCGGCACAATTCTTGGTAAAACAAAATCAAATGCAGCCTCTGCTATTTGTTGAGAAATCTTAATTTTTTCTACTTCCTTTTTTGTCTTAATAATTCTAATTGAAGAAAGTATATTATCAAGTGTCGAAGATATAATCGCAGTTGCTCCACATTCATTAATAATTGCCTCGAGATTTTTAGCAACAGAAAGTGTTAACTTTTCAAACTCCAACAAAATGCCCTTTAAATTTTCTTTTTTTATTATATCCTTAATTGAGTTTTTAAAATTATTTACTAAAATTACTTCAAAGTTCTCTACAGTCTTTTTTGCGATTTCATAATATCTAAAGTCAACTAACAAATAAGAATTATTCCTTGTAATTATAACTACCCCATCACTAGACTTAAATCCAGTTAAGTAAAATCGATTTACATTTGAATAAATTACAGCTGCATCAACCTTAGCATTACCTTCTTCTTTTGGTAAGTTATTTAAAAATTTAAAAATTTGCTCATTCATATTAAACACCTTACTTATAAATTTCTTTTTAAAGCGTCTATTGCAAGAAAATAGCTATTCTTTCCAAAACCTGCTATAATACCAATGCATACATCTGAAATAACTGAAACTGCACGAAACTTTTCCCTTGCAAAAATATTCGTCATATGAACTTCTAAACACGGTATTTCAATACAGGCAAGTGCGTCTCTTAAGCAAATGCTATAATGTGTAAGCCCTCCGGCATTTATTATAAGACCATCAACTTTACCAATTAAACTATGTATTTTGTCAATTAGAGCCCCTTCATGATTAGATTGAAAAATTTCACATGCCAAATCTTGTTCTCTAGCATACTTTAATATTTCATCCTTTATATCACTGTAGTGCTCGCTACCATATAAATTCTTTTCTCTAATTCCAGTCATATTCAAGTTTGGCCCTAAAATTACAGCTATTTTTTTCACCAATGCCAACTCCCTTAATTTTTTCGTAAAGGCCTTTCCAATATCCTTTTTAACTTTATATTTTTAGGTTCGTTTTCATTTATTGGCTCCAATAAAATTGACCTTATACCTAACAAGTTAGCAAACACGATATCGGTAAAAACTTGATCCCCAATAAGTAATATTTTACTTTTATTATATCCTTTTAATTTTTTTACCACTTTAAAAGGAAAAGGTTTATTAGCTTTTGATACATAGGTTAAACTTACATTATTTGCAAATTTGCGAACCCGTTCTTCACTATTGTTGGAAACTAAAATCAATCTTATACCTTGTCTTTTTATGTTATTTAACCAATGCTCTACCTCAATACTTATATCTTCCAACCCATGTTCTACAAGAGTATTATCAATGTCAACTAAAATTAGCTTTATTTTTAAATGCTTCAATAAACCTAATTTAACATCTTCTATACGTTTTAACTTCATATATGGTTTAAAAACTGACATATTGAATCTCCCTAATAAATCTTATCAAAAAAGCGGACAAAAAATGCCCGCTTAAAAATTAATATTTACGTTTTCTAGCTGCTTCAGACTTCTTTCTACGTCTAACTGAAGGCTTTTCATAAGCTTCTCTTTTGCGAACTTCAGCTATAACTCCTGCTCTTGAACATTGCTTTTTAAATCTTCTAAGAGCACTATCTAAAGACTCGTTATCCTTAATTCTAATTTCAGCCATTTATTTCCCTCCCATCCGCCGTAAGGCAGGGGTATAATTCTATGTTGTGTACACAATTATACAACAAAAATAAATTAATGTCAATATTAAGTTTAGATAACATTTATTTTATTATCATTGCATTCCTCACTTAAGCTCAAATACTTTTGTAAAAATAAATATTTTTACAGATTTCAATTACTCTTTTCCTCATAACATATTTCATCAAAATAATTCTAATTTGCTTGAAAGAACTACAAAGTCATAAAAATTTCTAATTTATTTTGAAAAAATTTTAACTATAACATATATATGGCTCGACTATACTATAAGTGAAAGTTCTAGTTTATTTGTCAGGTTCCTAGCATGTTTAATACTTGTCCAAATTTCCAAAATAACATAATCAATCAAAAGTAATTTTTTCTTCACAATTTTAACCATACACTTTGCCCTTTATATTTTCCTGCAATTTAAATTATTTTCCTTTTTTATCCTACTTTTTATATTATCATCTATAACTTCATTATAAAGCATTATACTATTTGGCTCTATAAATAATTTCAGTTCCACTAACCTCTTTAAATTAAGGGCAACACACTCTGCTAAAGCCTCATTAATATCCTTATAAGCCAAATCTCTTAAATAACTAACACCCTTATAGTTTCTTTCAATAGATATCGCATCAGACAAAAAAACTATTTTTTCAAGCATAGACATATTGGGTCTACCAGTAGTGTGATATCTTACTGCATTTATTATATCATTATCTTTAATCATCAGTTTATATTTTAAAAACGCTGCTCCAGATATCGGGTGCCAAAGGCTAGGAGATTTTTTTTCATATTCTGTCATTATCATGCCAAAATGTTTTATCGTGTTCATTTGTTTTTTAAATGGTTCTTCTTTAGTTATGTCATGCAAAATTCCCGCCATTTTAGCTTTGTAAGGATCTACATTATATTTTTTAGCAAGCTTTACACACTCCCGAGAAACATTTATGCAATGTTCAAATCTTTTTTTGCTGAGTTTCTTTTTTATAAGACTTACATAATATTCCACATTATAACCCCCAAGCTTTACTAAACATAAAGTTTGTTCTCAATTATATAATTAAAAACATCATCTGGAACAAGTCCTCTAATACTAACACTATCCTTTATTTTTCTTCTTATCTCAGATGAAGAGACTTCAAATGGATAAAAATCCATAATTAAAACTTTTGCTCCCATTTTCTGTAAAAACTTTGAATAATTTAATACTTGCTCGTGCTCACCATATGTTCGACATGCTGCACAAATCTTCGTGATTTTAAAAATTTTATTTGCATCCTTCCATGAAATTAAATTAATAAGCATATCCGAACCAACTAAAAGAAAAATCTCAGAATCATGGTACACTTTCCTAAATTCATTCAAGCTATCTATAGTATAGCTAATCCCCCCCCTTTTTATTTCTAAATCTGAAACTTCAGTTTTATCAAATTTGCCAAATGCCATCTTGCACATATTAAACCTATGAAAAGAGGAAGTAATATTGCCACCTTTATGTGGTGAAATATTGGTTGGTAAAACAATTAATTTGTCAGCATCTATAAAACTCTGTGCCGCTAAAGCTAAGTTTATGTGACCGTTATGTACAGGATTAAAACTCCCCCCAAAGATTAACAACTTGTTTTTATTCATGGCAAAATTATTTTAGAGTCTTTTTTCTTTTTCTTAAATAAAATAAATTTCGTTCCTATAACCTGAACAATATCACAATCAATTGATTGTGATATCTCATCTGCTGCTTGTCTCGCTGAAATTCCAGCTGTTTCAAGAACCCTTCCTTTTATCAACTCCCTTGACTCAAGCACCAGTTTTGCCTGATTTATTATTTCTTTCGTAATCGAACCTTTACCTATTATTAAAACTGTATCCATATCATTTGACATAGCACGAAGATATGCACGTTGTTTACTTGTTAACATTAATTTTGTCTCCTTTTTAACTTAAAAATTTCTTTAATTCTTCCTCAAACTTTCTAAGAGCGTTTCCCCTATGGCTTATTTCGTCCTTTTCTTTTGAGTTAAGCTCCGCAAAGGTCCTTCCACTTTGAGTAACAAATATTGGATCATACCCAAAACCACCTTCTCCATGTTTATCAAATCCAATTTTTCCAAAGCATTCACCCTTAACTGCTATTTCCTTTCCATCCGGGAATACACAACAAACAGCACATACAAATTTTGCATTACGCTTATCATATCCTATATCTTGCATATTAAGCAGCAATTTATTTATTTTTTGATCATCACTTGCTCCAATCCCAGCATATCTTGCAGAATAAATCCCAGGCTCTCCGTTTAGTGCATCCACCATTAGACCCGAATCATCTCCTATTGCAGGCATGCCACTGAGTTTCATTGCAGAAACAGCTTTAATTCTTGCATTTTCTTCAAATGTTTTGCCCGTTTCTTCAACACCTGAAAGATCAATATTAGCTTGTTTTGCTGTCATAACATTTATATTAAACTTTGCAAGTATTCTTTTTAGCTCTACCAATTTTTTTTCATTATTTGTTGCAATTAAAAAATTCATATAAATCACCGCAGAATCAAAAAACTGCATTATCCCCCTTATTGTTCATCATCACTGTCAAACAAAGCATCAACAAAAAGATCAGCATTAAATGGCTGCAAATCATCAACCTGTTCTCCTATCCCAACATATTTTACAGGTATGTTAAGCTCTTCTTTCACTGCTAAAACTATACCTCCCTTAGCCGTTCCATCCAGCTTAGTTAATACAACACCGGTAATTTTTGCGGCATTTTTAAACTCTTTAGCTTGATTTACTGCATTTTGTCCAGTCGTAGCGTCCAGAACAAGTAAAACTTCAGTATCTGCATTCGGTAGCTCTCTTTCAATAACTCTACTTATTTTCGACAGCTCATCCATAAGATGTTTCTTATTGTGTAATCTTCCTGCTGTATCACAAATTATTATATCTGAACCTCTCGCCTTTGCCGCTGAAATAGTATCAAAAACAACTGCTGCCGGATCAGAACCTTCATTTTGTTTTACAATATCAACATTTGCTCTATCCGCCCAAATTTGCAGCTGATCAATTGCTGCAGCCCTAAAGGTATCTGCAGCACCCAATATTACACGTTTACCCTCATCTTTAAAAGTTGCTGCAAGTTTTCCTATAGTTGTTGTTTTTCCAACTCCATTAACACCTATCACAAGTATAACTGATGGCTTAGAATTCACATTTAAATCATTTTCTCCTGTAAGAATTTCCTTAATTATATCTTTTAAAAGTCCCTTGACTTTCTCTGCATCATTTTCGCCAGTCTGCTTTACTCTATCCCTTAA
Source organism: uncultured Eubacteriales bacterium (assembly GCA_934462705.1). Classification (GTDB taxonomy): domain Bacteria; phylum Bacillota; class Clostridia; order Oscillospirales; family Acutalibacteraceae; genus CAKSIH01. The sequence continues at coordinate 30,640 of CAKSIH010000006.1, read as the reverse complement.
CGTCTGGCAAATTCTCTGTGCTGTATAAACGCCAACATCACCCATTATGAGCAATTCTTCCAACTCTTCAAAAAGTTCTTCATCTATCTTTTTAAAAGATTTGAACATAGAGTCTATTTGCCCCACAACACTATCCTTTGTCTTTTTTAAACCTTGTTTAAATTTAGAAAATAAACCCACACATTTCACCTCTCAACAAAATCATCTGATAATTCATACGTTTTTAGCTCTAATACTTTAGAGATACCTTCTTGTTGCATAGTAACCCCATAAAGTACATCTGCTTCCTCCATAGTACCCCTTCTATGACTTATTACTATAAATTGAGTACTTTTATTCATTTTCCTAAGATATGCTGCAAATCTGTCAACATTCACTTCATCAAGTGCCGCTTCAATTTCATCCAAAACACAAAATGGTGCCGGACTAACTTTCATTATAGAAAAATACAATGTAATAGCAATAAGAGCTTTCTCTCCACCAGATAAAGACTCAAGATGAGTTACAATTTTACCCGGTGGTTGAACAAATATCTCTATACCACTTCTCAAAATATCATCCGGCTGAGTAAGTTTAAGTGTTGCCTTACCACCATCAAAAAGTTCCTTAAATATTTCAGAAAAGCCTTCACTTATTTTAACAAATCTTTTTGTAAATAATGTCTTCATTTGATCTGTCAAATCATTAATCAAATTATAAAGCTCTTTTTTAGATTTTTCTGCATCTAATACTTGGCCATTCATAAAATCATATCTTTCAAAAACAACCTTATATTCATCAATTGCAGCAACATTTACTGTCCCTAAACTCTTTATCTTGTTTTTTATATTGCTTAATTCAATTTTTGCTTTTTGAATATTCTCCAATTTATCATATGCTTCCAGAGCTTCCCTTCTTGTAAGCTCATACTCATCCCAAAGTTTCGCAATTATTTTATCATATTCAATTTGCAAACTATCTTTTCGTTCTTCTAATCTTGCGACTTCTAAAGCTACATTTTCACGCTCAGATATCCTTTCACGCTCTTTTTTTCTAAGTTCAGTTATATTTTTTTCAAAATTTAGTCTCGCGTCATTTAATGTATTTATTAGCTCTACCTTTTTTGTATTTCTTTCTTTTATTAATACAATTTCATCTTCAATTAAATTTACCTTATCTTTTATTCCTATATTTTTTAAACTAAACTGATCTATTTGACTTTTTAAACTTTCACATTTTTTACCGCTTTCAAATTTTCTGGATAAGATAGATTCTATTTCTGAATTCATACTACTTACATCTTTTTTTAAAGACAATACTTCCATATTAACTTCATGAATTTTTGAACTTAATTCTTCTTTTTGAGACAAAAGTTTCTCCTTACATTTTGTCATTTCAGTTAAGCTACATTCAAACTCCTGAATTTTTATTTTCTCTTCTTCAAGGGTCTTTAAATATTTATCTCTACTTAAATTTAAATTTTCAATTTTAGAATAAACTGCATTCTTTTCCCCAATCAAAGATTTTAGTTGTTTATTAAGACTGTCCTTTTCCAAAGAGCATCTTGTAAAAATCTCAAAATATTTAGAATATTTATCACTTATATTAGAAATATCATTTTTTACAATAATAATTTCATCACTCAACTTTTGCTCTTCCATTAATGAAGCCTTCAAGATAGCTTTAATATTTTCAGCCTTACTATACAAACTATTTGCCATTTCTTTAGATTTCTCTATTTCAGTGGTTCTAGATAATATCCCTGCACTTTTTACTCTTGAACCTCCAGTTAAAGAACCTCCTGCATTTACTATTTGACCATCTAAAGTTACAATTTTAAACTTATAAGAAAATTTTTTAGCTATTTCAGTAGCATTATCTAAATTATTAACAACTACAGTTCTTCCTAAAAGATAATGTAAAATTCCACTGTATTTTTGATCATAAATGCAAAGTCTATTGCAAAGCTCTACAAAGCCTTTACATCTTTTTACTTCACTTACATCTAATAAATTTCCATTAATAGTCTCAACAGGCAAAAACGTTGCTCTTCCCGCACCTTTTTCTTTAAGAAATGCAATTGCTTTTTTTGCAGCATAATTAGTTTGAACAACTACACTTTGCATAGAATAGCCCAAAGCAGTTTCCACTGCAACAACATATTCATTTGGTACAGTAATTATGCTGGAAACTGGCCCACATATATTATCAAGTTTTCCTTTCTGTGTTTGTTTCATTATAAATTTTACGCTACCAGAAAAACCATCAAAATTTCTCTCCAGATCTTGCAATAAGCGCACTTTTCTAAACTGCTCTTCTGCGTCAAGAGTCAACTTACCAGAAAGCTCCTTAAAGTTGTCATTTTCTTTTTTCTTTTTAATCAATTTATCTTCTAAAATATTCAGACTCGCTGCCTTATCAGCTAAAGCATTTTTTATTTCATTTGTCTTATTAAAATACAATATTGCATCCTGGGATTTTGACTCTAAGTTTGCTTCTAAAGTGCTTATCTCTTCATTTATAGTCACTTTTTTTACAATCAAGTCTTTTAAATTAGCTTCACAGGCCTCAATATTGGCTTTTGCAAACGATATGTGCTTATTTCTTTCTATTAAGTTTAATGATATATCTTCTACACATTTAGATGATTTATCTGCTTCTTTGGATAATTTATCTATAATTTGATTATATTGTTCTAAATCAATTTGTTTTTCAAATAATACCTTCTTAAGCTTTTCTACATTATCTTTTCTCTTAGTAATTTCCTCATTTACGTTAACTTCCGATTTTGAAATAACCTCCATTTCTGATTCTATACGTTTAATATTTTCATTGTTATGTAAAATATCGTTTTTTAAGACCGAAACTTCATTAACTTTAGCATTTAAACTTTCTTCATTAATATTTATTTCTCTTTTTATTGCATCAATATTAGAAGAATGCTTATTTATTTTTTCCCCTATTTCTTCAGTTTCCTTTAACATACAATCTATAGCAGATTCTATTTCATTATAGTGATCTCGAGATATTTCAAGTTTAGTATTTTGAGCTTCCAAAATTTTAGATGATTCATCTAAAGAGAAAAGCCAAGTTCCTATCTCCAAAGCTTTTTTTTTGTTTGCAAGCTCTAAATAAGTTTTTGCTTTCTCAGACTGCTCCTTCAAAGGCCCTATTCTCTCAGAAAGTTCTTTTAATATATCTTTAAGTCTAATAAGGTTTTCTTCCGCCTGTAATAACTTTCTCTCAGCTTCCGATTTTCTATATTTATATTTCGAGATGCCTGCAGCTTCCTCAAATATCTCCCTTCTGTCCTCCGGGCGTGATGATACTATACTATCAATCTTACCTTGACTTATCATAGAATAACCATCTCTACCAAGACCGGTATCCATAAAAAGCTCATGTATATCTTTAAGCCTCACCATATTTCCATTAATAAGGTATTCACTCTCACCAGAACGATAATATCTTCTTGTAACAGAAACATCGTCTTCATCAATTACTAAAGTTCTATCGCGGTTATCAAAATTCAACACTACTTCAGCAAACCCCCTGGGTTTCCTTTTTTCTGACCCGCTGAAAATTATATCCTCCATTTTAGCGCATCTTAATGTCTTTATAGATTGCTCTCCTAAAGTCCAGCGTATGGCATCACTAATATTGCTTTTTCCACTTCCGTTGGGGCCAACCACTGCTGTTATCCCTTTATCAAATGAAAGAAGAGTTTTCTCCGGAAAAGTTTTAAATCCTTGTATTTCAAGAGATTTCAGTAACATTTTATCCCCCACAGTTTTCAATCAAAAAATCGCCAATTTTCACTCTTTCATCTTTGCATATTTTTATCTCATATGAAGATTTGCAAAATTTTCGTAAATTAGACTTTCCTTGTCCAACTACTTTCGATATCATTTTTGGATTAGCACTTAGTTTAATGTATTTTTTTGACAGTCCTTTCTTATTTATTTCATCAATTATCTTATCGTATAGAATTCTACTTTCGCAAATCTCTCTAAATGCAGGATGGAATACTCCTGCGACCATGTTTTTACAAAGACTCTCACTATAATGAAGTCCAACTCTTATAACTGATATATTGCTATCTTCAAACATAGAAATTAGCTTGCAGCAAAGATCCACTGTATCATCAAACGAGAGTGTTTTGTATTTTCCAGCATTATATAAAGTTTCAAGTTCTGTGTCTTTCATTATAACCGTTGGATATATTCTCACCGTATCCGGCTTTAAGTTTCTTATTAAAATCCCAGTTTCCATATCTTTTTCATAACTGCTTGCATAAAGTCCTGTCATCATTTGAAGCCCCAAAGAAAAGCCATAACTTTTTATAAGCTTCGAAGCATCTATAACATCTTGTCTTGTATGTCCCCGATTATTCATCTTAAGGACATCATCATCCATACTTTGTGCTCCTAACTCAATAGAACTAACTTTATAAAATCTTAATATATCTAAAATTTCCGAGGTAATAGCATCCGGCCTTGTAGAAATACGAATCCCCGAGAAATTTCCACTATCCACATAAGGCTTTGCAACTTCCAAAAGAGATAACATATACTCCCTGTCAATCGCTGTAAAACTCCCACCAAAAAATGCAATCTCAGCATTATAAGTATTATCCCTTATCCGCTCCGACGCTTTTTTTAATATATCCAGCACATCTTCTGCCGAAGGCTGAAATTGCTTGCCAGTAATTTTTTTTTGATTGCAAAAACTACATTTATTAGGGCAGCCATTATGCGGTATAAATATTGAAATATTAGCGTGCTTCAATACCCCATCAACTCTAAGGCTTCTCTTGCAGCTTGCTGTTCTGCAGCTTTTTTATTACGACCTCCACCTCTGCCAACAACGTTATTATTAAGACATACCTCAACAACAAAATGTTTGTTATGATCTGGCCCTGTTTCCTCAACTAAATTGTAACTAACAGTTTCACCTTTATTTTTTTGAATAATTTCCTGTAATGTAGTCTTGTAATCTTTAAATTTTCTAGGCCTTGGATCCTTTATTAAAGGTATTACAAACTGTAAAATAAATTTTCTTGCACTCTCAATTCCACCGTCTAAATATATTGCTGCAATTATCGCTTCAAATGCATCTGCAAGTATAGATGGTCTTTTATTCCCATCAGAATTCATTTCTCCCTTACTAAGCCTTAAAAATTCACCTACTTTAAGGCTTTGGGAAAATTCACATAAGGTTTTTTCACACACCAATGAAGCCCTAAGTTTAGTTAAATCTCCCTCAGGAAAACTAGGGCAATGTGAAAATATATAATCTGAAACAACCATGCTTAAAACTGCATCACCTAAAAACTCTAGACGCTCGTTACATTTTATATCATCTTTTGCTTCATTCGCAAATGAAGAATGGGTTAGTGCTGTTTGCAACAAAGACAAATCCTTAAAATCATAGCCCATTTCTTTTTCTAATTTATTAAGTAAATTTTCTTCCATAAAAAATCCCCAAAAAATTTATTTTAATTTTCAATCTTTTTTTCATTTATTAGCTCTATCTCTTCTTTTATTTCATTAATAACATTTTTCGATACATATTCCATAGTAACTCTTATAGCATTTTTAAAAGTCACTGCAGTTGAATTACCATGCGCCTTAAATACAGGCTTTGAAAGCCCCATAATCGGTGCTCCACCATATTCGTTGTAATCCATTTGTTCTTTTAATTCCTTCATTTCAGGCAATATCATAGCTGCTGCAAGTTTAGTTTTGACATTTTTTGTTAAAACCGCCTTAACTTTACTCATCAAGGTCATTGCTACGCCCTCATAAAGTTTTAGAATAATATTTCCCGTAAACCCGTCAGTAACTATAACATCGCCTGCATTATCCGGAATATCTCTTGCTTCAACGTTTCCGATAAAATTAATATTACTGTTTTTCAAATAATTATATGCCTCGTGTTGAAAAGTTCCACCTTTGTGTTCTTCAGTTCCAATGTTAGCAAGCGCTACCCTTGGAGACTTAATTCCCATCACCTTTTCCATATATATTGAACCCATTATACCAAACTGATTTAACATATCCGGTCTGCATTCAACATTAGCTCCGCTATCGATAAGCATAAAGCAGCCTTCATTTTTAGGCAATATTGGTGCAAATGCACACCTTTTTACACCTTTAATTCTTTTCACAATAAAAGTTGCACCCATGACCAATGCTCCGCTATTTCCCGCAGAGATAAAAGCATCTCCCTTCCCCTGAGCCAATAATTTTAGCCCTTTGGCCATTGTTGAATTATTTTTAGATTTCATTATCTCTGCCGGATCTTCATCCATACTTATTACATCTTCCACATCACAAATATCAATATGATAAAGTAAAATGCTATTTTCATTTGCTACCTTCTCAATTTTTTTCTTGGAACCTACCAATAAAATATTTACATCATATTCAGAGACAGCCATAGCACATCCCTTTATTACTTCAATCGGTGAATTATCCCCACCAAATGCATCAACTATAATGTTCATTTAAATCAATCGTCCTTTCAAAATTTCTATAGATCTTTTCGCCAATTTTTCATATCTTAATTTTTTATCTCTTTCATGTTCTTCAAGTGGAGGCAAAATTCCAAAGTTTGCACCCATTGGCTGAAAATCATCTGAACAAGATTTACTTACATAATTTGCAAGAGCCCCCATCATAGTTTCACAGGGCAAAATAAAAGGTTCTTCATTATTATATAAAGCAGCTGCATTTATACCCGCAAGTATTCCGGAAGCAGCCGACTCCATGTATCCTTCCACCCCTGTTATCTGTCCTGCAAAAAATACATTTTTATTTTCTCTAAGTGAAAAATCTTCTCGTAAAAGTTTTGGCGAATTTATAAAAGTATTTCTATGCATAACTCCGAACCGTACAAAATCAACGTTTTTTAACGCTGGTATCATAGAAAAAACCCGCTTTTGCTCTTTAAACTTAAGATTAGTTTGAAATCCAACCATATTATAAAGTGTTCCATCGCTATTTTCAGTCCTCAACTGCAAAACTGCCCAGGGTCTATGGCCTGTTTTAGGATCCTTAAGACCAACCGGTTTCATAGGTCCAAATCTTAACGTGTCTATTCCTCTTTGAGCCATTACTTCAACCGGCATGCAACCTTCATATACTTTGGGGTTCATAACATCAAATTCATGAATTTCAGCCCTCTTTGCAGAAATAAGCTCTTTATAAAAATTTTCATACTCTTCTTTATTAACAGGGCAATTAATATATGCAGCATCTTCGCCCTTGTCATATCGGGAAGCATAGAATGCACAACTCATATCTACACTTTCTTTCGTAATAATCGGCGCAGCAGCATCAAAAAAACTAATTTGTTCCTCACCACATACATTCACAATTTTCTTTGAAAAGTCCTCAGACGTAAGCGGACCAGTTGCAACAATAGTTATTTCACTTGGTAAAAAGTCAACTACTTCTTTGTTAATAATATTAATTAACTTATTTTCCTTTATTTTTTTTGTAACAAGATAAGAAAATTTATCCCTGTCTACAGCCAAAGCCCCACCTGCCGGAACAATACTTTCATCTGCGCACGGAAGCAAAAGAGATCCTAGCATGCGCATTTCTCTTTTTAAAAGTCCCGCAGCACTTTCAAGTCTAAAAGCCTTTAAAGAGTTTGAACATACAAGCTCCGCAAAATTTTCATTTTTGTGAGCTTGTGAAAATTTTTTTGGTTTCATTTCATAAAGATTTACTTCTATACCTCGTTTTGCAATTTGCCAAGCAGCTTCACATCCCGCAAGGCCTGCTCCTATAACATTTATACTCATTTATTAATTTTTTCCTCTTTTTCTTCATATCCACAATTTTCAGTCATACAATAAATTTTTGAGCTTTTGCCACTTTTCTTAAATAAATTTTTACCACATTTAGGACAAGTCTTATCAAGTGGTTCATCGTTAGTTATAAAATCGCACTCTGGATATTTATCACAACCATAAAATATTTTACCTCGTTTTGAATGCCTTTTTACAATATTTCCCCCACACTTAGGGCATATCACTCCCGTTTGTACATCTATACCTTTTATATTTTTACACTCCGGAAACCCAGGACACGCTAAAAATTTTCCATATTTCCCTGTTTTTATAACCATGTTTCTTCCGCATTTTTCACAAATTTCATTGCTAATTTCGTCTTCCACTTTTTCTTCAACTTCACCGTTCTTATTTACGTTTCTAATTATATTTTTGCATTCTGGATAACCAGAACAAGCAATAAATTTCCCATATCTGCTTACCTTTACAACCATAGGTCGACCACATTTTTCACACACAAGGTCTGTCATATCCTCTTTTAATTGAATTTTTACATCTTTCATTTCTTTTTTAGCAATTTTTAAAGAATTATTAAAATCATCATAAAAATCATTTAAGACAGTAGTCCACTCTCGCTTGCCCTCTTCAACTGTGTCAAGATCATTTTCCATTTTTGCAGTAAACTTTACATTAACTATATCAGAAAATTTTTCCTTCATAAGTTGAGTAATTACTTCCCCAAGTTCAGTCGGCTTTAATGATTTTTGCTGACGAACTACATATTCCCTACTCGTTATAGTAGAGATAGTAGCTGCATATGTTGAAGGTCTTCCAATCCCATTTTCTTCAAGCGTCTTTATAAGAGAAGCCTCTGTATATCTAGGTGGTGGCTCTGTAAAATGCTGGTTGGGTATAAGCTCTTTAGGAATTACAATCATATCAGCTGCAAGTTTAGGAAGTGCCTTAGCTTTTTCTTCCTTTTCATCCTTACTCTCTTGATAAAGTACAGTAAAACCATCAAATTTAATAACATAACCGCTTGCTCTAAAAATATAATTATTTGCCTCAATTTCTACTCTTGTAGTATCTTGCAAGCAATCAGCCATTTGACAAGCTATAAATCTATCCCAAATAAGCTTATATAACTTAAATTGATCCTTAGATAAAGAATTTTTAATCTTATCTGGGGCTAAGTTTGGCATGGTAGGTCTTATTGCTTCATGTCCATCCTGAGCAGATGCTTTTGTTTTAAATCTGCGTATATTTGCAGGTAAATACTTTTCTCCCCATGCACTTTTTATAAAATCTACCGCCTCTTTTATTGCTTCATCCGAAATTCTCAAAGAATCTGTTCTCATATAAGTAATAAGACCAACAGCTCCAAGACCCTCAACCTCAACTCCTTCATACAGCTCCTGTGCTATTTTCATGGTTTTCTTAGCTTGAAAACCTAATTTTCTTGATGCGTCTTGTTGTAAAGTTGATGTAATAAATGGAGGTGCCGGAGACTTTTTTCTTTTGCCCTTTTTTAACGAGGCTATTTTATACTTAGCTCCATCTAAATCATTCAATATTTTTTTTGCTGATTTTTCATCTTTTATTTCTATTTTTCCTTTTTTGTCTCCGTAAAAACTTGCATCAAATGATTTTTTTAAACCTTCGGGTACAAATTTAGCATCAATAGTCCAATATTCCTTAGGCTTAAAATCCCTTATATCATTTTCTCTATCTACAATCATTCTAAGTGCAACACTTTGGACCCTGCCAGCAGACAATCCTTTTCTTATTTTACTTGATAAAAACGGACTCAATTTATACCCCACTATTCTATCAAGAACTCTTCTTGCCTGTTGAGCATCTACCAAGTCCATATCAATAGTCCTCGGATTATCCATCCCAACTTTTATACCATTTTTAGTTATTTCATTAAAGGTAACTCGATTTTTTTTATTATAATCAAGCCCTAAAATATATGCTAAATGCCACGATATCGCTTCACCTTCACGATCAGGGTCTGTTGCTAAATAAATTTTATCGCTCTTGCTAGCCATCTCTTTTAAATCTTTTGCAAGTGATTCTTTTCCTTTAATAATTTCATACTGTGGCTTAAAATTGTTTTTTATGTCTACACTTAATTTATTTGCAGGCAAATCTCTTACATGCCCCATAGATGCAGTAACCTTATAATCTTTTCCTAAATACTTTTTTATAGTTTTGGCTTTTGCAGGAGATTCAACTATTACAAGCTTTGACACTTTATACCACCTCTAGTTAATCATTTTTTATTTGATATCGTTTTCCAGGCAATGATTTTATAAAACCATTTAATTCAAGCTCTGTAATTGCTTGTAAAATTTCCTCTGGTTTTAAATTTAACACTGTTATTAAATCATCAATGTGTATTGGTTTATCTGTAAGTTTTTCATTTACTTTTTTAGCTTCATTAGATAAGTTTTCAGGTAATCTCCTTTTCTTTTCTTCATTATATGTATTTGTTTTAATTTTATTTTTTAAACTATCATTTAATTTAATTCCTGAATATAAATTTACATATTCGTCAAGAATGTCATTTGCGTTCATTGCCGGTTTTGCGCATATTTGTAAAAGTTTGTTGGTCCCTTCTGCAGAATCTCTATTTATGTCCCCTGGCACTGCAAACACATCTCTGTTTTGCTCCAAAGCTAAATTTGCTGTAATTAAGGCCCCACTTTTAACTCCAGCCTCAACAACTAAAGTGCCAAGAGATAAACCTGCAATAATTCTATTTCTCATTGGAAAAGTCCATCGCGCAGCTGCATGGTAAGGTGGATATTCTGAAACAACAGCACCATTTTTAGAAATTTCCTCGCGCAGCTTAAAGTTTGTCATTAGATATCTATTAGCTAACCCACACCCTAAAACACATATAACTTTGCCTCCAGCTGCAAGTGCACCTTTTTGTGAGGCACTATCTATGCCAACAGCCCCTCCACTCACTACTATAGCTCCTGATTTAGCTAATTCATAACCAAAAGTAAATGCTGAATTTACCCCATATGTTGTAGCATTTCTCGTTCCCACAATAGAAATACAAACACTCTTATCAATATTGGGTAATTCACCCCAAATATACAAAACTGCAGGTGGATTAACTATATTTCTTAATCTTTCTGGATATTCATCATCATCAAATGTAATAATTTTATGTCCTAATTTTTTACACTGGTTTATGATTTTTTCAGCCTTGCTCAAATTAGAATCTTTTAACCTTTTTATATTTTTTAAAGTTAAAAATTCGCATTTTTTCCATTCATCTACCCCTGCTTCTAAAAAATTTTGGGGTGTGCTATATAAGTTTAATATGTCTTTTAATTTAACATTACCATAGCTTAAAACTTGAGTTAATTGTACCCAATATAATTGCATATCATCCACAAACACTACCTCCCCTCAACATTTCCCACATAATTATTCCTGTGGCAATTGAAACATTAAGGGATTCAGCTTGTCCAAGCATTGGTATCGTAACTTTCTCATCACAAACCTTTATTGTCTCCTTTTGTATTCCATTGCCTTCATTTCCCATAATAACCGCACATGAATTAGAAAAATCTATTTTGTTTATTTTAGCAGCTGAATTTGAAGGAACAGTTGCATAAATTTTAATATTATTTGATTTTAAATATTTAATAGTTTCAGTTATGCTTTTTGAAAAAAATAATGATAATCTAAATATTGCACCCATACTCCCCCTTAACACTTTAGAAGAATATATATCGCAACAATTATCTGAAAGTATTACTTCAGATACGCCCAATGCTTCTGCTGTTCTTAATATGGTTCCTAAATTAGACGGATCTTGTATATTTTCAAGTATAATAATTTTTTGAATTTTATTATCTTTTTTTATTAAGTCAAAATCACTTAATTGGGAGCACTGCTTGCATAAGCACATTATGCCCTGTGGAGTCTCAGTTGTACATAATTTTTTCATTATTTCTTCTGAAACAACAAACGATTTTGGGCACAATTTAGCAGTAGATATTATAAACTCTTTATATTTAGAAAATGCTTTTTCCGTATAAAAAAGAGCAATTATTTTAACATTACTAAGAACAGCATCCTTGCAAAGCCTTAGTCCTTCAATAGCAAATTCTTCATATTTTTTCCTATATTTTGAAGAATTAATTACCTTCGAAATATGTTTTATAATTTTATTATCTTTGCTGCTAATTGTCTCAAACATAAAACTTATCTCCATTAAAATATTTAAAATAAAACATCATTAATAAGCATTGCGCCCGGGAAAATTCAAAACCCGAGCGCAATAAACACAAGATGTTACACACTGGCTTTAGCTTTATTAATTAATTCTTTAAAGGCTGCTTCATCTGCCACAGCAATTTCAGCTAACATCTTACGATTCAAATTTATTCCAGACTTTTTAAGTCCATTCATGAATGTAGAATAATTTATTCCATTCATTCGACAAGCTGCAGATATACGTGTAATCCATAAACGACGAAAATCGCGTTTTTTGTGCTTACGACCTATATATGCATAATTTCCAGATTTCATAACGGCTTCTTTAGCCATTTTAAAATGCTTACTCTTTGCTCCCCAATATCCTTTAGCTAGCTTCAACGTCTTTTTTCTTCTTTTGCGAGTAGCCAGCGCACCTTTTACACGTGCCATTTAAGTTACCTCCGATTTTTGGTTTTAATTTTCAATCTTATTTGTATGGTATTAATCTTTTTACCTGAGCCACATTTGTTTTATCTGCAATTGCAGTCTTTCTAAGACCTCTTTTACGCTTTGTGGTCTTTTTGTTTAAAATGTGCGACTTGTTAGCATGTGCCCTAACAACTTTTCCTTTTTTAGAAAGCTTAAAACGTTTTTTTGCACCGCTATGTGTTTTAATTTTAGGCATTTTTGTTCCTCCTTAGTTAATAGATGTTACTTGCTTGACTTTGGTGCAAGGAACATTAACATGTTTCGACCATCTAGTTTCGCCGGCTTTTCAACACTTGCAAAATCAGAACATTCACTTGCAAACTTATCCATGATCTCCGTTCCCAGCTCCGGATGACCCATTTCTCTACCCCTAAACCGAATAGAGACCTTTACTTTGTTACCGCTTGCTATAAAACGAGAAGCATGTTTAAGCTTAGTATTAAAATCATGCGTATCGATATTTAAAGAAAGACGAATTTCCTTTATATCCATAACATGCTGATTTTTTTTAGCCTCTTTTTCTCTTTTTGCTTGTTCAAAACGATATTTCCCATAGTTTATAACCTTACAAACTGGTGGGACTGCCTGCGGAGCAATTTTGACTAAATCTAAATTGTGCTCCATTGCGACACTAAGAGCCGTTTCTGACGAAACAATTCCCATCTGTACTCCATCTGGCCCTATAAGTCTAACCTCTTTGTCTCGTATCTGTTCGTTAATTTGTAGTTCCTTATTGCTAATACTCAAGCACCTCCAAAACATCTAAAAATTAAAAAACGCAGAGCAAACACCCTACGTACCAATACAAAATTAATGTATTGACCCATGCAGGTGAACCTCATAGGTGAAGGCAAAATTGCCCTGCTTTATTTTACGCTTTTAATTATATCAAGATAAAATCAAAAAGTCAATAAAAATTTTTCTATATTTCTTTATTGTAATTAAAATAAACATAATGTGTGTTATAATACTATTAGTATAAATTGCTTATATTTATGAGGAGGAACTAAACATAAATGAAAAATTTAAAAAAAATAATTTCTTCTATCTTATGTTCATTAATTTTATCAGCAGGGTTATCGCCCTTTAATACTTATTCTGTAAATACACCACACATATACGATGCCAGAAAAACATATTTAAAACCTTTAGAAAATAAATGCCAACAAATAGGTGGCCCATGCTGGGCATTTGCGTCTATAGCAACACTTGAAGGATATTTATCGAAAAACGGTTTATTGAAGAATAGCCTTTCAGAAAAACACCTTTTAAATTGGGCAAACCGTAAAAGTGAACCTGGATGGACAATAAGTATATCAAACGGTGGTTGTAGAGAAATTTCTTGTGGTTACTTAGTCTCTGGGGACGGTCCTGTTTTAAATAATCAATGTCCTTACAATTGTCATAATGATTGTTGGGAGTCTACTCCCTTCATAAAACCATCGTTTGCAATTCGCGGAATTAAATACTTAAATTCAGAAAATATAGATGAAATAAAAAATGCAGTCGTAGAATACGGCGCTGTTCATGCGGGTTGCTACGGCCATGCCTTTACAATAGTTGGATGGAACAGTGCGGAATCTTATTGGATTACAAAAGATAGTGCTTCACATGCACTTAATAATTATAATACTGTTCCCTTCTCCAGCTCTTTATCTCAGCTTTACTGTATAACTAACGCAAAGGAATACGATGATAATGAAAAAATCTACCAACATGATAAGTTTGGTGTAACTAGTTATATATCCTGTTCTAATTCAAAGTTAATAACTGCAAATGTATTTGATATTTCCTCAGATGAAACATTAGACTCAGTTATGGTTGCAAGCAGAGCCAAAGGTTCAAATATAAAAGTTTACTATACTGAAACTTTGAAAGACGGCAGTCCAAATGCTAATAAAGATACTTGGCAAGAAATATATAGCGGCTCAATTCCATATGATGGCTATCATACATACCCACTTTCTAAAAAAGTTAAAATGCAAAAAAATAATAAAATTGCAATTATAGTAGCTATATCCCAAAATGAAGGTACAGTTGATATATATGCTCAAAGTGCAGATAAAGATATAAATGTAAAAAAGTCTCCTAAAACCAGTTTTGAGTTTGACAATTATCAAAACTGTTTTAAAGAAGCACCTGTCGACTTCTCTATTAAAGTTATTACAAAAAAATAAACAAAATCTTAACTTTAAATGGAAAAAGAATAAATAAAAATACTTTTAATTACAATGCTTTAAAATTAAATAACAAACAAATTATAAATGAAAACTGAGTAAAAGGAACATTATCGAAAGATAGTGTTCTTTTTATTTGTTGTTATGTCAAGGATAAAAAAACTGCGATATTTTTGTACTTGCAAGAAAATATGAATAGCCTAAATTTGCTTTATAAACAGTGAAAAATTGGTATCTAAAGCTTATACATCAAAAGCCATCAAAAGCTTTACAATTAAAACACCGAAACATCTAAATTTGTGCAAATTAAATTCTTATATACTGAACGGTATGATAAAAACAAAGTCGTTAATGTGTCAAACAAATCAAATAGAAATAGTACGTATCAAATTGATGTTTCCTATAACCTTTTTAGCATACTATACTGCATCTCCCTAAAAAGTTTGAAAATTTGATAACCCACATAGCTTAAAATAAATTTCTTTCAAAAACATTTTGACGTTTCTAAATAAAACCTTAATAGTAGGTTTTATTTTTTAAGTTACTTTTTAGATTATAATTTATATATTTGTGTGTAATGATTTTATATCTTTGTGAAAAAAACAACAACTAAGGCAATCTTCCAAACTGTAAACTTATATTTTTCAACAATAACTTTTAAAAAAAATGTTATTGTTACAATTTAGAAAATATAATTTGTATAAGCTTTTTTCTATGCTATAATATGTTTACTTAATCATAAATTTTTAATATATATGAGGTGTAATATGGACGATATTTATGGAAATTACTTTTTCACAAATTTCAAAGGTTGCGGTGAAGATTATACTAAAAGAGATTTTTGGGAACCTTTTTTCGATAATATAGCTCAAAATCTTATTGATAAATTTAATCCAAGCACAGTTCTTGATGCAGGTTGTGCAATGGGATATTTAGTAGAAGCTTTACGCAAAAGAGGAGTTAAGGCCTATGGATTTGATATTTCCGAGTATGCGATATCAAACGTTGCAGAAAAAGTAAAGCCATATTGTTTTGTGCACTCAATAACAGATGAATTACCTAACAATATGCCTCAAAAATTTGACTTAGTAATAACTATTGAAACTTTAGAACATCTATTTCCAGACGAAGGCTCTAAAGCCATAAAAAATCTTTGCAAATATAGTGATACAATAATTTTTACATCTACTCCAAGTGATATAGAGAATCTTACACATTTGAATGTGCAACAAGCAGAATATTGGTGTAAAGAATTTGCTAAAAACTCATTTTTTAGAGATCACATTCTCCCCATGGATTTTATTTGTGAACATGCTATGTTATTTAAAAGAAAAAAAGAGTTTGAGAATGTAATTTTTAATTATGAATTGTACAATAGAGTAAAAAATATAGAGGTAAAAAACTTAACAAACGAACTTTCAAATCAAATTAGTAATCTTAAAGTTGAAATTGAAGATTTAAAAAATCAAATATTAGACTCAAAAACAAAACTGTTAAACTCGTATTTAGATAATGAAGATAATACAGATATTAAAAATTCTGAAGAAAAATATAAAAAAGCAAAAAAAGATCTGGAGCTTTTAAACAATTTATATAGCAATGTCCTTAATTCAAAATGTTGGAAAGTCACTAAACCGTTGCGCATTTTTGGAACAGGCTTAAAAACAATATTAAAACCCAATAATTTAAACCTAAAAAAAAATAATAACACAAAAATGAGTTCATTTTCAATTACCTCAAGAAAAGAGTTAGCAGAACAAAAAAAAGTAAAGTTTGAAAAAAACATAAAATTTAGTATAATTGTACCTCTTTATAATACACCGCAAAGGTTTTTAAAAGAAATGATAGAATCTGTAAAAGCACAAACATATTCAAACTGGGAACTATGTCTTGCTGACGGAAGTGATAACTCTCACTCATATGTAGAAAAGATATGCAAAAGATACCTTAATGATAAGAGAATTAAGTATAAAAAGCTTCAAGAGAACTTAGGAATCTCTGATAATACAAATGCTTGCATAGACTTGGCAACAGGCGACTATATAGCTTTATTTGACCATGACGACGTTTTACATCCTTCAGCATTATTTGAAAATGCTAAAGTAATAAATGAGCAAAATGCTGATTTTATTTACACAGATGAAGCGATATTTGAAGGTAACATTAAAAATATTGTACTAATACATTTTAAACCTGATTTTGCATTAGACTATGTAAGAGCAAACAATTATATTTGCCATTTCACAGTATTTAAAAAGAATTTATTAGATGAAGTCGGATTATTTAGGAAAGATTTTAATGGATCTCAAGATCATGATATGGTTTTAAGATTAACAGAAAAATCAAAAAATATTGTTCATATACCTAAAATATTATATTACTGGCGTCGTCATAAAGACTCTGTTGCATCGGATACCAGTGCTAAACCATATGCAGCTGAAGCTGGTATCAAAGCAGTAAAAGAGCACTTAAATAGATGTAATTTAAAAGCTGAAGTTGAAAGTTCTAAAGCATGTCCTACAATATATAGACTAAAATATGAAATACAAGGCAATGCCTTGGTATCTATAATTATTCCAAATAAAGACCATATTAAAGATTTAAGTAAATGTGTTCGATCAATTATTGAAAAGTCAACTTATAAAAACTTTGAAATAATTATCGTAGAAAATAATAGTAATAAAAAAGAAACTTTTGATTATTATGATCTGTTAAAAAATAATGATAAAATCAAAATTGTTGAATGGAAAGGTAAATTTAACTACTCTGCCATAAATAATTTTGGTATAAAATTTGCTAAGGGCGATCATATTATATTTTTAAATAATGACATAGAGGTTATTGCAGAAAACTGGATTGAAGAAATGCTAATGTACTCTCAACGAAGTGATGTTGGTGCTGTGGGTGCTAAATTGTATTACCCTGATAGCACAATACAGCATGGTGGAGTTGTAGTTGGTTTAGGCGGATTTGCAGGCCATTTACATATTAATTGTGAAAAAGAGAATATTGGATATATGGCAAGATTAAGCATGGTACAAAATTACAGCGCGGTAACAGGCGCGTGTATGATGATTCCACGTCATGTTTTCGATGAAGTTAACGGTCTTGATGAGCTATTTAAAGTATCGCTCAATGATATTGACTTATGTATGCGAATTAGAAAAAAGGGATACAATATCGTTTGGACTCCATATGCAGAACTTTACCATTATGAATCAAAAAGCAGAGGATATGAAGATACCCCAGAAAAAAGAAAAAGATTTAATAATGAAGTTGACCTATTTAAAGAACGTTGGAAAAAAGAACTTGAAGAAGGTGACCCATATTACAATCCAAACTTAACTCTTGAAAGACCTGATTGCTCAATTAAATAAATACTAAATTACTTCATCATCAATATCAGCAACTCTATAAATGTATAAAGGTTCTTATATCTTCTCCGATATAAGAACCTTCTTTGATTCTATATTGTTATGATGTCGGCTTGTTCGATAAATTTCCTATAATATTAAATTAAGTATATTTAAATTATAACTTAAATATACTTAATATGAATAAAAAAATCATTAAAAAGGCAGTACAAATTTTCGCACTGCCTTTTACTAATTTAATTACTTAACTTCTACTTCAGCGCCAGCCTCTGTTAACTTAGTTTTGATAGACTCTGCATCTTCTTTAGAAATTCCTTCTTTTATAGCCTTAGGTGCTCCATCTACAATTTCCTTAGCTTCCTTTAGGCCAAGACCTGTTATTTCCTTAACAACTTTAATAACAGCAACTTTGTTTGCACCTGCAGCTTTAAGAACAACATCAAACTCTGTTTTTTCTTCAGCAGCAGAAGCAGCACCTGCAGCCGGAGCTGCAGCAACTGCAACTGGAGCAGCAGCAGAAACACCAAATTCTTCTTCAAGAGCCTTTACAAGCTCACTTAATTCTAAAACTGTTAACGACTTTACGTCCTCAATTAACTTTACAACTTTCTCTGACATAATAAGTAACCTCCAAAAATTAATTTAAATAAATTTAACGCATTATGCATTTTGTTTTTCTGCTATAGCATTAAGAGCTATTGCAAGGGATCTAATAGTGCCGTTAAGCACAGTAACAAACCCAGAAATAGGAGCATTTAAGCCACCCAGAGCTTTTGCAACAAGAACCTCTTTTGATGGTAACTTAGAAAGATCATGAACCTCAGTTTCACCTATAGGTTCACCCTCTACATAGCCCATTTTAACCTTAAAAAACTTGTGGTCCTTTGCAAAATTGCATAAAATTCTAGCAGCAGCAACATAATCCTCTTTGCTGATAGCTACAGCGGTTGTGCCTTCAAAAATTGAATCTAACCCATTAAGATCAACGGCTTCAGCAGCCCTTTTTAAAAGGGTATTTTTTACAACCATGTATTCTACACCGGCTTCACGAAGCTCTTTTCTAAGCTTTGTATCATCAGTAACATTAATGCCTTTATAATTTACCATGACACCAGCACAAGAATTTTTAAGCTTTTCAGCGAGTTCTTCTACTGCAGCTTTTTTTTGTTCCAAAATTTTCTCACTTGGCAATTCATTCACCTCCAAAAGATGATTTTTGCTACACACATATAAAAAGCCTTTCCCGCTAAACACCGCGAAAAAGGCATAAATACTCAAAAATAAAGTAATATATACTCAATTCCTCGGTAGGCGGGCAAACCCCATTATACATTATGCACCTACTGTCTTTGGAAAACAGCTGTATTAATTTTATCAAATAACAAGTAGTTTGTCAATATAAAATTTAAAAATTTATTGACCTAAATCCCATCCTTGAAATATAAAATGAAAATGATATAATATTGTTACATAACAAAGTAAGAAGGTGTTTATTTTTTGAGCATAAAAAACTGGGTTTTATCAAAGGTCAATAAAGGAAATGCTTTGAGAATATCAAAAGACTTTAACTTGCCATTTTTTCTATCCACCTTGCTCGATATAAGAAAATACAGTGATGAAAAAATAGAAACCGAAATTTTATACGATGAATATGAAATTCAGGACCCTTTACTTTTTTCCGATATGGCAAATGCTGTTTTAAGAATTAATAAGGCTATTGATAACTTTGAAAAAATATGCATATTTGGTGATTACGATGCTGACGGAGTAACCTCAACATCTTTGCTTTACTTATATTTGGAAAAACAAAATGCCAATATAATGTATTATATTCCTGATAGAAATTCTGAAGGATACGGCTTAAACACAAACGCAATTGATAAACTAAAAAGCCAAGAGGTTTCTTTAATAATAACGGTTGATAACGGTATCACAGCTGTAAAAGAGGTTGAATATGCAACCTCTATGGGTATTGATATTGTCATAACTGACCACCACCAAGTACCGGAAGTTTTGCCTAATGCAATTGCTGTTGTAGATCCACATAGAAAAGACTGCCAAAGCACCTTTAAAAACATAGCAGGTGTTGGAGTCGTTTTTAAATTACTGTGTGCCCTTGAAGGTGATTTTTGTGATCCAGAACTCTTATTATACGAGTATGCAGATTTAATTTTAATCGGAACAATTGGTGATGTAGTACCTTTAAAAGGTGAAAATCGTTTATTTGTAAAAAGAGGTCTTGAAATTATATCAAATTCACAAAACATTGGTATTAAAAAGTTACTTGAAAAAACTGGACTTTGGGGAACCCAAGTAAACTCTACTAACATTGCATTTAATATTGTACCAAGAATAAATGCTGCCGGTCGCCTTTCTAACGCAGACAAGCCTGTAAAATTGTTTACAGCTAAGGATGAAGAAGACGCTGCATTTTTATCTGATGAACTAGAAAAGGAAAATTCATTGCGAAAAGAAATTGAGCAAAATTTATTAATACAAGCTGAAAATTTATTACAACAAGAGCCCTTTCGACTATATGAAAGAATTTTAATTGTTGAAGGTGAAAATTGGCATCCCGGTGTAATAGGTATCGTTGCTGCAAAGCTTATGGACAAATATGCAAAGCCAACAATAGTCATATCTAAAGAAGGCCATGTGTGTCGAGGTTCAGCTAGAAGTATGGAGGGTTTTTCAATACACAGTGCGATATCAACTTGTAATAACTATTTATTAAGATTTGGGGGACATCCTCAAGCTGCCGGTTTTGAAATGGCCTTAGAAAATATAGAAAGATTAAAAAATGACATACAAAACTTTGCAAAAGAATTTGAAACAATGCCTTTTTATAATTTAAATATAGATTGCAAGTTAAACCCCTCTTCATTATCTACTGATCTTATAAAGCAAACTATGCCGATGGAACCTTTTGGAAAAGACAACCCTTCCCTTTTATTCGGCCTTTATAACATGGAGCTTTATGATATTAAATCTGTTGGAGGCGGGAAACATCTGAAACTAACCTTTTTACGAGATAATAACAAAATAACAGCAATGAAATTTAGGACAAGAAAAGATGAATTTCCATACAAAAAAGGGGATATATTAGATTTAGCAGTTACGCTACATATTTCAACATACAATTGTGAAGAAAGTTTATCGATATATATATCGGATGTCAAGCCATCTGAATGTAATAATGAATACTTAATTAATCAAATTAGGGCTTATGAATCTTTTAAATTAGGGGAAGATAAATATAATTTTGTTTTAAAAAAGGACATTCCAAACAGAGATGACTTCTCCCACGTATATAAATATTTAAAATTAGTCACTCCATTAAACACAGATATATCTCTTCTCTGTACAAAATTAAAATTGCAAAACATAGAGCCTTTAAAGCTTTTACTTATTTTAGATTGCATGGACGAACTTGGTCTTATTACGTTTACGATGTGCACAAACAAGGTATTTATAAATATAAACAAAACAAAAACAAAGGTAGATTTGAGCTCATCCTCTGTTTTAAAAAAACTGGGATCATAAATTAAAAGTAAAGGAGTTTTAAATGTGAATATGTCCGAAAAAAAAC
This sequence comes from uncultured Eubacteriales bacterium, assembly GCA_934462705.1. Lineage (GTDB taxonomy): Bacteria > Bacillota > Clostridia > Oscillospirales > Acutalibacteraceae > CAKSIH01. The sequence goes on along the minus strand of CAKSIH010000006.1, from coordinate 9,007 downwards.
TTGCATACAACGATTATCACGACTTAATGAACATTATAAAACAATCCGGAAAAAATTATGATTTAAATAAGATTGAAAAGGCATACAACTTTGCTCTGAATGCCCATAAGGGGCAAAACAGAATATCAGGCATTCCTTATATACTTCATCCTACATCTGTCGCATTTATACTAGCAGAGCTTGGAATGGATACAGAATCAATTATAGCCGCTCTACTTCACGATGTAGTTGAAGACACTAACTATTCAAGAGAAGATATTGTAAACGAATTTTCAAACAATATTGCTAATCTAGTTGACGGAGTAACTAAACTTGGAAAAATACCATTTTCCACAAGAGAAGAACAGCAAGCAGAAAATTTAAGGAAAATGCTCATAGCTATGTATCAAGATATACGAGTAATAATTATAAAGCTAGCAGACAGGCTGCATAACATGAGAACTATAGACTGCATGCGACCTCAAAAGCGCAGAGATAAATCACTTGAAAATATGGAAGTCTATGCTCCTATAGCACATAGGTTAGGAATTAAAACTATAAAAGAGGAGCTTGAAGATCTTTCTTTAAAACAACTTGATCCAGTAGCATATAAAGAAATTGAAAGTGCACTTGAATTAAAGAAAAATGAACGTGAAGAGCTTTTACTTTCCATAAAGGAAAAATTAAAAGAAAAAATTAAACCGTTTATGAGTGATGTTTATATTACAGGTAGAGTAAAAAGCATAAATGGAATATACCGAAAAATATTTGTAAAAGGATATTTAATGGAGGAAATATACGACATATATGCTGTTCGGGTAATAGTAGAGAGCATAACTGAATGCTATAATATCCTTGGTATTATACATGATGCCTTCAGGCCTATTCCAAACCGATTTAAGGATTATATATCCACACCGAAACCAAATATGTACCAATCATTGCACACAACAGTAATTGGCAAGGAAGGGATTCCTTTTGAGGTACAAATTAGAACTTGGGATATGCACCATACAGCTGAATACGGTATAGCTGCCCATTGGAAATATAAATTGGGCATATCTAAAAGTAATAATGCTTTTGACGAAAGATTGATGTGGATAAAGAACATGATTGAAAATCAAAAAGAAGATTCAGATGCAATCGATTTAATACGAACAATAAAATCCGACTTAGTTCCAGAGGAAGTTTTTGTTTTTACCCCTCAAGGGAAGGTCATAAATTTACCTTTAGGAGCGACTGTTATTGACTTTGCCTATGCTATACACAGTGAAATTGGTAACCACATGATTGGAGCAAAAGTTGATAAAAGAATTGTTCCAATAGGGTATAAAGTAAAAACCGGCCAAATTGTTGAAGTCTTAACAACGAAGGATCAAAATCATGGACCCAGCAGAAACTGGCTAAATATTGTAAAAACAAGCGAAGCCAGAAGCAAAATTCGGCAATGGTTTAAAAAAGAGAAACGTGAGGAAAATATTGAAGAAGGAAAACTTATTCTTGAAAAAGAAATTCACAAATTAGGAATGGATATGCATGAAAAGGAGCTGCACGCAATCTTAGATAAAATCGCTCCTGGGCTACATTTTAAATCCGCAGAAAAAATTTATGAAACTGTGGGATACGGAGGCACACATTTAGGACGAATTATTTCAAGGCTTAAAGAAGAACACAAAAAAATACAAAAATCTGATGATCCTGAGCCAATAATAATTAAAACTAGAAATATTAAACCTGAATCTAAAGAAAAAAGCATTGAAGTTGAAGGAATTGACAACTGTCTTGTAAAAGTTTCTAAATGTTGCAATCCTATACCGGGAGATAAAATTATTGGTTATATAACAAGAGGTTATGGGGTATCCATTCACAAAAGAGACTGTGTTAATGTACCAGTAAATATTGAAAATAGCACAGAACCGGATCGATGGATAAAAGTTCGTTGGTTAAGTAATTTAAGTAAGGAATTTAATTCAATTATAACTATAACAGCGCATGACAAAACCGGTTTACTTGCAGATATAACTACTCTGCTTTCATCTATGCACATAAAGATACGTTCTTTAAATACTAAACCTTTAAAAGATGGCAAGACTATTATTCGTGTATCTATATCTGTAAAGAATAAGGAACAATTAAAAACCATATTTGCAAAAATTAAAATAATTGATGGGGTAATTTGCATCTCAAGATCTTAAACAGGAGGAAATATGTTAACTGTAAAACAATATAAGGTTGGAGCTCTTTATACAAATTGTTATTTAATAACAGATAAGGAAAGCCAAAAATCAGCCATTATAGATCCCGGAGGAATAAGTTCAAACTTAGATAAAGAAGTAGAACTAAATAATTTATCGGTTGAGTATATTTTTTTAACGCATGGGCATTTTGATCACATAAGAAAAGTGGCACGATACAAAAACAAAACAAATGCAAAAGTTTTAATAAACAATAAAGAAAAGTATTTTCCACAAGAGCCAAATCTTAATTTGTCTTGTAAATTTGAGCATATAGCAATTGAACCATTTAATATTGATATTTTATTAGATGATGGAGAAACAATAAAGCTTGGCAACTCTACAATAAAAGTACTTCATACTCCGGGGCATACTGTTGGAAGTTCCTGTTTTTTAACTGATAATTGCATTTTTACAGGTGATACCTTAATGAAACAATGTATAGGCCGTACAGATTTTGCAACAGGTAGCTCAAAGGACATGATAAAATCATTAGCAAAGTTATTATCCTTGAAAAAAAATTTTACAATATACCCAGGTCACGGAGATACAACTACATTAGACTTTGAAAAGAGCAATAATTTATATTTATCAAGAATTAAACAAGATCAAATTTAGAAAGGAAACAGATGAATTTATATATACAAAATCACAACTATCACTACGAGCTTGAAAACCTATGCCGAGTATTTTTTCCAAATGAAAAAATAAATGTTTTTAAAGATGAACCTTTAATTAGTAGTGATGAAAACTTTATATTAACTAAAAAAGAATCAGTCGCTGGCGGATATAGTATAAAAATTTTTGTATCTATAGACAATAAGATACAAAATAAAGAAAAATTTGTTTCTAAAAATCAAGAAAACATAGATGATGAAACTGAAAGAATTTTTGCATTTACGTTATTTGAAATTTTATCAAAAATTACATCAATTACCCCTCCCTGGGGAATATTAACCGGTGTACGCCCAATAAAACTTATGAGAAACTTAATAGATAAAAATGGGCAAGATGAAGCCGTATTATACTTTAAAAATAAACTGCTTGTGTCAGAAGAAAAAACAAATCTCGCCTGTAAAGTAGCAGAAACTCAGAAAGAAATTATATCACTATCCTCAGATAAATCCTTTAGCTTATATATTTCAATTCCATTTTGCCCAACAAGATGCAGCTACTGTTCCTTTGTATCTCAATCTGTTGAAAAAAGTGCAAAATTAATCCCAGAATATTTAAAACTTTTGCAATTAGAATTAGAACATACATCAAAAATAGTAAAGCAGTTAGGTTTAAAAATTGAAACTGTTTACATTGGAGGTGGAACCCCAACCGTTTTAAGCGCACAAGAGTTAAACGAATTAATTGTAAAAATTAATCTCTGCTTTGATATGAAATCATGCAGAGAATTTACTGTAGAAGCAGGAAGGCCCGATACAATAACAGAAGAAAAATTATTTGTTTTAAAAAGGCTGGGCGTAACAAGAATAAGCATAAATCCACAAACATTAAATAATAACACTTTATCTCTCATAGGTAGGCGCCACACAGCAATGCAAGCAATTGATTCATTCAAATTAGCTCGAAAATGTGGATTTAATAACATAAATATGGATTTAATTGCCGGACTACCAAATGAAATTTTCGAAGATTTTAAAAATACATTAAAAAAAGTAATAGAGCTTGATCCTGAAAACATTACCGTCCATACTTTAGCATTAAAGAGGTCTTCATTTTTAAAATCCAACGGGAAAAAAATATTACCACAAGACACTTATGAAACAGAAAAAATGGTAAATTTCTCGCGGGACATTTTAAATAACTTTAATTACAATCCTTATTATTTATATCGGCAAAGCAAAATGCTCGGAAACCTTGAGAACGTAGGGTTTTGTAAACCAGGTTATGAGAATTTATATAATATTTACATAATGGAAGAAATACATAGTATAATATCTTGTGGAGCAGGAGGAGTTACTAAATTAAAAAATCCATACAGCAATGAAATTGAACGGATATTTAATTTTAAATTTGCGTATGAATATAAGGAAAGATTCCCTGAAATTATAAATAGAAAAAATAAGGTGCTGATATTTTATGACAATTTGGAAAAACCGATATTATAAAATTAATTGCAATCTAGATGTTATAAATGCTGAAGCTCAAAATAGCCCTATTGCGTTTATAAATAAGTGTGAAAATAACTTTCATCAAAACATAAATGCAGTTCTTGATTATATTTTATCAAGCGAAAATAATATAAAATTTATAATGCTCTCTGGGCCATCATCCAGCGGAAAAACTACATTATCTAAAATAATTAAATCTGAACTTTCAAAAAAAGGGTTTTTTGCTGAAGTAATGTCTCTTGATGATTTTTATCGAGGATATGAAAATGTTCCTATTTTAGAAGATGGAACTCATGATTTTGAATCTATAGACTATCTTGACATTGACAAAATTCATAGTGCTATTAAAGACATTAAAACAAAAGGCTTTGCAGATATACCTATTTATGATTTTTCAATCATGAATCCATCTAATAAGAAAAGGCGTATAGAGATACCCAAAAAGGTTAGCAGTGTATTAATAGTTGAGGGACTCCATGCTTTAAATCCGGTTATTACAAGCGATATAAATCAAAGTGAAATGCTAAAAATTTACGTTAATGCGGTGGGAGAAGTAAATGGAGATATTGGAACTATTTTAACTACAAATGGAATAAGATTTATGCGGCGAGTTTTACGTGATTATAATTATAGAAATGCGTTACCTACAAGGACAGTACTTATGTGGAAAAACGTTTGCAGAGGAGAACAATTATATATAAGCGAGTTCGAAAATATAAGTGATATATCTATCAATTCATTTCACCCGTATGAACCTTGTGTCATGGCTAAAAAAGTTTATGAACTTTTAAAATCTATTCCGAAACAAATTGACATTGGCAGTGAATACGTTGACCTATTTTATAATTTAAAAAAGTTTTCCCACATAAATGAATCCTTAGTACCTTGTAATTCTTTGATAAGAGAATTTATATAATTTAAAATAAAAACTTTACAAACATAAATTTATAATATAGAATTATGTTATATAAATTAATTTGCGAGGTTTTTATATGAGCAAAACAGAACATGAAAAAATTTTAATAATTATCGCACTTATTTTATGTGCCGGTGTGATATTTTATAACGCCTTCTTCATCCCTGAAATATCTACTCCTACTGTCGTTTACGTAGACAAAGATTTAAATAATAATGAAAACGACTCTCAAACCTCTGAAAATTATATATCTTCAGATGGCTCGGACATTTCTAATGGTAAAGTAAATATAAACACTGCCACCGCAGAAGAAATTGCAGAAAACTTAGACGGAATTGGCGAAAATATTGCGCAAAGAATCGTTGAGTACCGAGAACAAAACGGAAAATTTTCAAATATTGAAGATATAAAGAACGTAAATGGTATTGGCGACAGTAAATATGAAAATATTAAAGATTCTATTTGTGTTTAAAAATAGAGCAGGAAATCATAGCGATTTCCTGCTTTTATTATTAGTATTGATCTATTCATCTTTAATAGTCTCTAATACTTTTTCTAATTCTTTCTTTAAACTTTCTGCTTCATCGTTTAATCGTTTTACTTCCGCAGCTTTTGTTTCAACTGCGATTTTGGCTTCGCTAACTTTTGCTTCAACTGCGATTTTGGCTTCGCTAACTTTTGCTTCTATTTCTTCTATAGAAAAATCGTTTATTTTCACGGCATTTTTTAATGCTGTCTCTGCTTCTTTTTCTGTTTGCTTTGCATCATCTAAACTTTCTTTTAATTTTTGCTTTACGTCTTCTAAGTTTTGCTTTGCTCTTTCTGCTTCTTCTAAATCTTGTTTTGCTGCTTTTGCTTGATTTTCTAGCTTATTTGCTTGTTTGTTAGCTTGCTTTACCGCCTTTCTGCTTGCGAAATTTCTCTTACCTGGTCGTTTTTTGTTTCTTGCTCCTACGTCTGTTTCTGCTACCCGCTTGTTTGCTTGCTCGATTTTTTCTTTTTGTTTTTCTAATCTTTCGTCTGTCTCTTTTAGTTGATTTTCTAAGCCTTTTACTTTCTCGCTTGCGTTTGCTACTTCTTCCAATTTTTCTTCTAATTCTTTTACTTTCTCCTGTGCTCTTTCTAAATCTTCATTTGCTTTGTCGATTTCTTCTGCTTTGCCTTCTAAATTTTTTGGTTCTCTTAAGGTCTCTAACACTTTTTCAATTCTCCCTATCATCTTTTCGATTATATTTTTACTATATTTCTTTTCTTCTGGGGAAATTTTCAGTAATTCTTCATACTTTTCTTTCATATTATTTGCATTATTTAATGCTGAATTCAAATTCTCTTTTGCTCCTTCATATTTTGCTTGTTTCAACTCTTCTTTTGCTTTTTCCAACAACTCAATACACGTTTTCTCAAAGAGATCAGCTTCATCTTTTAGCTTAAATATTTCCCCTTTTCTATTCACACATGCATCAAAATACGATTTAGCAGCATTATGTCTACCTTCTCCTGCAATATTTTTTATAGCTTCATTGAATTTTTCTTCGCAAGAAGTATAATCTGCTTCGTTCACATTCTTCACATAAAATGCATATTGCTGCAATTTAAATAGCATATCTGAGTTCAAAAGTTTAACTTCTTTCTCACCATACTTAACCTTTTCTACATAAATAGGCTCACCATTTTCGTATTTTAAAACTTCTTGTATTGAACCAACCTCTTTTATTAAATCAACTGCTTCTCTTTGTTTAGCGCAGATATAGTTAATTCGTGCAAACCAATCTTCTACCTTTCCAGCTTCAGGCTCCGTGGAAAGTTCTTTCACTATATTATTTAAACGTTGCGTAATAAATTCACTAAATTTTCCCCATAATTCTTCTTTATTTTGTTCTATTTTTGTTTCCTTTTTTAAGATAGCTGTTTCTAAATTACCTATATTTTTATTGATACCCTTATACTTATTTCTTCCTTCAGCAGTCCCTTTAACTATTTCAGCTTGTCTACCTTTTAGAGTTTTAATTACTCTAAAATGGCTTTCTACTTTTCCAGCCAAGCTTTTTATTTCTTTCACATAGTCACCTAATTTTTTCAGCGCTGCTTCAGTGGCAACTTTCAAACCATTTATATCATTATTCTTTTTTCTTAAGTCGGAATCTTCTTTACTTGCTTGGTTGCCTGGCTCATTATCAACGTGCTCCGTGCTACCATTAACATATTGTTGCTCTGGTAAGCCGGTGGCAGCACCGTTGCCTACTGAATGAATTCCTGCTTGGTTGCTTGGCTCATTAGAAACATTGCGGAGATTGCCATTATTGTTGATATTATCGTCGATGTTATTGTTGGTGGGGACAGCTGGCTTCTGTGGCGGCTTCTGTTGTCCCCGCCGCTGCTTTCCCGTAGAATTTCCTTTGGTGTTATTCTTATTGGTGGTATTTTCCTGCGGCTTCTTTGGCTGCTGCTGTTGTTGCTGCCGTTGCTGTTGCTGCTGTGACTTCTGTGGCTTTTTTTTGTTGGTTTTATCTTTCTGCTGCTTCTGTTGTTGCTGCTTTTCCTTAGACTTTTTATTGTCATTGTTGTTGCTATCGTTGGTGGTGGGGACAGCTGGCTTCTGTGGCTCCTGCTGTTGCTGCTTCTGTTGCCCCTGCCCTTTCTTAGACTTGTTATTGTTATTGTTGTTGCTATCGTTGGTGGGGACAGTTTGCTTCTGTGGCGGCTTCTGTTGTCCCCGCCGCTGCTTTCCCGTAGAATTTCCTTTGGTGTTATCCTTATTGGTGGTATTTTCCCTCTGCGGCTTCTTTGGCTTCTGCTGTTGTTGCTTCTGTTGCTTCTGCTGTTGCTCCTGCTGTTGTTGCTTCTGTTGCTCCTGCCCTTTCTTAGACTTGTTATTGTCATTGTTGTTGCTATCGTTGGTGGGGACAGTTTGCTTCTGTGGCTCCTGCTTTTCCTTAGAACTTCCTTTGGTGTTATCCTTATTGGTGGTATTTTCCCTCTGCGGCTTCTGTGGCTCCTGCTGCTGTGGCTTCTGCTGCTCCCCTTTCTTAGGCTTTTTATTGTTATTGTTGTTGGTATCGTTGGTGCTGGAGACAGCTTGCTGCTGTGGCTGCTGTTTCACTTGTGGGCCACCGCCTCCGCCTCCATTAGCTCCGCCTCCGTTAGCTCCGCCTCCAGCGTCATCAGAATTTTCAGAAGGTTCTTCTGAGTTCAAATTAGTACCGGTCCTCTCTCTGCCGGAAGAGCTATTCCGAGATTGCCTTTTAGCGCTGCTTTCTCCTTTTTTATTAGCCTGATCTTTCCCTGCATGTCCCCAATTTTTCACCCATGCTAGACCTCCTCTTATAGCCTTTCCTACCGCGGTTGCTGCACCAACAAATAAACCAGGTTTCGCTAGCTTGCCTTTCAAATCATCAGAACTATTCCTTTCGTTCAGTGTTTGGTCTTTGTCTACCCCTTTGCTTGTTTTTTCCTCTATTACTTCATTCATTTTTTTTTTTGATTATCTCCGTTAGCCGTTCCTCCTGTTGGCGCACCGTTATCTAAGCCTCCAAGTAAATATTGGTTCGATATTTCTTTTTCATTTGGTGTTTGACCCATGTCTGCTTGACTATCTCCGTTAGCCGTTCCTCCTGTTGGTACACCGTTAAAATATTCTTCTGTCTGTGTTCCTGGCCTTAGTGTTTGATCCATCTCTGCTTGATTATCTCCGTTAGCCGTTCCTCCTGTTGGCGCACCGTTATCTAAGCCTCCAAGTAAATATTGGTTCGATATTT
>CAKSIH010000005.1 GCA_934462705.1 uncultured Eubacteriales bacterium | reverse complement strand
GAAGTGCGGGAGCAGACGGGAATATTTGGTATAGAGGAATTTGTGCCAATAGACCATCATCGCCTGTTAATAAAGAAATTTCACAATCAACAACAGACCCGGAAAGCGGAGTATTAGAGTGAGCGTTTCAGGTCGTTAATCCCTCATTCCACTCATCGGGTTAGCAGTTCTCCTAAAACTGATCTTTTGTTCTTGTTTTAGTGCCTAAGCTTTTCACTTAGGAACGTGTCGCACTATTATCCAAATCGGGTTTCTTGGTTGTCCACCTAGCGGTGTGGCAATTCACGAAACCAGTCTTTTTAGAACCTTTAAGACTATTTCCCGAGATTAATCTTTTCGCGCTGGATGTTTTTCTTTTTTCTTCAAGTAAATTTTGTGTGCGATTTGGCGGCGGCAACTTGCCGCGTGGAATAGAAAAAAGAGCAAGTATAATGATTTCTAAAGGCTCATCTTTTTGAAGTTTAACCTCTGAAACCGCCGGCGGGGAGCCTCCGTGGGCATTTTTATGCCAATTGCAATGGTGCATGCCTGAAGTCTTCAAACACGCATCAAATTTCGAGTGCAATTTGTCCAGTGCAGCCACGCACCTTGCTCTAGCCAATTTTTCATATTCAGTTGTTTGTCTTGGTGTGTAGATCGCACTTCGCCCATTAATTCGGCATATTCTCGGTCACTGTTTGCCTTTCGGTGAACCTGGTACTGTAAACTTTATTTCCATTTTCGGAATTTTGATTTTTTATAAATAAAAAATTGCCTTAAGATTTTCAAGACAATTTTGTTTACATATTTTTGCTTTTGTGCTATACTAATTTATAAAGTTTATAAAATGTGTCAGATAACCTTTATTTTATACATTGTAGTTGGCTTAAACTCGTCTTGTTACTGGGATTATTCAAGTCCCTATTTGTTATCTGTACCAAACATTGCCGAAAAAGGCTGTTTTTTATTTTGAGAGGGTATTTTATGATTAAAATTAAACATTTATTTATCTTTATTTTATGCATTTGCTTTTTGTATGGTAGTTTTGGAATTGTAGACGCTAAAGATCTTGACTTACTAAACACGACAGTTTACCTTACTGGAAATGGAATAGCTACTAGATTGCACAAGCCTGTGTTGGAAGAGTTTTCTAATATTAATATTGAATTTATACATCTCTCAGAAGAACTATCAAAAACAAACAATCTAGTTATACCTTCCGATGGTTGGTTATTTTTAGGTACCCCTGTTTACAAGCATAAACAACATATACTTGGTTATGCTGAAAAATGCAAGAAAATTTTGTGTGAAAAACCTGTTGGACTATCTACAGCTGAAATAGATCAGATAAAGGATACAATAAACCAAAACCAAGTGTTGTTTATAGTAAATTATGCATTAAGATTTTTACCTTGCATAGAAGAAATTAAAGAATTTATTAAAAATAATGATGTTAAATACGTAACAATTACATGTAATGCTAATTTCAATCAAAATTCACCAAATAAGCCTTGGAAAAATGATTATAAGTTAGGCGGTGGAATTTTGTATTCTATACTTCCTCATATGATCGATTTATTAAATTATTTAAATTTCCAAGAGGATTTAAATGACATTACATTTCAAAGTACTACACAAGTTCCAATGAACGATATAAAACTGTATTCGAAAACTTTAAGCGGAGTTAATACAGTGATAAATATTAATCTATGTAAAAGTTTTGATGAATTAACTTTAAAAGTAGAAACATCAAATAAATCTAAAACATTTGATTTAATTGATGCTTCAGAAAATAAAATTTCTGATACTAGGTATTGTAATGGTACCTTATCCGCAACAAGCAGAATTTCACCGTGGCGTATTTCATTTAAATATTTATTGGAAAACCTTTTTATAAATCCGCAAGATTCTAGATTTGCTAAAATTGAAGATGCAGAAAATGTTCTTAAGGTTTTAGATGTAATATTATTACAGCAAAAAACACATTAACTGAATTTATAAACATTGTAGTTGGCTTAGATTCGAATTATTACTGATTTTTTCAAGTCCCTATTGGTTATCCTCACCAGAAAATCAAGTTGAATGACTTGATTTTTTTAATTAAAATCGTCATTTCGGAGAGGATGAAATCTAGCATTGTCGGTTTGCGGACGTGGATTTCATCTTACCTAAAAGACGATTTTGTTTTTTAGATATAAGGTGACATGTAATTTATAACAAAGGTTTTTGAAGTTCATTTGAAATATTGGTGCACGAGTCTGAAATAATTATAGATAGGCCCACGGGATTTGTTCATTAGAAATATCTTAATTTTATCTACACTGCCAATTATGGCTGCCTTAAGAATACTTCATCTATGGATGAGGAAAGTGTTGATTTGTTTAATTGTGAAGTTGCCTCTGGTGACTTAGAATTTGTAAAGCTGATTGATAAATATTTTAATTAAATGAAACGGATAATTTCGGAGGTATATACCCTTTATGGAATGCAGTTTTATTGGATGATAAAGATGGAGAAACTGCCAAAGATATGGTTAACTATCTACTGCCTAAGGGGATCAATCCTCGTTAAATTGAAAGCCTTATTAAGTATTACCTATCTCCTGCACCTTATATTTGCCTTAAAAAAGTTTTTGAAAAAGCATGAGTATCAATTTAAATGTAAAGTTTGTGATAAATATAATATTTGAAATATTAGTTCTTTATGGCCTATTTAAGTAAAAACTTTACAATCAAGTCCACAATTTTTTGAAGACTGATTGTTGATATTTATAAAATTAAGGGAGAAACAATATGTTTATTCTTTATATGAAAAATCATTATTGACATTTAGCTTCACGAATGATAAAATAACTCAAGATTTAAATTAACGTTGAGGTGTACTTGATGAAAAAATTTTTGCCCTTTTTATTATCTATTTTATTCCTTTTTAGTTTTGACAATTTATGTTTTGCACAAGAACCTATGCTTAAAAAAGCAATTATATTTGTTCCTGGGGTTTTAACAAGTGGCCTTTTCTATAATGGTAGTGATAGCTCTGTATATAAAGATAATGAAGCTATATTTTTGAGCCCAGATAATAAAAGCAAAGTAAGAAATGTAACTGGTATAAAAAAATTTTTATCTCATCACACTGATATTTTTTGTGATGATAATGGACTTCCTATTAATAAAAAGATTGGAATATGTAAATCTGATAATTTTCCAAGCGAGTTTGACGAAAGTATTGCAAAATACGGATATGGTGATGCATGTAAAAAAGTAATGAAATTTCTATCAAAAACTTATGATATAGGAAATAAGGGAAATTACAGTGTAATTTTCTTTAATTATGATTGGAGGCTTGACTGTACACATAATGCGAATTTATTAAAAAACACTATATTAGATTACGATGAAGTTGTTTTAATTGGTCATTCCTGTGGGGGACTTATATCATGTAGGGCTGCTCGTGAACTTTATGATATAGGACAATTAGGTAGAATTAAAAAATTTATTTCACTGGCAACACCTTTTAATGGATCGGTTGACAGCTTTTATATGCTAGAAGGTGGAATAAGAACTACGAATGATGTGATAGGGCAATTAATAAAAAAAATGCACATAGATGAAATATTTAAAAATTTTGCGTCTAACTGTACGGCAACATATCAACTTTTACCTACTAAAAGATATTTTCTATATTCTCCGTCTGGATATATAGAATCTCCGAATGAGGAAAAGTTAACATATGAAGACACAATTAATTTTATTAAGAGTCAAAATTACTATAAAGATAAAGAAGGAAACAGTAAAAAACATTTAGAGGTTGCTGAAAATTTTCACGATGCTTTATATTTAGATGATGATACCCATATATTGAGTAAACTAGATGCATACTTAATTGTAGGTTATGGCTACGATACAGTTGCAAAGATATCGTTGAATAATAATTCGGTTGATGTAGTTGGCTGTACTGACGGAGATGGAACAGTTGCCCTAAATGAAAGTGCAATCCTTGATGGAATTGACAAAGGAAGGATTTTTAAATTTAATTGCGAACATTCGCAATTAGTAAAAGATGATAATATTTTAAATTTGATGACAGAGATTATACAAAGTACCATTTTGTAAAAGTAAAAGACATCGGAAAAGTTATCCGGTGTCTTTTTTATTAATAAATTTTTGATTTGTAAAAAAACACTTTTAAAATACTTTTTTTTTTAATTTGTAAACTTTATAATAAAAGTATAATTATTTAGAGTATTTTGCATAAATTATATTTACATATTGTTTGAAATATGATATAATTAATAAAAACACAAAGGAGGAATGATAAAAGTGGAAAACAAGGATTTTAAAAAACTTTATGAACTTGTACAAAGTAATGAGACCCTTAAGAATAGGTTGTTACAAATGGACAAAAGGTATGAAAATAAGGAACTTACCTATGAAAATTTTTTAGATATGGTTAATAATAACATTATACCAATAGCCAAAGAGTATGGAATTACCTTAACTCAAGAAGATATTATTGATAAAACCAAGGCAGAGTTAGATAAGCTTTCAGATGAAGATTTAATGGATGTTAGTGGTGGCTTTTCTCCAAAGGCGGCAGCATTAACCCTTTCAACAATTTTCTTGATGTCTTTAGGTTCAGGTTCTATTTCCTCTGTTTCCGCATTGGACACAGGAGGCAGCAGTTCGCCAAGCTCTTCTATAAGTGGAGAAGCAAGGTCTACTGGTAGAGGACTATTATCAATATTAAAGCGTTTGCCTTCAAGTGTAAAATTAGGTATTCAGAAGGTAGCTTCGCTATTTAAACAAGAAGGAAAGACGTTGGAGAAGGATGCTGCTAGGGACATATCTTCTAGTAGCGATTCTGGCCTGGATTCTGAGAGACAGACGAGTACACATCCAGAGACAAGCGGTATTTCCGGTACCCACAGCACTAGTGAGGATGAGCATAGTAAAGAGTATGCTTCCATTACTGATAAGTATAAAATTGTTGAAGAAGCTGCAGATATCACTGAAAAGGATGTCAACGATGATATTGATAAAGAGGACCAGGAACTGTTAAGTGAAAATAGTTTAACAAAATCGAATGTGGATTTAATAGATACAAAAGAAACCTTTGAAGGAAAAACTGCTAGTCAAATTGTAGATGAAGGCGCTGAAAGAACAGAAGAAGAAAAAATGTACTCTCATGAAGAGGTGAACCGCCTTGCTAATTTAATATTAAAGGATTTGAAGGGAAGAGCCTTCACAAGTAGAAGTGAATGTAATTCTTATATTAATGCTTTTTGCATACAAAATCAAATCAATTATGAAAAGTTTATGTCCAGTTTAAATAATAAAGATAAATGGAATGCAAAAATTGATGAAGTTTTGTCAAAGAATTTAACTACGTCTTCTGCTCCATCAAGGGTGTCTGAGAAATCAGAGAAGATGAACGCGCTTCTTAACAAGATTTTGGCTTATATAGAGACTCATTTAAGTAATCCCGACAATAGAATTATAACTTGGACGGAAGCTATAAAGCAATTTGCACCAAAATATGTTACTGAGATAGATACTTACTTTAAAGAAAAACCTGAAGTTAAAGCAAAATTCATTGAGGTATATAGGGAGATTAGGGATGAAGCTATTAGGACTGCTAGAGAGAGATTTAAGAAAAAAGAGGCTGCCCCAAGGGCTTCCAGTGGAACAGGTCACGCGTCAGTAGGGAGGCATAATTCAAAAGGTCTGCAGGCTGAATCAGAAGATATGACAGAGGAACTTAAAGAGACTTTGACTAAGATAAAAAACGAAGTGACAGAACCACCCAAATATACTCCCGAAGCTATGAAGCAGCTTATAAAATCCGTTGAGCCTGAAGAAGCTAAACAAATTATTAGTTATTTAAAGGCCTCTCAAAAAAACGATGGAAGAGCTTTTAAGGGTTTCACAGGACGTTATAATGAAATTTGTAAAGAAGTTAAGAATATAGTTAGGTCTACAAATTTTATATTAGAAAAGATAGAAGAAATGAAAGTAACAAAGCTTACTTTTAATGCTAATAAAGATGTTATGAAAAATTTTGAAGCAGGAGAACTTAAGAAGATATTGGAAAGTTACAAGAGCTTGAAAAACAATTTTAATCATAAAATTGAACGAATATATAAAGATAAAATATCGTCAATATTGGAAAAAACAGACAAGAATAAAACTATAAAGCAAATAGCAGAAGGTTTATTTGAAGATAAATACGTAATAGACAAATTTGTAGAAAAAGCTAATGAGTTGGAGTTGGCTAAAGATTTTGCGGTTGAACCTGCAAAAGGCACCGACGAAAAAGTTGCACACAGATCTGGTCATGGCCACAGATCTGGTCAAGAGGCTAAAGCCGTGCAGAATGTAGAAGCAGCAAAGCATAAACAACCCCAAAAATTAAAGGAGGGCCCGGCAGAGGGCCACAGAGAACACCACCGCTCTTCAACAGAGGGCAGAAGGGAACACAGCCATGTTGAACAGGCCAATGCAGCTGTTCCTTTAAGGTATAAAGAACTTCTATCAATAGCGCAGACTGCAATTCAAGGCTTGGCTGTTGGCGATGCTGCCGGGGTACCGTTTGAATTTAAAAGGCGAGGACTTATAGTAAAAGAAGATCTTCCAAGCTCCAGCAAAGGTTTTACGAAACCCAGCGGAACACCATACTGGTGGGGCGGAGGATATGAGGCTGTAAAGCAAGGCTTTTGGTCAGATGACACGTCTATGACTCTTTGTCTTATGAGTTCAATTGTAAATAATGGCGGCAAACTTGTTCCAAATGATGTTATGCGACGATTTGCAATGTGGGCATCTAAAACGGGGGGTGCTCCGTATGCCCCGGAAGGTTTACGATTTGATATTGGAGGTCAAGTTGGTGCTGCGGTAAGTAAGTATAATTCGTGCCCCCATAATGGAGAAAGAAAAGAAACTTTTAAAGCTGATTCAGGTACAAGTGCAGGAAACGGTGCCCTTATGAGAATAATGCCAATGGCATTTTATTTAGCTGCCCACCCTGAAATAGATGAAGCTGATGGCGTTAAACTTATAAAAGATATTGCGGAGCTTACGCATAATGATGAAACCTCATACTCAGACGTTGGTTGTGTGATTTATACACTTATGAACAAAAATTTAATACTGGATAGAACAGAAGGGACTCCTCAAGAGAAGTTAAAAAGAGCTTTTAATGCAGCCATAAAATCTACAAAAGAATTATGTAGTGAAGACTTGAAAAAAACTGGAAATAAATATAAAAGGCTACTTAAAGGTTATAACAGCTTTGCAAAAGTAAAGAAGGAAGATATAGATACAGGTAATGGTTTTACACCTGTTACCCTTGAATCTGTAATGTATAGTTTAATAAATTCTAGCAGATATATGGATTGTATACGTACAGCAATATTGATGGGCTATGATACCGATACTGTGGCCTCCATTGCCGGTGGTACTGCGGGCATTCTCTATAAAGGTAAGAATATTCCCGAGAGCTGTAAGAAACAATTAGCTAAGGCTACAGATGAAAAAGGTGAACTTGTTACAATAGAAGAATGTACAAAAGATTTTATAAAAGCACTATTTAAGGGAAAGCAATAGCTTTTGATATTTAAACATTGGTAACAGGGATATGTTTATTTTATAGAAGAGAAACAATTTTATAACCCCAAAATGCAGCGCAAAATTTAGCGCTGCATTTTTTATTTTTACAAACAATAAATTTAAAATGGCTCACTACAAGCGGTTGTGGGATTATCACGCAGTTGGTTGAGAAAATTGCCCGCAAGTTTAGTGTTGATATTCGAAAAAATTATGATTAAAATACAAAAAATATGAAAAAACTTTTCTAAAAAAGACATATTGACTTAGCAAGGGCAAAGTGCTAAAATGTTTTATATAAAGGTGAAAATAATTATTCTGATGACACAAAAAGAGGGTGTTGAAATGAACAAAGGAAAGAGATTTATTGAGAAATACCGGCATGGCTTTCCTAAGAAAAGCCGGGGCAGATACAGTACAAAGACATATCTTTGTACTGTAATACTACTAACAGCAATGATTCTAGGAATATGCACGACGCCGGGTTTACTGCTGGGGCAGTGGAAAAACACGGAGGCGGCAACCGCGGACACCTGGGACGGCACCACGGATGACAGCTGGCTGACTACAGGCGATGGCAGCGAGGGCAACCCGTACATTATTACAACGGGTGCGCAGCTGGCGTATCTTGCGCTCGAAGTTAACAGCGGCACTAACTACAGCGGCAAGTACTTTAAGCTGACCGCGGACATAGACTTGGCTGGCCTCGAGTGGACGCCTATTGGCCGAATGAAGGCGGATTTGGTGAACACGACTTTTGATGGGAACTTTGACGGCGGTGGCCACACTATTTCAAATTTATTTATTGCCAATTCCTCCGACTTTAGTGTGGGGCTGTTTGGCTACATAAACAATGCCACAATAAGCAGTCTTAACGTTAGCGGCCAAATCACAAATACATTTAAACACAGTAGCGTTGGAGGAATTGCCGGGAACTGCATCAGCAGTAGTACTATCGAGTACTGTTCCAGTTCTGTTGATATTACTGCTTCAGAAGGGAACTACTTCGGAGGAATTGTTGGGACCCTGGCCTCCCAAGCAACAATTCAATATTGCTACAATACAGGCAATATTAGTTATATTTCGGGTTCTTTAGGAGGTATAGCAGGGCAAGTGGGCTCTGCTACCATAATCGGCTGCTACAATACAGGCACAGTGCAGGCTGCAGGTACTGGTACCCAATACGCCGGTGGCATTGTGGGAACCGGTAGCAATATATACATTAATTATTCATATAATGTGGGAAAAGTAAGTGCTAATGACAGCACAAGTAAAATTGGTGGGCTTATTGGGAGAGCCGGTAAAAGTACTGCTGGTATAGAAAACAACTACTGGCTTGAAGGCTGCGGCGCAACCTATGACTACGGCGACAGCAGCACTGAGATATGGAAAAAAACAGAGGCGGAGCTAAAAGGCACCGAGGTGCTTGACTTGTTGAATTCAAGTACAGAGTACGGCATTATCTATGAAGCTGATACCGCAAACCAAAACAAAGGTTACCCGATTTTGATTAAGAACCCGCCGCCAAAGAGTGACGAGGTTACCTTGGGCAGCGGGGAAAGCGTGAACGACGCCTTAGGAAAGCTAAACCCCGGCGGAACTATTCATGTGGGCAGCACCATTACGGTTAGCGGAACTGAAACTTGGGACGGCACGAGTTTGATTGATGAAAGCGGAAAAAAAGTTACATTTGATGGAGGAACTCAAACGGATTTGCCACTGGTAAAGGTGCCGAGCACAGGCAATTTAACCGTTAAAGACTTGGATTTTGTGGGCTCCGGCGTTGTAATTGATTGCGACTCAGGTGGCCAATTAACCCTGGAAAATGTGAAGATTACAGGTTCAAGTACAGTGAATGGCAACGCAACCCTAAAAAATGTGGAAACTACAGGCGAAATGAACGGAAACGGGACTTTGACAATTAGCGGCAAGGTGGTTGTGTCGTCCACGAACTTGAACGTGGTTGTAAACGGCGATCTTGAAGAGGGCAGCGCAATAGGTCTTAATCCAACAGAAAATGGGCAAGAAATTGTTAAAGTGAGCTCACCTAAAACGAGTCTTACCGATACTGAAAAGGGGTATTTTACAATTTTGGATAGCGACTATAGGCTTGTAACCAAGCAGCCAAGTGGAACCACAAGCTTTACAACCCTATATGCCTACTTGAAGCCCACGTGGTCAGTTAACATTAACACAGACACGCTAGGGAAAATAAAATTAACCCCGACACTTACTAATTTTATTGACGGTGACAAGCTTACAATTAGCGTAGGCTACCCAGATGGTGCCACAAGTTTTACTATGGCGTATAACGGCAACGATGCTGGCTGTAAATTTAAATTTGACAATTCCCAATCAACTGAGTTTACGGCTCCAGGACAGAGTGGCAGTTCAATTACACTTACGAAAACCAATGATCAAAAGCCGCAAATATTACATTGTTATTCCGGTTCCCCTGAACCGAAATATGCGGGTACATATACCGGCAAGGTAAAGCTTGAAGGAACGCTGACAGAAGCAACTTAATAAGCGCAGGGTGAGCACGATTTATTGTGCTCACCCTGCGTTTTTGCTAGCAAGGAACGAGTTAAGTTGAAAGATGTTTGGTGGTGCAAAAGGGCGTTTAAAGAAAATTGGCAGAGCAGCAGGAATCCGATAAAAAAGGAAATATAAAGTAGCGCGTAGGATAATTGAAGGTCTGCAGAATTAGGGCATACCGCGAACACGGATTTTGCTAGCAGAAGCAAAGATGAATTTAAAAATAAAGAGCACAGTGATAAAGGGCTGTGCTCTTTTTACGTTTAAGAGGGGGATTTAGCACTTTAAATGTGAGAACCTTGAAAATAAAAAGGAAAATTTTTAACTAGGGCACTAAATATTGTTTAGACAAAAGGAATAAAATTACATGCAAAATAATATAAATAGAAAAGGTCATTAAGAACTTTTCTAAATTAACAAAGATACAAATTTAGATTTGATTATACACTAAAACTTTTCAAAAACATAGCTTAAGAAATAGAATTTTCCAAGCAGCAGTTTAAATTATGACTTTGATAAATTGTAATAAAATTATTATCTATCGCCACGTTTGATTTTGCATAAACAAAAGGCTTGTTGGGGAGGAGGCAAAATAATATATTTAAGCAATTTATTTGTTAAAATTTGTTACTTAATTAATAAAAATCTTTGAAGTTAATAAAGGCTAAGGGTAAGTAGAAACATATGGAGGCATGTAGATTATAAACAGGATGTTACTGAAAATTTTTTATCATTGATATGGCAGTTCCAAACTTTGCTGTGAATACCTTTGCATCTGATAAGGAGAATATACCAAATTAGGTGTTGATTTTCAGGAAATTCCGAGGAAGTCAATAGAAGGAGAGGATGTGATAAGTGCAACAAAAGTAAGAAAAGCCCTAAAATCCGATGACTTTGAAACTCTCAAAAAGTATGTACCGCAGAGCACGCTAATTTACTTGCAGGAAAACTATGAAAAGATAGTTAATTCCATTAACAGTAAGTATACTTATTGAGACTTTTGCGAGCAATGGTGTATTAATAAAAGCAATTGATTTAGCGGATAGAAATTCAAAAAATAGGAGGAGTTTAAATGAAATTAAAAGTTTTATCCGTCTTTTTACTAATCATGATACTTTTGAGTCCTATTAATGTAAATGCACAGGATGTTGCTGTTAAAGAAGCAACATTGTTTTCGATAGATCCTAATTCATCTTTAGCCTCAGACATAGCAAAACAATTAAAAATGCAGACAGGAAAGCTTGATGTTAAAAGGTTTAAAGATGGAGAGATTTTTGTAAAATTGGGAGAAGATGTGACCGGAAAAGACTGTATAATTGTTAGCACAGCTTGTGAAGAAGTTAATACTAATTTGATGAAGTTGTTAATAACGATAGATGCGCTAAAAAGAAATTTTTCAGCTTCTGTAATTGTGGTAGTTCCATATTTAGAATATGCAAGACAAGACAGAAAAACAGCGGATGGAGAGGCTATATCCGCAAAGCTGGTTGCCAAACTATTTAAAATAGCAGGAGCGGATAAGATTGTAACAATGGATTTACATTCAGACCAGGAAGAAGGATTTTTTGATATACCTGTTATAAATTTAAAAGGTTTAAATATTTTTGTTGATTATTTTAAAAATATAATTGAAGATCCTAATGACTTTGTAGTGGTAGCACCAGATATAGGGTCAAGCAAACGTGCAAGAGAATTTGCAAAGCGTTTAGGATGTGATTCTGCGATAGTTGATAAACATAGGCCAAAACCTAACAAAAGTGAGGTTGTTGGATTATATGGAAATGTTGAAGGCAAAAAAGCTATATTGATAGATGACATGGTGGATACAGGGGGAACAATTTGTAATGCAGCTGGGTTTTTAGTAGAGAAAGGAGCAAGGGAAGTTTATACATGTGCCACACATGCAGTCCTTTCGGGCAATGCAGTTGATAATATAAACGCAAGCCCTATAAAACAATTTGTGTTTTTGGACACAATTGCTCATATTTCAAAAAATAAAGACTTAGATAAATTCACATTTTTATCTAGTGCTTCGATGTTTGCAGAAACAATATTGAAACTAATAAATATATAAAATATTGGTATGGAGGAACAAATATGAAAAGAATAACAAGTTTATTTTTAGTGTTTATAATTGTTTTTTCAAATGTTAGCTATAGCGCGTTTGCAGATAATAAAATAAGCCCCTATGATTACAATGCTGCCAAACCGTTAATAGAAAGTCATGATGTAATTTCATTTGATATTTTTGACACATTATTAGTAAGGCCATATGCAGAGCCTAAGGATGCAGTAGACCATTATAAAAAGTTAAAGGAGACTGACAAGTTTAAAGGGACTTTAAAATTAGAGTCAGACTTTGAAAGGATTATACTTCAACCTCACTCAGAAAATGTGGAACTTTTTAATTATGCTAAAAGTTTAGGCAAAAAAGTAATTATTATTTCAGACATGTACATTAATTCTAAAAAGTTAACTGAAATTTTAAATAAAAATGGAATAGATGGCTGGGAGAAGATGTATGTTTCTTGTGAGATAAATAAAAGTAAAGCTAGTGGGGATTTGTTTGATTATGTGCTTGAAGACTTAAAGATAAACCCTGAAACAGTGTTGCACATTGGTGATAATATGCATAGTGACTGTAAAATGGCTGAGAGCCGCGGAATACATAGTTTTAACACCCCTAAAATTATTGATAGATTGTTTGAAAGAGAGCCGAGGACAAAGATTTATTATGAAAATCACAAGGGAGACTTAACAGCTTCTATCTTTCTAGGAACAATGGCATTAAGTGTGTTAAACCATAATGACAATTACTGGAACATTAAAGGAAGTATTTACCTTGGGCCGATTTGCTATGCATATACAAAGTGGCTTAAAACTCAGTTTGAAAAAGACGGTATAGAAAAAGCACTTTTTATATCAAGGGACTGCTATTCTATTCATAAAATATTTGAATTAATAAAAGGTGATTCAAATATTGAATCGGAATATTTCTATGCACCTCGTGGAGTATATGCGATTTGTACACCTGAAAGAAAAGATAAATCGGTAACTTGGTGGAAAACCGTATTGGGATATGGAAAATGTAAAAATGAAATTCTAAAAAATAAAACACCCAATCCGCTACCTGAAACAGTAGAAGAATGTGAAAAATTTGTAAGTGATAATGCAGAGCTATATCAAAAGATAGCAGAAGAGGAGAAAGCTGAATATAAAAAATATTTGGATGGTTTAAATTTAGAAAACAAAAAATTTGCATTAATAGATGCTACTTCTGGGAATTATACAGCGTTAAAACTTTTAAATTTATTTTATAACAAAGAGAACTTTAAAGGCTATTATTTTACACAACGGTCTAATAGTAATTCATATAACTTTAACATTAGTGGTTTTATGGATAGATATATTAACCATATAACAGCAGAGTATATTATGTTTGCTCCTGAACCGCATGTTTTGAGAATAGAAAACAATAAACCTGTTTATGGAAGGAATTTACCAATATATTTTGGAAAACGTGCAAAAATGGAAGAGGGAATACAGAGTTTTGCTAAAAATGCCGAAAGGTCCTTTGCAGGCATAAATATTGATTTTAATAGACAATCAATTGTAGATTTTGAAGAAATGTTTTGGATACCTAACTCCAAGGAAGAAGATAAGGTAAAAGGTGTTATTTTTAAAACAGAAAATAGACCGACAATTGAAAAGCTTTGGGAGGAATGGTCTAAACTAGTTAAGTAAGCAAACCATGGCCCTAAATCCCGAGCAAAAGATCTTAAGTATTTAATTTTTTGAAGGGGTGGTTAAAAATAGTCCCAAACAATAGTTAATTTATAAAATAAGGAGCAAGATAATGAAAAAGATAGCGAGTTTATTTATTTTGATTTGTTTTGGATTTTCTCTAAGTTTCTCTACTTATGCAGAAACAATTACTCCAAAGATTTCAGTTATAATTCCCGTGTACAACGCTGAAAAGTATATAGCTGAATGTTTAGATAGTTTAGTGAATCAAACTTTAATGGATTTAGAAATTATATGCGTAAACGATGGATCAAGGGATAACTCGTTAAGAATTTTAAGGCAGTACGAATTAAAGGACTCAAGAATAAAGGTGATAGATCAGAAAAATCAGGGCGCGTGTGTAGCTAGAAATGCAGGAATAAATATAGCAACCGGAAAGTATATAGCCTTTGTAGATGCGGATGACTATTTAAATCTGAATGCATATAAAATAGCATATTCAGAAGCAAAAAACAAAGATTTAGACATTTTATGCTTTGGATGGCAGTCATTCCCTGTAGAGAGTAATTGGGATAAAGCCAAAAGCTCACCTAAGCAAAAATATTTTGAAAATGACTCAATAAACGCCTGGTTTTATTGTGGAACCGGAGCGAATGTAAACATTTGGAATAAGCTATATAAACGTAGTTTCTTAGTTGAGGGTGGTGTACTTTTTAAAAGGAACCTGAAGTGCGCACAGGATTATTATTTTAACATGTTACTATTTCCAAAAGCTAAAAAGATAGAATTTATTCCAGATCGACTTTATAACTATAGAAGAGATGCAATAGGAAGCATAAGCTCACAGAACAAAGATGCATTTAGAATGAAAAGTCATATGGAGGTTATAAAAGAAGTATTAAAAGACTGGAATCAAAATGGCTACTCAAAAGGCTTTGAAGCACAGCTTGTAAGGCTTTTTGTAAATTGGAATATGTATACAATGATGAACATACCTGACAAAGCGCAAAGGGCAGAAACTTTAAGGGACTTTTTACAGGAAATTGAACCAATATATTATGGAAAGCCTATTTTCAAGGACTCCTTAAATAAGATAAAAAAAATAAAAAATATTATTAATGGAGAGGCTGAAAATGAATAAATTAATAATTAGAGTTTTATCTTGTATTTTTATTTTTAGCATATTTTGTGGAGTGAATGTAAGTGCACTTGAATCAAATAAGAAATATGAGGACGCAAGCTGTCAAAATGAAATATGCGTTGCGATGGCTGCAGATAATAATTATACCTTGCCAACTATTGTAGCAATGACATCTATTATGGAAAATTCATTAAAGAGCAATAAATATAGATTTTACTTACTGTTATCTGGAGATTTTTCGACAGAAAATAAACAGAAACTAACCTCCTTAGAACATAAGTATATCAATTGTAGTGTTAATCTTATTGATATGAACAATATGTATGAAGATTATAAGGTCAGCTCACATATAACCACACCAACTTATTATAGATTAAGTCTGCCAAGTTTACTTCCTAATTTGGACAAAATTTTATATTTGGATGGAGACATAATAGTAAGAAAGGACTTAGGGGAACTCTACAATACCAATATAGATGATTATTATGTGGCAGGTGTTGATCAACCACATACATCGACGATAAGTCTGGGAAGAGACTTTTTAAAATCAGTTGGATTAACTTCACACGATGAGTATATAAATGCGGGAATAATATTGATAAACTTGAAACAATGGAGAGAAAATAACTTAGAAGTAAAGTTTCAAAAATGTAAAGAAAGAAATGCAAACAATAGGAAATGGAGATTACATGATCAAGATTTATTAAATGAAGTATGTTTTGATCACATATACTATTTGCCACTAAAATATAACGCTTTGATGCATTACTATAACACTTTTGATAAATTAATAAAGCCAATTTCTAAAAACGTCTGGGAAAGTTCTTATGAAGATGCTACTATAGTTCATTTTTCTAGTAAGGTTAAGCCATGGAATGATTTAACAATATCTAAGGCGAACCTTTGGTGGGACTATGCAAATAAAACAGATTTTATTAAAGACATAAATGAAAAATATATGGGAGACATTATTTAGTATTAGGAGAAAAATATATGAAAAGATTTATATCTTGTTTAATGTTGGCATTTTTAGTATTCTGTTTTAACGGCTATAATGTAACGGCGGAAAGTTTTAATCAAAGCGAGACTATCCTAGTTACAGGTGGAGCAGGATATATAGGAAGTCACACGTGTTTGAGACTACTTGAAGAAGGATATAATTTGGTTGTAGTTGATAATTACAGCAATAGTTCTCCGGAATCCTTGAATCGTGTGAAGAAGTTAACTGGCAAAGAATTTAGAGTATACGATTGTGACGTATGCGATAAAGCTAGTTTGGAAAAAGTCTTTTCAGAAAATAAAATAGATGCAGTTATACATTTTGCAGGATTAAAGGCGGTTGGAGAATCTTGCAAAATTCCTTTAAAATATTATGAAAATAATATTTATGGTACAATTGTATTATGTGAAACAATGCAAAAATTTGGTGTTAAAAAAATAGTATTTAGTTCTTCAGCTACGGTGTATGGAAATAACGAAATACCTTATGTGGAAGACATGAAGACGGGCGAAGTATCGAACCCATATGGAAGAACAAAGTATACTATTGAGGAAATTTTAAAAGATTTATATACTTCAGATAAAGAATGGAAAATAATGTTACTTAGATATTTTAATCCGATAGGTGCGCATGAAAGTGGAGAGATAGGAGAAGACCCCAATGGAATACCAAACAATTTGATGCCTTATATATCAAAGGTAGCAGTAGGCAAGTTACCAGTGCTAACCGTATTTGGAAATGATTATCCAACCCCCGATGGAACATGTATAAGAGATTATATCCATGTAGTAGATTTAGCTGATGGACATATAAAGGCTTTACAAAAAATAGACTGTCTTAATGAAGTAGGGGTATATAATTTAGGAAGAGGCAAAGGCAGCAGTGTGATGGAAATTATAAAGGCCTTTGAGGATGCATCAGGCAAGAAGATAAATTACCAAATAGGAGGTAGGAGAGACGGAGACTTACCTGAATTTTATGCGGATGTTACTAAGGCTAAAACTGATTTAGGGTGGGAAGCAAAATACGATATTAATAAAATGTGCAAAGATACATGGAATTGGCAAAGCAAAAATCCCAATGGATATAAAAATTAAATAAAGCTAAAAAAGACCGAGAAAAATCGGTCTTTTTTAGCCTACTTAATAACTAAAATGAATTTTGAAGGGATAATTATTTATAGACGTTTTAAAATTATTAAAAATATTGATACAAAATAAGACCTGGGAAGTCTAATTTTTAAATTGAGCGTTTATAAACTAAACAGTTTGTATATGTGGAAAATATTATTTAAAGTATAAACTACTTTTTCTCGTGTATAGTGTTTTTGCTAACTTTCAATGTTGTCATTTACAGTTACCTTCTAAGTGTTTCAAACTAACATAGATAAATATTACTTTTTATTCATAAATTTTTTTGCACTCACAGCTTAGCAAAATGCCACCTTTTTCAGCATAGTAGCTGCAAAGACCTCTAGTTTTATAAATTGATATTTTGGCGCTAGGATATATTTTACAGATTTCCGATGAAATTTCATTTGCAAAATCCAGATTCTTACAATGCGCAATATAACATTTTCCACTTGTATATCCGGCATTTTTCATACAATCAATAAATCCACGAAGAGTAGCCTTAGACCCCCTGCACTTTTTCAAAATTTCAATTTTGCCATCAAGGCTTGCTGTTGCCATAATATGAATGCCAAGAACTCCTGCAAATCTTGCAATTGTTTTATTAACACGACCATTTTGAGCGAAATTGTGAAAGGATTCAAGTGAGAAAAAAATTCGAATACGCTTTAGATAATCATCTGCTAATTTACAAACTTCTTCAAATTTCATTCCATTACGTACGCATTCAGCTATTTTATCTACAAGTAAGCGAACCTGTGGACCGGCACTATGGGTATCAAATACTCGGACTTTGGCGTCAGGATGAGTTTCCTTGTAGATATTTGCTGCTGCTACTGCTGTGCTATAAGCCCCAGAAATTCCGCTGGACAAGACTACCACATAAAGAACATCTGCTCCACCATAACAACGAAGCCAGTCATCTATACCTGGGCAGGATGTGTACGAGCGTCCATGGTAAGATGAAAAATATTTAAGCATATTTTCTACATCTATATCTTTATTATCCCGAAAAATTCTTTCATTAGTTGATATAGTAAGCGGTACCGACTCAAAGTCAATATCTGAAACGGTAAGGTTGTCACAAGACGAGTCAGCGACTATCTTTACCTTGTTTTTATCTGGTTTCTTAAGCATATATTATACTCCTTTATTTTAAAATGTATAATGTTAGTTATTAAACCTCTTTTTATCTTTATAAAACTAAAAAGTCTATATTGGTGTTAAATAGTAAAACGTATTTTACTATAATAAAATTTAACTGGCATAGCAAATTGAATGTTTTTTATATTAAGTGCTTTATGTATTGCCAGATATATATGAGATATATAAAGATTCAAAAAAGGGTACATAACAATGCATCTATACAAGAGAAAAGTTCAACATTATGAAACTGACAAAATGGGGATAATCTATCGTGCAAAATTTGTTAAATGTATGGAGAAGGATAGCACTGTATTATTTTAAGATACCAGGCTTTAATTAAAATATGTAAAAATAACTGGAACGTTGTCTCATGTGATTGGTTTATCTATCAATTATAAAAAACTTTCTGATTAATACAATGGCAATATGAAAGCATTACTTTATTAAAAGATAATAGGGTTTATCCCTAAAAAAGGATATACAATTCCATGGGATACATAAAAAATTTTGAAAAACAATGACATGGAAAGGCGAATTGCATACATAAAAAACAAATATAAAACTTGTGGCTTATTGAAAATATAAAGTTATTCTTAGTAGTGCTATGATTACAAATTCGACAAATCAACCTGAGCAAAGGTGAAAATTTGTGTTCATGAAGTTTTGCATGCATTTTCAAGGTCAGCTCATGAAATATTTATACTTAATAAAAATGAAATAAGAGCAATCATACAACCTGAAGTCAGTTCATAAAATGTGTGACGTTTTAATTTTATTGATGACCAGTAGACTAAGAAAAACAAGATGGCACATGGCAGAATGAATTCATATCCCATAAAATAGATTAAATATATTAATGTACCTGTAATACTACAGCCATGACCACTTGCTTTTATTTTTAGCAATGTATTTGAAAGTATTAAAATAAGGACAGAAATAAAATATCCATGGTAAATTAAGGACAGTTCACGACTAATGTGAGTAAAAAAACCATATAATACAGCAAATAAATAGCCCGAAAAACTAAAAACAAAAGCAAGATTACGCTGCACTTCTCGAGCAGTATTTTGGTTTTTACTGATCAATTTTTGTAATGGGTAGGCAACTGTAGGGATAACAGCAAAACAAAGTATTGATAATATTAAATCAAATACATTATTAAAGATGTTTCTCCTAAATACAAACAATATTAAAAATAATAATAAAACCATTATTGGAGGAACTGTTACAACCCGAATAGTTTTTGCTATTTTATTTTTATTAATCATTGCGCTTGTTTCCCCAGAAAAATAAAGCAACGGTTCCAGGACCGCAATGACTTCCAACTGTGGTTCCGATATTATTTATTTCTACCTTTCCTTCAATATTTTTAAAGCAACTTTCAACTAAATCAGCTACGGCCTTAGCATCATCGTAACATGCTGATTGAGAAATATAGCACTTACCAGAGTAATTTACTCCATCGACTGCGTTTTGCTCCATTTTGCTTACAATTTCTTTTATAACCCGATCTTTTGTGCGCACTTTAAATCTTGGGATTAATTTGCCATTGTAATCTACATTAAGTAATGGACAAATTTTTAGAAGTGTACCAACAAAACCAGACGCTTTTGATATACGACCGCCTTTAATATATTGGCTAAGATCAGTAGTAAAAAACCAGTGGTGCACTTCAAGTTTGTGCTCGTTTGCAAACTTATAAAGCTCTTCAATGCTATAACCGGAATTTTTTAAATTTGCTAGTTTATCCATTAGTAAACCATATCCGGAAGAGGCTGCAAGTGAATCTACTATATATATTTTTCTGTTAGGAAATTGTTCCTGCAATGTGTTTTTTGCAATTACTGCAGAGTTGTATGAACCTGATAATCCCGAAGAAAAGCATATATGTAATATATCATTACCGGACTCAAGAAAAGGAGTAAAGTAATCTATGTATTCTCCGACGGTTACTTGAGATGTCTTTACTTCAGCGCCATTTTCGATCTCTTTATAAAATTCATTAAATGGAAAAGACTTACCTAGATCATCTCGATATTGTTTTCCATTTAACGAAAAGTGAAAACAAATATATGAAACCCCCATTTTTTTAAAATGTTCTTCTGATAAGTCAGCTGTTGAGCAGCAGCTTAAAATAAAATTATCCATGAAATCACCTTGTTGCATTTATTTTTACACATTGACAAATATCTATACAGACATTATAATAACTGTGTTAAGAGAATTATAGCAAATCGTAGTGCCCTGTGCAATAACAAATATTCTACTATGTAAATTAATTGTACAGTTTAAAGGATGTGTAAGGTTATGAACAGTGAAGATAAAAGGATAAGAAAAACGAAAAAAATTTTAAAAGAAACACTTATTTCAATTCTTGATAAAAAACCATTTGAGCAAATCTCAGTTAAGGAAATTTGTGATGCTTCGGATACAAGCAGGGTAACTTTTTACACGCATTATAGTGATAAATATGAGCTTGCGGATGACATATTTAATGATATGATTCAAATAGCGAAAGATGATTATTATAGGTTACAAAAGGAAAATAATCCTGGAAATGATTTCACTCTTAGGTATTGTAATTTAATGGATTGTATTTTAAATATGTATTATGGTCAAATTCGCTTTTTTTCACATACAGTAGCTAGTGAAAGCCCCTACTTAAATTTTTCGTTTTACAAGTATGCCTTACAATATGTTGAGTTTCATATCCAAAAACACAACGAAGAAATATTTAAATATTCACCTAAAAAAATATCAGGTTTTTTATGCTATGGTCTTTGGGGCTTTTTAAATGAAAGCCGCGCCGAAAAAAGTTCATTAGAACAGGTGAGAGGAGAGCTCCAAGAAATTGTCAAGGATATTTTTAAATCAAAAATTTTGACATTTAATATTTAAATAAAGGAAACGAAGAATCATGAATTTTTTTCTTATATTAGCATTTTTGTTTTTTATTGGAAGCATGATTGGTTGGTGCTTAGAGGTTGTATTTCGTAAATTTTTTTCTAAATCGAATCCACATCATAAATGGGTAAATCCGGGGTTTTTGCTGGGGCCATATCTTCCACTTTACGGTTTTGGTGTATGTATTTTGTTTCTTTTATCAATTTTTGAAAACGCTCCTCTTTTCAAATTTTGCAGCAATAGTAAATTACTCCTGTTTATATCAATGGGCGTTATTATGACTGTAATTGAGTATGTCTCAGGAATTATATTTATAAAAGGGATGAAAGTAAAGCTATGGGATTATTCCGACAAAAAGTGGAATATTCAAGGGATAATATGCCCTCAATTTTCATTGCTGTGGGTTATATCGGGTGCAGTGTATTATTATTTTGTTCATCCTAGAATTTTAAATGCACTTAAGTGGCTTTCTCAGAATCTTGCTTTTTCATTTTTTATAGGATTATTTTTTGGTGTTTTCATTGTTGACCTTGTATACTCAGATCATATTTTATCTAAAATAAAGAAATTTGCAAATACAAATGGCGTTATTATAAAATATGAGGAACTGAAAAATCACATTATAGAAAGCAGGGAAAAAGGCTATGAAAAAGTTAAGTTTATTTTTGCTATGAATTCTAAGATGCCAATTATAGATTACTTAAATAAATATTATGAAAACAAAATAAGTAAAGACAATAAACATATAAACAATGATAAAAAGAGCTGACTTTTAAGTCAACTCTTTTTATTTACATAATTCAGAAGCGATTACAGCCCCTAGTTTTACATTGTTGTAAACCAGCTGTATATTAGCTTCAAGGCTTTGACCTTTAGTCAGCTTTTGTATCTTATCAAGCAGAAATGGAGTAATATCCTTGCCTTTAATACCAAGATCATTTGCTTCCTTTAGGGCACATTCAATATTTTCCGAAATATAATTTTCGTCCATAGCAAATTCCTCAGGAATGGGGTTTGCTACGATAATTCCACCTGAAAGTTTTAAATCTGATTTACACATGATAACTTTAGCAATGTCTTTAGCACTATCCATTCTGAAGTTTACTTTAAATTTACTGTTTCTTGTGTAAAAAGCGGGAAGGGTGTCAGTTTTGTACCCTATAACAGGTACACCTTTCGTTTCTAGGTATTCCAAAGTCAGCCCCAAATCTAAAATTGATTTTGCTCCAGCACAGACAACAGTAACGTCTGTTTGTGCGAGCTCTTCAAGATCTGCGGATATATCCATAGTTTTTTCAGCACCACGATGAACTCCACCTATTCCGCCTGTTGCAAATACTTTTATGCCAGCTAAGTTAGCAATTATCATAGTAGCAGCAACAGTTGTTGCACCGTCCTTTTTTTGTGCCATTAAAACAGGAATATCACGTCTGCTGGCTTTTGGAACAGACAAACCCTTTTTTCCAAGGTAGTCTATTTGCTCTTTTGATATTCCAACCGTAGGAACACCGTTTATTATGGCAATAGTAGCAGGGACGGCTCCATTTTCACGCACTATTTTTTCAACGTTTAACGCTGTTTCAACATTTTTAGGATAAGGCATACCGTGAGAAATTATGGTGGACTCCAATGCTACAACTGGTTTATTTTCATCAAGAGCTTTTTTTACTTCGTTTGATATTGAAATAAATGGGTTTAAAAACATTTTTACTCCTCCGTATTAAGTAATAAATTAATTCTTTCAAGTGAAAGCTTTTCACTAACAGCTAATTCTGATGTTACACAAATTGCCGCAGCAGCTTGTGCAAATTTTGCAGTGTCTTTCAAGGTCATATTATTTAAAAAAGCATAAACTAATGCAGCAGTAAAACAATCCCCAGCACCGTTTGTATTTATAACGTTTTTTCGTATGCAAGGAAGGATACCGAATTCTTTACCGTCTGAATAAAATACCCCACTGCTTGCCATTGAAATAAATATTTGTTTTATACCTTGTTCAAAGAATGCATAAGCGGCTTTCCTTAAGTTTTGTGTGTTTTTTATTTTCATTACAGACAATAATTCAGCTTCTGCTAAATTAGGCTTTATTGTATGAACGCTGCTAAGTTTATTCTTTAATTTTTGACATTTATTGACAGATACAGTATCTAAAAATATAGGCACATTGCAAGCATCGAGTAGGTAATGCAAGGTTTTTTCAGGAATATTAGCATCCACAACGCAAGCTTTAGCATTATTTATTACATCCATTTTGGTGTTTAAAAATGAAGGGGTAATTTGTTCCATTATATCCATATCAGATACAGCCACGTTCATGTTTCCATTTTCATTATTTATGCATATATATGTGGATGTTTTGCTTTCACTTAAATATAAAGAATTACTAATACCAATATTTTTTTTCTTACAATCCAAAATTAAATTTTCGGAATGCAAATCATCAGCTATTGCGGTTATAAGCTCAACTTGTATGCCAAGTTTTGTAAGGTTTTCTGCAATATTTCTACCTACACCGCCAAAGGATGTTTTAATTTTCCCAGGGTTAGAATCCTCCGCTATTAAATTATTATATGGTGTAGCACAAATGTCTAAATTAGCTCCACCTATAACACAAACATAATCTTTTATAATAATCCCTTCTTCCTCAGAAATAAAATAACCCAAAACCGACACTAATCAATTTTGAGTTAAATGTACTATTGGCGGAGAGATGGGGATTCGAACCCCAGAAACCGGATTAACGGTTTACACGATTTCCAATCGTGCTCCTTCGACCAACTCGGACACCTCTCCACTTGAAAGCTTGATTTATTTTAACAACTATTTTATTATAACACAGCCTTATTAAAAATCAAGCCTCAAAATTTATTTTGTAAAAAATCATACTTTTTGCATTAACTGAGAAATGTTATTGTGAAAAATTAAAAATAAATTAAATTGTTTATTTTGTTGAGATGTATTAATGCAAGAAACATTTTTTTAGATAGTTGTTTGAAAATATATAACAAGGAACACTGCCTATGCTTAATATTAAGATAGGGCGTGCGGAGTGCCTTGATTATTAAATAAAAAGGCTATTATAACGGTTTTTTGAGCGTACAATCATTATAAAGTATTTACTGTAGTGGATTCTGCTTGAACAGACTTATCTACACTTTTGGCCGAAGAATCAAAATTATCAGTTTGCACATCAGCATCTTTGGGAGAGAAAGGGTCAAGTGCAGGAAGTGAAGAAACCATATTTAAACCAAAAATACTTTGTTTTGGTATGATATAATCAAATCTTGGACAGTCATTTCCATTTCCTAGTGGGTAAAATGACAACTTGTTTTTATATAGCTTAATATTCATTGATTTTATATAGTCATAGACTTGCTTTATACCTTTATCATATTTCCCATCTGTGTTAATATATTTTTGTATATATGAAAGTTCGTTTAACAACAATTCTAAAAAGGAGCCATATTGAATCATTTGAAAGGCTTGTTCTGAAATATAAAGTAGGCTAAAGTCGTACCCTGTTTTAGATTTACTTAAAGTCTTTAAGTGGTCTTCTTTTGTCAGCAATATTGATGGAGCCCAAGTTTGATTTGAATTTTCAAGAAACTCATTTTGAATAGATTTTCCGTATACACTAAAAACATATTTACCAAATGAACTTAAAGCGGAACGCGATAGTAAATGATGTACCTCAAATTTTTGATGGTCATAAGTTTGAGCTCGAATAGAGTTGTAGGAGCCTCCATAAACAGATATATTTGAGGGCAGTGCAGTATCGGCAGAAGATTTAACATCATTTACCAAAACAAAAGGGAAACAAATTGTAAAGCTTAGAGAAATTGCGATAATCTTTTTAAATAAACCACATTTAATCAAGATAAACACCTTCTTTTTTGTTTTATTTTATCAAAAATTATCATTGCTTGTCAAGATTATATTTAATTTTTTCTGATAATTTATTTTGTTTTTCTTGAATTTAGTTATATTTTAAATATATAATTAGTTAGGGAGATATTTGAAAGGAGAAATTTTTGTGTTTTTAATATTAAAAAAAGAAAGACTTAATAAATTTATGACAAAAATGGAAATAGACGCTCCGCTTATTGCGCAAAAAGCAAAGGCAGGGCAATTTATTATACTTCGTGTGAATGAAACAGGAGAGCGCATACCGCTTACTATAGCAGACTATGACAGAACTCGAGGCATTGTAACAATAATTTATCAGGTAGTAGGAAAAACTACTGCCCTTTTAGACAGTTTAAACAAGGGAGATTATATACTAGACTTTGTGGGCCCCCTTGGAAAGCCAACGTTTACAAAAGGTTATAAAAGTATTGCTGTTATTGGAGGAGGAACTGGTTGTGCGATAGCTTATCCTCAAGCAAAGGCTTTATTTGAGGAGGGGAAAAATGTTGATATTATAGCAGGCTTTAAGAACAAGGACCTTATAATTTTAGAAAAAGAGATGAAGGAGAAGTCCAACAATACCGTAATCATTACAGATGATGGATCTAACGGTAAAAAGGGATTTGTAACGGATGCTCTAAGGGAAAACATAGAAGGCGGCAAGGCTTATGACTTAGTTATAGCAATAGGACCTCTCCCGATGATGAAAGCGGTTTGTGCGCTAACAAAGGAACACAAAATAAAAACAATTGTTAGTATGAATCCAATAATGATAGATGGAACAGGAATGTGTGGTGGCTGTCGCCTTAAGGTTGGCGGAAAAATGAAGTTTGCATGCGTTGATGGGCCGGATTTTGATGGCCATGAAGTTGATTTTGACGAAGCTATGCTAAGACTAGGGTTGTTTAAAGATAGGGAAAGAAAATCAATGCAGGAATATGAATGTAATTTGCTAAAGCAAAGGAGTGAAGATTAATATGTGTAGCGATAGATTTTCGGAAGTTGAGCAATGCTTAACTAATGAAGAAGCCTTAAAAGAAGCCGAAAGGTGTTTAAATTGTAAAAATAAACCTTGTGTTGCAGGCTGTCCTGTTGGCGTTATGATTCCAGAATTTATTTCTGAGATTAAACTTGGAAATATAAAAAAGGCATATGAAAAAATTATAGAAAATAATTGTTTTCCTTCAATATGTGGAAGAGTTTGTCCTCAGGAAAAGCAGTGCCAGGCAAATTGTGTAAGAGGAAAAAAGGAAAATCCAGTTTTAATAGGTAAGCTAGAGCGTTATGTTGCTGATACATATAGAAATTTAAGGTCAGACATCAATAATTCTTGTAAAAATATTTCTACAAAAGATGAAGAAAATGTTAAAAAAGTTGCCGTAATCGGAGCAGGACCATCAGGGTTAGCTTGTGCGGGGGAACTAGCTAAAGCTGGCATAAAAGTTACTGTGTTTGAAGCATTACATGAGCCGGGGGGGGTCCTGCTTTATGGTATTCCTAAATTTAGACTACCTAAAGATGTAGTAAGGGATGAAATTAATAAAATTAAAAGTTTGGGAGTAGAAATAAGAACCAATATGGTGATGGGCAAAATTTTGTCCGTAGATGATTTGTTTTGCCAGGGTTTTAATGCTGTTTATTTGTCTACGGGCGCTGGTCTTCCGAAATTTATGAATATAGAAGGAGAATCGCTTTGCGGGGTATATTCTGCAAACGAATTTTTAACAAGAGTAAATTTGATGCAAGCATATAAAGATGAATATGATACACCAATAAATGAACACAAAAATGTAATAGTTGTTGGAGGTGGAAATGTTGCAATGGATGCAGCAAGAACCGCCAAACGACTTGGTGCTGAAAATGTTTACCTTGTATATAGAAGGTCGGAAGATGAGATGCCAGCGAGGTTGGAAGAGATTGCTCATGCTAAAAATGAAGGTGTAATTTTTAAACTTTTAACTAATCCTGTACGCTTTTTAGGAGATGAAAATGGAAAAATAATTGGTGCAGAGTGTGTGAAAATTCAACTTTGTGATAGCGATAATACAGGGCGCAAAAGGCCGGTAGAAAGGGAAGGTTCCAATTTTATAATTGACGCAGATTGTGCGATAATAGCAATTGGAAATATGCCAAACCCAATTATAACCATGGATTCTAATGATATAATTGTTGATAAAAAGGGGTGTGTAATTGTAAGCGATAATCTTTCGACGAGCAAAGAAAACGTTTATGCTGGAGGAGACTTGGTAACGGGAGCAGCTACTGTTATTATGGCAATGGGTATGGGAAGAAAGGCTGCTGAAAGTATAATAAAAAGTTTAAATAATAAAATACATTAAAATATTTTTTCCCTCATATAAATAATTGAGAATTTATTTTAAGGGGGGAAATACCTTATTGGGTATATAAAGTATGGTAGATGTAAAGGATTTTGAGCAGGAACAACAAGGCTATGAAAATTTTGCCGATGAGGGTTCAAATATTGAAGGTAGAAAGCGATCCAGATATGAAGGAATGCCGCTTTTGATTATAGTCCAAATAACTTTATGTGTACTGGTTATTGCAGCGGCAGTTGTACTTAAGTTTTTAGGGGGAGATATTTTTATAAGAACAAGAGGCTGGTACCTTGAACATTTAAATGATCCTATAATTGCTGGCAATGAATTCGATGTTAGAGAAACAAAATCAGATAAACATGTTAAAAATGTTGCATTTAACATAAGTAATAATAAAAATATATTAGAGGTTTCTATTCCTATGTATAAACCTTTAGATGAAGGAAGGCTTACTTCAGGTTTTGGAGCTAGAAGGGACCCATTTACAGGTGAAGAAAGGGGCCATGGCGGCATAGACATAGGCGCTTCATGCAATAGTCCTATACATTGTGTTTTATCCGGGAAAGTTGAAAAGGCAGAAGTTAGTCCTTCATATGGAAAATACATACTTATAGACCACGGCAACAGCATAAAAACCTTATACGCTCACTGCAATGAATTAAAAGTTATACAAGGGCAAGATGTAAAAAGAGGAGATGAGATAGCTTTGCTTGGTAGTACTGGGAGGTCAACAGGTAATCATCTCCATTTTGAAATAAAAGTGAACGAAGTAAGGTACAATCCTGAACCGTTTTTTAAGAATCTCTACATTTGATGTAGAAACGAGTGTATGTGGTTGTAAAGTTAAGTTTAGTTATATTTTCATGGCTTTTGCTACAATTATGATGCTGCTGGATACTGATGGAATGGTTTTTCATGCAATTTTTGCCACTACAGTACATGAATTAGGGCATATTTGTGCAATGATTTTTAAAGGTTATAAGCCGCATGAAATTGAATGTAGAGCTTTTGACATAAAAATAGTTGATGTAAATCGTTCTAAGACATCATATAAAAATGATATTTTTATTTTATTTATGGGAGCAGTTTTTAATTTTTTGTACGCAGCTTTTCTTTTTGGTTTATATAAAACATTAGGTATAACTGAATTTTTAAAACCCATTTATGAAAATATTTTTCTTGGAATTTTTAATCTTTTACCAATAGAAACACTTGATGGGGGTCAGATTTTATATAGTCTTTTATGCAGAAGGCTAGATGTTAAAGTGGCGATGGACATAACCTGTATGGTATCTTTTGTATTTCTTTTTCCAATAGCTGTTGCAGGTTTTTACATATTAATGTTGTCCAAATATAATTTTTCGCTTCTTATCGTAAGCTGTTATCTTATAGTGGTTATTGTTGTAAAAAGATTTAATTTTATAAATTATTAAAAAGGTATTGCCAAAAAAAATTTTTTATGGTAATATAATTAAGTATTTAAATGCAGATTTATAGCATTTAGATTTGTGATTTTTCACAATATAAAAACGGGTAGTCCTCTGCTTTTTTCATTTTGCATGAATACCTTGATTTTAGGAGGAAAAAATGGACGCATTAAAATTAATTGCGCAAAGCTCGCAAAAACAAGATTTACCGAAATTTAATGTAGGCGATACTGTAAGGGTAAGTGTTAACATTAGAGAGGGAGAAAGAGAAAGAATTCAAATGTTTGAAGGAACTGTTATTGCAAAAAAGGGTAGCGGTGTATCTGAAACCTTTACTGTAAGACGAGTTTCTTATGGTGTTGGAGTTGAAAGAGTTTTTCCAATTCACTCGCCAAATGTTAAAGCAGTTGAAGTTATAAGACATGGTAAAGTCAGAAGAGGCAAGCTATACTATTTAAGAGATAGGGTAGGTAAGTCTGCGAAAGTAAAAGAAAACATTCGCTAAAAGGGGGGCATTGTGTCCCTTTTTTGCTATTGCACTTTTAAAGTACATAGGAGGTTTTTATGGAATATTCAAGTGAAGGATCTAAAAAAACTTTAACCGTTGAAATATATGAGTGGATGGAAGCTTTAGTGCCAGCATTTATTATTATAGTTGCGCTACTTACTTTTGTATTTATGAGATTCACGGTTATTGGGTCATCAATGTTACCAACACTTCATGATGGAGATCAGCTTTTAACTTATCATCTTTTTTATACGCCAAAGAAGGGTGATATTATAACATTAAATTCACCGCAGCTTGAAAAAAACCTTGTAAAAAGAGTAATTGCAACACCTGGAGATACAATAAGTTTTAATTTTGATGCCGGTGAGGTTTATGTTAACGGTGAACTTTTAGATGAGCCTTATATTAATACGCCGACCAACCTTAAGGCTAATTGGAATTATCCAAATACGATACCTGAAGGCTATATTTTTGTAATGGGTGATAATAGAAATAATTCAAGGGACAGCCGTTCTAAAGATGTTAAATTGGTAAAATATGAAGATATAACAGGTAGAGCAATATTTATATGGTATCCTTTTAATAGAATGAAAACTATTTAGTATATAAAATAAAAAACCGGATTGTATCCGGTTTTTTTGTTGAAATTTAGTTTAGTTTTTGCTTTAATAGTAAATAATGAATTTAATTTGATTAGAGGCGTGTTTTATTATGCAAAAAGGTCCTTATGAAGAAGTCTGCGTAAAAAAGAATAAAGAAATATTGGAATGGGTGGATGCTGTTGTAGCAGCTTTAATATTTTTTGTATTTCTTTTTACAATATTTTTTAGGTTTGCGGTTGTAAATGGAAGTTCAATGTTACCGACTCTTGTCAATGGGGACTGGGTTATTATATATAATTTTTTATACGAGCCGTCTAGAGGAGACATAGTTGTTGTAAATAATCTTGATAGCATTGATGAACCAATAATAAAAAGAGTAATAGCAACTGAAGGTGATAAAATAACGATAGACAATAAAACGGGTGAAGTATATGTGAATGGTGTTATACAGGATGATGACTATTGTTATAGTAGCAACGCAACTTACGAAGGTGATTATGAATTTCCAAATGTTATACCTAAAGGTTGTATTTTTGTAATGGGGGATAATAGGGAAAATTCTCTTGATAGCAGATATGAGATTATAGGAATGATAAAAAAAGAAAAGGTTTTAGGAAAAGCGGGTGCAATTATTTTTCCATTTAGGAGAATTAAACTTTTTTATTAAGATAGGAGTGAAAAATGTGGGAGAAATTCAAAATATACAATGGTTTCCTGGCCACATGGCTAAGACTAAAAGAAAGATTGCGGAAAATATTAAACTTGTTGATGCTGTAGCAGAAATAGTTGATGCAAGAATTCCAGAAAGCAGTAGAAATCCGGATTTTGAGGATTTGCTAAAAACTAAACCAAGAATTATTGTCCTCAACAAGTGTGATATGGCGGACAAGTATAAAACTAAAAGCTTTATAAAGTACTATGAAGACTTGGGTATGAAAGCCATATCCACTGACTGCAAAACAGGAAATGGAGTTAATCGATTTGCTCCTTCTATAAATGAAATTTTAAATGATAAAATTGAAGCATATAAGGCTAAAGGATTTTTAGGAAAGACGCTTAAGATTATGGTTGTAGGAATACCTAATGTAGGAAAATCATCATTTATAAATAAATTGTCAAAAGGGAAAAAGGCAAAAGTTGAAGATAGACCAGGTGTAACCAGGGGAAATCAGTGGTTTTCAATTGGCAAAAATATTGAGCTATTAGATACCCCAGGAGTGCTTTGGCCTAAGTTCAATGATATATCAGTTGGTGAAAAATTAGCTTTTACAGGGGCAGTTAAAGACGATGTATTGGATGTAGAAAAATTAGCTTCAAACTTAATTGAATTTTTAGTTTATAATTATCCTGATAGCATAAAAAGCCGGTATAAATTGCAGGATATGGATATTAAAGAAAAGAATGGGTATGATGTTCTAAATGCTATAGGAAAAAAAAGAGGAATGCTTATCACTGGTGGAGAGGTAGATGCAACTAGGGCGGCAACCATGGTTTTGGATGAGTTTAGGAATGCAACCCTTGGGAAATTTACTTTGGATATATTAAAATAGTGGAGGATCTATAGTTTGGTGAATGAAAAAGATTGGTTCTTGTATGAAAAAGAAGCAGAAAAAAAAGGTTATAACGTAATATGTGGCGTAGACGAAGCAGGAAGAGGGCCCTTAGCTGGCCCGGTTTTTGCAGCAGCTGTAATTTTAAAGGTAGATGATAATATACAGGGACTTAATGATTCTAAAAAAGTTAGTGAGAAAAAAAGGGAACAGTTATTCAGTGAAATTAAAAATCGTGCTGTTGATTATAGCATAGCATATGCGACTGAAGAAGAAATAGACGAATTAAACATTTTAAATGCAACTTTTTTAGCTATGAAAAGGGCTGTTGATTCTTTAAAAATGAAACCACAAATAGCTTTAATAGATGGCAATAGATTACCACAAGACTTGAGGATACCTGCAGGAGCGATAGTAAAAGGAGATTCATTGTCAGCATCTATAGCAGCAGCCTCAATACTTGCGAAGGTTTCAAGGGATAGACTTATGCGTAAAATAAGTGAGACTTACCCTGGATATGGTTTTGAAAGAAACAAAGGATATGGAACCAAAATGCATATTGAAGCATTGATAAAATATGGACCATGTAAAATACATAGGGAGAGTTTTTTAAATAAAATATTGGGAAGCAAGCCATGAAAAACAAAAGAGCAATAGGTAAAAAAGGAGAAAAAGTAGCTTGTAGTTTTTTAACATCACATGGTTATAAAATTGTTTTTTGTAATTATTATAGTAAATATGGAGAAATAGACATAATTGCAGAAAAGGAAAAATACATTGTTTTTGTTGAGGTAAAAACTAGAAGGGAAAATACGGTTGTACGAGGAACTTATGCGGTCGACAGAAACAAACAGAAAAAAATAGCTAAAACGGCTATGATATATCTTAGCTCAACTGATACAACTTTACAACCGAGATTTGATGTTATTGAAATTATAAATTGTGGATTAAATAATGAAGTTAAAATTAATCACATAGAAAATGCATTTTTTATAGAGGTGGGAGATAGCTTTGAAGTTATTTGATTTACATTGTGATACTCTTTATGAAGCCTTAAACAAGAATAAAAGTATGGTGCATAATGATCTTCATATTTCGCTGAGAAGAGGAAATAAATATGAAACCTGGGCGCAGTGCTTTGCAATTTGGATTCCTGATGATGTTCGCGGGGAAGGTGCGTTAACTCTTTTTAAGAGAGCTTATAGTAAACTTGTGGAAGAATCTTTGTGCGGGGAAAAAATGAAAATATGCAATTCTGAAGAAGATTTGCAAAGTGCGGTAGAAGAAAATAAATGTGCAGCTATTTTTACTGTTGAAGGTGGAGCGGTAGTAGGAGGAGATATACAAAACTTGGACTATTTAAAGAGGTCTGGTGTTAGAATGATAACTGTTACATGGAATGGAAAATGTGAGTTTGGTGATGGTGCAGGGGTAGAAAACCCAGCTGGAATAACATCTTTTGGAAAAATAGCTGTAAAAAAGATGAATGATCTTGATATAATTATTGATGTTTCGCACGCTTCAGACCCTCTATTCTATGATATAGCACAATTGACGCGAAAACCAATTGTTGCAAGCCACTCTAATTCAAGAACAGTATGTGGGCACAAGAGAAATTTAACGGATGAGCAATTTAAAATTATAAAATCTCAGGGTGGACTTGTAGGAATTAATTTTTCAAGGGACTTTTTAAATAAAAAAAAGGAAGCATCAATGTATGATATAATCAGACATGCGGAATATTTTCTTGGGCTTGGTGGAGAAGACACAGTTTGCCTGGGTAGCGATTTTGACGGAACTGATATACCTGAAGACATGACAGGAATAGAATCTATGGAACAACTTTACAACTTATTTTTACGGCAAAATTATAGCCAGAGCCTTGTTAATAATATATTTTTTAACAATGCTTATAAATTTTTTATGGGAGGATACAAGAAGGTAATTTAAACATGGAGGAAGTTTAATGGCACTATATGCTATAGCAGATTTACATTTATCATTTGGAACAAACAAGAATATGGATGTTTTTAATGGATGGAGCAACTACACTGACCGACTAAAAAAGAATTGGGAGAAACTTGTAAAGAAAGATGATACAGTGGTAGTGGCAGGAGATTTATCGTGGGCCTTGAAACTAGAGGAGACGTATGAAGATTTTAAATTTTTAAATAGGCTTCCTGGTAAAAAAATCTTAATTAAAGGAAACCATGATTATTGGTGGGG
Organism: uncultured Eubacteriales bacterium; assembly: GCA_934462705.1. Lineage (GTDB taxonomy): Bacteria > Bacillota > Clostridia > Oscillospirales > Acutalibacteraceae > CAKSIH01. The sequence goes on along the minus strand of CAKSIH010000005.1, from coordinate 51,802 downwards.
AACAAGAAAAAAGATTGATACATATCTTAGCGATAATGGTTTTGACAGTATTTCAATATTGTTTAATAATTCTATAAAGGTTGGAGAAGTGGCGGTGTGTGGTACAAGAGGTTGGTCATATGACTGTACCGAAAGTGAGGATATAAAGATTTTAAAAAGAGAAGTTGGACGTTTGCAGACATCCATACAAAGCGGCAAGAAGATGGATCTAGAGCCAATTGTATTTTTGCATTATCCTCCAATTTTTGGGGAGTATGAGTGTAGTGAAATTATGGAGGTTCTTATAAATAATAATATTAAAACTTGCTACTATGGGCACATACATGGAAAAAATACGGCTAAAAAGGCAATAACCGGCCAATACAAGGGTATAAATTTTTATATGGTTTCAGCTGATAATATTGATTTTTGCCCGGTTTTAGTTAGATAAAAAGGTTATTAAAATAAGTTGAAAAATATTTTTTATAATATTCAAAATATTGGAAAAAAACGTAGAAAAAAATATTTTTGTATGTTATAATCAATAAGATAAACTATATGCAGGAGGATAAAAATGAATCTTAAATCAACAAATAAAATTGATAAAAATCGCTATGAATTAGAAGTGGAAGTTACAGCGGAAGAATTTGAAAAGGCTGTAAGTTCTGCATTTAAAAAAAATGCAAAGAAGATTTCTGTTCCGGGATTCAGAAAAGGTAAGGCTCCCAGAGCGTTTATAGAGAAATATTATGGAGAAAATATTTTTTATGAAGATGCTGTAAATGCAGTTTACCCGGAAGCTTTACAAGCAGCTGTAGACGAGGCTGGCCTTGATGTTGTAAATGATAAAATTGATTTCGATATTTTAAAAATCGGAAAAGAAGGACTTATTTTTAAAGCAGCATTGACAGTTAAACCCGAAGTTGATATTCAAGGTTACAAAGGGATAGAAATAAAAGATATTACAGTCGAGGTTACAGAGGATGATATAAACAAAGAAATAGATAAGGCAAGAGAGAGAAATGCAAGAATGATTACTGTTGAGGATAGAAAGGCTGAAAACGGTGATATAGTTGTGTTTGATTTTAAGGGTTTTTCAGATGGGAAGGCTTTTGAAGGCGGCGAAGCGGAAAATTATACATTAAAGCTTGGAAGTGGTCAATTTATTCCTGGGTTTGAAGATCAATTAGTTGGACATGAAACAGGAGAAGAATTTGATGTTAATGTTACTTTCCCGGAAGATTATCCTGTATCGGAACTTGCAGGAAAGGACGCAGTTTTTAATATCAAGCTCCATGAAATAAAGGTTCGTGAACTTCCTGATTTAGATGATGAGTTTGTGAAAGATGTAAGTGAATTTGATACGCTGGATGAATATAAAAAGGATATAGAAAAAAAGGTAAGGGAACATAAGGAAATAGACGCAAAATATGAGGAAGACAATGCCCTTATTGATAAAGTGATAGGATTAATGAAGGCTGATATTCCAGAAGCTATGTTTGAAAATAAAGTGCAAGATTCCGTTCGCGATTTTGCTTACAGACTTCAATCGCAAGGTATGGATGTAAATACTTACCTTCAGTATACCGGAATGGATGCTGAAGGGTTAAAAAATCAATTTAGGCCGCAAGCAGAACGTCAAGTTAAACTTAGACTTGCACTTGAAAAAATAGCAGAGCTCGAAAATATTGCTCCAACAGCAGAGGAATTAGATGAAAAATACAAAGAGCTTTCTGAACAATATAAAATGGATGTAGAGAAGATAAAGGCAACAGTAAGTGAGAAAGACTTAATTAAAGATTTATCTTGCGAAAAGGCTATTGACTTTATAAGGGATAATTGCAAAAAAATAAATTAATAAGTTTTTGAATAATAATAAAAACTAGTGTTAATTATTATTGTAGAATGACAGTGCATGCTGAATTAACTTTTAGTGTGCACTTTAATCTAAGGTATGAAAAACATTTATGGAGGGATTAGTATGAGTAATTTAGTACCTTACGTTGTTGAGCAAACGAGCAGGGGAGAACGTTCATATGATATATTTTCTAGACTATTAAATGACAGGATAGTAATGCTGACAGATGAGGTTAATAGCAACACGGCAAGTCTTGTAGTTGCACAGCTTTTATATTTAGAAGGTCAAGATCCATCTAAGGACATAAGCCTTTATATAAATAGCCCAGGGGGGTCGGTGACGGATGGCTTATCTATATATGATACCATGCAGTATATAAAATGTGATGTTTCAACGATCTGTCTTGGAATGGCAGCCAGCATGGGCTCATTTTTACTTGCAGCCGGAGCAAAAGGAAAGAGGTATGCTCTTCCCAATAGTGATATAATGATTCATCAACCGAGCGGTGGAGCTAAGGGGCAAGCTACAGACATAATGATTCACGCCGATCATATAATTCAAACCAAGAAGAAATTAAATACCATTTTGTCTGAAAGAACAGGTCAACCATATGAAGTAATAGCTAGAGATACAGAAAGGGATAATTTTATGACAGCTGAGCAAGCGCTGGCCTATGGAATTATAGATAAAGTAATACATGAAAGATAGGTGATCTAATGTCTTCTATAGATGAGACTAAAGGAAGGAACATATGTTGTTCTTTTTGCAATAAGCCTCAAGATGAGGCAGCAAAGCTTATAGCAGGCCCTGGGGTATATATTTGCGATGAATGTGTTAATTTATGCATGTCTATTCTTGAAGAAGAAGTTTTTGGCAAAAAGTTTAAAAACAAAAAGGCATCTAAAATTTCTGCAGTTTTACCTAAGCCACGGGAAATAAAGGCCATTTTAGATGAATACGTTGTAGGCCAGGACGTAGCAAAGACGGTTCTTTCAGTATCTGTATATAATCATTATAAGCGAGTATATTTTGGTACAAATGATGAAGATATAGAACTAAAAAAAAGTAATGTACTACTATTAGGACCTACAGGTGTAGGAAAAACGTTATTGGCCCAAACTCTTGCGAGGGCTCTAGATGTTCCTTTTGCAATTGCTGATGCGACTACTTTGACAGAAGCGGGATATGTTGGAGAAGACGTTGAAAATATTTTGTTAAGGCTTATTCAAGCTGCAGACTTTGACATTGAGAAGGCAGAAAGAGGAATAATATATATTGATGAAATTGATAAGATATCCAGAAAGTCTGAAAATCCATCAATAACAAGGGATGTAAGTGGTGAAGGCGTACAGCAAGCTCTTTTAAAAATACTTGAAGGGACGATTTCAAGCGTTCCTCCTCAGGGTGGGAGAAAGCATCCACAGCAAGACTTTATTCAAATTGATACATCAAATATTTTATTTATTTGTGGTGGAGCATTTGATGGGCTGGATAAAATTATGGAGAAAAGAAAGGGCTTTTCCACAGTAGGCTTTGGGGCAGATGTGAAGAATAAGGATGAACTTTATAATACGGACTGGATGAAAGATGTAGAGCCTCATGATTTAGTTAAATATGGTCTTATTCCGGAGCTTGTTGGAAGACTTCCAGTTATTACATCCTTGCAGGGCCTTGATAAGAATGCTCTTATTAAGATATTGGTGGAGCCTAAGAATTCACTTGTTAAACAGTATAAAAAGCTATTTGAGCTTGATAAAGTAAATTTAGAATTTACAAATTCTGCACTTGAAGCGGTAGCACAAAAAGCGTTAGACAGGCATACGGGAGCTAGAGGGCTTAGGTCAATTATGGAGAATTTACTGACAGACTTGATGTATAACGTACCGGGTGATTATACTATAGAAAAAGTTGTAATTAATGAAAATGTAGTAAATGGTGAAACGGATCCTGAGCTAATAAGGGATGAAAAGAGATCTCCTTTTAATATAACTATAAAAAGGGAGAGTAAAAGTTCAGTTTCATAAAGAAAAAAGGGTTCTTGCTTAAAAGTCAAGGCCCTTTTTGCTGATTATTAAAAAGCAGGAGGCATTTTTATGGACGGTGGTCTTAAACCAAGTTTTTCTACTGTTACAGCACCTATAATTATGGTTAGAGGATTAGTGCTTTTTCCTGGAATGATACTTAATTTTGATATAGGAAGATCTAAAAGCATTGAGGCATTAAAGAGGGCTATAAATACGAACCAAATGATTTTTATAGTAGCTCAGAAAGACATAAACGAGGATAATCCGGATTACAACGATGGAATATATAAAGATGGTGTTTTTGCAGATATTAAACAGGTTTTAAATAATAGGAATGGAGTAATCAATGTTCTAATTGAAGGAAAATTCCGTGGAAAAATTAAATCTATTTTACAAACACGGCCATATTTGCTAGCTGCAATTTTACCAATTAAGGAGGATAATAAGAAGTTAAGCTCAAAAGAATTGGCTGCATTGAGAACGGTAAAAAATTTATTCAGTGAATATGTTCGCCTTATGCCTAAAGTATCACCGCATATAGCAAGTGAAGTGGAATGTTGTAATGACCCATATAAGATAGCAGATTTTTTAGCATCAAACATAGTTTTTGATTATAAATTGAAGCAGGAAATTTTAGCGGAGAAAAATGTTCTTAAACGTCTTGATAGTCTTATGAATATATTGATAAAAGAGTTAGATATTTTATCAATAGAAAAGAAACTTAACTTTAAACTCATGAATAACATAGAGGACGGCCGAAAGGAGTACTATCTTAGGGAACAAAAAAAAGTTATAGAGAAAGAATTAGGAGAAGACGGGTTAAAAAAGGACGCAGAAATTTTGAGGGAAAGGATTATAAGTAGTGATTTGCCAAAACCTGTTGAAATGCAACTTGTTAAGGAGTGTAATAGATTTGCGAAAATGCAGTTTGGTATGCAGGAAGCTGGGGTTATATATAATTATATAGATTTCTGTTTAGATTTGCCCTGGTCTGACAAGAAGAATGAAAACATAGATTTAAAAAATGCAGAAAGAATTTTAAATCAAGATCATTATGGTATGGATGAGGTAAAAAACAGAGTTTTGGAGGTTTTAGCGGTTACAAAGCTTTCTAAAAATGTTAATGGGTCAATAATTTGTCTTGTAGGACCACCTGGAGTTGGAAAGACATCTATTGCAGAATCTATTGCTAAAGCATTAGGAAAAAAGTACGTAAGAATATCTTTAGGTGGAATATATGATGAAGCCGACATAAGAGGTCATAGAAAGACGTATGTTGGTGCTACTCCCGGAAGAATAGTAAATGCTATAAAAATGGCCGGAAGCAAAAATGCTTTGATTCTTCTTGATGAAATAGACAAGCTAGGCAAGAATATGCATGGAGATCCTGTTTCAGCATTACTTGAGGTTTTAGACAAAGAACAAAATAGCAGTTTTTATGATCATTACATTGATATGCCATTCGATTTAAGTGATATTTTTTTTATTACAACGGCAAATAATAAAGATGACATACCGCATCCATTACTTGATAGAATGGAAATAATTTATCTTTCGGGATACACGTCGGAAGAAAAATTTTATATAGCTAAAAGGCATTTAATTCCTAAATTATTAAAAAAGCATGGAATAGATATATCCCAATTTAAAATTACAGATAGAGCAATTAAAGAGTTAATAGATGGGTATACATATGAAGCCGGTGTGCGTGGACTTGAAAGAACAATAGCATTAGTATTAAGAAAATCGGCGAAAGATTTATTTATAAGGAACAGCAATGTTATTTCAGTTACAGCGAGAAATTTAAAGGAAATAATATGTCAGCCAAAGTATAAAAAGGGCAACGTAAGTAAAAGAAATATGGTGGGTATTTGTAACGGCTTGGCTTGGACTAATCTAGGTGGAGAAAATATTACTGTAGAGGTAGCTGTTATGAGTGGATCTGGAAAGATAGAATTTACAGGATTATTAGGTGATGTTATTAAGGAGTCAGCGCAGACAGCGCTTAGCTATATAAGAAGTAATGCAGAAAAATTTAATTTACCGTATGATTTTTATAATAAAGTTGATATTCATATTCACATACCACAAGGAGCTGTGCAAAAAGATGGACCTTCAGCGGGGGTAACTATAGCAACAGCTATCGTTTCAGCACTTACCGGTATTCCAATAAAAAGTGAAGTATCTATGACAGGGGAGATAACTTTAAGAGGATATGTACTTGCTGTTGGCGGATTGAAGGAAAAATTACTGGCAGCCTATAGGTCTAATATTAGCACGGTGATAATTCCTAAAGAGAATGAATCAGATTTATCTTTAATAGATAGTAAAGTGAGAAAAAAATTAAATTTTATATTTGCTTCCGACATAAATACAGTGCTTGAAAATGCGCTAGTATTGAAAAATGGATTTAATGATTTAAAGGCGGAAAAAACAGAAGTAAATAAAATAATAAGTAGTTTTTAATATAAGGAGGATATATGAATTATAATATTGCTGAAATGGAAGCTTCCTATGGCTTGCCAAATCAAATACCACTATCTAATTTACCTGAGATAGTTTTTTCAGGCCGTTCAAATGTTGGAAAGTCTTCTCTTATTAATAAGATGTTAAATCGCAAATCTCTAGCAAGAGTAAGCTCTAGACCTGGTAAAACAGGAACCATAAACTTTTATAATATAGATAATTCAGTTAAATTTGTTGATTTGCCGGGATATGGCTATGCAAAAGTATCAGATTCAGAAAAAATTCGCTGGGCCAAATTAGTGGAGGGCTATTTTAATTCCAACAGAAAAATATCGCTTGTTGTTCAAATTATTGATATGAGACACTTACCTACAAAAGATGACCTTAATATGATAAACTATTTGGGGAAAAGAGGGTTTAATTTTATCATTGTATTAACAAAGAGCGATAAGCTAAATAGTGGTCAACGTGCTAAGAGCTTGTTGGATTTAGAAAAGGTATTTGAAAAAAAGATAAAAACGTTAACATTTTCATCTTTGACAGGAGAAGGAGTAGATGACTTAAGGTCAATTATAGAAGGTTTAGTTAGGTCTTAATTTAGCAGATGTTAAACTATAAAGCAAAATATAAAAAGTGTGCAAAGATTTTGCATATAAGTGGTGTAAAAAAGGGTTTTAGCAAAGCTAAAACCCTTTTTTTTATTTTATACTGTTAATCCAAATGGTTGAGCTACAATCACTTGGCACCATAAAGCTAGAACGCGGAGATAATGAAATTTCAGTTATTCTTGGTCCATCGGGAGAACAGGAACGTTTAAACTGATTTTTAAAGAACCTATCAATGAAAGTACATAGCCTTTTTTGGATCTCTTCTTGAGAATACTCATTTTTAAAAGCAATATTAGCTAATCTTAAAATTTTGTTAGGTTCAAAATTATATCTCAAAAAATAATATAAAAAGAAATCATTTAATTCGTATGAACCAATAATAGTTTCCGTTTTTTGAGTGGTTTCATTTTTATTAGGTGGTAAAAGTTCGGGACTAATAGGTGTGTTTATAATATCTAGAATAATGTCCTTTACAGTGCTACTATATTTTTTTGATTCATACTTTAAAATATTTGTGACTAGAGTTTTTGGAATAGAGCAATTAAGACCGTACATAGACATATGGTCACCATTATAAGTCGAGAAGCCCAAAGCAAGCTCCGACATATCAGCAGTTCCCACCATAAGGGCATTTTCAGTGTTTGCTATGTCCATTAAAATTTGTGTCCGTTCTCTTGCTTGTGCATTTTCAAATGTCACATCGTGAATATTTGGATCTTTTCCAATATCTTCAAAGTGGCTTAGGACTGACTTATTTATGGGAATTTGTTTTAGTGTAATATGAAGGGCCCTTGCAAGATTTATAACGTTGCTTTTAGTTTTATCAGTAGTTCCAAAACAAGGCATTGTAACACCGATAATATTTTTTGTGTCAAGCTTCATCATATCGAAAGTTCTTAAAACCGCTAAAAGTGCCAACGTAGAATCTTGCCCGCCTGAGAGACCAATAACGACTTTATTTATGTTTATATGTTTAAGTCTTGTTTTTAATCCATTTGATTGAATTTTTAAAGCCTGTTCACAATATTCGTTAAGCTCATTTTGCTCAGATGGAAAAAATCCATACTTACTGATATTACGAGAGATGTTTAATTTTTTAATAGGAAATTCGAACCATACCACATGAGAGAAAGGTGTACTGGATGTTAAAAATGTTGTAAGTCTGTGTCTTTCAATTTGAATCATTTGTAGGTCAACGTCTGCAATAGTCAGACCAACTGAAAATTTTTTTGATTGAGATAAAACAGTGCCGTTTTCACAAATTAAATTATGTCCAGAGTAAACCATATCAGTACTAGACTCGCCTTGTCCAGCATTTGCATAAAGGTAAGTGCAAACCAGTTTAGATGATTGACTTTTGACTAACATTTCTCTATATGTAAATTTCCCGAGAACTTCATCACTTGCAGAGAGATTGGCTATCAGGGTAGCTCCAGATGCAGCAAGGTAACATGATGGAGGGGTAGGTACCCATAAATCCTCGCAAATTTCAATACCAATCTTTAATTCAGGTATATTTCTACAAGCAAATATTATATCTGTTCCAAAAGGTATTTCTTTATTATTTATAAGAATTTTTTCATACATAGGTCCCTTAGAAAAATAGCGCATTTCTTTATATGGTGCATAATTTGGAATATTAACCTTTGGAATAATTCCTAAAATTTCTCCTTTATAAATTACGGCAGCACAATTGTATAAGTTTGCACCGTAACATATGGGCACACCAACAATAATAATCATGTCTACTGCTTTTGAATAATCAGTTAACTCTAAAAGTGAATCAATAGCTTCATTTTGCAATCGCTTTTGAAGAAAAAGATCTCCACAAGTATAAGCGGTAATCGAAAGTTCCGGAAAAACAATTAAAGAAACGTTTTGCAATTTTGCTTCATCTATGAGTTCTTTTATAGTGCTTGTATTAAATTTGCAATCGGCTACCCTTACTTCAGGTGTAGCACAGGCTACTCTTAAAAAACCATCTTTCATTTGTATTCCCCCGCAGTTTTATTTTTTCCTTTAAGCATAAAAAATTTAGTATTAAATGCATAGGTTGTTGCGTAACCTAGCATTAACCAAAAGAATGCGCACATAAAATTGTTTTCAGAGAGCATGGTTTTTTCAAAAAGTGCAAATACTAAATATGATACTAATACAGAAAACAATAAAGGGTAAACTTTATTCAAAATCTTATTATTTTTAAATAACAACAATAAAAGATTTGAAAAAACTAAAATTAAAAACAACATAAATAAAGCAAATCCAATGATTCCATAAGAAACTAATATACTCACATATCCATTGTGGAAGTTTGGAAAAATAAGTCCGGACTCAAAATATTTTTGTCCGTAGTAAAGCAAATTAGTGGGTCCTACACCTATTATGAAGTTATTTTTTAATATTACATATGCTTGTTTTAAAAGAATTTTCCGGCCACTACCACTGCTTAAATCATGATTTGGCCTACCAAATTTTATATCATATTCATTTTTATCAATATTAATATCAGAAGAAGATGTAAAAGAAGAAATTTCACTTATTACGTCTGATGCACCATTTTGAAAGTAATTTCTTGCTACTAATAAAGAAATTGTAAAAAAGGTTCCAGTTAAAATAAATATTAAACTTTTAAATACATAATTTTTAGCTGATGAATTTTTTCCTGATGCAACAATTTTATAAAATAAATTGCAAATAACATAAACAATAAGAAATATAAAAGACGCATAAGAATCACTTAATATAAGGGCTATAAAATTTGCAATTACGCAAGTTGAGATAGTTATAAAAAGTAATGTTTTACTTTTTATTTTAAAAAAATTTTTACTAACCACAAGTATGTGACAAAAAACTAGTGAGACACTGCAATAAAATGCCATTATATTAGGATTTGTAAATATTCCTTCAAATCGAACTCCGGTATCTTTTTGTACAACTCCTAATATATATTCAGATTCAGCAGTATCTTTAAAAATTTGTGGTAGTTTTTCAAATGGAAATTTTACTGTAATTTCATTTTGTATTAAGAAAATACTAAATCCTACAAGTGTCGCAACTGTGGTTAAGATTAAAATAATTTTAAAAATAAAAAACATTTCATATTCAATTTCTGCTAATGAATTGATGGTATACATGCCATAAAAAATAAAAAAACACATAAAAGCCTGAAACGTATAGACAAGGCTGTAAATAAAATTAAATTTATAATCATCAATGAAAGAAATTTTGATATGAAGGAATGCTGTAAGAATGGTAACTAATAAAAAGAGAATGATTATAAGACGGTATTTAATGTTTTTAAATTTTTTATTCTTTATAAGATTGATAGATATAATTAATGCCCATATAAGGGTTAGACAATTTAAGGTATACGCAAATATATCAATGAAAGAAATGCCGGCTGCGAAAAGAGTAATAAAGTATATAATTCTAAAAAAGGATGGATCAAGTAAAAGTTCTTTTAAACATCTCTTTTTTGATTTTATCAAATTAAAATCAGCTCCTTAATTTTATACGAAAGAGAGTTTTTCTCTTATAAAATTTATCCTAATCCCTTTTTTAAGGTCTCTGCAATGTATAAAACATCTTCATCAGAAAGTAGATTGTGAAGGGGCAGTGTAATTTCATTTTTATACATGTTAAATGCATTTTTAAAGTCATTAATGTTAAAGCTTAACTGTTTATATGCAGTGAATAGAGGTAAAGGCTTGTAATGAACATTTGTAGGAATGCCATGTTTAGCCATAAACTCAATAAGTTTATTTCTAAAGTTTTCATCTTTGCCATTTAAATTTAAAAGGTAAAGATGTCCACTGGATTCATAGTTATCATTATAATGTGAAAATAATGTTACATTTTCAGAGCTTAGCTTGTCATTATACAATTCAATTATTTCGCGTCGCCTTTTAAGCATTGCAGGATAACGCTTAAGCTGAGCAAGGCCTATAGCAGCCATTATATCAGTCATGTTACACTTGTAACCTGGCATTAAAATATCATATTCCCAAAGGCCAGGCTTCATTTTAGCTAGAGCGTCTTTAGATTGCCCATGAAGCGAAAGAAGCATTAACTCTTTATAAATTTGCTCGTCATCGATGCCTTCAATGGATTTCCAAACCAAGGCCCCGCCTTCAGCGGTTGTGAGGTTTTTAACGGCGTGAAAAGAAAACGTTGTAAAGTCTGCAACGCTGCCACTTATTCGTCCTTTATATTTTGCGCCAAAGCCATGAGCAGAGTCTGCAATTACAGCTATCCTGCCTATTTTTTTTTGAATATCTGAATTAGGATTAAACAAGTAGCTTTTTTCATCAACTATTTTTAAAATTTCGTCATAGTCACACATTTTACCTGCTAAATCTACAGAAATTATTGCTTTGGTCTTGGCTGTAATTTTGTCTTTTAATTTTTCGTAATCCATAAAAAATGAATTTTCTTTTGTATCAACTAAAACAGGTGTTGCACCAACATGACATATAGGGCTGCAGGATGCAGTATAAGTATATGCACTTGTAATTACTTCATCACCGGGCCCAATTCCTAAGATTCTGAGAGTCATTTCAAGGCATGCAGTAGCAGAATTTAAACAGGCTGCTTTATTCGTTCCGCAAAAATTTGCAATTTCTTTTTCAAAAAGCTTAGTTTTAGGTCCTGTTGTAATCCATCCAGATTTTAATGTATCAACGACCTCATTAATTTCAGCTTCGGTTATATCAGGTGGTGAAAACTTTATATTTTTCATAATTGTCATCTTCTTACTTATTTTTTATTTTATAACCTCTAGTACGGTTTGAATCATTAACTTTACATCATAAATTACATTAAAGTTTTTTATGTATTCAAGGTTATATTTCATTTTTTGAGGCAAAATTTCATTTATGTATACGCTGTCAACGTTTTCTGCTGAGTTTAGAAGTTGCTCTTCATTTTTAAATTTTATGCTTGCAAGAGAAGTTACGCCTGCCGGCATTAAAAGCGTTGCAAGCATTTCATTGCTGTAATTTTGCACATAACGATTGACTTCAGGTCTTGTACCGACAAAACTCATTTGTCCCATTAAAATATTGATGAGTTGCGGAGTCTCATCAAGACGTGTTTTTCTTAAAAATTTGCCTATTTTTGTAAGCCTTTTATCTCCGTTTACCGTTACGAGGGTCCCAATTTTATCAGCGTTTACTATCATAGACCTAAATTTAATAATTTTAAATATTTTACCATAAGTGGTTACACGATCCTGCTTATAAAAAATTGGTCCTTCAGATGTCACTTTTACAATAATTGCGGTTATTATTAAAATAGGGCTTAAGATAATGAGAAGCAATAATGAGAAAAACACATCTATAATTCGTTTGAAGAATAAACTTCCTTTTTTCTTTGTTAAAATGTCATAGTATTTTTTTACTTCCTCGTTCTTTAAAAACTCTGGCATAAATTCCCACTTAAGTAACATAAAATAATTTACCTCACGCTTTTAATAAAATTAAATCATTTATAAATAATTGGTTTATAACATTTAATGATTTTTCTATAGATTCATTATAAATATCAAAAAAACTATCAGTTCTAATTTTACCGGAGTCAATAGGCCACTTCCACTCAAGGTGAAGAGTATTTGCATAGTCAAAATCATCATCTTCTGTTAAACTTCTAATTAAACTTGACGCATACTCACTTTTTCCCTGCCATTTCTCCATTTTTTTTACAAACTTCTTTTTTAATCCGGTTCTGTCATTCATTAAGCTGAATAACTTTCTAAAATCACATGTAGCATCATATAACTGCTCTCGAGTAACATCCTTCTGATAATTTTTAGAAAGAATATCATAGTAAAAGTTTATGATAAAGTCTTCAGTTTTACCATCGTTTGGAATAAGTTTTTTTAAATTGATTTCACTTGGCAACTGTTGGCGTTTGTATCTCAATAAAATAATGTCAAGTGAGGATTTGATTTGGTTTCTGCAAACCTTTTTATCTTTATTTAATACGTTTGTTAAAGTTTCAGAACTGTAGTTTATGAAGTCAATTGCACACTTGTCCAGTTCAAAATGGCAAATTAAACCCAAGATATAAGATAATGTAACAGTGTCTAAAATATGATCTTTAAGATAATTATCTATAATTTTTAAAAGTTCATTGGTACTCTTGTCCTGAATGAAAATCCCACTCTTATTTATACTTTTACCTTTTTGAAAAGGTAATCTATTGTGCGATAGCAGAAAATCAGGGCCTTGAGTACCCCACAAAAAGGCCGGTGTATATATTTTTAAATTTGGGTGCATTAAAATTAATTTATCAAGCACATCTTTTGACTGTAAGTAATGGGCAATGGCAGCAGGCATAATTTTGAACCTCCATAATATTAAAATTAATCTTTAATATTATTTACATTATAACAAGTAAATAATATCATAATTTAATTAATTTTTCAATATTCATCATTTTAATCTAAGACCTTTGGGGTATTTATTCTTTATTTTTCCATTTGTATATTTACCAAAGCCAGTTATAATCTCATTTACAGCAACTGCGCAAAATCCGGAAGTTAGTTTACTATCAAAAATCTCTATTTCATGCCCTTTAAGGAAATCAAGAATACTTCTTGATTTTAAATCGAAGCTTATTTTATTTTTAACATTGTTAAAACTTGCTGCCATAAATGCTGCGTGTTCTGGCATTACAGTTGTTTCATTTGACGAGCAAAGTAAAACTCCAGCTCTAAGAACGTTTAGACCATTTAAATCAGGAAGCTCTAAGGGTAGTATTAAAAATTTATTGTTTATTTCTTCAATGTTGCCATACAAATCTTCATTGAAAAGATTGTAAAAAAATTTTTCTATTTCTTTATTATTTTTCTTATAGTTATGCTTTTTAATTGATATTTTATTTGGGCAACCTTTTTTTCTTAACTTGGCTACAAAATGCCCCTCTCCACCATCTTGAGGAAAGATCCGTCTTGCAAATTCAATATTAGGAGTAGATTTAGCATATTTTTGAAAAGCGTTTCGTCCAAAGCTTTTATCGATTTTCACAATCTCAAAATCATTATTATTTAAAAGAAAGCTTTCTAAAACTTTTTCATTTTCCTCAGGTGAAAATGTGCAAGTGGAATAAACTAGTACACCGCCTTTTTTTAAAGCATTTTTTGCACTTTCTAAAATTGCAACTTGCCTTTTGGCGCAAGTTTTAACGTGCTCGGTAGACCATTGCTTTATTGCATCTTGGTTTTTTCTAAACATGCCTTCACCAGAACAAGGTGCGTCAACAAGAATTTTATCAAAGTATCCGCAAAGTTTGTTACATAATATTTCTGGATGACAAGAGGAAATTACAGCATTTCTAATTCCCATTCTTTCAATAGTGGAAAGAAGTACATTAACTCTACTTTTAACAATTTCATTTGACCAAAGAAGTCCGGTGCCACAAAGCCTTGCTGCTATTTGACATGATTTCCCACCAGGGGCTGCACAAAGATCTAAAATTTTTTCACCTGGTTTTGGGTCAAGTACTTCTACAGCACTTGATGCAGATGGTTCTTGAACATAGAATGCTCCTGCATGATGCAATGGAGTATTGCCTATTTTTTGCTCTAATTTCTTAACATAAAAGCTATTGCTGCAAAAGGGGGAGGATTTTAAATTAAAATTAACCAACTTTTTCAATTTATCAATATTAATTTTAAGAGTATTCACGCTTATACCTTTGTAACAAGGAAGTGAATAACTTTCCATGAATTTATTAAATTCATCAGGTATCATGTCCTTAATACTCTTTTTAAATTCATTTTCAAAATTAACCATTATGTATTTTTCCTCACTAATTTATTTTTTTATAAAATAATATTTTTAAGTATAAAATAGGTTGTTTTACAAACAATATTAAAGCAAACCGATGATCAAGGTTTGCAAGAACACTTATGTATTTCCCGTTCTTCTTTTTTACGATTTAGGGGGTGAATTGAATGTCACAAAACGATAAAAACTGCCAAAACAACAATAACAACAGCAACAACAAGAAAAATAATAACTCTAACACCAATAAAAACAATTCTAACAACAATAAGTAAGTAAATTAAAATTTTAAATTTTATAAAGTGTACTGTTTAATATATTAAGCAGTACACTTTTACTTTAAGTTAGGATTTGAAAATTCGCACCCACAAAAATTTTGACGATATAAATTAAAAACCTTGGAAAGCTCGGTAGAACGTTTAAATCCATTTTTCTTTTTAAAATCGGCAGGAAGATATTTTATACCATATTTTTTTGAAAGTGCAAAACCTATTTCATTTAGTTTTTCACAGTTTTTTAGAGGGCTTATTGAAAGTGTAGTAGCAAAGTAATTAAAGTCCTTTTTTGAGGCAATTTCAGCTGTTTTTCCAAGTCTAAGTTCAAAACAAGAAAAGCAACGAATTCCACCTTCTTTTTCATGTTCAAGGCTTTTAATACAGCTTAAAAATTCATTATGATCGTATCCTTCATTTATAATATTGACCTTGTCAAAATATGAGACTAACCGAGTTTGCTCATCCAAGCGTTTTTTAAATTCATTATCTGGATATATATTGGGGTTATAGAAAAAAACAGTAATATCAAAGTAAGGGGATAGGTATTCTAAAACATAACTACTACAAGGCGCACAACAGCTGTGAAGAAGCAGTGTAGGTTTTGGGCTTTCAGTTTTTATTTTGTTAATAACTTTATCTGTTTCCTTCTGGTAATTTATCTTCATATTAATTCCTCTCATTTTGATGCTCTTAAAACTTATAGTATTAAATCTGGCTAATTTGCTTAGCCAGATTTTATTTTTATGTATTTTAATGTGCTTCACTGCATCCTACCATAATATTTAAAATCTCTTTATCAGTTTGAAACATTCCGTATTTTCCAATTTTCCAAATATTTTTAATTGTTTCATCAGCGTTTTTAGCAACAATACCATCGCCGTCAAAAAAGCGCTTCCCATGCAAATACATGTTGTAACCAAGTATAGCAGCATCAATTGAAGCTGCTATTTTTCCGGCACAAGAGGCCTTAGCGCCATCGCACACTACACCAGAAATTATACCCAGAGCATTTATTATAGTACTTTCAATAGCCTCTATTTTGCCATTACTTAACATGTAAGCAATTCCAGCGCCACTTGCACATCCTGCACAAACAGCTCCACAAAATGCAGACAAGCTTCCAATTCCAAATTTTTGATAAATAGCAATAAGATCAGACAAAATAATTGCTCTGTAAAGTATTTCTTTAGATGCATTTATTTCTTTAGCATATTCAATTATCGGAACAGAAGCTGTAATTCCCTGGTTTCCACTTCCCGAAACAATTATTACGGGAAGTTCACAACCGTTCATGCGTGCATCAGATCCGGCAGCAGCTTTCGCTTTTGCGCGAATTTTTATATCGCTACCATAAGATGACAACAAAACTTTACCTATGCTTGCACCATAATCATGGGTAAGTCCTTCCTCAGAAATCTTTGAGTTATAATCAATTTGTCGGGATATAACATCTGCAATATCAATAAGATCAACTGTGTTTGCAAAATCTACTATGGCTTTAATAGAAAGCAGGTCTTTGTCTGTATCTTCAGAGTAAAAATTGTTTTTTGTGTCGATTTTAAACAGTTCCTTTTTATCTTTTTCAATTAAAACTATGTTGGTATGATCGTCAATAATTCTAATTTTTGAATATGAGTTGTCTTTATAAAAAGTAAGAATTATATCAAAGTTCAATTTACTTTCAGCTGGTTTTACCGTAATTTCACAAGATTCTAAATATTTTTTTATTAAGGGTTTTTCTTCTTCCTTTACAAAAGCCAAAACTTCTAAAGCTTTTGAGGAATCTCCAGCTATAACCCCAGCAGCTACAGCAGCTTCAATTCCTTTAAGGCCGTTTGTATTAGGAACAACAACACTTTTTACATTTTTTATAATATTTCCACTGACTTCAACGTCTATTTTATTAGGAATATGCCCTAAAACATCGCGGGCTTTGGCGGCTGCATATGCAAGAGAAATTGGTTCTGTGCATCCCATGGCGGGAACAAGCTCTTTTTTCAAAATTCTAATAAATGCGTCATACTTTTTTGAATCAAGAAAGTGGGTATTTTCAAAAACTTTTACTTCGGGCATTTAAAGTGTCATCCTTTCAAATAAATTTATGTTTATTTTAGCACTATTTAAGGATTTTAGCAATAAAATGTCAAACAGTTTCCTCTTTAATAATCCCATTTCTATAAGCATAAAGCAGCAATTTTAAATCATCTATTGTACTCAATAGTTTTTTACCTATATCGGTTTGCAATACATGTATTCTACGTATAGCTTTTTCGGAGACAACATCAGTTGAAATTATATCAGAATTATTTTTTATTGCTTTTTGTGTCCCTTCAAATGGTTCGTGGGAACAAAGTTTCATTCCATATGAGTTAAAAATTAAAGTATAACCTGCAATTCCAGTCGTTTTTTGATACGCTCTGCAAAATCCGCCATCGATTGAAATTAACTTTCCGTTTGCTCTTACCGGGTGTTCTCCATCCTTTGACTTAACTGGAACATGACCATTTATTATATGAGAGTAGTCGGCATTAAGGTCAAAAAGGCTTAAAATATATGTACAGAAATTTTCACTTTTAGAGTAAGTATAATACGGATTCATTTTTTCCTTGTGTGTTTCTTTATCATAAATAAAAAGTCTTTCAAAAGTTGCCATTTTATCTTTTCCAAATAAAGGAGAATACTTACCGCACCATAAAAACCAAAGCAAGTCTTCCGAATATATTTTTTTCTCATTACGTTCTTTTTGAGAATAACCCTCGCGAATTAAACCTTCAGCATAATCTAAAAATTCTTTGCCCTGCAAATACTTATCGCCAACAAGAAACTTTAATAACGACCCCTCACTATTAATAGGGATGCAACCGTGAATCAAAAGATTTGAATTAAAACATTTATATATACTTCCATGGGTGTATAAAAACTTAATTTGCCGTTGTAATTTTTCACTATGTAAAAATGCAGATTGCAATTGGTTAATTATCCTATTTTCATCATCAGTTAGATTGTATGGGTTTTCTTTTATAATTGTTGGAAAATCAATATCTTTAATTTTATACTCCTTATTATTAATAAGAATAGTGGAATTTTTGTAATTTATTTTATCTAAAAGCAATCTATCTTCCATATTAAAGTGAGGGTTCCTTTTTATAATTTGTCCTTCCAGCTTGAATTTTATTATAGTTATTGCTTTATACATCTTTGAAAGAAGAACAAGTTCCTTAGAATGTAAATCTTCAACATTGTTGCTTGTACTTTTAAGTTTAAATGCGGATATATCACTATTAGCATATGTTTCAGCAGCGAACATAGCAAGTGGTCTAAGATTTATTCCATAACCTTCTTCCAAAAATTTCAAATTATTATATGAAATTGCATTGCTTAAAACTGTTGCAATGCATGCAGGACTGCCGGATGATGCGGCCATCCAGACAGCATCATGGTTACCCCATTGAATGTCCACACAATGGTGTTCTATAAGTGAATCTATAATTATATCTGGCCTTGAGCCTCTGTCATATATATCTCCCAATACATGAAGATGGTCAACTACAAGCCTCTTTATAGTGTTACACAAGGCAATAATAAAAGCATTTCCTCGCTTTATTTCTATTATAGTGTCTATTATATTCAAATAGTAAAATGATTTATTAGGGTCATCACAGCTATTATGCAAAAGCTCCTCTATTATATATGCAAAGTCTTTGGGAAATGCTTTTCTTACTTTGCTTCGTGTATACTTTGAGGCGACAAGTCTACACACCTCTATAAGCCTATTTAAAGTAATTTTATACCATTCATCAGTATTCTGTTTAAGAGAACAAATCTCAGCTAATTTCTCTTCGGGATAATAAATTAAAGTAGTGAGCCTGGAAAGCTCGTAATCTGTTAATATACTTGAAAAAAGCAGATAGACCTTTTCTCTTATTGCTCCTGAAGCATTGTTCATTATGTGGTTAAATGTTTCATATTCTCCGTGTAAATCTGAAACAAAATGCTCAGTCCCTTTGGGAAGTTCTGTTATAGCTTTTAAATTTATTAATTCGGTTGATGCTGCTTGTATATTTGGATATTTTTCTGCTAGTAACTGAAGTTTGGCTAAATTGTTTAAAACGGCATTATCGGTGCTCATTATTTTTAACCTCCATAAATTTAAACCACACCTTGAGCTATCATTGCATCGGCAACTTTTTTAAATGAGAAAATATTTGCTCCCATAACATAATTTTTTTCGTCACCATATTGCTTTGCACAACTTGAAATTTTGTCAAATATGCTTATCATAATTTTTTGAAGTTCATTATCCACCTTTTCAAAATCCCAAGACAGCCTCATACTGTTTTGAGACATTTCCAAAGCAGACACAGCGACCCCTCCGGCGTTTGCAGCTTTGCCGGGTGCAAACAAAATGTTGTTCTTTAAAAATTCATTAAAAGCTTTATTTGTACATGGCATATTAGCTCCCTCACTTACAGCAATGACTCCATTTTTTATTAAATTTTTAGCGCTTGATAAATTTAATTCATTTTGTGTGGCACAAGGAAGGGCAATATCACAAGGAATATTCCATTCAAAAGCACCGCTTGTATAAACAGCATTTTTATTGTATCTTAGGTATTCCTGAATTCTTCCGTGATTCATCTCTTTTATTTCCTTTACAGCATTTAAGTCTATACCATTTTCATCGTAAATCCAACCGGACGAATCGGACATTGTAAGGACCTTTACACCCATCTGGATAGCCTTTTGAGCAGCATAAATAGCAACATTGCCAGATCCGCTAATGCACGCAGTTTTTCCTTTTATATCAATACCATTTTTATTCAGCATTTCTTTGGTAAAATATAAAAGACCGTATCCAGTAGATTCAGTACGTGCAAAGGACCCACCAAAGGAAATATTTTTACCAGTTAATACGCCTTCATATGAATTCCTTATTTTTTTATATTGACCAAAAAGGTAACCGATTTCTCTTGCTCCTACGCCAATATCGCCAGCGGGAACATCTGTATTAGGACCTATATGCCTAAAAAGTTCAGTCATAAAATTTTGGCAAAAGTTCATTATCTCTCTATCACTTTTTCCTTTAGGGTCAAAATCTGAACCACCTTTAGCCCCACCTATTGGAAGACCAGTAAGGGCATTTTTAAAAATTTGCTCAAATCCTAAAAATTTTACTACTCCAGAATTTACAGATGGATGAAATCTAAGTCCGCCCTTAAATGGGCCTAAAGTGCTGTTGAACTGTACACGATAGCCTCTGTTCACTTGAATTTTACCATTATCATCTACCCAACATACACGGAATTTTATGAGACGTTCTGGTTCTGTTAGCCTTTCAAGTATGCTATGATTTTCATATTTTGAATCACTTTTTAATATTGGTGTAAGCGAATTTAAGACCTCTGTTACAGCCTGATGAAATTCTGTTTCGCAAGGGTTCATTTTTATAGTATTTTCGATTTGGTTATTAATATAAAGCATAAAAAAACCTCCCAGAATATTTTTAATTAAATTATATATCTTTTTTATATTTAGTCAAACATATTATTATTTTATGCATGCTTGATTATTAGTAAACTTTATGATATATTTTAAAATAGCATATAGTGATTTCAACCTTAAATCATTATATAGCTATAAGAAAGCTAGTAGCGTAACGCACACTTAATTTAATAAATATGAAGGTTTTGATGAGTTGTAGCAATTTTTGCCTTCTGAACATCACAATCATATAAACAATATTATATAAATTGGTATTGTTATTTACGTGTAAACTTTTGCTAGAAAATAAAACCGTTAGAAGAACAAAGTATAAATTATTAGAATATACTTACATAAGATAAAACTCCGTTTTAAGTACTATGCCATAGTCTTTTTAGATTTTATGAAAAAAAGCTTTTAAGGGGGAAAATTTAGATTTACAAAATCCGTTGTGAAACTGTTTTATTTTAATAAATATGTTAGATTTGCATTTCAGGCTAGCAGGTTTTTCATGTGTGTTACATTTTAGGGAGAAGATAAACCATATTTTGTAGATAAGAATAAAATATATGGAAAATTTATAATTTATAGATAAAGGAGTTTAACTACGCATGTGTGGAATAGTTGGTTATATTGGAGAGGAAAATGCAGCCCCTTTTCTTTTGCATGGCCTTGAAAAACTTGAGTATAGGGGTTATGATTCTGCTGGAATTGCAGTAAACAGTAGGGAGAAAATACATTTAGTTAAGTCTTTGGGAAGGCTTGAAAATTTAAACAAAAAGTTAAGTGGTGGTGAGCTTTTAAAGGGAAATCTTGGAATAGGTCATACAAGATGGGCTACACATGGTGAACCGTCAGAAAAAAACGCTCACCCTCAAGTTAGTCAAAATAGCAAGTTTGCTGTAGTGCATAACGGTATAATAGAAAATTACATGAATTTAAAAGAAGACTTAATTTCCAAAGGTATTAAATTTAAATCACAAACAGACACAGAAGTTGTAGCACAATATCTTGAATACAATTACAAGGGAAATTTCCTTGAAGTCGTTTTAAATTTAATAAAATCTTTAAAGGGATCTTATGCCTTTGGAATAATTTGTGAAGATAACCCTGAGGAGATTATAGCAGCAAGAAAGGACAATCCGCTTATTATAGGAATTGGAAAAAATGAAAATTTTATAGCATCTGATGCAACTGCAATATTAGAAAAAACAAGAGATATCATACGCTTGGAAGATGGTGAGATTGCAGTAATAAAAAAGGATTCAGTATCCGTATTTAACGAGTTAGGCGAAGAAATAAAGAAAACGGTAGAACACATTGAATGGGATATAACATCAGCAGAAAAAATGGGTTATGACCATTTTATGATAAAAGAAATAATGGAACAACCAAAAGTTGTTAGAGACACCATATTGTCAAATGTAAAAGATGGAAGGATTAACCTTGAAAATGTAGAGCTTTCGGAAGAATACCTTAAAAATTTAAAAAAGATAAGCATAGTAGCATGTGGGTCTGCTTATCATGTTGGATATATTGCAAAATATATATTTGAAAAAGTACTTAGAATCCCAACTGAAGTTGAGATAGCATCTGAATTTAGGTATAAGGACCCTATAATTGACAATAATGTTTTAACTATTGCTATTAGTCAATCCGGAGAAACAGCAGATACTTTGGCGGCTGTAAGGGAGGCAAAAAAGAGAGGTTCAAAGGTTTTATCAATAGTAAATGTAGTTGGGAGCACTATTGCAACAGATTCAGACAATGTTATTTATACAATGGCAGGCCCCGAGATTGCAGTGGCATCAACAAAAGCATATAGCACACAGCTTGCAGTTATGTACCTTTTGTCAATTTACATGGCTGACAAACTTGGAAAAGTTACAGATTTAGAGTACTCTGAATTGGTTAATGAATTAATGTTGATTCCAAATAAAATACAGCAAATACTTGATGAGAAAGAAAAAATAAAAGATTTTGCTACAAATTTTTATTCAGCTAAGAATATGTTTTTTATTGGTAGAAATGTGGACTATGCGGTATCTCTTGAAGGATCACTTAAGCTTAAGGAAATTTCCTATATTCATTCGGAAGCATACGCTGCAGGGGAACTAAAACATGGAACAATATCTTTAATAGAGGATGGAACGCCTGTAGTAGTTGTTGTGACAAATGACTTGTTTGACAAGACGGTGAGTAATATAAATGCAGTAAAATCTAGGGGAGCATGTGTTTTATCAATAGCGTGTGAAAAATATCGAAAGATAGGAGAAGTATCTAATTATAGCTTTTATATACCAAATACATGTGACATGATGACAGCTTCATTATCGGTTATACCTTTGCAGTTATTTTCTTATTATGTGGCTGCTTTAAAAGGGTGCGATATAGATAAACCTAGAAATTTAGCTAAGTCTGTTACAGTGGAATAAAAAACAAAAAAGCTTGGATATAGCAAAATGTCTGAAAAAAGTTTTCAGAGACAATTTTTAAAGCTAGCTTTTTTCTTATATGTATAATATAAAAAGGTCGTGTGTCGCAATTGATGCATGATCTTTTTTTATAAAGCTTTTTAAAAGTATATTTTTTAAGCCTTTTAAAGGCGATATTTAAATATTATATATGAAAATAAAAATTTAATACATTTTAGTTGACAAACGTTGAAAAAATATATAAAATATTAATGTATTTATAAATACACTATTTATTAGAAAGGTTGAGATAAATGAAAAAGTTGTTAAGTCTTGCGTTAAGTACGTCCATTTTATTTGGTTTTTCTTCGGTGACATGCACAATGGCAGAAAGTAGCTCGATAGTACATAGCAATGAAGGTTCAGAAAATTATATTAATAAAAGTAAATCTAAAAGAGAAAAGTTAAAGAAATCTTTAAATGAATTAGATAGACGTTTTTATAAATCTTTGTGTAAACAGATTGATAAAGTAGATTCAGATACGGAAGAAGCGGTAAATAAACTTTTTAAGCCGGTTTTAGATAATATGCTTGGATTTAAATATGATCCGGAAAAGGACATTTATTATACAAGGGAGGATTCCTTACAAAAACATTTTGGTTTTGGCGATTTGTATGACAAGTTTGGGCCACTTTTGGGTATGCAAATTGATGAGTTACCAATTGTATTTCGATATAAACATAAAGGTAACCCAGAAAAAGAATGGCTAATAGAGTTTTGGAAAGGCCAATATGGAGGGGGACTTTCTGTTGGTGGAGAAATAGGAGTTTACAACAGAGTGGTTGAAGAGAATATGAAAAAGTATGTGCCTGGGAAGTGCAATTACAAGGTGTTTTTTGATAGTGCCAAGGGAAAAGAAAAAATGTATCTTTCTTATGTTCTTTGTGATAAAATGGGAAAAACTATATTTGCCAGAAATTCAGCAGAGTATGAAAAGCCAGCTGGAGAACCGAAAAATAAGGACTGGTGGCTTCTTGGTATTAAGTTTGGAAAATATGAAAAAAGTGAAAACATAGTTATGGAAGCAGGTATAAGGTTTTTGTCAGAGGAAATGGCAGAAAAATTTGCAGAAGCAGCTAAGCAGCAATTTCCTACAAAGGTAAAAAATTTAAGGCAAAAAGACAGAATAGTAACATTTACTTGGGAAACTGATAAATTAAAGTAAATTTGTTGCAAAAAAAGAAAAAGGATAGTAAAAGCTATCCTTTTTCTATGTTATTTATCTTCGTTTTGAAGATATTCCTTGCATTGTCTAATCATTTTTTTCTTTTCCTTTGAAACCTTGGGATATTTTGGATTTATGTCATCAAGCGCATTTACAATTACCTCAGAAACAAAATACCGTGCAAACCATTTTTTATCAGCAGGTATTACATACCAAGGAGCAAATGCAGTGCTTGTTTTATTTATAGCGGTTTCGAATGCTTCCATATAATCATCCCAGAATTTTCTTTCTTTTACATCGGAATCAGAAAGCTTCCAATTTTTATTTTTTAATTCTATTCGTTTCATAAACCTTTTCTTTTGCTCTTCTTTTGAAATATTAAAGAAAAATTTTACAATCCTGGTACCATTTTCCCAAAGATATTTTTCAAAGTTTTTAATCTGTTCGTATCTTTTTTCAAAAATATTATCAGTTATACACCTATTGGGCATCGGTTGAATTTTATATAGATCATGAACCTTATTTACAAGTACGTCTTCATAGTAAGATCTATTAAAAATTCCTATTTTACCACGCTCCGGTAACTTCTTTACATAATGCCACAAGTAATCGTGAGACAAATCTTCACTGGAGGGTTGTTTAAAGTTTACAACCTTAACGCCCTGAGGATTTACGCCACTCATTACATGTTTAATAGCTCCATCTTTTCCACCTGCATCCATTGCTTGCAAAATTACTAATAAGGATTCTTTTCCTTCTGCATATAACCGGTCTTGCAAGACTTCAAGCTTTAAAATATTAAGCCTACCTGTTTCAATAACCATTTCCTTATCGGTTGTCATATGTTCAGCTTTAGTATCAAAAGATTTAATATCAAATTTTTTTATACCGTCATATTTATACTCCTTTAAATCCATAACCACAGCTCCTTTCTGTCTTTGTATAATTTTATCATATTTTTAATAAAAAATCAACACCTTGTAGTGAATTTTTAAATATTTTATCGATGGATTTCAAATATTAACCTTCCAATTAATTCATTCATTAGTATTTCGTTGTCAATTTTTAAACTTTTAAGCTTTGCATCAGTTTCAGTTAATATTTCAATGCATTTAATTATTTTATCTATTGTAATATTCTTGCAATATCTTGAAGCAATACTGAGCCTGAATTCTTTCCCTTTATAATTAAAATATTTAGGCAAAACATCAATATACTGTCTGCACAACTCTGCAGTTTTTATACGATATATATCTATAAACAAAGCAGCTAAAATTGATAGTATGGCAATTGGCTCTTCCTTGTTATAAAGTAAAATATTTAGGTTGTTTATGGCTTCAATTGCATTGTTTTTTAAAATTAATTTTGAAAGTTCAAATATATTTGCCTCAAGTCGTTTAGTTACTATTTTATCAATATCATTTTTAGTTATTGAGTTGCCATACTTAAATGAAGATAGTTTTTGAATTTCATTTTTTAGTTCAAGTAAATTATCAGAACAACTGTCCACAAGATAATTAGCAACATCAATTGAAATTTTACTTCCAAGTTTATTTGTCCAATTAGAAATTTGCCTTACAAGTGCACTTTTATTAAGTTTTTGACATTCTATAACATTGCCACTTTTTTCACAAGCCTTTATAAAGGACTGCCATTTTGATGATTTCTTAACATTAATATCAATCGCAGTTTGGCTTATAATAAAAACAGTAGTATTTGGCAAATCAGATATTATATTTTTCATGCGTTTTAATTCATCAATGCTTAACTTTTCAATGTCTAAGTTAACAACTTTTACGCACTTCATTGGAGACATAAAGGATATTGCTTCAATTGAATCAGCTAACTTATCTAGATTTAATGTATTAAAGGAGAAGGAACTGAAATTAAAATCATTTATATTGTCTTTTAAGGTAGAAGAAATGATCTTATTTGTATAGTATTCAACCATATATTTTTCTTCACCAAAAATAAAGTAAAAATTTTTTATTACTCCTGCTTTTAATTCTTGTTTTAGTTTTTCTTCATTTATTTTTGCCATTATAACACCCTTCTTATACAAACATTATTTGATGATGGAAAATCTATTACAATATTTCCATCTCCTGCAGTTGCAATAGGAATTTTATTGGACCGTATTGCATCATATACAGCTTCTTTTGCATTTTCCAAACTGGCAGATATAATGCTATATCCGCAGTTTACACCGTATTGATTATTAGGTGTTTTGGAAAATACAAAAAATCCACATTTAATGTATTCATCAGGAATGGTATAAGAATTTTTACATGAAGGGTATATAAGTGTGTTTGTGTCATTTATTTTTAAATGTAAGTAACCTTTATCGCCGTCTTTTACGGCAATTAAATTTATATTGTCCCAAAAGCTAATTAGTGCATTGCTATTGTAAAAGCATGTATTAGGGCTATCTGCAATAGCTCTTGAAATTTTATCGTCTATTGAATCATCTTCCGGTAAGACTATATAACTCGGAGAGAACTCATTAATAGCAGTTTGCGCATAGTAAGAAGATTCATCGTTATAATCACTTAATATTAAAAAGTCGAGTTTATTTACATTCTTAGATTGTAAATAATTACGCATTGTAGATGATTTAATTTTATCTCCACCACAAGAAAGTAAAGCAGCATGATTATTTTTAGTAAGAACTGCGCAACACCCATCTCCAACGTCTAAAATCGCAAGCTGTGTGAGGTCTTTCATATACACTTGGTAAGACAAGGTACCGGTAAAAAGAATTATAACAGATAATATGAGGGATAGCCTGACGAGTTTTGTTCCTTTTTCTAAAATTAAGGCAACAGCTATTAAGAAAAATGCAGAAGCTAAACAAAATTTTATAAAGGGTTGAGATACAGATATACTAGCAAATGAAATTTTAGCAAGAAATGCAGCAATAAAAGTTACAAAATTTATAAGTATGCCGCAAATAAGGGCAAAAAGATAGCTTAAAAAATTTAATAAAGGTATATAAAAGAATACTGCAGCAAGAAGAGCAGTTATCATTATAAACATAGAAGGTGTAACAAGAAGAAGATTAGCAACTATACTTATGAGAGAAATTTGTTTAAAACATAAGACTGCTATAGGAAGGGTGAATAGAGTTGCACTTATAGTTACACTTATTGGTGATAAAATTTTATTTATAAATGTTTTACTATATTTAAATGATTTTAATGCATCAATTATAAGCAGTTCAAGTTTTTTTGCCAGTAAAATTATACCTAAGGTTGCAAAGAACGAAAGTAAGAAGCCTATATCACCGGCGGCAAATGGATTACAAATTGAGATAATAAATGATGAAATACCAAGTGAATTTAAAGAATCTGCTTCTGCCTTAAATGACAAACCAAGCAGGTATATAATCATCATAATTCCTGATCTTACAGCTGAAGGAACAAAACCAGTAAGAGCCATGAAGCACAATATGCCTATGCAAGAAAGTTTGGCAGACCACTTTTTAGAAAGCTTTAAGGACATGAATATCCACATTAAGAAATATCCTATAAATGAAGTATGTAGACCTGATACAGCTAGGATATGTGATACGCCGATATCTCTAAAATCAGACTTTACATCTTGTCCCAACAGATATTTTTCACCAAGAAGTATGCCAGAAGCTAGCGCAGCTTGTTCTTCTGGTAAAAGGGTTCGCAGTGCTTCTATCAAATAAAATCTCATCTTTAAAAAATAATAATAAATTGGTTTTTGTTCTATAATTTCAGTTGTGTAATCTTCATATTCATAAAGATAAGCGTACATGTATATGCCTTTTGCTGCATAGTAATTTTTAGACGAAAAAGTTCCCTCATCGCTCGGTAAAAAGAGATGAACATTTCCAGTTATTCTATCATAAATATCGATATCTAGGGCTTTTGACATTGATAGTCTCAGCTTTATATTTTGAGGGGCGCCATCTATTTCAATTTTATCAGTTTGAATAGTGTAGTAATATCTGTTGTATGATTTATAAGGTAATTCACATATTTTACCAGATATTACAGCATCTTGCCCATCAAGCGCTGTAACAGGTGCAATATTAAAGCTGCTGTAAATGGAATACATAAACAGAGCAACCGATATACTAAGAAATGCAATTGGTAAGGTTAGTCTTTTACGTATAGTTTTAAGTATCAGTGAGATTAAAAATAATACCCCAAAAGTAATTGCAGCAACGAGTTGAAGTCGTTGTATAAAGTATGTAGCCAAAATAAGACCAGCTAAATATGAAAACCCGACAAGTGCCATAGGGCGTCGCATGTATTAATCCCTCCATAGGTTGTTAATTATATGTAAGCTAAAAGGGAACTTTAAATTATAAGTTCCCTTTTTTGTTTTTTATCCAGCAGGCCAAGCCATACGACGACCTGCGAGTAAATGAAAATGTAAATGCATAACGGTTTGGCCACCGTCATCCCCACAGTTGTTTACAATCCTATAACCATTTTCTAAATGAAGCTTTTTAGCCAATTTTGCTGCCACTTCAAATATATGGCCAATTATATTACTGTTTTTATTATCAATATAGTTGACAGACTCTATATGCTCTTTTGGAATTATAAGAATATGAACAGGAGCTTGAGGTTCAAGGTCATTAAACGCAATTATTTTATTATCTTCGTAAACTTTAGTTGTAGGAATTTCTCCCGATGCTATTTTACAAAATATGCAGTCCATAAAGTACCTCCCAATGCTATTTTAAATTTTCTTGTATTATATTTTCCGTTTGACTTAATGCATAATCTACTTTACTTAAATCCTTGATCCCAGCCATTGCAAAATCGGGTTTACCCCCTCCGTTGCCTCCGGCTAGCTGTGCAATAGATTTAACTATTTTCCCTGCATTAAGGCCTCTTTTGATAGTCTTCGTTCCAACACAGACCATGAAATTAGACTTGTTGTCATTTATGCAAGCAAAAACTGCAATGAAATCATCAAGCCTCTCTTTAATAGTATCACACAGATACTTTAAAGTATCAATTTGCATACCCAACATTTTTTTATTTATAACTTTTATACCATTTAAATCTTGTGCATTTGCTATAAGGTCGCTTACTTTTAAATTAGCCAATTCAGAATTAAGCTTGTTTATAATTCTGTCTTTATTCTTGTTATTTTCAATAATCTGAGAACACCCAGAAGGGATGTCATCGATTTTATTTACCTTTAAAATATCAACACTTTTATTAGCTATATCAATATATTTATTTAAAAGATTTAAAACCTCAATTCCTGTAACAGCTTCTATACGTCTAACTCCTGATGCAACTGAGGACTCAGAAATAATTTTAAATAGTCCTATCTGTGAAGTATTTTTAACATGGGTTCCACCGCAAAATTCAATTGAAAAATCGTCGATTTTTACAACACGAACGATGTCACCATATTTTTCACCAAACAAAGCCATTGCTCCAAGTTTTTTAGCTTCGACTATAGGCATTTCTTTCACAACTACATCTATAGACTTTAAAATTTGTTCGTTAACGAGACTTTCAACGGTTTTAATTTCTTCGTTTGTTAAAGCAGAGAAATGTGTAAAATCAAATCTCAAATATTTATCATTTACAAGTTGACCTGCTTGTTCCACATGAGTTCCAAGCACTTTTCTGAGTGCAGCCTGTAGAATATGTGCAGTGGTGTGGTTTTTTGTTATACTTGATCTATATTCACTGCAAACGCTAGCTTTTGCTACCTCACCTGTAAAAAGTTTACCACTTGTAACAGTTCCAATATGCATATAAATATTGGAGGGCGTTTTTACAGTATCTTCAATTTTAATTACACCACTTTGTGTTTGTATGTAGCCAATGTCTCCAACTTGTCCACCAGATATCGCGTAAAAGGGTGTTTTATCAAGTATAACAGTAGCCTTTTGCCCTAACATAACAGATTCTATTTCGTTTTTATTTTCATCTAAAATATTTAAAATTTTTGAATCTGATTCAAGAGAATCATAACCAATAAATTCAGTAGGTTTAATATAATTTATTGCAGACAAATTGGCAGTCCAGGCATCTTTTCCACTATTTATTCTGGCATTTCTTGCCTTATTTTTTTGTTCACGCATAAGTTCGTAAAATCTGATTTCGTCTACTTCCAAGCCCTTTTCATTTAAAATTTCTTTTGTTAAATCCAAAGGAAATCCAAATGTATCGTTAAGTTTAAATGCGTCTTCACCTGATAAAATATTGCTTGAGGATTTTTTTATTATATTATTTAAAAGTTCAAGCCCCTGATCGATTGTTCGAGAAAAGTTTTCCTCCTCAGTTTTAATTAATTTTACAATAAAATCTTGTTTTTCTTTAAGTTCAGGGTAGGCTTTTTCGTTCTCTTTTATTACGGTCTTACATACTTCTGATAAGAAAGGTTTATTTATACCTAAAAGTCTACCATGCCTAGCAGCCCTTCTTAAAAGTCTTCTTAAAACGTATCCTCGTCCCTCATTTGAAGGCATTACACCGTCAGATATCATAAAGGTAGTACTTCTTATATGGTCGGTTATAACTCGTAAGGAGACATCACTTTTATGGTTTTGTCCGTATTTAATATTAGCTATTTTTGAAACGTGGTTCATTATATTTTGAACAGTGTCAACAAGGAAAAGATTGTCCACATATTGCATTATGCAAGCTAAGCGTTCAAGACCCATTCCAGTGTCAATATTTTTCTTATCCAATTGTGTATAATTTCCATTTCCATCATTGTTAAATTGAGTAAATACAAGGTTCCAAAATTCCATATACCTGTCGCAATCGCATCCGACTGTACAATTTTCATTTCCGCAACCATATTCTTCTCCACGATCATAGTAAAGTTCAGAGCAGGGACCACAAGGCCCAGCACCGTGTTCCCAAAAGTTATCTTCTTTTCCGAGTCGTACAATGTGAGACGGGTTTACACCAACTTTTTTTGTCCATATGTCGAATGTTTCATCATCATTTTCATAAATAGAAACATATATTTTTTCTTTTGGCAGATTTAAGACTTCAGTTACAAATTCCCAAGACCAAGCGATTATTTCTTCTTTAAAGTAATCACCAAATGAAAAATTTCCTAACATTTCAAAAAAAGTACCATGTCTTGCAGTAATTCCTACTCTTTCAATATCAGGAGTTCTAATACACTTTTGGCAAGTAGTTACTCTTGTCTTAGGAGGTGTAATTTCACCTGTAAAGTATTTTTTCATAGGTGCCATACCAGAGTTAATTAAGAGTAAACTATTGTCGTCTTTGGGGATTAAAGAAAAGCTGGGTAATTTTAGGTGCCCTTTCGATTCAAAAAAATCTAAAAACTTTTCACGTAATTCATTAAGGCCTGTCCATTGCATAAAAACACATCCATTTAATAAAGTTTAATCATAATAAATATATAATTTAAGTATATTCTTTAATGTCTCTAATGTCAATTCACTATTTATGCGTTTTGTGGGTTCAAATATATATGATTAAAATATAAAGAATAGCAAGAAAGGGCTGTACATATTAATTTAAAGGTATTATAATATTAACTTGTTTAAAAATCTACTTTTTGATTGGGTGTGATATATTGTTAAAAAAAGAAAAAGGACCAAGTTCTTCACAATCTTTTATGAAAGGAGCAGCCGTACTGACAGTAAGTTTATTTTTAGTTAAACTTATTGGTGTTTTTTTTAAAATATTCGTAACGGGAATGTTAGGACCAACAGGGGCTGCGTATTTTAATTTTGCATACGAGGTTTATAACCCTTTGTTTGCACTTGCAACAGCAGGTTTACCTATAGCTATTTCAAGAATGGTATCTGAAAATGTAGCTAAGCATAGATATAAAGATGTGAAAATGATACATAGAGTTTCAGTGCCAATCTTTTTTACGACGGGTATAATAGGCATGATTTTTATGATTATCTTAGCTTTTATTGTTCCAAGACTAAAAGCTGTAAATATTTCTGGTGCAATGTATGCTGTTTTTGCCTTATCGCCTACTATTTTATTTGCATGTCTTATGTCAATATATAGAGGATATTATCAAGGGCTTAAAAATGTGAAGCCAACAGCAGTTTCTGAAATTATAGAAGCGAGTTGTAAACTTTTTTTTGGCTTTTTTCTTTCGGCAGGTATTATGAAGGTGCTTACAGGTGAGTTTAATAGTAATGGTACTGTATTAGGGCGCTATTATGCTACAAAAGAGCAAGCGCAAGCAGCAATTATGCCATTTGCATCTGCCGGAGCTATATTAGGGGTTTCTATTGGAGCACTTGCAGGGTTTATATATTTACTTATAATTTATAAAAAATATGGAGACGGAATAACGAAAGAGCAAATTGAAGCTTCTCGGGATAATACAATTTTTAAGTTTACGGCCAAGACTTTAATTAAAACAGCGCTTCCAATAGGTGTAGGGGCTATAATAATGAATCTTGCCGGTTCAATAGATATGTTTCTTATATTAAATAGAATCCAGAGCATAGCAATAAAGGACCCTTTAAAACTTATATCAATATATTGGGGAGATTTACCTTCAGCGGTTTTGGATGGTGTAGAAGGGATACATACATTTTTAAAAGGCTGTTATGATTTTACAGCACCATTTTTGATGCTTGTTACAGCTATTACTACAGCGTTTGGAATAGTAGCATTGCCATCTGTTACAGAAGCTTGGACAGAAAAGAGAAGTGACAAACTAAAAAAAAGCATGGATACAGTAATCAAAATGACAGCGTTAGTTACAATCCCAGCAGGGGTAGGAATTGCAATATTAGGACCAAACATACTGAGCCTTTTGTATCCCAATAGGGCAGGAGCGGTTCACATAGCATCAAATATAATACCAATTGTTGGAATAGGAGCTATATTTATGGCTGGAAGTATGCCAGTGTGTAGTATGCTCCAAGCAATAGGTAGGGTAGATTTACCTGTAAAGATAATATCTTTAGGGCTTTTAATTAAAATTGTTGTAAACTATATATTTGTTGGTATACCACAGGTAAATATACAAGGAGCAGGAATAGGTACACTTGTAGGATATTTATTTATTGTTATTGTTGCACTTTATTATCTCTGCAAGGAAACAAAGGTTAAAATAGGCCTTGTTTCAACAATTTTAAAGCCGACCTTTGCAACATTGATATGTGGAGCAACAGCATATTTTTCAATTAGTTTCTTTTCTTCTACCATGTCTAATTTGCCATCTCTTATTCTATCTGTAGGTTTATCTGTTTTAGTTTATTTTGTATCAGTAATATTAATTGGGACATTTACAAGGGATGAAATAAAGTTATGGCCAAAAGGAGAGAAAATAATAAAGGTACTTGAAAAGCTCCATATAGTAATATAAAATAGTATGGAATATTTATTTTAAGGAGTAAGGATAACATTTTTTTAAGGATTAAGAAAGAAAAAGTAAAAAAAGCTTGAAAATTTTTATTTGATAATGTAAAATCATATCATAATAATTGTTTTAAAGAAATATAAAGTCAAATTTAGAGTTTCGGGCATGCATTTTAATTATAGTTAACTCTTCAGAATATATATTCTGATAGATATAAAAAATGGAGGTAAAATAAAATGAACAAAACAGAATTAGTCGCATCAATCGCAGAAAGGTCAGGTCTTTCAAAAAAAGACTCAGAAAAAGCACTTGCAGCAACTATAGATTCTATAATTGAAGCAGTAAAAAATGATGATAAGGTTCAATTAATTGGTTTTGGAACTTTTGAAAGGCGTTCACGTAGTGCAAGAACAGGACGTGATCCAAGGACGAATAATCCTATCGATATTCCGGCTTGCAATGTTCCTGCTTTTAAGGCTGGTAAAGCATTTAAGGATGAAGTTGCTGGTAAGTAATAAAAAAGAGGTTGACGGAAAAGTCGACCTTTTTCTTTTTAGGAGGGTAAATTTTTATGAGAATTGATAAATATTTAAAGGTTTCTAGAATAATAAAGAGAAGAACTATAGCAAATGAAGCGTGTGATGCAGGGAAGGTATCGGTAAATGGAAAGGTGGCAAGGGCTTCATATGATGTTAAAATTGGGGATATAATTGAAATAAAGTTTGGAAATAAAGAATTTAAGATTGAGGTGTTATCACTGAATGAATATATAAAAAAGGAAGAAGCAAATAGTATGTATCGTTATTTAAATTAGGACAGGAATAAAAACTTAATTACCCTCATAAGATTTATATGAATAGCTTATGGGGGTATATTTATGAGTATAGAAGAGAAAAATGTCAAGAAACTTTCACATAATTTAATTTTAAAGGAAAGAAATCAACTGAATATTTCAGGTGTACTTGATGTTGACAGCTTTGACGAACATACAGTGGTTGCTTATACCGAATTGGGAGAACTTACAATAGGCGGAGAAAATTTACATATTAGCAAGATAAACTTAGATTCTGGAGATGTAATACTTGATGGAGAAATTTCATCTCTTACATATACTCAAAATAGTTCAAAAAAACAAAGCTTATTTTCAAAGCTGTTTAGATAGGGTGTGAAATTTTGGAAATAAGTTTAACATATCAAATAATTGTTTTTGCAACTTCAATAGCTCTTGGTTTTATATTAAATTTAATTTTCGATTTTTTTAAAATAATTGAGTTAATGTTGGGAAAAGGAGAACTTAAAACATTTATTGTAGATGTAGTGTATTTTATTTTTTGTGCATTGGTTAGTTTTCTTTATATGATGGTAGTAAGTTCAGGGGAAATAAGACTTTTTTATGTAGCTGGAGAACTGGCGGGGTGGCTCTTATCTCAATTCACGATAGGAAGATATATTTTTTTTATATGGACAAAGCTAGCAATGTATTTATGGGGAAAGCTTACAAAGCTAAGGAACCTTATAAAAGATTTTATAAGAAAGCACAATGCAAAAATTTTCTTTCAAACTAAATTTATAAAAAAAAAACTTGAAAAATAAAATAGAAAAATATATAATGAATTTAAATACTAAATTTAAAGGGATGTTTATAACATATGGAGGTTATAAAGAGAAAAAAGAGTAAACGGCTTTTTTCGGCCATGGCAAAAATATTGCCTATACTGCTTGTACTTTATACAGTTGTTATGTTGATTAATCAGTATTCACAGTTAAAAGAAAAAAAAGCTAAATTAGATGAGATTAATTCAAAAATTGCGGTTCAAAAGTTAAAAAATGATGAATTACTGAAAATAGCTAATGCTACAGATGAAGAGTGTACTGGGTACATAGAAAAAGTTGCAAGAGAAAACCTTAATTTATCAAAAAAAGGTGAAAGGGTTTTTATAAATGTACTTGGTGACTGATTTTAAGGAGGAAGTTGTTTTTATATGCAGCTCGAGATTGGAACAATTTTAGAGGGTAAAGTAACTGGAATAACAAATTTTGGCGCATTCGTTGAATTGCCGGATTCAAAAAAAGGTATGGTTCACATATCTGAGGTATCCAATACGTTTGTGAAGGATATTAATGAGCATGTTAAACTAGGGGACACTGTTAAAGTAAAGGTTATTAACATTAATGAAAAGGGAGAAATAGCGCTTTCAATAAAGAAGGCGGTTGAGCAGCCACAACGTGCTAAAAGGCATTTTGATTCAAGTACAAATAGAAGGAACAATGCAAATTTCGCAGGACTTGATCGAAAGGGTGGAAGAAAAGCTCAAGAGCCAACCAGCTTTGAAGATATGATGGCTATGTTTAAACATGCAAGTGAAGAAAAGATGTCAGATTTAAAAAGATCTACAGAGTCCAAAAGAGGTAAATTTTCCAGAAGGGGAACCCAACATCAGCAACTGAATTTTTAAGGATCGAAGCTTTCGGTCCTTTTGTATTTTTATTAAGGAGAATAGAGAAGTAATATGCTTATAATAAATGCGAAGATTTATACAATGGAAAATAAAATTATAGAAAATGGTTTTATTTATGTATCTAATGGAATTATACATAAAGTTGATGAAATGAAAAACTTAAATTTTTGTGATTCTGAGACAATTGACTTACAAGGAAATAGTATTTATCCAGGGTTTATTGATGCACATACACACTTAGGGATTTTTGAAGATTCTTTGAATTTTGAAGGTGATGATACAAATGAAGAAAATGATCCTGTTACCCCCCACTTAAGGGCAATAGATGCTGTTAACCCTATGGATAGAGGCTTTAAGGATGCTTTAAAAGCAGGTATTACAACAGTAGTTACAGGACCTGGAAGTGCCAACCCTATAGCCGGCCAGTTAATTGCTATGAAGACATATGGAAATAGGATAGACGATATGATAATAAAAAGCCCAGTAGCAATGAAATTTTCTTTAGGAGAGAATCCTAAGACGGTATATAGAGATAAGGAGCAGTCTCCGGTTACTAGAATGGCAACAGCAGCAATTATAAGGGAACAATTGCACAAGGCAAAAAGATATTTTGAAAACAAAAGGAAAGCAGAGATTTCTAATGGAGACTATGACTTACCGGAATATGATGCTAAATGTGAAGCCTTAATACCTGTACTAAATAAAAGTATTCAAGCACATTTTCATGTTCATAGGGCTGATGATATTTTTACAGCTATTAGAATATCAAAAGAGTTTGATCTGGATCTTGTTATAGTACATGGAACAGAAGGGCATCTTGTAACAGATTATCTAAAAATTGAAGGTGTGCCTATTTTATCTGGCCCATTTTTGACTGGTAGAACTAAACCGGAGCTTAAAAATTTAAGCTCAAAAACTCCAGGGATATTGTCGAGCAATAATATAAAAACTGCAATTATAACGGATCATCCTGAAACACCTATAGAACTTTTAACTGTGTGTGCTGCAGTGGCAGTGAAAGAAAGAATGAGCGAGGAGGATGCCCTGAAAGCGATTACAATAAATGCTGCGGAAGTATGCCATATAGATAATAAAGTTGGTTCTATAAGCGAGGGGAAAGATGCAGACTTTGTAGTGTTTAATTCAAATCCTTTAAATATTTTTTCAAAGCCATTTATGGTCTTTTGTAAAGGCAGTAAAATAAAAAGTTAGCATAAAAAATTAAAATTGTTTGATTTATTTATAAAATGTGTTATAATATCTAATGTAAAATCATTTTTGACTTAGTTAAGGTTATGTCCATATAATATCTTAAGGAGGATACAAAATGAAAACAATTATTACTGGTAGAAAAGTTAATTTAAAGGACTCTTTTAAGGAACGCATAGAAAAAAAGGTTTCTAAGTTTGATAGGATGTTTCCAGATGGAGCTGTAGCTACAGTTACAGCTACTATTGAAAGGGAAGACGAGAGGGAAAAGGTTGAGGTAACCATTAAGCATAATTCAGAAGTGTATCGTGCTGAATGTACAACGTCCGATTTGGAGGAGTCTCTAGATAGAGTAATGGATATGCTGACGAAACAGTTCCGGAAACACAAAACCAGGCTTTCCAAAAAATTAAGGGGAGACTTTATTGAAAATTATATACCTGAACTTGTTGACAATAAAGATATAGTTGAAGAATTAGAGTATGACCTAGTCAGGGAAAAGCACTTTCCTGTTGTTAGGCTATCTACAGATGAAGCAATTTTCGAAATGAACATGATAGGACATCAATTCTATATGTTTAGAAATAAGGATACAGGAGAAGTAAATGTTGTTTATCGAAGAAGAAATGGTGACTATGGTTTGCTAGAACCGAATGTGGAGTAGGAAATGAAGAAAGCACTAAATTGTATTTAAAAACTCCTTTCACTTAAGTGTAAAGTTAATTCTTGTGAATAATTTTAATATATGGTATAATAGCAATGTTACTTTAACATGGAGGATCAATTATGATCTTCCATATATTTTTTTGTAGGTGAATTTTATGAATGAATTAAAATTTGTTTGTCCTTGTTTGTTAGGTATAGAAGGACTTGTTGCGGATGAACTGAGAAAAATGGGCGCTTTAAATGTTTTGGCTCATAATGGTAGGGTGACTTTTAGTGGAGACTATAATATTTTAGCAAGAGCGAATATTTGCTCAAGGTATGCAGAGAGAGTCTTAATTTTGGTGGGGGAATTTGAAGCTTGCAGCTTTGAAGAACTTTTTTGTGGTGTAAAAAGCTTACCTTGGGAAAACTTTATAGGTAAGAAAGATGCTTTTCCAGTAAAGGGCAGTTCGATAAATTCCAAACTTACAAGTATTCCAGATTGCCAATCAATTATAAAAAAGGCTGTGGTTGAAAGATTGAAGTCAAAATATAATTTACCTTGGTTTGAGGAGACCGGTGAGTTATATCAAATTAAGTTTAATATTATGAAGGACCGTGTATCTGTGATGATTGATACCTCTGGTGCAGGTTTACATAAAAGAGGATACAGAAAAATTTCAAATGCAGCGCCAATAAAAGAGACTTTAGCAGCAGCACTTGTAAATATAGCTCATGTTAGACGTGATTCATATCTTATTGATCCTTTTTGCGGTTCAGGGACAATTTTAATAGAAGCAGCTTTGTACGCTATGAATATTGCACCAGGGCTAAAACGGACTTATGCAGCTGAAATGTGGCAGAAAATAAGTTCGAATATTTGGAGCCAGGAGCGCGAACGGGCAATTAGTTTAGAAAGAAGAAATATAAACTTTAAAGCGGTTGGATATGATATTGACGCAGATGCAGTTAATCTGACAATTGAAAATGCTAAAAAGGCTGGGGTTTCTAGTTGCATCACAGCTGGTGTAAGGGATATAAAAAACTTTAGCTTTAATAATAAAGCAGGTATAGTTATTTGCAATCCACCGTATGGGGAACGTCTCTTGGATAAAGAAAGGGCAGAAGACATTTATAGAGTGATGGGCAAAGTATTTAAGAAAAACGAGAATCTAAATTGCTATATAATTAGTGCAGATGAAAAATTTGAACAATTCTTTGGGCGAAAATCTGATAAAAAAAGGAAACTTTATAATGGTATGCTCAAATGCCAATATTATATGTATTTCAAGTAAGAGAAAAGCAGCGACAAATATTTTTTGTCGCTGCTTTTTTAAAGTTTTTTATTTATTGGACTTTTTTCTTTTTTTAAGCATTAATATTAAAATTAAAACTATGGCTAAAGAGACAGTAAAAAATAGTGGAAAATTAAAATTATTTTCCTTAACGACTAAAGCTGCGTTATTTGGAGAATCAGTGGATGTTACGTTTTCACTTAAAGAGTTTGCGCTTTTATTTTTAGAGCTACTGCTTTTTCCGGAACTTTGGGACGATTTTTTGGTACTATTAGATGATTTTGTGCTACTATTAGATGTTGAGGAACTATCTTTGGTCCCACGATTTACTGTAACAGTGTAAACTTGTTTAGACTGTTTATCAGAGGATATGACAGTTATATTAATATCAGTAGATTTACCGGCAGCGTTTAAAGTTTTTCTACTTACTTTTACTGACGCTGTGGGATCTTCAGCAGTTGCAATGATATTTATAGAACTTTTTGAATAAGGAACATTAGTGACATATTTTGTAATATTGGGAGAGAAATTAGGTGACAATATACAGTCAACTGCTGTGAGAGATGAAAGATTACAATTGGCAGGTTCACTATTAATTTTTGAAATATTAATAGAGTCGATGTATACACATGGAAGAGCAGTGCAATCATAATTACAGACACCGTCTGCAGCAGCGCTGAAAGTCGAATCACCAATTGAACTGTCAGATGTAGCCTTGAAATTAAGTTCAAATAAACATGTACTTGAATTTGCATCTAATTTTACTCCACGTTCATTAGTTACATATAAAACTGTTAGAAGATTAGTCTTTTCACTAGTTTTAAAGTCGGAAGTAGAATAAGGGGAGTATAAACCTTTGTAAAAAAACTTTGAGCTATCAAATGAAATGCGCATTCTAAATGCAGAAATATTTGTATTTTCTTCACATGAAAAGATTGTTTGAATGTTAAGCTCTTCATCTTCTACTACAGACACTTTATCCGGTACCATAGAAATTTTAATGTCACTGAGGGCTTGAACTGTAGTATTCCCGTATAGATTAATAAAAACAAAGATGAAAACTAAAAATATATTCGTAAATTTTTTCATAAAATCTCTCCTCGGCAGAGTATTACAATTTCCAACGTTATTATACCATATTTGTTATAATAGTCAATATTAAAACTAACATAATGTTAAAACTATTAATAATTTATAAACATAGAATATAAAAAGGCTTTACATAGATTTGTAAAACCTTTTTATTTAGCTATTTTTGAACCCATTTGGGTTTTTGATCTGCCATCGCCAAGTATCTTCGCACATTTTTTCAATTCCATATTGAGCTTTAAAGTTTAACTCCTTAAAAGCTTTTTCAGGATTGGCATAAACAATGGGTAAGTCACCATCTCTTCTTTCACCTATAACATAATTAACTTTTTTGCCAGATACCTTTTCAAATGAATGAATTAATTCTAAAACACTAAATCCTTTTCCGGTTCCAATGTTATAAATATTTATCCCCTGTGATTTTAAGACTTTATCTACAGCGCAAATATGTCCTTTTGCTAAATCAACAACATGAATATAATCCCTAATACATGTGCCATCTGGCGTATCGTAATTATCACCGAAAACAGTAAGAGCTTTTAATTTTCCTATAGCTACCTGAGATATGTATGGCATTAAATTGTTTGGAATGCCGTTTGGATCTTCACCTATAAGTCCGCTTTCATGCGCTCCGATAGGATTAAAATAGCGAAGTAAAGCAATGCTCCATTTATTATCGGAGGAATAAATATCTTTTAGCATTTCTTCAATAATATATTTAGTTCTGCCATATGGATTGCTTACTTTTCCGGTTGGATTGTTTTCTTTGTATGGTGCAGAAGATTCGTTCCCATAAACGGTAGCTGATGAGCTAAAAACTATCTTTTTAACACCAAATTCACTCATTATTTCACAAAGATTGATAGTTCCACAGATGTTGTTATCAAAATATAATAGGGGGTGCCTGCA
The DNA here is from genome assembly GCA_934462705.1 of uncultured Eubacteriales bacterium. Lineage (GTDB taxonomy): Bacteria > Bacillota > Clostridia > Oscillospirales > Acutalibacteraceae > CAKSIH01. The sequence goes on along the minus strand of CAKSIH010000005.1, from coordinate 10,754 downwards.
GGATTCTCCAACAGACTTTAAACCTGCAAAATGAATAACAATATCTATTTTATTATCTTTAAATACATTTCGTATATCCTCTTTATTACGTAGATCGACGTTGCAAAACTTCAATTTTTTACCTGTAATTTTTTCTACTCTGTTTATAGGTTCATAACAACTATTCAAAAGGTTATCTATTACTATAACATTATGGTTGCAATTTAAAAGTTCCACACATGTATGGCTACCGATATATCCGGTACCTCCTGTTACTAATATATTTGGCATAAAAACCTCCTATCTATTTAATTAAAAAACGTGGTAAATATTCGATTATTATATAACACACAAGAATAAATGTAACTATTTTAACATTTACTCCACCTATTTTGTTAATTTCATTTTTATACTCTGTTTTGGTTAATTTTAACTTTTTTAGTCCTTTTAACTTTTTTAAGCAATACATCATATAAATTCGATTTGCCCAGAATCCTGAAAATAACATTATAATAAAGATAAAAAGTTCTATTATATGAGGAGTGTATAATAAAATGTGTTCAGGCAAAGAAAGAGCTGCAATTTGCTCAAATAATTTGATATAGTTTTCTTGATTAAGGGAAGATATAGAACCTATGCCAGCGGCTTTTAAAGCCTTTGACAAAATGGGACTTGAGAATTTGTATTCTATTAAAGTTGATGATAGCATCAATATAAAAACTAAAGTTGTAAATATAGCACCTAACTTATACATTTTTCGATACAAAAACCAAGCACCGGAAAATAAAAATGCACTAAAGCTAAATCTACTTTTATCAAGATCCTTTATTCTCTTAAATACAGTGATATAATATGGAGTATTGACTTTTGTAAAAGCAGCGATTTCAGAAATTTCGATATCATCTATTTTATCACTGGGGTTAATTCCTGCAAGAGGGTCAAAAATGAAAGGGATACCATCTACATTTTGAGGGTTAAATGGAATAGGGCCCTGTTTTTCTGAGAAAGAAAATCCACATTTATTACAAAAAAGAGCATCTTTAGGATTTTTGTTTGAACAACGAGGGCAGATTTTGTTATCATATGTTTCAGTATTATTTTGTTCCTGGTGAGAATGAAAATAATCTTCCGGGGTGCCGTGCTTATCTTTGTATATGCAGTTACCTACAGCTTTGTAGCAACTACGGTGATATGGAGCACCACAATCAGGACACACAACTATGTCATCAGACTCATTAAACATCTTTTTACAAATAGGGCATGTTTGGTTAACATAATTTTTCATATATTTCTCCTGTACAATATTATTATAAATTCATTTTATCCAATATTTTTTGAAAGTTCAATAGAAAAATAAAAAGATGTCTAAACTTTACTTTTTTTATAGACTGGTTTATAATATAAATTGGCGCGGTATGTATATGGAGGGGTAAAATGATACAATTTGAAGAACTTAACCAGGTACTTTTAGATATGAAAGATGAAGTTAAAGAACTTGGAGAGGCAATTGGTGTTTCAAAATTGGAAAGTGAAATACAAAAGCTGGAATCACAATCTGCAAAGGCGGGCTTTTGGGATGATATTAAAAACTCTCAAAAAGTTTTACAAAAAATGAGCCTTTTAAAGAACAAACTTTCAAATTATAAAAAATTGGTGTTGATTCTGAATGACACGTTTACACTTATAGAAATTGCAGATGAGGAAGAAGATTTAACCCTTTTGCCCGATGTTCAAAGGGATATAAATGAGGTTAAAACAGAACTGGAGAAACAACGCCTTGAGACTTTACTTACTGGTGACTATGACAATAAAAATGCAATTTTAACTTTTCATGCAGGTGCAGGCGGAACAGAAGCGCAAGACTGGGTTGAAATGCTTTACAGGATGTATCACAGATGGGCTGAAAGACATAAATTTAAGGTAAAGGTTTTAGACTATCTTGATGGAGAGGAAGCAGGGCTTAAGAGTATATCGGTTTCTATTGAAGGGCCAAATGCATATGGATATTTGAAAAGTGAAACAGGAGTTCACAGATTAGTTAGAGTTTCTCCTTTTGATTCTTCAGGGAGACGACATACTTCTTTTGCGTCGCTTGAAGTTATGCCTGAGATAGATGATAATATTATTGTGGACATATCTCCGGATGATATTAAAATGGACGTGTTTAGATCATCTGGAGCTGGAGGGCAACATATAAATAAAACATCTTCGGCAGTGAGGCTTACTCATATACCAACGGGAATAGTAGTGGCATGTCAAAATGAAAGAAGTCAGCATCAAAATCGAGAGATGGCTATGAAAATGTTAAAATCAAAGCTTCTTGAAATAAAAGAAAGAGAACATCTTGATAAAATAGAGGACATTAAAGGAGATCAAAAGGAAATTTCCTGGGGTTCACAGATTAGGTCATATGTTTTTATGCCATACACAATGGTCAAAGATCACCGGACAGGCTTTGAAATGGGAAACATTACAGCAGTTATGGATGGAGATATTGATGGATTTATAAATGCTTACTTAAAAAAGTGCAGCCTTGAGTCAATAGGCTCTTAATATCTACACTAATATTCCATCATAATTTTGTAATAATAGACAATATAAATATAAACGTTTTAAAATGTAATTTGCTTAGGAAAAGGGTAAAAGGGTGTTTTTATGACTTGTTATATTAAAGATTCATTTAATGGAACTTCTATCCGCTTTTCAATATTTGATAAGATGGGGAGTTTAAAATATAATGTGATTGTACAACACTTGCCTTTTATTATGAATATAGATATTTATGATTTATTAGGTAAGAAGGTAGCAAAGATAAGACAGAAAAATATGCTTGTCTTATGTTCTTACAACATTCATACAAAAAATAAGTCATTTAAGATAAACATAAGTCTTGAACACCCTGATACAGATTTTAAAATAAAAGGATTAAGGTGGAAGTTTAAAGGTAGCGTAGCCCAAAAAGCTTTTTCTATTGTCGATTTGGAAGACAAGGTTATTATGACGCAAAGGGCCGATTTCTTTGAAAGAGGGAAGAGTTATAAACTGGACATAATTGATGAATATAACTGTATACCATGTTTGTGTATAGCTTTGTGCATAGACACAATTTTAATAAATGACTTAAAAGATGCGCTATTTTTTTCTGAAAACAAGGCAATAAAGAAAAAAAGTTGTGCATCAAATTGTTCGTTGGAAAAAAATTGATAAATACTTTAGGAGAAAATAAATATGTTTTTAAGGGAAAATTTAAGAAATATTGCAATTATTGCGCACGTTGATCATGGAAAAACTACTTTAGTGGATAAAATGCTTAGACAAAGTGGGGTTTTTCGATCAAACGAAGCAGTAGCAGAAAGAGTCATGGACTCAAATGATTTGGAAAGAGAAAGAGGAATTACAATTTTATCTAAAAATACAGCTGTTATGTATAATGGTGTAAAGATAAATATAGTTGATACTCCAGGACATGCTGATTTTGGTGGGGAAGTAGAACGTATTTTAACTATGGTTGATGGAGTTCTTCTTTTAGTAGATGCATTTGAAGGGTGTATGCCTCAAACGAGATTTGTTTTGAAAAAAGCACTTGGTTTAGGCAAGAAACCTATAGTGGTTTTGAATAAAATAGATAGACCGGGAGCAAGGCCGAAAGAGGTTATTGATGAAGTTCTGGATTTATTTATAGAACTGGGAGCAGATGAGGAGCAGCTTGATTTTCCTGTTATATATGCATCGGCAAAAGAAGGTTATGCTTCATTAGCTGCAAATGAAAAGGGCACAGACATGAAACCGCTATTTGAGAAAATCATAAGCGAAATTCCGGCACCTAAGGGAAGTTTAGAAGAGCCTTTTCAAATTTTATTTTCTAACATAGATTATGATGAATATGTGGGCAGAATTGGAATTGGCAGAGTGGAAAGGGGTTCAGTAAAGGCAGGACAAAATGCAGTTTTGTGTTGTCTTGATGGGACAACTAGAAATGTTAAAATATCAAAGATATATCAATTTGAAGGTTTAAAAAGAGTGGAAAGCGAATCTGCTTCGCTTGGCGATATAATATCTGTAGCAGGAATTGATAATCTTAATATAGGTGAAACAGCATGTTCACCGGATTGTGTAGAGGCTTTGCCGTTTGTTAAAATTGATGAACCTACGGTTTCTATGATGTTTATGGTAAACAACAGTCCTTTTGCCGGTAAGGAAGGAAAATTTGTTACTTCTAGAAATATAAGAGACAGACTATTTAAAGAGGTTGAAACTAACGTTGCAATGAAGGTTGAAGAAACTGACTCAGCTGATACTTTTAAGGTTTCGGGAAGAGGTGAGCTACACCTTTCAATACTAATAGAAACTATGAGGCGTCAAAATTTCGAGTTTCAGGTATCTCGCCCTAAAGTTATTATGAAGACTATTGATGGAGTGCTGCATGAACCTATTGAACTTTTAATGATAGAAGTGCCTGACAATTATGTGGGTGCTGTTATGGAAAAAATAGGTGCAAGAAAGGCCGAGCTTTTAAATATGTCATCGAGAGGGACAGGAACAACACACCTTGAGTTTAAAATTCCGGCAAGAAGCTTAATGGGATATAGATCAGAATTTTTAACTGATACAAATGGTAATGGTATAATGAACCATATGTTTGATGGTTACGAGCCTTATAAGGGAGATTTTCCGCAAAGAAGTCAGGGTTCTCTGATAGCCCACGAAACAGGGGAAACCACTACATATGGTCTTTATGCGGCACAAGAAAGAGGCAGACTGTTTATTGGTGCAGGAGTTCCGGTATATGAGGGAATGATAGTGGGAGCTAATCCTAAAAATGAAGACCTTGTGGTTAATGTATGTAAAAAGAAACATATTACAAATACAAGGGCATCTGGCTCTGATGATGCACTTAGGCTTACACCGCACACAGTTTTAAGTTTAGAGCAATCTTTAGAGTTTATAAAAGATGACGAACTGGTTGAAGTTACACCTTTAAATATAAGGCTTAGAAAGATGATATTGAACAAAGAGCAAAGAATGAAAAAGGCTAATAAATAAAAGGAAAAGAGCTTGCTGTATGCAAGCTCTTTTTACAAAGAAAGTGACGCAATGTACAAAATTTTAAGGTGAACATGATGCGTGTTGTATGTTTAATAGAAATGTTTAGGAAAATATTGATAAAAAAACGTTTTTATTATATAATTAATAACCAAGGAAATTGGCTATCTGTATTATAAAAAATTGCGCTCAAGGACTACTTTTGAGCAAAAGCTATTTTCCTAAAATATTCTGTGAAGGGGGGAATTTAAAATGTTATTTAGATGTTGTTTTCACAAAGAGGATTTTGAAAGGGATCCTTTGTTTTTAGAATTAGTGAAGAACTTGCATGGTGCAGCTAGATGGGTTATTGTAAATACATTACACGGTATTTATGGTGTAGCTAGAGAGGTAATTTTACGTACTGCTGAAAATTATAGAAGATAAAGGTTAAAAAATAGCTTGTTCTATACAAGACCTTCAAAAGCCCAGCTTTTAAAAGCTGGGCTTTCTTGACAGGCTGAAGGAAGATATTTTATCTTCCGTTTTAAATTTTAAATGGTAAAATTGACATTATATATGGGTCTATTAACATAAAAACATATCCAACAAGAGTTGAAAAAACAAGGACGACAATGAGGCTTTTGTTGAAGTAGGCAAGAAGCACAGCTATAATGAACCCCATTATTGATGCAATTAAACCTATTTTCTGTTCAAAAATTTCCGGAAATATCATAGAAGTTAAAACTGCATAGGGAAGGTATGCCAGTGTTGACCTTATAAATTTATTTTCAATTTGTTTTTTACAAAGGACTAAAGGTAACATTCTTGTAAAGTATGTAGTGACGAAAAGTATTAAAATTCCAAGCCAGCAATATATAGGATTATTTATATTTAAGTTATTAACATTTAAATTATTCATCAGCAATTTCCTCCTTTGGGATACTTTTTACGGGGAACAAAATTGCTACTATTATAGCAGATATAAGAGATCCTACAACGATAATTCCACTGGGTTTTAATACCTCTTTTATAGGCGAAATCCACTGAAGAACACAGCTTAGTATGCCTGAGAGTGCAGCTGTATATAGTATAGGTTTAGATTCCTTACAAGCAGGTACCACAGATGCAATTAACATTGCATAAAGAGCCATTCCCATTGCAGTACATATAGATGCAGGAACTAGACTGCTTGCAATACTTCCAACAAGGACTCCAACTATCCATGAGGCATATGGAAGAGTCATTACACCTAAAAAGTAGTTAGCAGGAATTTCTCCTTTATATCTTATAGTCAAGGCAAATATTTCATCTGTATTACCCATAGACATTATTAATCTTTTAAAGAAACCAACATTTTTATTCATCCGCTGTGCGAGTGATAATGATAAAACAATGTTACGTAAATTTATAACGAGAAGCGCTATAAATAGCCCAAAATAAGTTGAGTGTTTTGACATTAAATCCATAGTTGTCATTTGGCCAACTCCTGTAAAGCTGAGGGCAGACATGACGACAGATGCTAATAAATTAAATCCTCCGGTAGTGGCATTCATACCAAGAGTGAAGGCAAGAGGTAAATATCCTAATCCTATAGGGAACCCATCTTTTAAGCCTTTCTTTAATAAAGATGCTTTTTCTTTCATAAAGCGTCCTCCCTAAAAAGTAGTAAAAAACTGCTAAATTGTAAAACGTGAGATTCTTTATAATATTACAGCTTTTTCAAACTAATTATAACATAATTAATTTAAAAATAAAATAAGTTTTTTATTAAGATAAAAGCAAACACGACATGGTGTTTGCAATGAAATTTAATATAGTTATATTTTATTTTAAAAGTTAAAAGATCCGGTAATATTTTACCGGATCTTTTAATTAGTTTTTAACCATAAAAGATTCGCAATCTGTACATTCAACAACTGTTGGATTAGCTTCATGTGTTCCTACTTTTATAGAATCTAAGGTGCAGTAATTTTCCTCACCGTTATGGTGTTCACATTGAGTTACACTGCATTTAATGCTACGATTAACATTACTAGAATTCATTTTTTTCACCTCTAAATATATAATAAATGATAAAGCAAATTAAAACTTTATCTTTATTATGATTCCACAAGGTAAAATATTTATTCATCTGTTTTAATTAGTTTTTCTATTCCTATTTTTAAAAAGAAATTAAATATAAAATATGCTAATAATGAAAATATAATTAATAAAATTATTAACTTGAAATTGAGCTGAGCTAGCGAAAAAAAGTCCTTAAATAATATGAATCCAATTATAAAACATATGCTCATAGAGTAAAACAAAATTTTTCTTATCTTATTAAAAGGAAAACATAATCTATATAATAACATAAGCCCGCAAAATCCAGTTAAAATTACACATAGAGTTGAAACCTGCGTTGTATCGAGGGTTATAAAATTTGTAAATAACATTATCAATAAAATACTAACAACAATGGTTAAAGAACAAGGCAGAGCACGACTTATTATGTTAAGAAACAAATTTCCTTTAACACGGTCGTTATTTGGTTCCAACGCCAATATAAATGAAGGAATTCCAATAGTTAAAACACTTGTTAAAGTCATTTGAATTGGCATAAATGGGTATGCCATATTTATAAACAAGAAAATAATTGCAAGAAGAGTTGAATAAATAGTTTTTACAAGAAATAGAGAAGAAGATCGTTGTATGTTATTAATTGAACGGCGCCCTTCCAAAACCACTTTGGGCATGGAAGCAAAATCTGAATTTAATAAAACCAATTGAGCAACGTTCCTAGCAGCATCGCTGCCATTTGCCATAACAATACTGCAATCAGCTTCTTTTAAAGCCAGTACATCATTTACTCCGTCGCCGGTCATGGCAACAGTATGACCGCTTTCTTTTAGAGCTAGCACCATCTCTTTTTTTTGTTTAGGTGATACTCTACCGAATACAGTATATTGTTCTACAGCTGTTTTAATTTCACTATAACTTTTAAGCGTACTTGCATCTATAAAGTTATCATAATTTTTTACACCGGCACACTTTGCCACATTTGATGCTGTTAAAACATTATCTCCTGAGATTACTTTTACATCAACTTCTTGTTTTGCAAAATATTCTAAGGTAGATTTTGCATTTTTACGTATAGTATCTTTGAGAAGAATGAATCCCATAGGAACTATTTTGTCTGGTAAGTTATTATTTTTAAATTCGTATTTTGAAAAGGCAACCATAATTACACGATTTTCTTTTGCATAGTTACTAATTTCTTTTTTTACATCTGAAATATTACCTTTTAAGATAAACTCCGCACTTCCTAAAATAATGCTCCCATGCTCTTTAAAAAATGCACCAGACCACTTCTTTTCAGAGGAAAAAGGGACAACATAATCGGCTTTTTTACTATCTTTCTTTAAATAAACAGCTTTTATCGCATCACAAGTTGGATTGCAATCTTCAAGGTTTGATATTAACATGGATATTGATTTTTCAAGCGTTGCCTTATCAAAACTTGGGGTTGGAATTACGTCTTCAACGCTCATTGTTCCTTCTGTTATGGTTCCTGTTTTATCAAGACATAAAACATCTACCCTTGCAAGTGTTTCTATACAATAAAGCTCTTGAACTAAAACTTTATATTTAGAAAGACGTACTACACTAACTGCTAAAACGGTACTTGTAAGTAAGACTAATCCTTCCGGGATCATTCCTATTAAGGCAGCGACTGTGTTAATAACAGCATCGTTAAAGTTTGTTGTATTAAGCTGTTTAAAAAATAAAAATGTACCTATGGGAACTATTAAAATAGATAAAATTAAAATAATTTTATTAAATGCACTCATAATTTGAGAGTTCACTTTTTTTATATATTTAGCATCTTTTGAAATTTTAGCAGCATAATTTTCAAGCCCAACATGCTTTACTTTTGCTTTGCATGTTCCGCTTACAATATAGCTGCCCGAAAGTAATTTGTCACCTACCTTTTTATGAATCGAATCAGATTCTCCTGTAATAAGAGACTCATTTACATCACATTGACCATCAACAATAATGCAGTCGGTAGGAATTTGATTCCCTGAACAAAGCTTAATTATATCGCATAAAACAAGGTCGTTTATTGGAATGCTAATTTCTTTTCCATCTCTTATAACTGTAGATTTTGTTTCAGACATTATAGAAAGCTTATCAACGGTATGTTTAGCACGTATCTCCTGAACAGTACTTATTGCAATGTTTGATAAGACAACGCCCATGAAAAGTAAGTTTTTAAAAGATCCAACATAAATAATAGCAATAGCTAAAATAAAGTTTATTATATTAAAGAGGGTAAAAAAATTATTGCGAACTATTTGTGAAATAGTCTTGGTTTGAACAGAGCTATCAATATTTACAGCACCATTTTGAATTTGCATTTTTACTTGTTCACTGCTAAGACCATAATGTTTATCAGGATTTAAATCAGCACAGCCATTCATAGGATTGTCCTTTCTAAATGTGTTTTTTTTTATTATATCCACATATAAATTTAATGTCAATGAGAACACATAAACTTATCTTTATATAAATTTTTTAAAGGAGAATTTATATGCGTTGTAGAATAATTGATATGAGAAATAAAGAAGTAATAAATGTTAAAACAGGAATGAGATTAGGGTGTGTATGCGATGTAGAAGTTGACACAAAGACAGCAAAAATTTTTGGTATAGTAATTTATGGAAGATTAAAATGCTTTGGCTTATTAGGTAGGTGTGATGATATAGTAATAAAATGGGAGGATGTAGTAGTTATAGGGGAAGATACTATTTTAGTTAAACACAATATGCCACCTCAAAAGCCGCGAAAGCCTAAATTTAAAGCTTTAAATAATTTTTTTAAATTTTAATACTTGGGACTTACACCAAATTTCATCTCTTTACATATATATATTGTAGAAAAGAGGTGTTTTTTTTTGATAATAAGCATTTTAAGTAATCTTTTATTTTTTATACTCCATGTAAATGGAGCAGGATCATTTCCATCGCCTCTTTCAGCTAAGGAAGAGAAAAAATATCTTGAACTTATGAGAGATGGAAATAGAATGGCAAGAGATAAGCTTATAGAACATAATTTGAGATTAGTTGCGCATATTATAAAAAAATACTATTCAAAGTCCAATGATCAAGATGATTTAGTCTCTATTGGCACAATAGGACTCATAAAAGCAATAGATACATTTGATATTTCTAAAGGAATACGCTTATCTAGCTATGCTGCACGTTGTATAGAAAATGAAGTTTTAATGTTTTTTCGCAATTGCAAAAAAAGTGCCCAAGACGTATCTATGAATGAGCCAATTGATATAGATAAAGACGGAAATTCACTTGTGCTAATGGATGTTATGGCTACTGATGACATGATAATAGATGATTTAGATATAAAAATAAAATCTGAAAAGCTACATAAATTTATAGAGGAATCGCTGGGAGAAAGGGAAAAAACTATTATAATTTTAAGGTATGGGCTTGGAAAAAACTTACCTTTAACGCAACGCGAAGTAGCTCAAAGGTTAAATATTTCCCGATCATATGTATCAAGAATAGAAAAAAGAGCACTGCAAATTCTAAGAAAACGTTTTTAAAAGAGTTCCAAATGGAACTCTTTTTTCTTGACTTTTAAATTTTTTAGTAATATAATTAAATATATATTTGCGGATATGGCGGAATTGGCAGACGCGTATGGTTCAGGTCCATATGAAAGCAATTTCATGCAGGTTCAAGTCCTGT